>NZ_JBWKQJ010000050.1:0-505 GCF_059418705.1 Duganella sp. GW821-FHT07F09 | reverse complement strand
CGGCCACCGATTCGATCAACGCCAAGCTGGCCGCGCTGTCGGAGAAGGCGTCCAACATCAACAGCGTTTTGATCACCATCACCAAGGTCGCCGACCAGACCAACATCCTCTCGCTCAACGCCGCCATCGAGGCCGAGAAGGCCGGCGACGCCGGCCGCGGCTTCTCGGTCGTGGCCACCGAGATCCGCCGCCTGGCCGACCAGACCTCGGTGTCGACCTGGGACATCGAACAGATGCTCAAGGAGATGCAGTCGGCCGTCTCGGCCAGCGTGATGGGCATGGACAAATTCTCCGAGGAGATCCGCCGCAGCGTCGGCGAGGTGCGCCAGGTGACCGACCAGCTCTCCGGCGTGATGGACCAGGTGCAGAAACTGGCGCCGCAGTTCGACGCCGTGCTGCAGGGGATGCAGTCGCAGGCGGTCGGCGCGCAGCAGATCTCGGAGACGATGATGCAGCTGAACGACGCCACCCAGCAGACGGTCGAGTCGCTCAAGGCCACCAGCGA
>NZ_JBWKQJ010000049.1:0-526 GCF_059418705.1 Duganella sp. GW821-FHT07F09 | reverse complement strand
TAGTGGCCTGTCAGTATTTTGAGTGAGCGACCCGTGAGAAATCACGGTGCTACGAAAGTAGCAAATAAACAGAGATTAAACTGAAGAGTTTGATCCTGGCTCAGATTGAACGCTGGCGGCATGCCTTACACATGCAAGTCGAACGGCAGCGCGGGGCAACCTGGCGGCGAGTGGCGAACGGGTGAGTAATATATCGGAACGTACCCTGGAGTGGGGGATAACGTAGCGAAAGTTACGCTAATACCGCATACGATCTAAGGATGAAAGTGGGGGATCGCAAGACCTCATGCTCCTGGAGCGGCCGATATCTGATTAGCTAGTTGGTAGGGTAAAAGCCTACCAAGGCATCGATCAGTAGCTGGTCTGAGAGGACGACCAGCCACACTGGAACTGAGACACGGTCCAGACTCCTACGGGAGGCAGCAGTGGGGAATTTTGGACAATGGGCGCAAGCCTGATCCAGCAATGCCGCGTGAGTGAAGAAGGCCTTCGGGTTGTAAAGCTCTTTTGTCAGGGAAGAAACGGG
>NZ_JBWKQJ010000048.1:0-538 GCF_059418705.1 Duganella sp. GW821-FHT07F09 | reverse complement strand
CCAACACCGCCTCGGGCCTGGCCTCGGGCGTGGCGTCGACCATCGTCACCGGCGGGCACATCGATGTCGGCAACATCTTGACCGACGCGTTCGGCAACGCGGTGGCCGGCGCGCTGGCCGGCAGTCTGCTCACACCGCCGGCCGGTTCCGGCGGCGCCGGCGCGGCGCCCGGCGGTGGCGGGGACGTCTCCGATGGCGACGACTTCGGGCCGGTGTCGGTCGCGCCGGTGACGGTGCCCGACCCGGTGACCGCGCCGATCGACATCGGCTCGCTCGACGACATCAACGGCGGCATGGACGACCGCGGCCTGCTCAACGCGGCCGAGCAAAGCGCCAATCCGGACTACTACAGCAGCGTGGCCGGACACGGTCAGGTGGCCGGCCCCGGCGACAACATCTCGAAATTGCTCGGCACCAGCGATCCCCAGGCGGTGGGCAACTTCATGCGCGCTAACGGGCTGAGCAACAGCAATCTCTACGCCGGGCAGAACTACTTCATCCCGGACGATCCGAACGCGTACGGCGACAGTTCGGGGCT
>NZ_JBWKQJ010000047.1:0-546 GCF_059418705.1 Duganella sp. GW821-FHT07F09 | reverse complement strand
GATGTCCTCAATGGTGGCGTCGGCAGCGATACCTACCTGCTGGCGAAAGGGGCCGGCCCCGATACGATCAAGGAAGACGCGTCGGCCACTGGTGTCGATACCGTGCAATTTGCCGATGTGCAATCGACCGAATTGACCACAATCGAGCGCAAGGGCAATGATCTGGTTTTACGGTATGGGACCACCGATCAATTGACGTCCTCTGATTATTTCAATAATTCCTACCCAGGCAAAAAGGTCGAACAGTTTAAGTTCAGCGACGGCGTCACTTGGGATACCGCCGCGATCCTGGCGCGGGTCAATACCATTGGTACAGACAGCGCGGAGACCATCAGCGCTTACGCCGGTGCGGGAAACCGCATCTATGGGTTGGGTGGCAACGATTACCTCTATGCCCACGAAGGCGCCGACTTGCTCGACGGCGGCAGTGGAAACGATACCCTGACCGGAGTCGGCGGGAATGATACGCTGTTCGGCGGCGAGGGCAACGACTCGCTCGAGGGCGGCAACGGCGACGACCTCCTCGACGGCGGCGTGGGCTCCGAT
>NZ_JBWKQJ010000046.1:0-550 GCF_059418705.1 Duganella sp. GW821-FHT07F09 | reverse complement strand
CCAACACCGCCTCGGGCCTGGCCTCGGGCGTGGCGTCGACCATCGTCACCGGCGGGCACATCGATGTCGGCAACATCCTGACGGACGCCTTCGGCAACGCGGTGGCCGGCGCGCTGGTTGGCGGCATGCTCGCGCCGCCGGCCGGTTCCGGCGACGGCAGCGCCGGACCGGGCGTTGCGACTAGCGGTGGCGGCGACGCCTCCGGTGCGGACGACTTCGGACCGGTGTCGGTTGCGCCGGTGGCGTTGCCCGACCCGGTGACCACGCCGATCGATAGTGGCTGGCTCGACGACGTCAACGGCGGCATGGACGACCGCAGCTTGCTCAACGCGGCCGAACAAAGCGCCAATCCCAACTACTACAGCAGCGTGGCCGGACACGGCCAGGTGGCCGGCCCCGGCGACAACATCTCGAAATTGCTTGGCACCAGCGACCCCCAGGCGGTGGGCAACTTCATGCGCGCCAACGGGCTAAGCAACAGCAATCTCTACGCCGGGCAGAACTACTTCATCCCGGACGATCCGAACGCGTACGGCGACAGTTCGGGGCT
>NZ_JBWKQJ010000045.1:0-647 GCF_059418705.1 Duganella sp. GW821-FHT07F09 | reverse complement strand
GGCGCCAGCGAGGTCAGCCCCGCCATGCCCAACTGGGCTCCCTTGGCATATGCGCCGGGGCTGAACAACTCGCCGCCCATACCACCCATGGCTTGCAAGCCGTTGGCGTACGACAGCGGACGTCCGTCGTGCGAATCGAGCGCGTCGATCGTACGCTGGGTCGCGCCGTCCGAGAGCAAGCCGGTCGACTCGCCGACCAGCGCACCGAGATAGGCATAGCCCTTACCGACCGTAGTCAGCAACGCCGGCACGCCATCGACCAAGCCCTTACCGAACCCAACGCCTATCTGCCCCATCGCCGCCGCCGTATTGCGCATCTGGTCGCCGTAGGCCATAGGCGGGCGATTGTCCACCGGCACCATCTCCGAGCCCGTCACATTGCCCAACGCATCGTAGGTCGTCCGTTCAACCATCGGCACGCCCCCATCGGCGGCGGCGCCCGGCGCCGCATAGTTGCGCGCCGGCGAGGCCCGGTTCGACTCGCGGTACAACTCGCTGGCCGCCTCGTCCGCCTGCTGTCTGGCGATCTGTTGCAGCCGCGCGTTGTCGGTGTTGAGCGTGCCCTGCCCCAGCCCCGAACTGTCGCCGTACGCGTTCGGATCGTCCGGGATGAAGTAGTTCTGCCCGGCGTAGAGATTGCTGTTGCT
>NZ_JBWKQJ010000044.1:0-957 GCF_059418705.1 Duganella sp. GW821-FHT07F09 | reverse complement strand
AGGATTCGTGACTGGGGTGAAGTCGTAACAAGGTAGCCGTATCGGAAGGTGCGGCTGGATCACCTCCTTTCTAGAGTGGCACGAGTCAGCAATGACTCACTCATCAAGCGTTCACACTTATCGACTGTCAATATAAAGAACAGCATTTGGGGCTGTAGCTCAGCTGGTTAGAGCACCGTGTTGATAACGCGGGGGTCGTTGGTTCGAGTCCAACCAGCCCTACCAGTTTCTGCCTGTAGTAAATCTCAGGGGGATTAGCTCAGCTGGGAGAGCACCTGCTTTGCAAGCAGGGGGTCGTCGGTTCGATCCCGTCATCCTCCACCAAGAGTTCAAATGCAAGCAACGCGTACCGCGTATGTTTATGTTTGATCTTTTAGAGATCAAGTGCTGTACGTTCTTTAACAATCTGGAAGAAGTAAGTAAATTTTTATTGATCGTGTCACCGACAGGTGGCGCGATGGGTAATGATTGTATGTATCAACAAACGCAACAACGTAGTACTTCTTATTTCTATAACCGCTCCTTTGTTTAGTCGCAAGGGGCTAACGTTATAGGGACAAGTGAATAAGTGCACATGGTGGATGCCTTGGCGATTACAGGCGATGAAGGACGTAGTAGCTTGCGATAAGCTGCGGGGAGCTAGCAAACAAGCTTTGATCCGCAGATTTCCGAATGGGGAAACCCGGCCTTTTAGGTCATTGCATACTGAATACATAGGTATGCAAAGCGAACGCGGCGAACTGAAACATCTAAGTAGCTGCAGGAAAATAAATCAACCGAGATTCCCAAAGTAGTGGCGAGCGAAATGGGAAGAGCCTGCACGTTTTAGCATGACGCATAACAGAATCCTCTGGAAATAGGAGCCATAGCGGGTGATAGCCCCGTATGTGAAATGCGATGTGTGGAACTAAGCGTGCGACAAGTAGGGCGGGACACGAGAAATCCTGTCTGAATATG
>NZ_JBWKQJ010000043.1:0-981 GCF_059418705.1 Duganella sp. GW821-FHT07F09 | reverse complement strand
TCGACGATGTCGACCGAGTCGACTTCGGCCACAACGGCAACGGCGACGACGTCCGGCGCGCGCGTGAACTACTTCGATGAATCGGGCAACGCCATCGTCGCCGTGAAACCGGGCGACACCTTGCAAAGCCTGGCGCAGGCGGCCTATGGCAACGCCGACCTGTGGTATCTGATCGCCGACGCCAACGGCATCGCCACCAACTCGGACCTGTCTCACCTCGGCTCGGTCAAGATTCCGACCTCGTCGACGGCGACGGTGACCTCGAGCGCAACCGGCGAGGTCACCTCGTCGAGCACCACGGTGTACCACTCGACCGACGGCGGCACCGCCGGCATCTCGGAATCGGACTTCTGGAACCTCGTGCCCGGCCAGCCGGGCCACGGCGGCGGCGGTTGCGGCGGGCTGGGCAAGGTGCTGGTGATGGTGGTGGCGGTGGCGGTTTCGGTGGTGGCAGGCCCGATCGTGCTGGCGGCGATGGAGGGCGTCATGGGCGCCGGCCTGGGCGCCACCATCGCGGCCGGGGCCGTCACGGGCGCGGCCGCCAGCGCGGCCTCGCAGGTGGTGGGCATCGGCATCGGCGAGCAGTCCGGCTTCAACTGGAAGGGCGTGGCGCTCGGCGCGATCGCCGGCGGCGTCTCGGCCGGCATCGGACCGGCGGCCTCCGCCGCCGACCCGGACAGCTTCCTGGGCGGCCTGGCCGGGCCCGGCGTGCTGGAAACGGCCGGCCGCGCGGCCGTCGGCAACGTCGTCACGCAAGGCGTCGAGGTGGCGGTCGGTTTGCAGGACCACTTCAGCTGGACCGGCGTGGCGGCGGCGGCCGCCGGCGCGGGTGCGGGCGCGGCCGTTGACGGCACCGTCGGCGGCGCGCTCGGCGGCGACATGGGCACGGCGGGCACCATCATCACCAACACCGCCTCGGGCCTGGCCTCGGGCGTGGCGTCGACCATCGTCACCGGCGGGCACATCGATGTCGGCAACATC
>NZ_JBWKQJ010000041.1:0-1077 GCF_059418705.1 Duganella sp. GW821-FHT07F09 | reverse complement strand
TCAGGTCGCCCGAGGCGGCCTTCGACACCACGCCGAGCAGCGAGTCGACCTTGGACTTGAGCAGGTTGGTGGCGGCCAGCTCGTTGGCCTGGCTGTCCTGGATCGATTGCGCCATGCGGTTGAATTCGACGGTGACCTTGCCCAGTTCATCGGCCGACAGCACCGGCGCGCGCGCCGACTGGTCGCCGGCGGCGATGCGGCCGACGGCGTGGGTCAGGTTGTTGAGCGGCGCCGACAGCGCCCGCACCAGCAGCCAGGCCACCAGCGCCCCCAGCGCCACGCAGGTCACGCCGCCGGCCGACAGCACCAGCCGCATGCTCGCCTGCAGCTTCTCGGAGGCGGCGGTGCGCTCGGACAGCAGCCGGTTTTCCTCGATGGACGCCTCGTTCATGAATTTGTAGATGGCGCCGATGGCCGCGTTGCCGCCGGTTTGCTGGGGCGTGTGTCCCATGGCGTCGGCGGCGCCGGGCTTGTCGCCCATTTGTTCGCGCATCGCCAGTTGCGACTCGATGACATCCTTGGCCCAGACCACGATCATCGATTCGAGTTTCTTGAAACGCTCCAGCTGGGGCGGATTGTCGCGCACCAGCGACTGCAGCCGCTGGACCGAGGCCGGGATATCGCGCAGCTCCTTGCGCGTGCGTTCGAGGCGCACCGGCGCGCCGGTCAGGTAGTAGCCGCGCGCCTCCACCTGCACTTGCAGCAGATCGTTGCGCAGGCTGTCGATGGCCTGGATCACGACCATCGTGTGGCGGTCCAGGGCGTTGGCGTCCGACAGGCTGTTAAACCGGTTGTAGGCGATCGTCAGCAACAGCAGGATGATGGCCAGGATGGCGCCGAAGCCCAGATACAGTTTGGTCTTGATGCTTAAGTGCTTCAACATTTTTCTTCTCCCATGGCCACGTCAGGCGCGGCATTGTCCCATGCTTAAGCCGCGACGGCAAAATTGGCCACGCTCGTTTGCAGGTCGCCGGCCGCGTACTGCAGCTGGTGCACCGCCTCGCTGGTGGCCTTGAGCGACTCGACCGTCTGCTGGGTGGCGTCGTTCAGCTGCATCATCGTCTCCGAGATCTGCTG
>NZ_JBWKQJ010000040.1:0-1197 GCF_059418705.1 Duganella sp. GW821-FHT07F09 | reverse complement strand
GGTAATCCCCCCACCAAATGATCGCGTTTAAAAGTAGAATTTTCCAAACTCAGATTTTTGAAAGTTCTGCATGAAGACGTCCCGTTTTACCGACAGCCAGATCATCGCCATCCTCAAGCAAGCCGAGGGTGGCTCACCAGTCCCTGAGCTGTGCCGCGAGCACGGCATCAGCAACGCCACGTTCTACAAATGGCGCTCTAAGTTCGGCGGCATGGACGCCTCGCTGATGGCTCGCATGAAGGAGCTGGAGGACGAAAACCGGCGCCTGAAGAAGATGTATGCCGAAGAACGTTTGAAGGCCGAGATTGTCGCGGAGGCCCTGACAAAAAAATGGTAGCGCCATCTCTGCGGCGGGAGATGGCGCAATGGGCCGTGGCCCAGCGCTCAGCCACAATAGGACTGGCCTGCCAGGCGTTTGGCATCAGCCAGACCTGCTATCGCTATCGCGCCAAGCCCGACGCGGAAAACGCTGTCGTGGCCGACTGGCTGGTACGTCTGACTAACAACCAGCGCAACTGGGGCTTCGGCCTGTGTTTCCTGTATTTGCGCAACGTGAAGGGTTTTAAATGGAATCACAAGCGCGTCTACAGGATCTATCGCGAGCTGGAACTGAACCTGCGCATCAAGCCGCGCCATCGCTTGGTGAGGGAAAAGCCACTGCCGCTGGCCGTGCCTACACAGATCAACGAGACCTGGTCGATGGATTTCATGCATGACCAGTTGGCCGACGGCCGCAGTATCCGCTTGTTCAATGTGATCGACGACTACAATCGTGAGGGGCTCGGCATCGAGGTTGACTTCTCATTGCCGTCCGAACGCGTTATTCGATCCCTCGACAGGATCATCGAATGGCGTGGCAAACCTCGAGTGATCCGCTGCGACAACGGCCCGGAGTACATCAGCGCCGTGACATTGGCTTGGGCCGCAAAGCGCGGCATAAGCATCGACTTTATCCAGCCGGGACAGCCGCAACAGAACGCCTATGTCGAGCGCTACAACCGTACGGTACGCTATGACTGGCTAGCCCATCACCTGTTTGAAACGCTCGATGAGATCCAGGATTTTGCAACCCGCTGGCTATGGACTTACAATCACGACCGGCCCAACATGGCACTTGGCGGCATCACACCAAAACAGAAGCTTGCCCTGGCCGCTTAACCTCTACTTTTAGCGCGCTCTAAAAATGGGGGGATTACC
>NZ_JBWKQJ010000039.1:0-1206 GCF_059418705.1 Duganella sp. GW821-FHT07F09 | reverse complement strand
GGACCTCGTATATTGAGCGTACCGCATCTCCATTGGATAATGAAGATGTAGATGCGGCCAGGCGGAGTGACGCTGATTGGACTTAGTGCCATGGAGCACGTGGGTCAGATAGGCGCCTCCGCCTGTTTCATTTTATAAGTCCGAACGGTATCTTGGGCCATCGCGTCAACGCGTAAGCCTGCATACGAGGAAGGTCAAAAATGGATACGATATGCGCGGTAGGTATTGATGTAAGTAAAAAGAAACTCGATGTGGCCTTGCTGATAAACGGTAAGGTCAAGGCCAAGGTGGTTGAGAATTCTGCTCAAGGACATCAGGCGTTGATCGATTGGTTCGGCAAATCCAAGGTGCCGCTGTCGGCGCTGCATGTTTGCATGGAAGCGACAGGCGTCTATTCTGAGCCGGTGGCGTTGGCGCTGCATCAAGCGGGACTGATGGTTAGCGTGGTGAATCCGGCCTGCATTAAAGGGTTTGGCCACAGCGAAAATATACGCAACAAGAACGACGTCATTGATGCGGGCCTGATTGCACGCTACTGCATCGCGATGAAGCCATTGCCTTGGAATCCACCGCCACTAGAGCAGCGTCAGCTGCGGGCGTGGTCGCTCCGCGTTCAGGCCTTGAAGGATATCCGCCAGCAAGAAGAGAATCGGCTCGAAGCGTTGTCCATTGGTGGGATGGAAGAGGTTGCGCAGCATGTCAAGCAGCACATCGCCTGGCTCAGCGCCGAAATCGAGAAGCTGGAACGTGACATCGGCGACCACATTGATCGCCATCCCGACCTCAAGCGCGACGCCGATCTACTTGCCAGCATTCCCGGGGTGGGAATGGCGACCGTGGCCAGGATATTGGGCCACTTGGGTGATATCCGCCGCTTTGACAACGCGAAGGCTTTTGCCGCCTTTCTTGGTGTAACCCCCAGGCAGCGCAGCTCCGGTACCTCGGTGAAAGGGCGAACGGTGATCAGTCGGACTGGCAGCACCTCAATGCGCGCCGCGCTGTATATGCCTAGTCTGGTGGCGCGTCGCCACAACCCGATACTGCATCGGTTTGCAGAGCGGTTGGCAGCAACTGGAATGGCAAAGAAAGCCGTGATCGGGGCCGTCATGCACAAACTGGCACATCTGATTTATGGCGTGATCCACAACGGCAAGCCCTTCGACTCCAATTACTTGGTGAAAGGGCTTGCTATTCAAGACGGTATCT
>NZ_JBWKQJ010000038.1:0-1222 GCF_059418705.1 Duganella sp. GW821-FHT07F09 | reverse complement strand
CTAGGGAAGCGCTGATCAATTCAGTTTTCAGCGCTTCGAAGGCGATGTAACTGGCTCGACAGATCTGAGATTGAAAAACTCAAGAAAATCTGTCGGCCTGAGGGTGAAATGATTAGTTTATGCCCACCCTTTGCCGCATTTCCAAACTCAAGACGCAACTTGGGTGTGTACGCCGCCAAGGAACCTGCGCGCCAACACCAGATTGGCGAAAGCAAACAGCGAGTGCAACTGCGCGGTGTTTTTAGCCAGGCCGCGATACCGGTTCTTGCGATGACGGAACAGGCATTTGACGACATGGAAGCAATGCTCGACTTTGGCGCGCACGCTGGCTTTGGTTTGTTCCAGCTTTTCGGTAATGCGCCCGAGTTTGTCCTTCTTGAGCGCCTTGCGCAAACTGGGCTTCATGGCCGTATGCCATTCCACGTTCGTGTCGGTGTTTTCCGGCCGCTTGGCAACGCCTTGGTAACCGGCGTCACCAATGACGACCTTCTCGCCGCCATGCAGCAGCGCATGTGCTTGCGTGACGTCGGCCACGTTGCCTGCGGTGGCAACGACGGTGTGGACCAAGCCGGTGGCCAGGTCGACGCCGATATGCGCTTTGAGTCCGAAATGCCAGTCGTTGCCCTTCTTGGATTGGTGCATCTCAGGATCGCGTTTGCCATCGCGGTTCTTGGTCGACGGCGGTGCCGCGATCAGGGTCGCGTCGACGATGGTTCCTTCACGCATCGTCAGGCCCTTGCTGGCCAGATGGCCATTGATCTCGTCGAAGATTCGTTTGGTCAGATTGTTCTGCTCCAGCAGGCGCCGGAACTTCAGCAAGGTGGTCGCATCGGGCGCCGATTCGTGGGTCAGATCGATGCCGACGAAACCGCGAATGGCCTGGCTGTCGTAGATCGCATCCTCCACACCTTCGTCCGACAAACCGAAGCACTGCTGGGCGATATACATGCGCAGCATGCGTTCCAAGCCGATCGGCGGGCGACCGCGGCCGTCACCTTTCGGGTAGTAAGGCAGAAGGGCAGCCACCAGCGCCGCCCACGGCGTCGCGGCCTCGATCTCGGCCAGGAAGCGGTCGCGCCGCGTCAGCTTCTTTTTGTTGGCGTACTCTGCATCCGAAAAGCTCGATTGCATCGTCAGGTCTCTCGTGGAAAGGAGCCACTATTTTGACAGCTTACAGATCACTTGGGCCACTGCGGCGGCGATTAAATCAGCGCTTCCCTAG
>NZ_JBWKQJ010000037.1:0-1340 GCF_059418705.1 Duganella sp. GW821-FHT07F09 | reverse complement strand
CCTGAGCCTTCCCCTCAAATTTTAAATGTCGGGATCAACGATCTCAGCTCATCAAGAGCGATGGTGAGCTGACTTCGAGTAACTGATAGGTCGCGTGTCTGATCTAGCCAGAACATGGCCAACGCTACTATCGACAGGGTAGGCACGCCCTGCTTGGCGCTGCCATAACTGATCGCGGCGTTGCTGCGCCGTTTGACCAAGCCGATGATCCATAGCGCATATGAGGCCAAGGCGCCAATGAGAAGCAGCATGGCCATCCGTGGCGCGCTGCGGGTCTGACAGTTGCTCAGTCCGAATGCGCAGCGCGGCGACTTTAGATCGCGAAAGGTCTGTTCGATCTGCATCCGCCCCGCGTAAGCACGAATGACCTCTCTAGAACTGAGTGCTTTGAGACGTGGCGACACAGCTAACAACCAAGGTTCTTTTTGGGCCGCGCGCGCTTTGTTGCTATTGGAGCTGCGGCAAGGTTTTCCCAGCTTTGTCGTATGGTGCCGCTGTTTGGGTGGACGTCGATGCAGTGTCAGGCAGCATCGAACTGGATTGGCGCGGGCGTAAAAAAAGTTGCCAAGCACGCGAGGCTGTAAAGTCGCCGAGGCATATAAAGTCTTGCAGCCCGCCCAATCTGCGCTCCCTTCCTGACACACCATGTCGCGATTGCGAATCCTCCCGATCCAGGCCCATCCTTGTTGATCGAGCATCTGGAACCAGGTGGCGCGAAAGCCGGCATCGGTGATGATGATGGCCCGAAATGCTGCCGGCAACACCGTCTTGAGCCGGCGCATAAACAGCCTGTGCACTCTCGGAGAGCCCAGCTCGCTTTGAGAGTGCACTTCTTCGTAAATCGTCAGCGCACGACCCTCAGCCATGACGGCGGCGCGTAACAACTGCAAGCTGCCATCGGCGCGTAAATCAGACCAGTCGACAATAACGGGCGCTGCGTCGGCTTTGCTTAATATCTGCTTGGCCAAAGCACGGTAGACCGCTATGCGCTCTTGCTGAAAGCGTCGATTGCTTAACAACCGATCGCAGCATTTAATCGACTGGCGCAACTTCTCCGGTCGTCCGAGTCCCTTGGCCAGCTTGACGACCCCCAGTCCTTTGAAGCACGCCGCGTGGGCTATGCGTGCCACACATTGCTGGCGTTTGGCGTGCATAAAGCCGCACTGTTCCTGCAAAAACCGTTGTAAGATTACCGATGCATGCATGGCCTGTTCCTTTCATTCGCAGTTTGGACGCTACGAATGAAAGGGGTAACACAGCCATGCATGCGCCGTTTTTAGGATTGAAAGTTAACAGGTACCCACTCTGTTTACAAGCAATATTTGAGGGGAAGGCTCAGG
>NZ_JBWKQJ010000036.1:1276-2454 GCF_059418705.1 Duganella sp. GW821-FHT07F09 | reverse complement strand
ATTCACCACAACCTGCTAAGGTTATAGGGACAAGCCGTACGGGCAATTAGTATCAGTTAGCTTAATGCATTACTGCACTTCCACACCTGACCTATCAACGTCCTGGTCTCGAACGACCCTTCAAAGAGCTCAAGGCTCTGGGAAATCTCATCTTAAGGCAAGTTTCCCGCTTAGATGCTTTCAGCGGTTATCTCTTCCAGACTTAGCTACCCGGCAATGCCACTGGCGTGACAACCGGTACACCAGAGGTCTGTCCACTCCGGTCCTCTCGTACTAGGAGCAGCCCCCTTCAAATTTCCAACGCCCACGGCAGATAGGGACCAAACTGTCTCACGACGTTTTAAACCCAGCTCACGTACCACTTTAAATGGCGAACAGCCATACCCTTGGGACCGGCTACAGCCCCAGGATGTGATGAGCCGACATCGAGGTGCCAAACTCCCCCGTCGATATGAACTCTTGGGAGGAATCAGCCTGTTATCCCCAGAGTACCTTTTATCCGTTGAGCGATGGCCCTTCCATACAGAACCACCGGATCACTATGTCCTACTTTCGTACCTGCTCGACTTGTCAGTCTCGCAGTTAAGCACGCTTATGCCATTGCACTATTAGCACGATGTCCGACCGTACCTAGCGTACCTTCGAACTCCTCCGTTACACTTTAGGAGGAGACCGCCCCAGTCAAACTGCCTACCATGCACTGTCCCCGACCCGGATAACGGGCCAAGGTTAGAACCTCAAATGAACCAGGGTGGTATTTCAAGGTTGGCTCCACGAAGACTGGCGTCCCCGCTTCAAAGCCTCCCACCTATCCTACACAGATTGATTCAAAGTCCAATGCAAAGCTACAGTAAAGGTTCATGGGGTCTTTCCGTCTAGCCGCGGGTAGATTGCATCATCACAAACACTTCAACTTCGCTGAGTCTCGGGAGGAGACAGTGTGGCCATCGTTACGCCATTCGTGCAGGTCGGAACTTACCCGACAAGGAATTTCGCTACCTTAGGACCGTTATAGTTACGGCCGCCGTTTACTGGGACTTCAATCAAGAGCTTGCACCCCATCATTTAATCTTCCAGCACCGGGCAGGCGTCACACCCTATACGTCCACTTTCGTGTTTGCAGAGTGCTGTGTTTTTATTAAACAGTCGCAGCCACCAGTTTATTGCAACCCGTTCGC
>NZ_JBWKQJ010000036.1:0-1179 GCF_059418705.1 Duganella sp. GW821-FHT07F09 | reverse complement strand
ACTCCCTTGAATTACGCGCCCGGATTTGCCTAAGCGCCTTCTATGAAGCAGCAACCAACTATTCCAACAGTTGGACAACCTTCCGCGATCCGTCCCCCCATCGCATCATACGACGGTGCAGGAATATTAACCTGCTTCCCATCAGCTACGCATCTCTGCCTCGCCTTAGGGGCCGACTCACCCTGCTCCGATGAACGTTGAACAGGAAACCTTGGGCTTACGGCGTGGGGGCTTTTCACCCCCATTATCGCTACTCATGTCAGCATTCGCACTTCTGATACCTCCAGCATCCTTTACAAGACACCTTCGCAGGCTTACAGAACGCTCTCCTACCATATGCTTACGCATATCCGCAGCTTCGGTGACTGGCTTAGCCCCGTTACATCTTCCGCGCAGGACGACTCGATCAGTGAGCTATTACGCTTTCTTTAAATGATGGCTGCTTCTAAGCCAACATCCTGACTGTTTTAGCCTTCCCACTTCGTTTTCCACTTAGCCAATCTTTGGGACCTTAGCTGGCGGTCTGGGTTGTTTCCCTCTTGACGCCGGACGTTAGCACCCGACGTCTGTCTCCCAAGCTCGCACTCATCGGTATTCGGAGTTTGCAATGGTTTGGTAAGTCGCGATGACCCCCTAGCCATAACAGTGCTCTACCCCCGATGGTGATACTTGAGGCACTACCTAAATAGTTTTCGGAGAGAACCAGCTATTTCCAAGTTTGTTTAGCCTTTCACCCCTACCCACAGCTCATCCCCTAATTTTTCAACATTAGTGGGTTCGGACCTCCAGTGCGTGTTACCGCACCTTCATCCTGGCCATGAGTAGATCACTTGGTTTCGGGTCTACACCCAGCGACTATCGCCCTGTTCGGACTCGATTTCTCTACGGCTTCCCTATATGGTTAACCTTGCCACTGAATGTAAGTCGCTGACCCATTATACAAAAGGTACGCAGTCACGGAACAAGTCCGCTCCTACTGTTTGTATGCACACGGTTTCAGGATCTATTTCACTCCCCTCCCGGGGTTCTTTTCGCCTTTCCCTCACGGTACTGGTTCACTATCGGTCGATTACGAGTATTTAGCCTTGGAGGATGGTCCCCCCATATTCAGACAGGATTTCTCGTGTCCCGCCCTACTTGTCGCACGCTTAGTTCCACACATCGCATTTCACATACGGG
>NZ_JBWKQJ010000035.1:0-2584 GCF_059418705.1 Duganella sp. GW821-FHT07F09 | reverse complement strand
GGCGGCGAGTTGTTCAGCCCCGGCGCATATGCCAAGGGAGCCCAGTTGGGCATGGCGGGGCTGACCTCGCTGGCGCCAATGGCTGACACGATAGTCACCAACTATATGCAGCGTACCGGGGGTATACTCTATGCGATGCCGGAGTCGGGTGGGGTAAATGGCGCGACCGTTTCGGAAGTTGCCGGTACTGAGAAGTTGATATACAACCATCAGCTCAAGCCAAATAAAGTCACTGATGTTGAGGATCTTAGAATTCAATTGGCGGAACACCAAACCGCCATGAACGACATTATCGAAACAGAAGGGATGACTGGACTTCAAACTCGAATTAAAAACTATCGTTCGGATCCAAGTATTGAGGCAGAAGGTCGCGCATTTGCAAAAGCATTTGGACCGGCAGATAAGGGGAACGCGTGGCTTCATACACCGGATATGGCTACGGGTGGGTTGCCATCTGATATTATTGGCCAAGGACTTTCGCGTAATAACTCTATCTTGGGTGGTAACGCGAATAGAATTGGAAATGAAATTCTTGCGCTACCACCAACTACTCGCTCTCTAATACTTGAATTAAATCTAATTTCACACTAAATTATTGGGAGCCCTGTTTTGTATAAAATATTATCACCCTATCTGAATGTCGATAAGGTAATGGCCAGATGGGCAACCATTGCCAACGATTTTGATGAGTTGGTTGGATACACTTACTTAGGAGACGTTTTTTTACGGAATTCAAAAACTGGGCAATTTTCTATATTGTTCACGATTGGTCCCGAGTTGGTGCCGCTTGATATAAATTCATTAGTTGAGTTTGAAAAAACTTTTTTGACACATCCGGAAGCTGTACGTACTATTCTTCAAAGAGAAAAAATCGATTTAATCGAGAATCGGTTAGGCGAGTTGGCGGAAGACGAAATCTATATTCCAGTACCTTTTCCGTTCATGGGTGGGGATCGCTCTATTGGTTCTTATAAAAAAGGGAAGTTTTTCACCTTTTTGGATCTGGTTGGGGGATTGCAAGGTATTGAATAGGCGTAAGTACAACATCTGTAACTATGGCAGCGATAGGTACACAGATGCTGAATCTTATCGCTGATAGCGCCGGAGCGCCGGGGTCAAGTCTAGCATTCGCACACGACCTCGGCCTTCTGCTTGGCGCAGCGCACACATCGGCCTGACACCGGCGCAGGGGCGCCAGACATGACGCCTGTTCCGCGAGGTCGGCCTACCAATTGAGCGTAGTGGAGTGACTGGGCCGTGTCGTGTCGACTTTGTGGAACAGGCGCTATGTTAAAGCGGGTGCGCAACGGTCGATTTGCCCCGGAGCGGCTGTGCCCTTGCTTGGCCGTTTTCTGACTGACGGCACAACCCGGGGGCAAGCAAAGAACGAGCGCGCCTGGTCAACCCGACTCGATTAACAGCGTGACCGTTGGTGTCTGCTTCGCGGATGAAGGTATCTCGCAGCGACTGATATCGTCCGCAGCGATGCGGCAGCCGAACTCAACAGCACAAGTTCGGCGGACGAGTTTGTTTCCAGGCATCTATGGGCGGTGACATCTCGCGGACGCGTTCGACATGCGCTTGGTAAAGCGTGAGGTCGCACGCTTTCCGATGTTTTCATCAGTCGCATAGCGACTTAATAATTATTTTTACACCCCATTAGGAAGAAACAATGCAAAAATTTAAAACAATCGCCATCCTCACCATCACCATGGCTTTGGTGCTGAGCGCGTGCGCGTCAACGCAACGATTGAGTGATTCGGATCGCGCCAGCACAAAGACCGTGGCCATCAGCAGCACGGTCCAGAAGGGCGACCTGTTTCTGCTCGCCCCCGGCGGCGCGAACATCGGCCTGATGTTCGGCGCCCTCGGCGGCGCGGCGGCGTCGGGTTCCATCGAGAACGAGAGAACCGCGTTCAACAACTTCTTGCAAGCCAATGCCGTCTCGATCGACGCCATCGTGCGCGACGAGTTTGAAAAGGTGCTGCGGGCCTCCGGCAAAGTGGCCATCGCCGCACCGGGCGACGCCGCCTTGCCGGTGCTGAAGATCTCGGTTCCCCAATATGGCTTTGGCGTGACGCACTTGATGAGCTCCAACGTCGTGCCGGTGATGAATATCAAAGGTGTGCTAACGGACGGCGCGGGCAAGGTGCTCTGGAGCGACACCGAGAGCATGTTGCCGTCCATCGCCAGCCCGATGGATTCCACGACCTGGCAGAAGCTGCATGACGATCCCAAGCAGATCGAGAAGGAATGGCGCAAGGCGGCCCATTACTTGGCCAAGAAGATAGTCGATACACTTTAATTGGAATTACAGGGGAGGGGAGTTCCAAGGAGTGGATGCATTTGACACTGCGTTGGACGCCGCACGGCGAGCATGACAGTGTTTTGAACCTCCTTCGGCCTGGCGCTGGCCGGCGGCCGCCACGACGCAAAGCGCGCCGGTGGCGAGCAACGAGGCGCTGGCGCCGCAGGTGGCGCGCCAGCGCCTGAGCGCGAGCATGGTATCGACGATGTCGACCGAGTCGACTTCGGCCACAACGGCAACGGCGACGACGTCCGGCGCGCGCGTGAACTACTTCGA
>NZ_JBWKQJ010000034.1:0-3126 GCF_059418705.1 Duganella sp. GW821-FHT07F09 | reverse complement strand
TCTTTTTTGCCTCGCTTCACTCTGCAACACCTTGTTTTGTGTGCACCGTTTTGCGAGGAGGCGAACTATAGCAAAGCAGGGGTGAACTGCCAAGTTTTATTTTTCACTTTATGCCACAGCCCGGTCAAGATCCGGCGAGTTAAAAAAGAGTAACCTTGGCCCATCACAATTTTGGGGAACGCCAATGAATCTCCGCGTTGCAATACTCGCCCTGGCCGACAAGCACGACCTGCCGCCAGACGCCGGCCTCCGGCTCAAGCAACTTGCCGCGCTGGACGCGCCGCCGCCATCGCTGCTGCGCTACTTGCCATTCGGCCTGGCCGTGCTGTCCGCTGTGCTGGTGGGTCTTGGCCTCGTGTTCTGGGTGGCCGCCAATTGGGACACGCTACCCCGCTCCGTCCGCTTTATTTTGATCGAGGCGTTCGTGCTCGCCACGCTGATTGGCGCCTGGCGCTTCCCTGTCGCCCGCGTGCCGCTGTCCTTGCTGGGCTTTATCGCTTGCGGTGGCCTGTTCGCCTATTTTGGCCAGACCTACCAGACCGGCGCCGATCCCTGGCAACTGTTCGCCCTGTGGGCGGCGCTCACCTTGCCGCTATGCCTGGGCGTGCGGCACGATGTGCTGTGGGTGTCATGGGCGATCGTTGCCCTCACGGCGGCCCAGTTGTTTTTCCAGGTTCGGACCAACGGCTGGTGGTGGAGCTCGGAGCTATCGCTTCAAAGCAGCTTGGGCTCATGGGTGCCGGCCATCGTTCTGGCACTCCTGCTCAGGTTTGCACCGCGCGCCTGGGTTGGCGCTGGAGAAGGAACCGGGACCGGACCTTGGCCGGTGCGTTTGAGTATGATTTACGCGATCATCGGACTGGTGACAATGTCCGTGCGCAGCCTGTTTTACATCGCCGGCAGTGGCTTCTATCCAATCTCGCTGCTCATCGTCGCGACCCTGGCCTTTGTCTTCAGCCGACGCGGCCTGTTTGATATTTTTATTCTCAGCGCGCTCGGTCTCGGCGCCAATGTGCTGGCCGTGTGTGGCTTGATACAACTTTTGGTGGAGGCGGGCAGCGATGAGATCGGAGCGTTGCTGCTGATCGGATGCGTTTCGGCCGCCATGCTGGCCGGTACCGTCAAGCTGATCATCCACCTGGCGCGCGCACAGACCGGGGAGTGCATCTTATGAGCAAGCGTTTGCAGGAGTTGATACAGGCCGCGACTGCCGAAGGCATCCTGCCTCCCGACACGGCCCCAAAAGAAACCGCACGGCCGTGGCCGGTCATACTCATGACGGGACTCGGCGCATGGCTGGCGGCCGTGCCGCTACTAGGCGTGTTGTTCATAATCTTGGGCGGCGCCGTGGAGCGAGGCGTGCTGTGCTACGTAGTTGGGGCCGTCTTCCTGTACGGCGCCGTTCACCTCTTACGATCCCGGACCGTGTCGCCATTTGTCGAACAATTGGGTTTGCCGGTGCTACTGGTCGGCGGCGCCCTGCTCGTGTACGGACTGTTCCGCGACATGCCCTATGTGGAGGCCGAAGCGTTGCTGCTCCTGATCGTCGTCGGTACGGCGTGGCTGGTGCCGCAGCACTGGTTGCGCGTGCTTCTGGGCGCGCTCGCCGCCATGGTCTTCATCCTGATGAGCACCAACCATCAGAATTCCGATGGGCTAAACATCTGGGGAGGCACATTGATTGCGCTGGTGCTGTGGCTCATCGCGGCATACTTCGCCGACACCCACGCTCCGTCCAGCCAAAGTGCGCGCAAGATGATCCTGCTCGAAGCCATGTCCAACGGCTGGATCCTGCTGACCCTGGCGGCGTTGACCTACGATTCCGGAGCGACATTCCTTTCTCCGGCGGCGCTGGGGCATCTGCACGACGCGGGCGAACTGGCGGGGTCGCGGTATTCGCTGACCAAGATGGTCTCCAGTCTGCTGGCGATCGCCGGCGCCGCCTGGCTCGGCCGTTGCTGGCCCGCGCTGCGCGCTCCGCGTTATGCGGCGGCGGCCGCGATTCTGGCCATTATGTCCTGGCTGATACCTGGGTTGGGCGCGGCCCTGCTTGCACTGTCGGCTTGCATCGGCAGCGGTCGTTGGCGCCTCGCGGTGGCCAGTGCGGTCGCGGCGTCCTGGATAGTCGGCACCTTCTACTACCAGTTGGACGTCTCATTGGCCACCAAGGCCGCCATCATGGCCACCACGGGTGCGGCGTTTGGCGTGATCGCATGGTTGAGCTGGAACGCAAGCGCCCGCGAAGCCGCCGCCACGGCTGTGCCCGCACCAGCCTCCGCCACAACGCCGGCACAGCGCGCGGGCATCGCTGCGTCGCTGTTGCTGACCTTGATGGTGGCCAACGGCGCGATCTGGCAAAAAGAAGCGCTGATCAGCACCGGCAGGCCTGTATTTATCGCACTGGCGCCCGTCGATCCCCGTTCACTGATGCAGGGCGACTATATGACGCTCAATTTCCAGATGCCGGCCCTGGACAGGGAGGAAACTGGCGCTTTACGGCGCGCCATGGTCATCGCAAAGGTCGATGATCGGGGCGTGGCGGTGATGCAGGGCCTGGCCGTCGAAAGGTCACTGGCGCCGGATGAAATCCTGATCGAGCTGGTGCAGACGGGAAGCGGCCTGCGCCCCGCCACCAACGCCTGGTATTTCAAAGAGGGCGAAGCACCGCGCTGGTCCCAGGCGAAGTACGGGGAATTCAGGATCGATGACAAGGGACGGGCGCTGCTGGTCAATCTGCGGGGTGCGAATCTGGAACAGCTATAACGCCGCCCACAATGAAAAAAGCCCCACCAGCGTTGCGCGCTCGGTGGGGCTTTTAAGTATAACTAGCTTGACGATAACCTACTTTCACACTGGTTGCAGCACTATCATCGGCGCAGAGTCGTTTCACGGTCCTGTTCGGGATGGGAAGGGGTGGGACCGACTTGCTATGGTCATCAAGCATTGACCGGTACTACTGACGTCGCGTTTCCGCGCCGCTTAAAATCTTGGGATGAAAACACCCCCACCTGCACCGAACGCGTTCTTGCGCATTCAGGCGGATGGGGGCTTTTCTATATAACTAGCCTGACGATAACCTACTTTCACACTGGTTGCAGCACTATCATCGGCGCAGAGTTGTTTCAC
>NZ_JBWKQJ010000033.1:0-8476 GCF_059418705.1 Duganella sp. GW821-FHT07F09 | reverse complement strand
GCACGCTTGACAAATCGTTTTGTTCGTCAGCGCAGAAGAAAGAGTATGAGGCGTTTCGCTTATTTCGTCAACCCCTCGACCACTTCTTCTTTTCTCGTTTCGCTGCACATTTACATGTGCCGTTCTGCGAGGGGGCGAACTATAGCAAAGCCGGGATTGAACTGACAAGGTTTATTTTTGCACCAGCGCCCTGAACGCTGCTCGGTGCACTTGGATGGTGCTACATTAAGGCCCAGAGCTGCCAACAGCCATCGGAGACCGAGACAAATGGAACGCCACACCGCGCCACATCTGAGCACGGCATGGGAAGACACCATGCCGCTGATTATCGAAACCTCGCACCGCCGATCCCGGCAGTACGGACTGCGTCCGGACTCTGCCGCGGACTTGAGCCGCGTTCCCACCGTCGACCTCTCGCTGCTGCTCGAACAGAACCGCCTGCTCCATACACACGCGGTGCCGGCGATGGAAACGCTGTACCAGCAGATCGTTAACACCCACAACATGGTGATCCTGACCGATGCGCACGGCGTGATCGTCCACTCCCTCGGCGACGACGACTTTCTGGAGAAAGCCAACCGCGTCGCGCTACAGCCCGGCGCCGCCTGGTCCGAGCAAAGCAAGGGCACCAACGCCATCGGCACCGCGATCGCGGAACAGGCGCCGGTGCTGGTCCATGCGGAACAGCACTATCTGACCGCCAATCATTTCCTCACCTGCTCGGCCGCGCCGATCGCCGACCACTTGGGCAACGTCATCGGCGTACTCGATGTTTCCGGCGACCAGCGCAGTTTCCACAAGCACACCATGGCGTTGGTGCGCATGTCCGCGCTGATGATCGAGAACCAGCTGTTCTCCGCCACCTATGAAGACTCGATCACATTGCACTTCCACGCGCGCCCGGAGTTCATCGGCACGTTGATGGAGGGGATAGCCTCCTTCAGCCCCGGCGGCCGCTTCCTTGCTGCCAACCGCAACGGTCAGTTTCAGTTGGGCCTTTCACCGGCGGAATTGCAATCGCATACCTTCAGTTCCCTGTTCGGCCTGCCGCTGTCGGCACTGTACGAGCACTACCGTACCGCTTCGCCGGGCCTGCTGAATTTGTGCATGCACAGCGGCGTGCGCGTGGCCGGCCGCGCCCAGCTGCGTCTGAGCAACGGCGTGTTCCAGCAATCGCTGACGCACGACAAAACGCAACGCACCGAGCGGCCCAGCGCCACCCAGGCCGCGGCGGCCAAACGCCGTCTGTCCGGCCTGCGCTACCTGCGCACCGGCGATCCCCAACTGGAATTGGTAATCGACAAGGTTACGCGCGTGCTGGGTCACGACATTCCCATCATGATCATGGGCGAGACCGGCACCGGCAAGGAGTTGCTGGCCCAGGCGATCCATAACGATTCGCCGCGTGCGATGAGTCCCTTCGTCGCGGTCAACTGCGCGTCGATCCCGGAGACGCTGATCGAATCCGAACTGTTCGGCTATGAGGACGGCGCCTTCACCGGCGCGCGCAAGAAAGGCGCTGTCGGCAAGATACTGCAGGCCAACGGCGGCACGCTGTTCCTCGACGAGATCGGCGACATGCCGTACAGCCTGCAGGCACGTCTACTGCGGGTGCTACAAGAGCGCATGGTGACGCCGCTCGGCAGCGACAAGTCGATACCGGTGAACGTGGAACTGATCTGCGCGACCAATCATAATCTGCGCGAGCGCATCGCCAAAGGTTTGTTCCGCGAGGACCTGTATTACCGGCTGAATGGGCTGGTCGTGAAGCTGCCGCCACTGCGGGATCGGACCGATCTGGAGAGCGTGGTCAAGAAGATCCTCTCGACCGAGGCGGAAAGCGGCCGCTATCGTGTTTCCGAGGAAATCTTGCGGCTGTTCCGCCGCCATCGCTGGCCCGGGAATTTCCGGCAGTTGACCAATCTGCTGCGCACGGCGGTGGTCATGGCCGGCGACGAGACGGAGATCTGTCTGCGGCATATGCCGGATGATTTTCTGGATGATGTCGAGCATGATGGCGAACAGGCGCGGCGGCAGAGCAACGGCGGCGTTGATGGCAACCTGGAAGAAATGGAGATTCACGCCATCAATAAAGCGCTGGCGGCGCACGGTGGCAATGTCTCCGCCGCCGCGCGCGCCCTGGGCATCTCGCGCAACACGATTTACCGTAAAGTGCCAAACCTCAAATAGCGCTACGCCTGTTGCTTCAGCAACGACACCTCCTCGTCGCTGAACAAGCGCGAGCGTGTCAGGAAGCGCTTGCCGGTGCCGTTGTCGAGCGAGAACATGCCGCCGTTGCCGGCGACGACGTCGATGATCAGCTGCGTGTGTTCCCAGTAGGCGAATTGCTCGCATCCCATGTAGAACGGCGCGCCATCCAATTCACCTAGAAACACATCGGTGTCGCTGATGTTGAACTCGCCTGCCTGGTAGCACATCGGCGTGCTGCCGTCGCAGCAGCCGCCGGACTGGAAAAACATCAGCGGCCCGTGCCGGCCGCGCAGCGCGGCGATCAGCTCGAGCGCCGCCGGCGTGGCCGTGACACGGGCGATGGCCCCGCTCATGGTCAGAAGAAGCCCAGGGCGTTGGGGCTATAGCTGACCAGCAAGTTCTTGGTCTGCTGATAGTGGTCCAACATCATCTTGTGATTCTCGCGGCCGATACCCGATTGCTTGTAGCCACCGAACGCGGCGTGCGCCGGATACAGGTGGTAGCAATTGGTCCAGACACGGCCGGCCTGAATCGCGCGGCCGACACGGAAGGCGCGCGAGCCGTCACGCGTCCACAGCCCCGCGCCCAGCCCGTACAGCGTATCGTTGGCGATGCGCAGCGCGTCGGCCTCGTCCTTGAAGGTCGTGACCGACACCACCGGCCCGAAAATCTCCTCCTGGAAGATGCGCATCTTGTTGTCGCCCTTGAACACGGTTGGACGCACGTAGTAGCCATCCTTCATGTCGCCGCCCTGCACGTTGCGCTCGCCTCCGGCCAGCAGCTCGGCGCCCTCCTGCTTGCCGATGTCGATGTACGACATGATTTTCTCCAGCTGCTCCTGCGACGCCTGCGCGCCGAGCATGGTGGAGGCGTCCAACGGGTTGCCCTGCTTGATCGCGGCCACGCGGGCCAGCGCGCGCTCGATGAATTTCTCGTAGATCGATTCCTGGATCAGCACGCGCGAAGGGCAGGTGCACACCTCGCCCTGGTTGAGCGCGAACATGGCGAAGCCTTCCAGGCACTTGTCGAAGAAGGCGTCGTCGGCGTCCATCACGTCGGCGAAGAAGATGTTCGGCGATTTGCCGCCCAGCTCCAGGGTCACGGGGATGAGGTTCTGCGCGGCGTATTGCATGATCAGACGGCCGGTGCCGGTTTCACCGGTGAAGGCGATCTTGGCGATGCGCTTATTCGACGCCAGCGGCTTGCCCGCCTCCAGGCCAAATCCATTGACCACGTTCAACACTCCCGGCGGCAACAGATCGGCAATGATTTCCAGCAGCACCATGATCGACGCCGGCGTCTGCTCGGCCGGTTTGAGGACCACGCAATTGCCGGCCGCCAACGCGGGCGCCAGCTTCCACACCGCCATCAGGATGGGGAAGTTCCACGGAATGATCTGGCCGACCACGCCGAGCGGCTCATGGAAGTGATAGGCGTAGGTTTCCGAATCGATCTGCGCCACCGAGCCCTCTTGCGCGCGGATGCAGCCGGCGAAGTAACGGAAGTGGTCGATCGCCAGCGGGATGTCGGCGGCGGTGGTCTCGCGGATCGGCTTGCCGTTGTCGATGGTCTCGGCGGTGGCGATCAGCGCCAGGTTCGCCTCCATGCGGTCGGCGATCTTGTTGAGGATGTTGGCGCGCTCGGTCTGCGAGGTCTTGCCCCACGCGTCCTTGGCGGCGTGCGCGGCGTCCAGCGCGAGTTCGATGTCTTCAGCGGTCGAGCGCGCCACCTCGCAAAACACCTGGCCGGTGATCGGCGTGATGTTGCCGAAGTATTCGCCCTTGACCGGCGCGACGAACTTGCCGCCGATGTAGTTGTCGTACCGTGGCTTGAATGGATTGGCTACGCCCAGTTTGCTGATGTCTGCGAGATTCATGTCGTCCTCTTTCTACTATGGTTGTGTGGTGTTGGTGACCACCTTTCTTTCGCAAACACCGTGCCAGCCGCGTTGAGGGGGATGGCAGGCGACTTCCCGCGCCTCAGCGCGTGACAGTGTTCAGTTTTGACACACCGCTGGAGCAACGGCGACGCACTTTTTGCGTCGGACGGGTATATTGCAGGCTGCCCATCCGGAGAAAACATGAAGCGTTCCCCAATTCAACTTAATGCCGTCGCCGCGCTGTTCGCGCTTGGCGCTTCCAGCCTGGCCACCGCCGCCGACAACGCGGATAACGCGGATGCGCCGGTCGAGGTCGTCGTCGTCAGCGCCACGCGTGTCGGCCACACCGTCTTCGACATGCCGGCCGCGATCGATGTCGTCGATGCCGCGCGCATCCATGAATCCCAGGCGCGGGTGAACGCCTCCGAGGCGCTGGCGGCGGTGCCGGGCCTGGTGGCGCAGAACCGCCAGAACTATGCCCAGGACTTGCAGATCTCATCGCGCGGCTTCGGCGCGCGATCGACCTTCGGTGTGCGCGGCGTGCGGTTGATCGCCGACGGCATTCCCGCCAGCATGCCGGACGGCCAGGGCCAGGCCGCCACCTTCAATCTCGACATGGCCGAACGCATCGAAGTATTGCGCGGCCCGTTCTCCGCCATCTACGGCAACCACTCGGGCGGCGTGATCCAGATGTTCACGCGCGACGGCGAGGGCTCTCCTACCATCGAAACCAGCCTCACCGCCGGCAGCTACGGCACCCGCAAGGCCGACGTCAACGCGCAGGGCAAGCAGGCCGGTGTCGGTTACGTGCTCGACGCTTCGCGCTTCGAGACCGACGGCTACCGCGCGCACAGCGCCGCCACGCGCGACCAGGCGTTTGCCAAGCTGACCGTGGAGCCTATGGACAACGCCAAGCTGACCATCGTCGCCAACGCGCTGCGCCAGGACGACACCCAAGATCCGTTGGGTGTGACTTGGGCCACCTACCAGCGCGACCCGCGCGCGGGCGAAACCGACGCCACCGATACCCAGGTGCCAAAGCGCACGCTGGCCGACCGCTACAACACCCGCAAGAGCATCGATCACACGCAGGTCGGCGCCACGTGGGAGCAACGCTTCGGCCAGGACCGGCTGCGCGTGACGGCCTACGGCGGCAATCGCGAAGTGATCCAGTACCAAGCGTTTTCGCGTGGCTTCCAGGCACCGCCGACGCACTCGGGCGGGGTGGTGAATTTTGATCGAGACTTCTACGGCACCGACCTGAGCTGGATGCACGTCAGCCAGCTGGCCGGCGGCAAGCTCAGTACGACTGTCGGCGTCGAATACGGCCGCTCCACCGATGGCCGCCAGGGGTATGAAAACTTCGTCGGCGCCCAGTTGGGCGTGAAGGGCGCGCTGCGCCGCGACGAGCAGGACAAGGTCTCCAATCTCGATCCGTATGTGCAGACCGAATGGCAATCCGGCCCCTGGATGCTGAGCGCGGGCCTGCGCCGCAGCAGCGTGAAGATTTCCGTGGACGACCGCTTCCTGAGCAATGGCAATGACAGCGGCAGCCTGGAGTACAGCCACACCACGCCGGTGCTGGGCGTGCTGTACCGCGT
This sequence comes from Duganella sp. GW821-FHT07F09, assembly GCF_059418705.1. NCBI lineage: Bacteria > Pseudomonadati > Pseudomonadota > Betaproteobacteria > Burkholderiales > Oxalobacteraceae > Duganella > Duganella sp. GW821-FHT07F09. The sequence continues at coordinate 2,785 of NZ_JBWKQJ010000033.1, read as the reverse complement.
GTCGCCGGTGCTCAACGTGTATGCCAGCGCCGCGCGCGGTTTCGAAACGCCGACGCTCAACGAACTGTTCTACTCGGGCAGCGGCGGCGGCTTCAACTTCGGCCTGCAGCCGGCCAAGAGCACGCATCTGGAAGCGGGCATCAAAAGCAAGCTGGACGAGCGCACCAGCATCAACGCCTCGGTATTCCAGGTCCGCACGACCGATGAAGTGGTGGTCGACAGCAGCGGCGGCGGCCGCACCAGCTATCGCAACGCCAGCAAGACCTTACGGCAAGGGCTGGAAGTGTCGCTCGACTCGTCATGGCGCCACGGTCTGAGCACGCGCGTCGCGCTGACCAGCTTGCGAGCGATCTACGATCAAAGCTACGGCGCGGTGCTGGAGGGTAGCCGCCTGCCCGGCGTTCCGAATGCCAACGCGTATGCGGAAGTGGCGTGGAAGGATAGCGGCGACCGCTATGGCGCCGCGCTGGAAGCGATCGCCAGCAGCAAGATCTATGCGGATGATGGGAACGTCGATCAGCCGGCATCCGGGTACGGCATTCTAAATGCGCGGGTCAGCGCCAAGCAGCAGTGGCGAGGCTGGCGCTTCAAGCAATTCGCGCGGCTGAATAATCTGCTGGATAAAAACTACGTCGGCTCGGTGATCGTCGGCGACACGAACAAGCGCTATTACGAAGCCGCTCCACAACGTAACTGGCTGGTAGGCGCAAGCGCGCAATACCAGTTCTAACGACCACAACCTTGAATACACGGTAGAGACACGTAGGGCGGATTAGGCGGAACGCCGTAATCGGCCATGTATGCGCGATTGGCTGCTCATGCATGGCCGATTACGCTGCGCTAATCCGCCCTACGGGGTTCCTCGAAACAAGTGTTACGCGGCCCGCTCAACCAACCGATCCAGCAACCGCTCCCGATTATCCAAAACAAAATCAACAAAAACCGGCTCCTTCACCGCCAGCCTCACCAATCCCGGCAACATCAAATAACAATACCCCGCAACCTTCCGCACCGCCTCGTCATTCCGTAGCGCCTCGCGCGTGATCGATCCCGATTTCCCGCCCAACATGGGCATGATGGTCGCGCGATGTTTGTCCAATATCGCTGAAACCGGTCCGGTCAATTTTTCTGCCATTTGGCTGTGCTCGCTGGTGTCGCTCATGTCAACGCTCCTGGAAGGTGATGTAATCAGGATAGTGACCCGCTGACGCGAACCGGTTCTGTGTTTGCGCAAGCGGGCACAAAATGCGCTAAGGTGAACGCCTCATATAGGAATATCCCCATGAACCAGCAAGCCGCCCAAACGTTTGATGCGATCGTTGTCGGCAGCGGACCGGGCGGCGCCAGCGTCGCGCTCGAACTGGCGCGCCGGAAACTCCGCGTACTGATACTGGAACAGGGAAGCGCGGCGCCACTGCAAGGGACACTATCACAAATGGCGGGTATCGCCGCCGTGCCCGGCAAGGGCGCGTTCATCCATCGGGACGCTTCGCTGCTGGTCAGCGGCATCGCCGCAGGCGGCACCACCACCATCAACTTCGCCACCGCCGCGCCGCCACCGTTGGCTATGTTCGCCGCCCACGGCATCGACTTGGCGCCGGCGCTGGAATCGCTGCGCGCGGATTTGCCGATGGCGCCGTTGCCGGACGAATTGATCGGGCCGATGGCGAAGCGCATCCAGCAAGGCGCCTTGGCGCGCAAGCTGGGGTGGCGCAAGCTGGACAAACTAATCCGCCCGCAATCGTGCCGCACCGGTTGCTGGCGTTGCGTCTACGGTTGCCCGTTCGGCGCCAAGTGGACCGCGCGCGATTTCATCGATGAAGCCGTTCAGCTTGGCGCGGTCCTGGTCGACCAGGCGAAAGTGGAGCAAGTGATTGTGGAGAACGGCCGTGCCACCGGCGTGCGCTATCGGCGGGATGGTGAAATGCACGAGGCGTTTGGCGCGAACGTGGTGTTGGCCGGGGGCGGTATCGGCAGTCCGCGGCTACTGCATCGCTCTGGTCTGCACGCGGAGAGCAGTGCTTTCTTCAGCGATCCGGTGATCGCGGTCATGGGTGTGGTGGATGATATCGACGGCGGTGCCGAGGTGCCGATGGCAGCCGGGATGTATTTGCATGAGGAAGGGATTGCGCTGGCGGATATGACCTTGCCCAAGCCGATGTATCAAGCGTTCGCGGCGCAGGTCGGGCGGCTTGATCGGTTAATGTCGCATGCGCGAACGCTGACATTGATGGTGAAGATCCGGGACGACATCGGTGGGGGCGTCGGGCCGCGCTGGGTGGATAAGACGCTCACTGCCGGGGATCGCGCGAAGTTCGCGACAGGGGTTGGCATCGCACGCGAGATTCTACGGGCAGCGGGGGCGAGGAGGATTTTTAAGAGTTGGCATTTCGCGGCGCATCCTGGCGGGAGTTTGCGCATAGGCGATATGGTGGACGGTAATTTGCAGACCACGACGCGGAATTTGTTTGTTTGTGATGCGTCGGTGATTCCCGGGCCTTGGGGATTGCCGCCGACGTTGACGCTGCTTTGTCTCGGCAAACGCTTGGGGGCAAATCTGGTTGCGTGACGGGGAGACACGTAGGGCGGATTAGCGAAGCGTAATCCGCCATGTATGCGTTTCGACGGCTCATGGAATGGCGGATTACGGCGTTCCGCCTAATCCGCCCTACGTGTCTCCAGATGTATTTTTAGGACACGGGCCGCAGACGCAAAAAAGCCCACCAGGATCACCTGGTGGGCTTCTTCTTATAACTAGCCTGACGATAACCTACTTTCACACTGG
>NZ_JBWKQJ010000032.1:0-12322 GCF_059418705.1 Duganella sp. GW821-FHT07F09 | reverse complement strand
TCACTCCGCCTGGCCGCATCTACATCTTCATTATCCAATGGAGATGCGGTACGCTCAATATACGAGGTCCGACATTCAGACACGAGCACAACAGCAATGTCGTTCAGTTCGTGTCCGAATGTCGGACCTGACCCCGCAGGGTGCATTGCGTGCGCAAGGTCGCGGCCCAGAACAGCAGTGCCGCCGCGCTGACGATGCCACCCAGCGCACATACGCCGGTCCAGCCGGCCACCTCGTACACCGACGTCGCGGCGATCGCGCCGCTGCCGCTGCCCACCGCGTAGAACAGCATGTAGCAGCCCACCAGCCGGCTGTGCGCTTCCGAACTGGCGCGGAAAATCAAACTCTGATTGGTCACCTGCAGCGCCTGCACTCCAAGGTCCAGCGCGAGGATGCCGACGATCAGCGCCGCCAACGCGGCCGCACCACTGCTCATGCCGAACAGACCGAGCGGCAGCCACGCCAGCAGTATCAATAGCAAACCGGCCGCGCTGGTCCTTTGCGCCCAACCGCGATCGGCCCATTGTCCCGCCCGCGAGGCGGCCAGCGTGCCGGCCATACCCACCAGCCCGAACGCGCCGATGGCCGTATGCGAGTAGTTGTAGGGCGGAGCGCTGAGCGGCAGCACGAGCGCACTCCACAGGATGCCGAACGCCGCGAACATCAACATGGCGATCGTGCCGCGCACCCGCAGCACACGGTCGCGCCTCAGCAGCGTGAACATCGAGGCGATCAGTTGCGGATAGGGCAGGGGCCGCGCCGTCGCGGGCAGCACGGACAGCGTGCGCCACAGCAGCGCCGCCATCGCGATCATGGCCAGCGCCGAGGTGCCGTAGACGGCGCGCCAGCCGGCGATGTCGGCGATCAGTCCGGCCAGCGCGCGCGCCAGCAGCAGGCCGGCCACCACGCCGCCCTGCGCGGCGCCGACCACGCGTCCGCGCTCCGACTCGGCCGAGGCGCTGGCGGCGTAGGCGATCAGTCCTTGCGTCATGGCCGTGCCCAACATGCCGACCGCCAGCATTCCCGCCATCAGCGCGGTGGCGTTCGACGCCAGGCTGACACCGGCAAGGGCGGCGGTCAACGCCAGCAATTGCGTCAGCATCAGACCCCGTCGCGGTAGCAGGTCGCCCAGCGGCACCAGTAACAGCAGGGCGAGCACGCTGCCGACCTGCGTGACGGTGATGACGCCGCCGATGGCGGCCCGACCTATGGCGAAATCGGTGGCCAGCGCGTCGAGCAGCGGCTGGGCGTAGTAGACGTTGGCGACGCTGAGTCCGCTTGCGCAGGCGAACAAGGCGACCAAGGGACGGGACATGGCGCCGGATATCGAATGGGAATGCATGACGACCTCTAAACTGGTTGCAAAATAAAACCAGTTGAAGTCTAGCCATTCTAGTTTTAAAATGCAACCAAAGATTTCGAGGACACATCCATGGCAAAACGTAAGTCGATGCAGGATGACGCCTGTCCGGTGGCCCGCTCGCTCGACCTGGTCGGCGATCGCTGGTCGATGCTGATCGTGCGCGACGCCTTCGACGGCATCAGCCGCTTCAGCGATTTCCAGCGCAATCTGGGTGTGGCGAAGAACATCCTGTCGGACCGCCTGAGTGCGTTGGTGGAGCAGGGCGTTCTGACGGTAGAGCCAGCTTCGGACGGCACGTCGTACCAGCAATACGTGCTCACGCCCAAGGGGGAAAACCTGTTCCCGGTGGTGGTGGCGCTGCGCCAGTGGGGCGAGCGCCATCTGTTTGCCAGCGGCGAGCCGCATTCGCTGCTGGTCGAAAAAGCCAGCGGCAAGGCGGTCGCGCCGATGCTGCCGCACGATCACGCCGGGCACGTCTTAAAGCCCGCCCATACGCAGGTGAAGAAAATCACGGTAAAGTGAACAAAGCCGCCGATTCTGTCGCCCTATGTAAATGCGCACGTGCGCGTTGCATATTGGGGTAGAATTATTTGAACGGTCGTGCTTTTCAGCGGCGAACCACATGGAGACAGCATGGATTTGAATTACACGGCGGCGGACTTGGCTTTCCGCGACATGGTGCGGGCTTTCCTCGACGCCAACCTCCCGGCCGACCTGCAAAAGAAGGTGCGCAACCATCTCCGCCTGGGACGCCGCGATTACGTGCGCTGGCACCAGATCGTCGCCAACCAGGGCTGGGCCGCGCCGTCGTGGCCGGTTGAATACGGCGGTCCCGGCTGGACGCAGACGCAGCGCCATATCTGGGAAGAGGAGTGCGGCCGCGCCGGCACGCCGCCCATCCTGCCGTTCGGCGTCAACATGGTGGCGCCGGTCATCATGGCCTTCGGTAACGACGCGCAAAAAGCCTACTACCTGCCGCGCATCCTCAATTGCGAGGACTGGTGGTGCCAGGGCTACTCGGAACCCGGTTCCGGCTCCGACCTGGCATCGCTCAAAACCACCGCCGAGCGCGTGGGCGACCACTACATCGTCAACGGCCAGAAGACCTGGACCACACTGGCGCAGCACGCCGACATGATCTTCTGCCTGGTGCGCACCGACAGCACCGTGCGCAAACAGGAGGGCATCTCCTTCCTGCTGATCGACATGGACTCGCCGGGCATCACCGTGCGCCCGATCATCATGCTCGACGAGGACCACGAGGTCAACGAGGTCTTTTTCGACAACGTCAAGGTGCCGGTGCAAAACCTGATCGGCCAGGAAAACAAGGGCTGGACCTACGCCAAATATTTGCTGGGCCACGAGCGCACCGGCATCGCGGCGGTCGGCCGCTCCAAGCGCGAGCTGCTGTTCCTGAAGAAGATCGCGTCCGAGCATTTCAAGCACGGCAAGCCGCTGTTGCAGGACCCGGTGTTCGCCGCCAAGGTGGCCAACCTGGAGATCGAGTTGATGGCGTTGGAGACGACGGTGCTGCGCGTGATCACGCGCGAATCGCACACGCCGGGGCCGGAGGCGTCGCTGCTGAAGGTGCGCGGCACCGAGATCCAGCAGATGCTGACCGAGTTGATGGTCGAGGCGCTGGGGCCGGACGCCTTCGCCTTCGACACCGACTATCTGGAGGGCCGCTCCGACCATGCCGTCACCGGCGACGACGCCGCCGCGCCGCTGGCGGCCTACTACTTCAATTTCCGCAAGACGTCGATCTACGGCGGCAGCAACGAGATACAGAAGAACATCATCACCCAGATGATCCTGGGACTGTGAGGGAACGGCATGGATTTCAATTTTAAAGAAGAGCAGTTGCAGTTCGCCGATGCCCTGCGTCGCTGGATCGACAAGGACTACGGTTTCGATGTGCGCAAGCGCATCGTGCACTCGGCGACCGGCGTCTCCGACGTCGCCTGGAACACGCTGACCGAATTGGGCATGCTGGCCTTGCCGGTGCCCGAGGCGCAGGGCGGTTTCGATGGCAACGCCGTCGACATGCTGGTGGTGATGCAGGAGCTGGGGCGCGGCCTGGTGGTCGAGCCGTATTTTTCCACCGTATGGGGCGCGCGCTTCCTGGCCTTGGCGGGCAACCAGCATCGGCTGCTGGAGGATGTCGCCAAGGGTGAACTGAAACTGGCTTGCGCGCTGGGCGAAAAACAATCGCGCCACGATCTGGCCGACATCAAGACCATCGCCGGCATCAACGGCGAAGGCTATCGCATCGACGGCACCAAGACGGTGGTGCTCCACGGCGGCCAGGCCGACGCCTTGATCGTCTCGGCCCGCAGCGCCGGCGCCCAGCGCGACGCCAACGGTATCAGCCTGTTCGTGGTGCGGGCCGACACGCCCGGCGTGACGGTGCGCGACTACCGCACCATCGACGGCCTGCGCGCGGCCACCGTGCAGTTCAGCCATGTGGCGGTGCCGGCGTCCGCGCTTCTTAGTAAATTGGGCGGCGGCTGCGAGATGCTCGACGAGGCGGCCGACTACGGCACCGCCTTGCTGTGCGCCGAGGCGCTGGGCGTGATGGACGCGCTGTTCGCCGCCACCTTGGAATATATGAAGATGCGCAAACAGTTCGGCACCCCCATCGGCAGCTTCCAGGCGGTGCAGCACCGCATGGCCGACATGTACATCCACCTGGAGCAGGCGCGCTCGATGGCGATGCTGGCGGCCGCGCGCATGTCCTGCGGCGATATCGAGGAGCGGCGCCGCGTGGTGTCGGCGGCCAAGGTGCGCATCGGCCACGCGGCGAAGTTCATCGGCCAGCAGTCGGTGCAACTGCACGGCGGCATGGGCGTGACCGACGAACTGCCGGCGGCGCATCACTTCAAACGTTTGACGACGATCGAGGCGACGCTTGGCGATGTCGATCATCACCTGGAACGGTTCATCGCGCAGCGCGGATTCGGGCAGCATTCATGATGCGGGCCGTTCGCTTGGTTGTTCCAATGTTTGCGGCCATGTGCGCCGCGCTGCTGATGCATGGCGCCGTCCAGGCCGCCGAGGACTGCGTGGAGCCGCCGCCGGACCCCACCAACACCTACGACGCGCAGCACACCTACGAGAAACTGGCGCCCAAGTATCCGGCGATCCGCATCGCCAGCGCCGGGGTGCCTGCCGATGTACGGGTGGTGGCCGATCAAACGTATATTCAATACGGTACGCATTGCCTGAAGCTGGATATGTATCTGCCGACGAACGCCAAGCAGGATTTGCCGGTGGTGGTGTTCGTACACGGCGGCGGCTGGCGTTCCGGCTTCCGCTCGGAGTTCGTGCCGATGGCCTTGCGGCTGGCGCGCAATGGCTACGCGTCCGTTACCGTCACGTACCGGCTGGCGGGGGAGGCGATGTACCCTGCGGCGGTGCACGATGTGCGCGCGGCGGTGCGCTGGGTGCGCGAGCACGCGGGCGAGTATGGCCTCGATCCCCGGCGGATCGCGCTGGCGGGAGGTTCGGCCGGCGGGCAGATCGCCAGCCTGGCCGGCGTGACCGGGCATATGAACCAGTTCGATCCGGGCGCGGCGACCAGCGATGTGTCCAGCGCGGTGCAAGCGGTGGTGAATATCGATGGCTTGTCCGATTTTACGTCGGAGGCGGCGCGGGCTAACGAGGACGATCCGAAAAAGCCGGTATCGGCGGCCGGGTACTGGTTCGGCGGGCGCTATGCGGAGAAGGCGGCGTTGTGGCGCGAGGCGTCGCCGATTCAGTATGTCAATTCGAGCATGCCGCCGATGCTGTTCATCGGCAGCGCGCAGCCGCGCTTCGCGGTCGGTCGGGAGGAGATGGTCGAGAAGATGACGCAACTGCGCGTGCCGAGCAAGGTGGTGCTGCTGCCCGATACGCCGCATTCGTTCTGGTTGTTCGATCCGTGGTTGCAGCCGACCGTGGATGTGACGGTGGCGTTTTTGAACGCGCAGATGCCGTCGCGGCAAGCCAAGCGGTTTTCGCGGAAGGCGGAGTAGGGGCGCCAGTCATTCACATATATGCACTATCCAGGGAGGTCACTAATGCCTGTCTTCACGACGGATCAACTGATCCGCGCGGTTAGCGCTGTAGAGGGGTGCTCCGCGCCGAATCAAACGCTTTGGATTAGCGAAGTCTGAGAACTTACGCAGTTTGGTGCGTTCATTGAAGTCCTTCAGCCAGGGTGCAGATCCTCGATCAAGCATTGGCACAGTGCGGAAGACGAGATGGTCTATGTTCTTGCCGGTGAGATCACTGTAGTTGAGGGCTTGTCCGAGACGCTCATGCGTGCCGGTTGCGCCGCTACTTTCAAGGCCGGAGTGCAGGTTGGGCACTATCTGGAGAATCGGAGTTCTTCTGAAACGCGTTGCCTGGTTGTTGGAACCCGAGCACCGGTCGATCAAATCACCTACCCGGAGCACGATCGCATTTGTTTGCGAGATCGGTCGCTGTCGGACGACGTATGGACCGACTTTGCTGGGCAGCCTGCGTCCAGCCCGTACTAGAGCCTTACCAAGCGGTGATCGAGTGGTTGTTTAGTGAGAATGTGTGTATTTCCGCCGCTGGTACAACTGTTATTGTGGCAACCTGGTCCGTCAAATAAGCGATGCCATTGCTATGACTATTGCCAAGTACGTCTTGCCACTGCTCATGGCAGTCACGCTCATCCCCGTCGACGCATCCGCAAACGACCCACAAAAGGTGGTCGTTAAGGGAAAGCGCGATCCCTCCACCGTTGTGATTAAAGGCGTGCGCGATCCATCGGCATGGTTCCGGATCGAGAGCCAGCATATGATCGTTTATTCAGACGACGACCCGGATGACGTCATTGAGCTGGTCAAGAATTTGGAACGGCTCGATTATCTGCTGCGCTTGTACCTGAAGCCCTTCATGCAGGGACAAGAAACAATGCCCAAGCTGACGTTGTACTTCCAGGGACGCGTGAGCTGGCCGCCCGAAATGGACGAAAATCCTGCTTCGGCCCTCGGCATGGTCAATAGCTGTGTATCGGCAACTCAAGGGTTTCTTTACGGTGCGGGAAAGAGTTGGAAGTTGGATAACGCGTCGCTGCTGCACGCGGAAGACGATTACACGCTGATGCATAGTCTGTGGCTTTATGCCGAGAATTTCTTGTACCGCCATACGCGCATTCGGGGGCCTGTGTGGTTCATGACCGGCTTCGCAGCGTATTTCGGCGGCGTGCGCTTTACCGATACGCAAATGGCGATAGGGCGCGATGCGGGTACTTCATACAATCTGTTGCAGAGTATTGACGACGGCCGGGAGAGAATACGTCTGTCGTTCGACGAGGTACTACGTTTTAAACCATCGGCCAAGCCTATCGTGGCCCAAAGTCCCGAGTATTTTGAACGATGGGAATTCATGGGGCGCTCCTTTAATCTCATGCACTACATGCTCTCGTCGGAGAACAACCGCGGCAAAATGGTGAAGTACCTCGAGGCAGTCAACGGCGGCAGCGATGTCGCCGATGCTTTCACCGAGCTGTTCGGCCTATCGGGTCGCGATCTCGACGTGGCAATGTGGCGATACCGTCAAGCGTCTCTGAACATCCTTCGGATCGATGTGCCTACGCTGCCCAACGTCCACATCGATTTCACCCGCTTGAGCCGTATCGAGGGCGAATTCGTACTCGACAACGCTGTGCTGAAGACTTGCCCTGCGCCGCCCCAGGGCAAAAGGCTGCTAGCGCGTCTGAGGGGGACCGCAGCAAAAGCGCCCGCCGTCGATTTTGCCCAGATGACCTTGAGCCGCGCCGAGATCGACTGGGGCGATCCGCGCGCCGCTATCGGCTACCTGACACGCGCCCGGGAGAACGACCCCTACAATCCCGAGGTCCATTATCTGTTGGGGCTGGCATATGCGAAGCTGGCGGAAAGCGCCGGCTCGAATAGGCAGGACTTGCTGGCGTCGGCACGCGCCGGCTTGACCCAAGCCGCCGTCCTTGAGCCGGACGCGCCCGAGATATCGTACGCGCTGTTCCGCGTCGAGCTTCTTGGCGCGGCTCCGACCGAAAAAGACGTGGCCAAGGCGATCAACGTCTGGCGTCATGGCTACGACGTTCCCGCATTTACGCGCATGGCCGCGCTGGCCCACGCATGGTTGGGCGACGCCGCCGACGCCTACCAGGCATTCAATACGCTGATAAGAGACGGGCGGAATCCCGAGAACGCCGCGTGGGCGGCAACTTGGCTGGCCAGATTGGAAAAGGGCGTGCCGCAGGCCGAGCTGCTGACGGCGATGCGCGGGGAAAATCCGGCCCCTCACAGTTTCAAGTCATGGGCGGTCGGCGGCCGGTAGGCGAAACCGTGGTCATGCTGGCTTATCGCGTTGGACTGAATGTCTTCCATCCGGCGTTGGATATTTCTAACTTGTCATTAATGTGGATTTTGGGCATGATTACTCACTATTGAGGAGCTTACATGAACCAACGCATCAAGGCGGGCAACTTCTACCTCGACGTTCCCACCGCAGCGAGCTCGCTGGCCAATCATCCTAGTGCCGAAAAGCCATTGATCATGGAGAAATCTGATACGCCTGAGCCGTTGGAGGCGAAGCCTTACATCTATCGTCCCGACGACCCCTTTCAATCTGTCTTATGGACTGATGTCGTATTCGATATGGCTGAACAAAACGAAAGGTCTGAACGTTAAAAAGTAACAATATCGTTGTTGACGCCAATGTGTTTCTGATAGTGTTTGCTAGCGGCCAAGAGCGGAGCTGACTATCCATCTTCAATAAGGAACTGTTCTTGACTATTCAGAACTCTATAGTGCTTTGTTCAAGTCAAACTCCAGAGGATGGCTGGGAGTATATGGTGGCCCACCAGCAATCGTTTATCTGGAGCGACGATGAGGACCAGATAGGAACATGGAACCGCCAACTTGGCGAAGTCTTAGGTGCCGTGGCTGATGAGCCAATGCCCGGTGGAAACGGATCTCAGCAGCTAGTGTTTCGCGATCGAATCGTAGACGTGCAACTGCAATTTAATCGCGATGATCGATTTCGGCTTCTTCACGGACTCGCTGAGGTCACTCATCGGGAATCCGATATCCGGCTATGCTTGGGCTCGACACATAGTAGCGATGTCGCTTTCCTTGCAATGACATGGGCAGACTGGAAAAGCCTGGAGTCCCAATTTGGCGTGGACACTGTTGATTCACATTTTCTTTCATTGAACTGCCCGTTTGATGAGTTTATGGAGGCGGCATTCACAGTACCTGACGTTCCGCAGAGCAGATTGGCACCGGAAATGACTGACTGGGAAGGGGGAGGCAGCTACCAGCCCCACAAGCTTGATTACAGGTTAGTTAATGATGGTCCCGGTCAACCGCGCCTCACAGTATTGCAGGCGCTCGTTGATGAGTACCTTGAAGCGGGACCTGTCACTGTTACGTTTTCACAAAACCCGTCGAAGTTACATATCGACCGCAACGATTTGGTGGAGAGAATTACCGGCCGCCTCGGGGAGATGCAAATTCGCGTATCGAACTTGACATGCACTGGCTTCCTTGTCATCGAGCCAAACGGTGTCGCAGCCGGCTGGCGCACGGACGGTTGGCATCCTCCGCGTCAACTCACCTCTCAGGTGCCCAAGAAATGGTGGCAATTTTGGAAGCGCAGTAACTATAACTAGGGCTGTCTCGCTGTTCAGCCAGAAGCAAGGCAAAAGCCAGATCAGGCTGGCTCGGCCTTCTCTTAACTTTCTTAAACATCGTCGGACTGATCATCTTACTCAAGCTTGAAGACCGAAGTGAAATGGCTCCAGAGATTGCATGCGCCAAGTGCCAAGGTAGGAACTTTGCCGTCGACTCAACTTGTCGTTACTGCAGTGCGGAGTTGTAAAATGGCAGTATTTAAACGGATATACTATATATGCCGTTAAAGGCCGGAATCCGCCTACTACACGCTGAACGGGCCGCGGGCTACTGACTCCGCCCAAGAGCTGCGGTCGTGGCAGGAAATTATCGCTGTAGGTGAGAGGACAAGTAGGGGATGGTCAGTTCAAATTGTGTATTCCCTCGTTGTATGCTATTAACAGGGCTGTTACTCCTACCGCTACTAAGTCAAGCGGAGACGCAGTACAACTCGGTTCCCTCCATGAAGCAGACAGTTGAGACTATCACTGCGGCTGCGGGAATCAACCTGAATTTGGATGCGTGTACTTCAATCAATAAAGTCGGTTTGCGGCCGACCAGTATGATAATGTCGTACACATGCTTCGTTCCCGAATCCTCTAGGCCGCAGCTTCGTTCTGAATTTTTGGCACACGGCTGGAAACCTGAAAAACTTTTGGATGGAGCGATGTCTAAGTTTCGAAGACTGGACCAGACTGCGACACTCTACTGTGATTTTAAAGTAGCCAGTTGCAAACTCCGCCTTGAATACGCCCCTAAGAACAATTGAAATGCAGCGACCTTAAAAAAATCCGAGTTGGCACGGATGAGTCTCGGATGGGTGGCACCAGCGGCCGAGCCGGCCGACTATGGGCGCTGGCGGCCAATATGTAACAACAAGGAAGGAAATAAGTATGACCGTTGGGAAAAAACCGGACGCCGCGCGGCTGGACAAAATTGTGGCGGACGCACGCCGCGCGGCCGACCAGCGCGAGCTGGGCTATCGCGAGCGCTCGCTAAAAATGTATCCGTGGGTGTGTGGGCGCTGCATGCGCGAATTCACGCATACCAACGTTTCGCAACTTACAGTCCACCATCGTGACCACAATCACGACAACAATCCTCCTGATGGCAGCAACTGGGAATTGCTGTGCCTTTATTGCCACGATAACGAACACTCGCGTTATCTTGAGGCCGACCGAGGACTTAGTTTGAAATCCGCCGAGGTCGCGCCGGCAACGCATAATCCGTTTGCCTCATTGGCCGGTCTGATGAAAAAGAAAGAATAAATTAGGCTGGTGCCGACGGCGTGAATAGGTTCAGTCGGCAGTAGCAGCCGTTCGAGAGTGAATAAATGTACTAATCAATGAGCCTATTCTACGCGACAAGACTTGCTCGGGCAGATGGAAGACATCCTCAATAACGGTGGCATAAACTACACGACCTTCCTCCGAACCTAAGCTGTTCAGGGCTGCCCTGATGACGGGCTGGAAGAATTGGCCAAGAGGCGTTCAGTCCGGCGGTTTTCATTGACAATGTTCGGGACGTTTCGGTGTCTGATATTGAATCGGACCTGCATCAGTGTCTCGGGTATGTAGGTGATGCAGGGGCAGGTCCCGAACAGGGCGTTATTGGCTAGGATGGATTGTTGCTTTTGCATTTCTTCGCGAAGGCGGAGGAAAAATACTTATTTGTTCAAGCTCCGATCAATCGGTGAGCAATTGTAGCGGCTGTAGATGGCTGCGGTGATTAGAAAGAACATGATGGAGAACTTGAGTTTTGAGTTATTGCGCTCTTGGATTCGAGAACAAATCGAAATTGAGAGTGAAGCCCTGAGGCGAATGCGCGAGGCTGGCTTAACACCGGCTGGGGTGACCAACGATGAGCGGGAACAGCGATTACGCCGCCTAAATGACACGGTGCAAACCTTGAATGAATTTAACGAGCCTCATTAGTGATAATATAACGGCTCCCTGTCATGTGCGTTATTGGCGACCTGCTGCAAGCGGCCAATAACGGCTGCCAAGAGCAGTCGTTAAGGCAAGTGTGAAATTTTAACCATCGGATTGACTTTATGGAATTGGAACTCTCCGTCAAGGTGTATGAACAAATAGCTGCACTATCGGCATCAGGTGATGCGCTGGCTGGCGTTGGTGACTGGACCAGCAGAGGTCGCCGAAAAAATCTTTCAGTACGCCAACTTCGTTAGTGGTATCTTCACCGTGCGATATATTTTCAAAAGAAATGCAAGATAGATTGGATTTTCTCTCCTTGACTGTTCCTTTTGAATTTGGAAGAAAGAGGACTTCCCAGCAGAATTAAAATTCTGCCTGGCTGGAATCGCGGCTTAGGGGAAGTGGCCGTTTCCGCATTTACGAGTTCTAATTTTTTTAGCGAACAGGATTGTAGAAAGACCGGCGCCATGCGCATATGAATTTTGGGTTTATTGACAGTGTCATCGGTCGGGGCTTCCATGCGCCAGTCGGTTTGTGCTGGACCGATAAGCTCGCCATGAGACGGGCGTCAGGGGCGGGAGTCCAGTTTCCCGCACTTTTCCGACCTACCGGCCTGCCTCCAGTTTCGAGGAAAGAATTTATTGTGGCAACAAAACCGGCTGAGGACTTAAGATGACAGGCACTGTGATGATGCGGCGTTGTTTGCTTGTTTTGCTCGTCGCCCTGCCGCTTTTGGCGCTGGCAAACCCGGTCGACTGCTCGGACAAGCCCGAATGCTGGCCTGAGGGTAGCGCCATGCAAATGGGGCTGCTGCTGAATCAAAAGCAGGAAAAGGCCGAAAAGCAGATGGCGGCGAAGCACGCTGAACTCGTCAGCTTGGTCGTGGCATCCTCCAGCGATTCCACGCCCGTCGACGAGCGACTGATTAAGGCGCTGAAATCACAACAAGTCGCGTGGGCACTGTATCGTAATGGAGAGTGCGAGTTGATCGGCTCCCTCACCGGTGCGGGCGGCTCTTGGCCTTCGACTTGGGCAGCACAATGTGTTGCTAACCATACTGAACTTCGGCTCCGGCGCATACGGTCTGCCATCGCATGCATTCAGAAAATCCCCGACGACAGACGATTTTTTGATCTAAATCGCTGCCTCCAGCAACTTGCGCCGTTGACGAACCGTTAGCTCGGGTCAGCCGTGTATGCGCCGCAGGTGATGCACGCATGGCGGATTACGCTTCGCTAATCCGCCCTACGTGTCTCCACGGTATTTAAGCCGTCTGTGGGTAATCCCCCCACCAAATGATCGCGTTTAAAAGTAGAATTTTCCAAACTCAGATTTTTGAAAGTTCTGCATGAAGA
>NZ_JBWKQJ010000031.1:0-13403 GCF_059418705.1 Duganella sp. GW821-FHT07F09 | reverse complement strand
AACCAGTGTGAAAGTAGGTTATCGTCAGGCTAGTTATATTAAAAAGCCCCTTCCAGTGATCTGGTCGGGGCTTTTTTGCGTCCATGCGCCGGGTCTTAAGCGGACCACGGAGACACGTAGGGCGGATTAGGCGGAACGCCGTAATCCGCCATTCCATGAGCCGTCGAAACGCATGCATGGCGGATTACGCTTCGCTAATCCGCCCTACGTGTCTCCTCGAGCCTTCTTATCACCGCTCACCAAAACTTTGCGTGATGCGGTCCAGGATGATCGCCAGCAACACGACACATAAACCGCTCTCAAAACCCAATCCCACATCCAGCTGCTGGATGCTGCTCAACACCTCTCCACCTAATCCGCCCGCGCCGACCATCGACGTGACGATCACCATCGACAAGGCCATCATGATGGTTTGATTGATGCCACCCATCAGAGCCGGCAAGGCCAGCGGCAGCTGTACCTTGAACAGCAACTGCCATCCGCTTGCGCCAAACGCTTGCCCGGCCTCCAACTGCTCCTTGTCCACCTGCAAAATCCCGATGGTGGTGAGCCGCACCGCCGGCGGCATCGCGAAAATCACCGTGGCGATGATGCCCGGCACGCGCCCAAGTCCGAACAGCATTACCGCCGGGATCAGATAAACAAAGGCAGGCATGGTCTGCATGAAATCCAGCACTGGCCGCAGCACCGCATGCACATGCCGGTTCCTGGCCGCTAAAATTCCAAGCGGCACACCCAGCGCCAAGCTGATCAACGTGGCCGACAAGGTCAGTCCCAACGTGACGATCATCTGCTGCCAATAGCCCAGCACCGCGATCAGCAACAACGCCGATCCCGCGAACAAGCCGAAGCGCCAGGACAGGCGGCGCCAGCCAATGATAGCGGCCGCAACGATCACTGCCCACGCGGGCGCCAGTTGCAGAACATTTTCAATAACACCGGCCAGACCTTCGATGACACGCCCGGCGCTGTCGAACAGGCCGCCGTTGTGATCGATCAGCATCCTGACCGCGCCGTTGACCGCGTCGCCGAGAGGCAAATATTGGTGGAATTGTTCGAACATATCAGCCCTTGGCGCTTGCGCGTGAAATGATGCGCAGCGCGCTGGCGGCGGTGATCAGTCCCAGCGCGACCCCGCTGGCGTCGCGCACGGTCAACGGCACTTGATAAGCAGTCAGTCGCGGCATCAATTCGCTCAGCCTGGCATCGGCGGCGACACTGGGCTGCTCGGGCGCCGACGCGGCCACCGCTTCGTGATCGATCAGGTCGGTCGCCAGCAAATGGCAGGACGTATCGGCGCTGTTGAAAAATTCGCGCACGTGATCGTTGACCGGATTCCCCAGCAGCTCACGCGACGTGCCTTGCTGAACCAGACGGCCGCCATGCAGCAGCGCGATCTGGTCGCCAAGATGCAGCGCTTCATCGATGTCGTGGGAGACAAACACAATGGTGCGGCGCCGCTCGCGCTGCAAGCTCAGCAGCAACTCCTGCATTTCGCGCCGTTTGAGCGGATCGAGCGCAGAGAACGCCTCGTCCATCAGCAGCAGCGCCGGGTCCACCGCCAGCGCCCGCGCCAGACCGACTCGCTGGCGCATGCCGCCGGACAGCTGATGCGGATACTGTTGCGCGTGCGCCAGCAGGCCGACCTGTTCCAGCATGGCCGATGCGCGCCGGTGCCGCTCCGTGCGGCCAACACCGGCGATCTCCAGGCCGAAGGCGGCATTATCGATTACGCTTCGATGCGGAAATAGCGCGGACGACTGGAACACCATGCCCATCGCCTCGCGCCGCAGTTGCTGCAACTGGCGCGGCGCCAGGCGGTTCAGGTCGACGCCGTCGATCAGCACCTGTCCGCGAGACGGCGGCGCCAGGCCGTTGATGGTGCGCAGCAAGGTCGACTTGCCCGAACCCGACAAGCCCATCAGCACGCAGATGCCACCCTCCGCGATGTCGAGCGACACATCGTCCAGCGCGGCGGCGGGACTCGAATCGAACACCTTGCAGACATTGCGCAGTGAGACTTTAACGTTGGACATGGCGGGTACTCACAGTTTGCCGTTCAGGGTCAGGAAGGCGGCGCGCGGAGCGCCCGCCAGCATGGTGGCGAAACCGCCCGATGGATCGCTGCTGGCGAAGCCGTTGGTGCCGATGGTGGCGAAGTAGCGCTTGTCGAACACGTTAGTCACGTTCAATTGCAGCGACGCGCTCTTGAATGGACCGATGTTGCCGAGCTTGTAGCCCGCGCTCAGGTTAGCCAGCCAGAACGACGGCACCGGGCTGTCGTTGAGATAGGTGTAGTAGCGCGTTCCCGTATATTTGGCGTCGGCGCGGGCGAACCAGCCGGCGCGCTCATACGATACCTCGGTGTTGAACAGTACTTTCGGCGCGTCGACCACGCGCTTGCCGTTGACGTTGATCGGCGTGGCGCCCTCGTAGTACACCGGCGCCTGCTTGTAGGCCGAGTCGTTGTAGGTGAAGGAATTGAACCAGGCCCATTCACGCGCGATCTTCCAGTCCAGCGCCGCCTCCAAACCCTTGGTCTCCACCTTGCCCACGTTGGCCAAGGTGGTCGGGCAACCGACAATGCCGGTGCAGGTGGCGACGTTCAACTGGCGGTTCTTGAAGTCTGCCACGTACAGCGCCAACGACGCCTGCAGCGGACCGCGCCGCGAGCGCAGGCCCAGGTCGACGGTGGTGGAGGTCTGCGGCTTGACCTTGCCCGCGCTCAGGTCGAACGCGGCCTGTGTCTGCGAGAACGGACCGTCGGCGCCGGCCTGGTAGGCGTTCATGTTCTTGGCCCACGACGAGAACAGTTCCTCGCGGTCGGTGAGGGCGTAGGTCAGGCCCGCCTGCGGCAGGAATTTCTTCGACGCCTCCAGCTTGCCGCCGGCGCGGCCGCCGACCAGGTTGTCGCCATCGATGCGCGCCTTGCTGCTCTTGAAGCCATAGCTGAGCTTGAGCTTGTCGTCGAGCGCGGCAAAGCTGTCCTGTAAATACAGCTGTGTGGTCTTGCTGACGAAGCGCTGGGCGATCACCGTCGAGAACGGATTGTCGAGGAAATGGTCGGTGCTTTCCGGACCGTCGACGGCGAAGAAGGCGCGCGACCAGCTGTGCACGCTGCGTTCGCCCCAGACGCCCGCCGTAACGGTGTGGCTGCCCAGCTCCCACGTCAGATCGCTGACCACGCCGGTACGGTCGATGGCGTAGGTTTGCGCCCGTACCGAGATCGGCACGCTGGCCGACGACGGCGTATACGGCGTGTACCAATGGCTCTCGCCATGGTTGCGGTGATCGTAGACGGTGGTTTTCAAGCGCACGGTATCGCTGGGATTCCACTCCAGCGCGACGCCGCCGAGCCAGTCGTTGCGCAAGCCGCGTCCGAGGTAATAGGCGTCGTCGAGGTTGTTGACGCCACCGCTGTAGACGCCCCTGGCGGCGGCGACCGCGCGTTGCCAGTCGGGCGCGTAGTTGTCCCATTTGTAGCCGAGCCGGCGCACGCTGTCGAACGACAAGTCCTGGTAGTCGGTCTCGTCGCGTTCGGAGTAGTTGAAGAAGGCGCTCAACTGGCTGGCGCCGAGCTTTTGCACCACCTTGGAATTGAACTGGTTCTGGTCCTGGCCGCCGTCGCCTTTCCACTTGTCGGCGCGCTGGCGCGTCAGCGACAGATAGGCTTTGGTGTCGGTCGGCAGAAGGCCCGTGTCATAGCGGACGAAAGTGCGCGAGGTGCTGTCGCTACCCAGCGTTTGCGACAGGGTGGCGCCGGGGACATCGGCGGGGCCGCGCGTGGTGAAGCCGACCGTGCCGCCCAGATTGCTGGTCGAGGCCGTGCCGAGCGCGCCCGTCCCTTGCGACACCGCGACGTTGCCGACGTTTTCGGACGAGATGGCGCGGCTGATGTGCAAGCCGTTGTGGTTGCGGTAGCTCATGTCGCCAAGCGGGATGTCGTCGAGGGTGAACCCCAGCTGGTTCTGGCTGAAGCCACGGATCGAGATGTGCGCCGACCACTCGTAGGCGCCGAACGGATCGGCCGACTGGAACGATACGCCGGGCAACTTCTCCAAGGTCTTCAGCGGGCTGGTGCCGGGGATGGCCTCGGCCAGATCCTTGCGCGTGATGTTCTGCACCTGGCGGCCCTGGCCCTGCACGAACACGGTCTCGATCGGCGTATCGGTGGAGGCGGCGATCGGCGCCGGGTCGGCCGCGGCATGGGCGGAGCAGGCCAGCGCCTGCAACACGAGAAGGTGGAGGGGTTTGAATCGCAGTGCGTGTCGCATCGGTGGCTCCGGCGGTAGTGGATGAAGAGATGGGGGAATCAGGGCTGGGCCAGGCGCGCGCGTACGGCGGACGCGGCGTCGCCGCCGGTGCGGGTGGTGACGCCGGCCAGCCAGGCGTTCGCCAGCTCGGGCCGGGCGCGCAGTTGGCGCAGGGCGGCGGTGCGCGCCGGCTGTTTTTTGTCGAGCATGTCGGCCATGATGGCGTGCTCGAGCGGCGCGCTGAATTCGATCTGGGCAAACAGCCGGCCGACGTTGGGGCAGGCCGCGCGGTAACCACGGCGCGCCACCGTGTTGACGCTGGCGCTGCCGAATTTCGGCCCGAAGTACAGGTCGTCGCCGTCGAGGTAGGCCAGCTTGAAGGTGTTGTTCATTTGGTGCGGTTCCCAGGCGAGGAACACGATCCATTCGGCATTGCGGCCTTTGCGGGTGACCTGGCTGAGCATGCCTTGTTCGCTCGACTCGACCAAGGTCCAGCCGCCGAGGCCGTAGCTTTGGGCGGCCAGCATTTTCTTGATGGATTGATTGGCGGGCGCGCCCGATTCGATGCCGTAGATTTTGCGGTCGAACTTGTCGGCGTGTTTGGCCAGGTCGCTGAAGGTGCGCACGCCGGCGCGTGCCACGTAGTCCGGCACGGCCAGCGTGAACTTGGCGCCCGGCAGGTTGGCGTGCAGGAAGTCGATCGTGCCGGCCTTCAGCAATGGATCGACCAGCTGACGCTGGGCTGGCATCCAGTTGCCGAGGAAGACGTCGATCTGGCCTTTTTGCAAGCCGGCGTAGGTGATCGGCACCGACAGCGGCAGCACTTTCTGTTCGTAGCCGAGGGCGTCGAGCACGATGCCAGCCAGCGCGTTGGCGGCGCCGATGTCGGTCCAGCCGGGATCGGCCATGCGCACCGCGCGGCAGGATTCGGGTTCGGCGGCGTGGGCCGGGTTGGCGATCGCGGCCAGCATGACGGCGCCGGCGGCCAGCGTGGTCAGCGCGGCGCGGTGCGCGAGGCGGACCGGGCCGGATGGATATGCGTGATTCATGCGTCGGCTCCTGGTCGGACGGACAGGCGCGCCCGGGCCTCCAGCGCGTCGAGGTCGAGATGGTTGCGGATGTAGCGTTTGCTGGCGTCGCGCGGCGGCTGGTAATCCCATGCGTGATGCACGCCGAGCGCGTTGGCGGCGCCGATAAAGCGCCGGCGCGCCTGGCTGGCCAGCACTTGCCGGTGCAGCGCCGGCAAGTCCCAGCGGCGCACGGTGTCAGCGCGGAAGCGGGCCAGCACGTCGGCGCTGGCCGGGTCCGATGCCAGGTTGCGCAGTTCGTCGGGATCATCGCCGAGGTGGTAGAGCTGGTCGGGATCGGTCGGCGAGTGGACGAACTTCCAGGCGCCCTGGCGCAGCATGACGATGGGCGCCAGTGCACCCTCGGCCAGATATTCGGCGGCGACGCCGTCGTGGCCGCCGCGTTGCGTAAGGTGGGGCAGCAGGCTGCGACCGGCGATGTCGAGCGGGAAGGCGGCGCCGGCCGGCGGCGTGGCGCCGTCGTGGGCCAGGTCTAGCAAGGTCGGCAGCAGATCGACCAGCGACACCGACTCGGCCACGCGATGCGGCTGGAACCGTTGCGGCGCATGGACGATCAGCGGCACGCGGCTGGCCGGCTCGAAAAAGTTCATCTTGTACCAGAGGCCGCGTTCGCCCAGCATGTCGCCGTGGTCGGAGGTGACGATGATGACGGTGTCGTCGGCCTGGCCCGATTCGCGCAGCGCGCGCAGCAGCACGCCGATCTGCTCGTCCACATACGAGATGGCGCCGTAGTAGGCCCGGCGCGCGCGGCGCGTCTGCTCCGACGTGACCGGTGTTTGATCCAGTCCGATCACGGCGCGCAGGCGGCGCGAGTGCGCGTCCTCGCCGGCCGGCGCCTCGGGCACGCGCGGCGGGTCGATGTCGGCATCGCTGTATTGCTCCCAGTATGGCGAGCAGATTGCGTAGGGATCGTGTGGGTGCGTCATCGCCACGGTCATGCAGAACGGCCTGCGGTCGGGGTCGCGGGCGAGGTCGAACAGCTTTTGGCGCGCGGCGAACACGACCTCGTCGTCGAAGTCGAGCTGATTGCTGCGCGCGCAGTGGCCGGCGTCGATCACCGACGACATGTTGTGATACCAGTCGGGGCGCACGTCCGGTTGCCGCCAGTCCGGCGTCCAGCCGAAGTCGGCCGGATAGATGTCGGTGGTCAGGCGCTCCTCGAAGCCGTGCAACTGGTCGGCGCCGCAAAAGTGCATCTTTCCCGAGAGGATGGTGCGGTAGCCGGCGTGGCGCAGGTAATGGGCGAACGTCACCGCCTCGGAGGAGAGGGCGGCGGCATTATCGTGGCCGCCGTTGGCCGATGGCAGGGTGCCGGTCATCAGCGCATAGCGCGACGGCGCGCACAACGGCGAATTGCAATACGCCGAATCGAAGACCACGCCGGCGGCGGCCAGGGCATCGATTTGCGGCGTCGAGGTGACCCGGTTGCCGTAGGCGGCCAGGGCGCGCGCGGTCAATTGGTCGGCCATCAGGATCAGAATATTAGGCTGCATTAGGCATCTGCGTAAATGTATCGATGCACGCATTCTGCGATGTGCGCCGAAAATTATGAACGTATCAATTTGCATATTCATATTCGAATAATATAAATATGGCTTATGTATGAAATTGAGATTTTCTTTGCAAATTCAGCGTCTTGAGGGCAGAATAAATTATCGAAACATAAGAGAACTTTATGGCTAATCCACCTCAAGGAGTTCCGTTGCACAGTCTGGTCTTCTTCGAATCGGCGGTGCGGCACCTGAATTTCACGCTGGTGGCGGAGGAATTCGGCACCAGCCAGCCGGCCGTCAGCCAGCGTATCGCCGCACTGGAAAAAGACTTGGGCACGGCGCTGTTCAAGCGCGCCCATCGCGGCGTGACGTTGACGGCGGACGGCGCCACCTTGCACGAGGCGGTGCGCGATCATCTGGCGGCGATCCATGGCGCGGTAGACAAGCTGCGCGCGCGGCGCACCCGCCAAGTGGTGACGGTGGCGACCGATTTCGCCTTCGCGCAGTTCTGGCTGATGCCGCGTCTGGCGGCGTTTCAAGAGTTGCGGCCCGAGCTCGACGTGCGCATCGTCACCTCGCAAAACGCCTTCGACATCCGTGGCGAGGCGGTGGATTTGGCGATCTCGTTCGGCGACGGCCAATGGACTGGATGCGACGCGCGGCAGATCTTGCCTGAGGTGGTGGTGCCGGTGTGCTCACCGGCGTGGCTGGAGCGGCACGCGCAAGCCGGTGGCGCGCCCGCCGACGTGTTGCGCTTGCCGCTGCTGCATTTGGGCGGCGGCGGTCTAAACCGCTGGATGACCTGGCGGGACTGGGCGCAACTGCAAGGGCTGCCTGGCGGTGGCGATATCCCGAGCCTGACGCTGGGGAATTATCCGTTGCTGATCCAGGCGGCGATCGCCGGGCACGGCGTCGCGCTGGGATGGCGTCCGTTGGTCGATGAGTTGGTGAGGGGCGGCCAGCTGGTCGTTCTGCCGACGCCGGCCCTGAGCACACGACTCGGCTATTTCCTGGTGCGGCCGCACGGCCGCGAGCCGTGGGAAGCGCTCGACAGCCTGGGCGAGTGGATCGTGCGCGGTTGCGCCTAGAACTGGCGCGGCCGCGCGCAATGCGCCAAGCCTGCAAACACCATGACGCGCGAAACACTACGGAAATACGTAGGGCGGATTAGCGAAGCGTAATCGGCCAATGCGTGCGTTTCGACGACGCACGCATTGGCCGATTACGGCGTTCCGCCTAATCCGCCCTACCTGTCGCTAGAAATTGAAGCGAGCGCCGAACGAGAACAGCGACACTTCGGTTTTGGTCAGATAGCTGGCGTCCACGCCGATCGACCAGTGGCGGTTGAAGGCGTAGCTGACGCCCACGCCCACCATCGGATCCGTTTCATCGCGGTCGGGCAGGTCGCCGCGGTTGCCCTGCATCGAAGTGCGGCCGACGCCGGCGCGGCCGAACAGGCTGAAGCGCTCGTTGAGCGGCACCGTACCCTGGACCGCGATGCCATATGTACGATCCGGGTAGTAACCGGCCTCGGTGAACATGCCACGGAACGGATCGAGGCTCAGGCCGCGTGTGTAGACGTCGAAGCCGAAATTGGGCGTGTACTGGTAGCCGACCGCGCCGCCGACTGAAAAGTCGCTGCTGTTGTCCGCGTATTTGGACGAGACCGAGGCGCGTCCGCCGGAGACGCCCAGATACACGCCAGGTTCAAACGGTGCCGCGAACGATGGGCCGGCAACGGCGAGCGCGGCCGCCGCGATGATGGAGAGTCGCATAAGGTTCCTTAGGGTTGAGACGAAAAACGCGACATTGATTTATTTGTAATGCCGTCGTCCTCGCATACTAACCTCTAATTATCTTTACGGCAACCTTGCCGTTTCCGCCGGCTGGGGCGCCAGCATGCGCCGCATCGCCTCGGCCTCTTCGCCGGGGCTGCGGCCGAAGTAGCGTTTGAATTCACGGCTGAACTGCGACGGGCTTTCGTAGCCGACCTGTGCCGATGCCGCCTGCGCCGTGATGTCGCTGCGCGCCATCAGCAGCCGCGCCTGGTGCAGCCGCGCCGACTTCAGATACTGGATCGGCGAGCAGTGCGTCACCGATTTGAAATGCACGTGGAAGGCCGGCACGCTCATGCTGGCCTCGGCCGCCAGCATGCCGACATCCATGTCGGCCGCGCAATCGGCGTGGATGCGCCTCAGCGCCTTGGCGATGCGGCCGAACTGGCCCTGGCTGGTCAAC
Source organism: Duganella sp. GW821-FHT07F09 (assembly GCF_059418705.1). NCBI lineage: Bacteria > Pseudomonadati > Pseudomonadota > Betaproteobacteria > Burkholderiales > Oxalobacteraceae > Duganella > Duganella sp. GW821-FHT07F09. Next base: position 4,331 of record NZ_JBWKQJ010000031.1, on the reverse strand, counting down.
GCGGCGCGCATCGCCGCCCCTTGTTCGCCCATCAGCACGCGGAAGCAGATTTCGCGCACGATGGCCGGACCGAGCACGCGCGCCTCCAGTGGCGAGCTCAGCGCTTCCATCAGGCGCAGCACGGTCTCGCGCAGGCGCTCGTCCATCCGCGTGGTCATCATGCCCTTGGGCATGGCCGGCACCTCGTTGGCGGTCTGGTCGATGGCGAACATCAGGTCGGCCAGCGTGGTGCGGTCGACCCGGATGACCAGGCCCAGGAACGGTTCCTCGACCGATGCCTCGGTGGCGCTGATGAACGGCGTGGGGATGGCGACCACCAGGTAGTGCTCGGCGTCGAACTGCAGCACGTCCTCGCCGAAGTGGGCGCGCTTGCGGCCTTGCAGCACGATGGCGATGCAGGGATCGGACATGGCGGGCGCCTTGGTCACGCTCTGCGTGGCGCGGGTCAGGCGCACGTCCTCCAGCGCCGTCTCGGTGTAGCCGTCGTGTTTCGCCAGGCTGGTGTGCAGCGCGATCATGCGTTCCAATTCGAATCCTTCCAAAAATACGGTGGTGAATAGGAATGATCCATCAAAGTCGCCGCGCTGGCTACCTGGCTCTCATCGAAGTATAGGATTAGGCAAGAAACACATAGACATGTGCATTCGCAGCAAAGCCGGATGTTCGTATGATGCATGCTGGTTTTATTGCCATTGAAAGGAGCGCATCATGACTGCTATTGCACATACCACTCGAAAGGTGATCCTGATTGCCGGGGCCAGCCGGGGCAGCGGTCCTGCCACGGCGCGTCAGCTGGCCGGCGAGGGCCATCACGTGGTGCTCGGCGCGCGCCGCTCCGCCAAGCTGCATGCGCTGGTGACGGAAATCCGCAGCGCCGGCGGCTCGGCCGAGTGGTTCGCGCTGGACGTCTCGCGGCCGGAGGAGATGCGCGAATTCCTGGCGTTCGCCGAGGATGTGCACAAGCGGATCGACGTCGTCATCAATAATTGTTGAGGACGTCGTGCCGCTTCGCCGTGGGCCGTTTTCCTAGGCCGCCACGTTCAGCTTGCCGGCGCCCGATTGCGCCAGCACGATCGCGGACAGGTCCGCCGTCGCGTCCAGATGCGCGAGGGCGCCGCCGCCAGGCCCGTTGCCCGAAGGCGACGACGACAGATCGACCGCCTTGCCATTGACCAGCGATCCCGAATCGGTCAAATGTCCCGAATCACCAAAACGTTTGACCAGGCTGCTTGTATCGACGCCCTGGGTCTCGAAGGCGTTGTTCTGCGACGTGATGTCCGAGTGCACGCCGACCCCCAGGTTGTATTGGAAGCGTTCGGTCTGCGACGAACTGTCCCGGTACAGATTGTTCGCCACGTCGACGTGGCCGTAGCGAACACGCGGATCGCGCTGCGACACCCCAGCAAACAGGTTGTGGTCGATGGTGACGTTGAGCTTGCCCGCGTCGCTGGTCCTGCCGTCGCTCGAGCCAATCAGGATCGACTTGTTGTGACTCAAGAATTGATTGTTGGAGATGGTGGCGAAGTTGGCGCCGTTGGTGAAGTCGATCTGGTCGCCGCTGATGGCGCCGGCCGGCGCCTTGCCGTCGCTGAAGGTGTTGTGGTCGACCCACAGGTTCTGCGTGCCTTTCGCTTCAATGCTGTAGACCCGGCCGTGCGGATTGCCCTGGTCGTCCTTGCCCGGGAAGAAATCGAATGGCGTGCTCATGTTGAGGTTGCGGATGATGACGTTGCGCGAGTCGTTCACGTTGAAGCCGCCGCCCGTGATCCCGGCGTCGGGGCCGACGCCGATGATGGTGGTGTTCGAACCCACGGTCAGCATGTCGTGGTCGAGCTGGGCTTTTTCGTTGGCGAAGTCGGCTTTGCTCAGCTGCCGGCCCTGGTCGTCGGCGTTCAGGTTGATGTTGCCGGTGATTTTGATGATCTTGGGCGTGGCGTTGCCGCCATTGGTGGCGTTGTTGCCGCCGAGCGCGGCCAGCAGTTCGGCGCGCGTCGAGACGGTGTAGACGTGGGCGTTGTCGGCCTTCGAACCGCCGGTGACGCCGCCGTTCCGCGCGCCCCAGCCGTGGCCGGCGTCCAGCGTCTGGCGCGCGTCGACGTCCGTCGCGGGCTTGCCCGTCGGCGCGATGACCGGCGTGGCGACGGGCGCTACCGTCCTCGGTGCGGACGCCGCTATCCTGGATGTGTGCCGGGTGCTGTTGGTGGTGGTGTCGGGCGAATCGGGTAGCTTGGTTGTCGTCGTCAGCTGCACCGGCGGCGTGGCGCTCGTGGGATTGATGGACGCGTTGTCGTCGGTCGCCGGCGTCTTGTGGTGATGGCCTTGATGGCCGTGATGCTTGTGCAGGTGATGCTGGTGGCCGTGATGTTTGTGGCCGCCGGCGGCCGCATCGTTATTGGACAGCGATTTCTGATATTTCTTCAACATGCTTCGCAAGCCGGGAGGACGCGGGTTTCCAAGTCCTTGGCGTGGGCATGTTTTTGAATTGCCAGCGATGCGCTGAGGTGTGTCTTTCCGCTGATAGCGGGTTGGTCGTTTGAGATTTTCATTGGGCATGCTCCGTTGCGTCGAACGATGGTGCAGCCGGTCGTTTCGACTGGGGTCGGGAAGGATGTGGCTTTTACGGGGCCACCCCACATCGTGGGCGCGTGCGGAGCGAAGACTGTCGCGGCAGCCGCAGTTTTGGTGCCAGGGGCGAAAGACATTTAAGGCGCTGTTGGAGCGTGCCGGATAGAAGCGGCGGAAAGAAATCCTGCGCCAAGCGCTGACGTAGGCAAAGAAGTATGCTGTCGCACATGATGAGTCAATAGGGATCGTGATGAATATCGCAACAGACAAGGGCGCGGCCGGGCGCGCCATTTTCGCGGGCCTGTGCGCCAGCCTCGTGGGCATCGGCCTGGCGCGCTTCGGCTACACGCCGTTGATACCGCCGCTGATCGAGGCGCACTGGTTTGCCGCGCAGGATGTGGTCTATCTGGGCGCGGCCAATCTGGTTGGATATCTCGTGGGTGCTTTGGCGGGGCGTCCGCTGGCCGCGCGGCTAACGGCGCGGGCGACGCTGCGCCTGATGATGATGCTGGCCTCGCTGGCATTCTTCGCTTGCGCCTTCCCGCTGTCGGTGAGCTGGTTCTTTGTTTGGCGTCTGTTGTCGGGCATATCCGGCGGCATCATCATGGTGCTGGTCGCGTCGACGGTGTTGCCGCATGTGCCGCTCGAGCGCAGGGGGACGGCGAGCGGGGCGATCTTCCTGGGCGTGGGCGTTGGTATTGCCGCCTCGGGTACGGTGGTGCCGATGCTGCTGGGTGTCGGTTTGCGCGAGACGTGGCTCGGTCTGGGCGCGCTGGCGCTGGTGCTCAGTATCGCAAGTTGGTTCTGTTGGCCGTCCGCGCCGCACGTTCATGCCGCCGCTCAAAGCGCGCAGCCTACGGAGGCTAAAGCCGGCGCGCGTTTCGATCTGAACGTGCTTTATGTCCAGTACGCGTTGATGGCGATCGGCCTGGTTCCGCTAATGGTGTTCTTGGTTGACTACGTCGCGCGTGGCTTGGGATGGGGAACGCACACGGCGGCCTTGTTCTGGATCGCTTACGGCATAGGTGCGATCGCCGGACCAATGGTCTATGGCGCCATGACCGACCGTATCGGTCCGACACGCACAGCGCAGTGGGCGTTGATCATGCAGGCCGGCGTGATCGCGTTAATGATGTTTTCTGCAAATCATGTGGTGCTCATCGCGGCCACGGTTGTCGTTGGTTCTTTCCCGCCGGGGATCGTGCCGATTGTGCTGGGCCGCGTACATCAGATTTTACCGGGCGATGCGCACGCCCAGAGCGCCGTATGGAGCCGGGCCACGACAGTGTTCGCCTTGTTCCAGGCGTTGGCCGGTTATGGCTATTCCTATCTGTTCGCGCAAAGCGGCGGCGACCACCGTTTGCTGATGGGAATAGGCGCGGGCGCGTTGTTAATCGCGGTGCTTGCTGATGGCGTGAAGAAAGTTCTTGCCAAGCCTAAAGGGGCTTTGCTATAGTTCGCCTCCTCGCAAAACGGTGCACACAAAACAAGGTGTTGCAGAGTGAAGCGAGGCAAAAAAGAAGGTTGACGAAACGGTCTAAACGATTCATACTCTTCCTTCTTCGCTGACAGACAAAACGATTTGTTGGCGACGCAGTACCGCCCTCGGCGGGAGCCCAGTTCTTTAAAAATTAACAGTCGATAAGTGTGGACGTTTGATGAAAGTGCACGCGGAGCAAGGGTAACCAAGTTCCGCGATACTTAAAATATCAAATGTTCACAAGAAGTAATGAAATAGGCGCTATGAAAATAGTGGCCTGTCAGTA
>NZ_JBWKQJ010000030.1:0-18133 GCF_059418705.1 Duganella sp. GW821-FHT07F09 | reverse complement strand
CCATTTTGCCGTAAAGTGGACACATGACCACGACACTGCAAAACCTGATCTTGGGGGCCGAGTTCCGGGCCGGCCTGGCGGCGGCCGTCGCTGCAGCCGTGCGCCAGGCTGACGCCGCAGGTTTGCCGCCGGCGTATATCAGCCACCAGAGCAATGAGCTGGTTACTCATTTTGAGCAACCAGACCGGAAAATAAGCCCGTAGAGCGTTTTTCTGCTCAAGGTGAGGGGAAAGGACCGACCCGCCGCCAAAACGCGGCCAGCGCCCGCCTATGCAGCCCGTGGGCCATTTTGAAGCCGACGCCCAGCCTTCGCGCCTCGCCAGCCCGCACCTTGCCGCCGTCCGTCGCACACCTCTACCTGGCAGACCATACCGGCCGCAGAGTTGCCCGCTGGGGCGATTTGAGTCCGAGGACCGATGCCCGAAGGGCGAGGGAGCGAGGATGGCCCGTTCAGGGCCACCCCAGCCCATCATGGCAAGCCACGCCGCCGACCGGCGGGGCGCAGTCCAGGCACAGACTGTTGCAGGCCGGTGGACTGCGTGATGGGTCAGCTGGCCACCTTAGCGCGCGGGCGTCCCCGCTTGCTTGCGCACCGATTTCGTTCCGAAATCGGCACGCCCGGTTAACCTTGAAAACCTTGAAAAGAAAAACCTGAAAACCCAACAGCAACACCGGCGATCCCTCCGGGATCGACCGGCGCGGCGGCGGTCGCGTATCGGGGTTGAGTCTTCCTTGTGCGCGAAGCGCAGTCTTGATTTCCCCTCACGGGGTGCCCGCTAGCGGGCGGGGTGGGGGTATTAAGTCGCACGGCGCAAGCTTCGTGCGGATTAAAAAAACTATTAAAAAAAGCTATTATTGCCCTGAGTTAACACTATGAAAAATGCCGGTTTTTTGTGAGTGAAAAGCCGATTTAGTGTGAGTGAAAAGCCGATTTAGTGTGAGTGAAAAGCCGATGGGTGTGAGTGAAAAGCCGATGCTCGCGGGTGAGTGAAAAGCCGATGAAAAGTGCCACAAAGGCAACGGAAAAGCGATGCGTGTACACGCTTTCCTTTGGTGTGAGTGAAAAGCCGATGAATTTTGCCTCGGTCCTGCTATGGCGGGTGTGAGTGAAAAGCCGATGGAGAGTGTGAGTGAAAAGCCGATCCTGCCGGCAATGGTAGGAGGGGCCGCCGCCCCTCCTTGGCGTGAGTTACGCCTGGGCCGCATCGAATCCCTCCAGGGTGCCACTCTCTGCCCCTGAAAACTCGGCGCTGGCCTGGGCAGCCTGTTTGTTTTCCAGGTGCTTCTGCTGGCTCACGCTCCCCTTGCGGCGCACCGTCACCAGGTCTGTTTTGGCGTCGATGCTCCAGCTGGTGATTGCGCCCACCGTTTTGAGCTTGTCCAGGGCCTTGCGAAGTGCCACGCGAAAATCAACCAGGCGGCCGGTGGTGCTGCCGCACAGTTCCTTGATCGTCTCGACCTTGTAGCGCATCGGTGCCGCGTGCGTGGCGTAGAAGCCGTGCAGCCACTTCGCCAGGCTGTCGCCCTTGAGCTTCACGCGCTGCTCCCAATCGACATGGGTGTAGCCGGCGTCGTACAGCTTGCGCATCTTCTCATCGAACACCAGCACGTAGCGTTGCGTCGATTCCTCGCGGTAGGCGTTGTGGATCAGGGAGCCGATGAATGTCTCCTTGGTGTCCGTGAACGTGATTTCGACAACGCCGCCCATGAGGCGGGCAATGTCCTCCTTTAGCACTTCGTAATTTCCGCCGCCCGTTGGCCGGCCCAGCGCCTTGAGCAAGTCGCTGGCCAGAAACTCGATGTGCTTGCCGTAGGTCTGTTGCCGGCCAATGTGCAGCAGCATTTCCCACAGGTCCAGATCGGTCTGGTTGAACCGTTCGCCCCGGAACATGATTTGGTAGCCGTCCACCGTAGCCAGGCGCTGCCGCTTCTTCGCCATATCGCGCTCTTTGCTGATCGAGAACAGCGCGCCGCGTAGCGCGGCATTCGGCACGCCACGCACTGCATCAGGCCAGAATCCCAGCTGCAGCGGCGCGCTCTGGATCGTCGCTACATCGGTCGGCTTGCGAGCCTTCGCGGGTGCGCGGGGCTTACGCGCTTTCGGTGCCGGCGTGTCGGCCGCCTTTGGTTTTGCGTTAGCCATTGGTGTCTGCTCCTTCCCTGGAATCGAGCCATTCATAGGCCGTGGCCTCGGCGTCGTCGTATGCCTCGGTCAGCAGATACGCCATGTAGGCTTCTGCTGCTGTCCCCAGCGTGCCGCGCTCCACGGCGCGCTCAAGCCACCAGGCCCGCTCCTTCTCCTGCAGCTCGTTCCACCAGGCTATGCCCTTCGCCGGTTCGGCCTTCTCCTGCTCGATGGGGAACACGCCGCCGCCGACCTCCTGGCCATCCTCGATCAGCCGCAGCCGCCAGCCGCCGCCCAGCTCCACGGGGCGCGGATTGATTTCGTAGCTGTACTTCATGCGGCCGCCGGCAGTGTGGCCTGGTCACGCTGCCACTTCTCCATGTTCACCTCAGCATGGCGCAGGCCAAGGCCTTTGATTTCCTCCAGGGCGGTTTCCACCTTGGCGAACGCCTTGGGGTTCTGGCGCTTGGAGCGCAGCACGAATTCATCGCGGCCGCGTAGCACGATGGCCCAGCGGCGGCCGTCGAAGCACTCGATGACAGCACGGGTGACGGTGTTGGTCCCGACAAGGGTTTTTGCCGTCTCGATAGTGATACTTTGCATGGTTATGGGTTCCCATAAAAACCGTGATTGGTTCCCACTTTATACAGTATTGGGAAACGATTTGCAATGCCGTGAGGGGGTCGATTAGACATAAAAGCCGTTCCACGTCATGCCGTGGGAGTTCTTCATCACGCCGGCAGTGCGCCTGGTGCAGTTCCGGGAAATGCGGTTTCCTCATTTCCCGCCGCTGGCCCTGCGTGCCTGGCGGGCCTGGCCAGGGAGCCGGCCGCCTTGGGAGTTCTTCATCACGGCGCTGGCCAGGAACTGCGCCAGCTGCAGTTCCTGGAAGTGCGGTTTCCTCATTTCCAGGAAATACGGTTTCCGCACCTGGTGCCGGCCGCCGCCGGAAATTAGTCAAATTGAGTAACCCGGCCGCCGGCGCTGGGGTGTGGGTGAAAACACGAAGAAACTGCCGGCCGGAGGCGCACGCCAGAGGGAAGCGGCCCGGTAGGTTGGGGTTACAGGTGGGCATCCTCGTGTTTTCACACACGCCCGTATTAGTCAAATTGAGTAACCGGCGCGCTGGCCCTGGCTCCCGGTCTGGTGTAACCTTGAGCCTATGAATGCCGTCCTGTCCCCCATTGAGTCCGAGTTTGCCACCGCCGAAGAAGCGGCGGCCTACGATCGCTGGTTCCGCGCCCAGGTGCAGGAAGCCATCGACGACCCGCGCCCCAGCATCCCGCATGACCAGGTGATGGCCCGGATGCGCGCCATCATCGAGGAAAAGCGGAAAACGGCCCGCCCTGCCGGCAAGTCGTGACGCCAGAATAGCCAGGTGCTATACCTGATTTTCTGGAGAGTAAATGCTTCCCGTACAGTGGCTTCCCAAGGCCGGCGACCAGCTGGCCACCATCATCGAATACATCGCTGAACGCAACGACAGCGCCGCCCTGCAGCTGCAGGAGGACATCGAGCGCGCCGCGTCCCAGCTGCCCCAGCATCCCTACCTGTACCGCCTCGGCCGTGTCGCCGGCACGCGGGAAATCGTGGTGCATCCGAACTACCTGGTGGTGTACCGCATCCGGCCGGCCGTGATTGAGATTGTCGGCGTCCTGCACACCCGCCAGCAGTACCCGGCCGGCCGCTGACAGCAGCAAACGGAAGCGTGTACACGTTTCCATTTGCGCGTGCTCAAAGCCTGCGGCCGGGGCTGGTCTAATTTGCAATTGAGACAACGCAAAGAAGGAGGACCGGCCCCAGCTGGGCGCGCTCCCCTGGATCGGAGGGCGCGTGCTGGTGTTCTACGTCGAATTGAGTTGCGATACGGCCGCCTGTCCAGGCGCACCGCTGGGCCTGCAGGCGCGGCCGGTGGTGAGGTTTTCGGGGCGCACCTGGCGCGAGTGCGAGAAAGCCGCTGCACGCCAGGGCTGGCTGGTTGTCGGCCGCTTCGGGCCGTGTCTGTGTCCGGTGTGCGCTGCAGCTGCACGCCGGCGGGCGGCCTAAGCGATTACACGCGGTCCACGCCGGCGGGCCAGGCTCGCCAGGTGGACCAGCATCGTGTATCGTTCGGCTGTCTTGTTGCTCTACGCTAGGGCCATCATGACAGGCGGGGTGGACGCCGCAATCGTCCACCCTTCCATCCTCCGATACGCCTGGGCCAGCTCGGCCGCGTCAATCTCCCGAAACCGTATGCCCTGGTCCAGCTCGGCCGGCACGTGCAGGACCGTCCAGGGTTCATACGCGCCCAGCTCGTCCAGTTCGTCCAGGCCGTAGCGCGTGATGGGGTTCACGATCACGGCCCCGCTTTCCTCGTTCTGCCAGGCCAGGAAAAGCTGGTCGCCCAGCTCGACCAGGTAGTGAATCGGCCCGAAGCCGAACACCAGGCCGGCCGCGTCGTACTGGTACGGCGTCCGCTCGATGCAGGACAGCCGCCACATCGCGCTACGAATCTCCCTCGTCTCTATCATTGCTTGTTCCTTCCACTGTTGGTGCTTCGCTCAAATGCGGCTTGGTGTAGCCCGCCTTGGTGAGTTGCCGGCGCAGTTGCGCCATGCCGTCCCACATTCCTTTTGCCTGGTCCGCCGTCAACTGCGCACCGCGCATGACGTGGCTGGCCACGTCCCGCATGGTCTGCGGGAGCGTTTCAATCTCCTGGGCGATCCGGGCGCTGCGCTCGGCTTCCGCCTGCTTCTTCACCCATACCGCGAACTCCCCGCGCTCCTCTTGCGTCAGCTTGGCCGCCAGCGTGGCCGGTAGCTCGGTTGCGCCGACCTCGACCGACCCCAGCAGCGTCTGCTTAGAGCGTTTGAGGTCGGGCACGTAGTAGGTGCGCAGGAATTGGATACGGCGGCCGCTCTGCCTGATCTGCATTTCTTCAATCTCCTTATGGCCGACAGACAGCAAGATTGTATGTCTATCGGCAGTTAAAAAACAAGTGTGACGACACACTAAATATTTATGTGTCTATCTATTGACTATGAAACCGGGGAAGCATAATATGTTTATTCATGGAAACACGCAAACAACGACACACAAAAACACTGTATGTCGGTGGAATCGGCGGAGTATAGCACTAAATATACTGCCTCTTTCCCTTTGGCGGCGTGGTGTCCAGCAGGAATTTAAGCCGCCCGAAACGCACGTTTCGGGTTCCCCAAACAGCTTTTTCAGGGTGAAAAAAATGTATGTCGTAATGAAGAAATCAAAGCAGGTAGTCAGCCTTGTCCTCATGGCGTCGATCCTGGGCGGCGGTGCCGCCCATGCCGGCAGCGTGGCCGGATTCGGCGGGTCCACCGAGATCACGCAAATCCTGAACAACATCGAGCTGGTGAACCAGTCGGCGCAGATGTATCAGCAGGTCCAGAACACGATCACGCAGGTTCAACACTCCCAGCAGCAGCTGAAAAACCTGATTGCCGCGCCGCAGATGGTGTGGGGCGACGTGCAGGCCGACCTGCAGGCGCTGACGCAGCTGGTCGCGCAGGGCCAGGCGCTGGGCTACGCCCTGGGCAACATCGACCAGCAGTTCGCCACGAAGTACCCCGGCTACAGCACGCAGAACCGCAATTTTCAGCAGGCGTCCCGTACTTGGGTCCAGACCAGCCTGGACAGCCTGAGCGCGGCGCTGCGCTCGGCCGGCCTGCAGTCCAACCAGTTCGCCAGCGAACAGGCCGCGATGGCGAATATCCAGAACATCGCCGCCGGCTCGCCGGGCCAGCTGCAGATTGCTCAAGCTGGCGTGATGGTCGCCGGCCAACAGGTCCAGCAGCTGCAGAAACTGCGCCAGCTGTTCATGGCACAGATGCAGGCTCAAAACTCGTACATGGCCGGCCAGGCGCAGGCCCAAAGCGACAAGAGCGAAACGACCTCGCAGTTCCTCAACCAGGGCGACGGGACCATCCGCAAGGCTGGCCAGTCCGGTTTCCAGTCCTACTAATCCCTACCATCACGGAGAAAAATTATGTTCAACAATATGACCTTCAACCAGAAAAAATTCCTGTCCCTCGGCCTGGCCATCGCCATCGTCGTCCTGTTCTCGATGCTGACCGGCTGCAGCAGCAAAGCCGACCAGGAAGCGAAGAAACAGGAGGTAACTAAGCAGGTGCTGAACCCTGCCGATAAGCCCGTGCGCAAGCCTGGTGAATCCGGCTTCAAGTCGTACTAAGGAGTCGCCATGCACCTGACACCCGTGCAGTGGGCGCACCGCGAACAGCAGCTGCTGCGAGTGGTCCACCTGACCATCAAGGTCTTGATGGGCCTTGCCTTCCTGGCGTCGTCCTTCTCGGCTATCGCGGCGGCCGGCACTGAGTTCGACCTGGGGACCGTGATGGACCAGTACAAGACTGCGGCGGCAGCGTTCAGCGACATTGTGCGCGTGGCGGCTGTCCGGTTGTCCGTGCTGCTGTTCACGGCTGACCTGGTGTGGATGATTATTCCGCGCCTGCTGAAAGACCCCGACATTATCGAGATTGGCGTGGCCACGATTATGAAGGTGATGTACTTCAGCCTTATCACATGGCTCATCAACACGCCGGCGGTCGCGCTGTCGGTGGTCAACGGCTTTATCCAGCTCGGCAAGGATGGCGCGCATGTTACGGCCGTCAGCCCATCAGATGTTTTCTGGACCGGCATTGACCTCATCAACAAAATGACAAAGCAATTTGGTGAACATGCCTCGGTGCTGGACGTGTACCCCTCGTTGCTGCTGTGGGCCGTCAACCTGATTGTGCTGGTGGTGTTCGCCTTCATGGCGGCGCAGTTTGCCGTCACCTGGATTCAGCTGTGGTTCTTCACATCGGTTTCCCCGATCATCCTGGCCTTCGGCATGACGAAGTGGACCAAGGACCTGGCCATGAAGGTCATCACTACGCCTATCGTCTATGGCGTCAAGTTCCTGACGCTGTACTACGTGCTGGCCGGCGCGCAGGCGGTCGCCTCCTTCATGGGCGATGGCATCGCCAACATGAGTCCGACCAATCTTGCGCCGCTGTGGGCTGTGGCCGGCGGCTCGATCTTGATGCTGATTCTCGCGCTGGGAGCGCCCAAGATGGCAACCGACCTGTTAAACGGTTCCGCTACGATGTCGGCCGGGGATGGTGTCGCGGCAGGCCTGGCGGCAGGCGGCGCTATCGGCGCCGTCGCCGGCGGCTCGGTGGCGATGGGTGGCAAGCTGGCCGGCGGGCTGCAGTCGGCATTAGGCGCTGCGGTCGGCGCAATGGGTGGCGGCGCTCCTGGTAGCCCTGGCGGCCCTGGCGGCGGCGCTCCTGCCGGCCCTGGTGGTTTGCCTGGCCTGGGCGGCGCTGCAGGACTGTCGCCTGCAGCAGCTGCCGCCGCATTCGCACCAGGCGGCGCGCAACCGCCCGCCCCTTCGGCTCCAAACGGATCGGCGGCGGGTTCGCCGGCGTCACCTTCGGCTCCAAGTGGCACGGCTGGCCAGCCGGCCGCGCCAGCTGCGCCGGCCGGATCGGCGGCCAGCGTGCCAGTGCCGGCCCCTTCTGCTGCGTCACCAGCACCAACGACGCCGGCAGCTGCGCCAGCACCAGCTGCCGCTGCAGCGCCTGCGGTGGACGGCGGACGGCCAACGCCGCCCGCACCATCGCTGCCAGGTGCAGGCGCTACGCCGGCAACACCGGCCGCACCAGACACGCCGGCCGCGCCAGCGGATGCTGGCGGCTCGATCAGCGCACCAGCGCAGCCGCCGGCTCCTGGGAGCAAGGCTGGCCAGGTTGGCCAGGATTCGGCCAGGACCGTCATCAACGAGCTGAAAGCCAGCGATGGCGGCGGCGCTTCGATCCAGGCGCACCACGGCGACGATTAAGCGCGCCAGCTGTCCATGAAAAAGGCCGGGGAGTACCCGGCCTTTTTTGTTGGTCACGACCTTGCGGCCGTCAATCCTTTTCCGTCACCTCGACCGCGCCGCGAGGATATGCGCCAGGAAGCGACGTAAGGCCCGCAGACGCGCCGCCGTCGATCAGGGCAAGCGGATCACCCATGTTCAACGAAAGACGCGCCACAGGACCGTTTCCGGGCATTGCTGCGGAATCGTCGCCGCTGCTGGCCGTCACCGTGACACAACCGCGATATGCCGGTATCAGGTCGGTGGTGTAGGTCGGCGCGTTCCACCAGTCCTCTTGCCCGCCTGCGGCGATGGCGGGCTGTTCCTGCGGGCCGGCCGATGGCACGCCCCAGCCGCTCAGGTCCAGCGTAACCGGCGCGCTGCCGACACGATCCAGTTTCAGCGAGAGCGTGCGGTAATCGTGCGGAACGTCCACGCCTACACCAGCATCGACCAGGTGCAATTCAGTCTTTTCCATCATTCCTCCTACAGTCCACAGTCGTAATCGGCCTGGTGGCCATCCTTACCGCCTTCCGGCGGGTCGTCATCGAGCGGCAGGCGCACGTCCGCGCCAGCCGCTGCAGGTTGGTCTGAGCCGATGGCAGTACCAAGAGCCATGCCGACGACAAGGGCAGCACTGAGGCCCAGCAAGCCGGTGCTGCTGCCGTTGGCCGGCGTTGCGGCACGGGCCGCCGATCCAATGGCTTGCCCGATGGCCTGGCCGACGACCTCACTAGCCGTCGTCGCTTTTGCCTTCCCCTTTTTTTCGGCGGCCGCCGCAGCCTTAGAGTCCTTGGCCGTCGTCATGGTGTTGGCTCGTAAATTGGGATTGGCTGCCGAATTGGGATTTACCAGCAATCTCCCCGCCCCACGGCAGTTCCGCGCCGCTTTCGGCCTGGGCGCTGGCTGGCTTCCCATCGTTCCATTTCACGATCAAGTCCTGGCCAGGTGGATAGTCGGTTCCGTTCTTCGCAAACAGCGCACGTTCAGGCTGGCCGGCCTGGTTCTCGGTCTGCACCAGGTAGTAGTCCTTGCCGCCGATCTGCTGGTTAGCGACGATCTGACCGGCCGTGCTGTCCGGTACGGATGCCTGCTGTTCGCTTCCCTTCTCCTGTTTGGACTCCTGCACCGGCGCAGGGTCGTGGGTATGAGCATGGCCGCCGCTGAAAAACGAGCCGATGCCGCTTTGAAGGTCGGCAGCAGCTGCGCCGATGCTGTTGCCCACCACCTGAGCGGCGGTTCCGAGTTTGCGAGTTACATCATTCATGTGGATCTCCTAGAAGTTGAGATTACAAGCTCTGGCCTTTGTCCAGATCCTGTGTTTTGGCCCGTTCCTGGGCCACGTTTTTAACGGACGCCTGACCCTGCTTGTAGGTGACTCGCACCTCATCGCCAGGCTTCGGCGTCTCGCTAAAATGCTTGCGCTCATGCCGGATCGTATCGCGGCCATGAGTTTGATAAACGTAATTCTGATCGACGGCTTTAACCGGGCCGGTGTACTGGTTCTTGTCAGTGTAAGGCGGCTTGCTGTCGATGGTAGGTGCTGCGGCCTGCTCCTGGGACTTCTGCGGGCCTTTGACGGTGCTGGTGGCCTCTCCCCTGCCCTTGCTTACCTCGCGCTGTTTGGCGAAGTCCTGGGCCAGTTTCCGGGCCTCCTGGTCGCGTGCCTTCTCGGCCGCGATTTCGGCGGTGCGTTCGCGCATGACGCGGTTCAGGTTTGCGTCCGTGAATTCGACCTTGAGGCCAGCTTCGGCCGCGATCCGGGCGGCGCGCTCCTGGAACTCCTTGGGACCGGCTAGCGCGAGCTGGCGGCCGAACTTCTGCTGTGCCAAGCGCAGGCCCGTTTCGATGGTCTTATCATCGGTCTGCAGCATGGCCACGCGGCGGCCCTCGTCGCGCAGCACGTCGCGGCCGGCGCGCTGATAGGTCACATCGCCGTTGCGGTGGACCTGGTACGTTACCGCTTCGGCGCGGTGGATCGGCTCGCGCTCCTTCACGGCCTGGCGTTCCGCCGGCGCGATCTGCGCCGCGGCCTCGGTGGCCTTGTCGGCCGCCGTAGCCTTTTCCTGCTGCCGGCGCAGCTCGGCCAGGGCCAGCTCGTCGCCGCCCTGCGCCCGCTCGGCCAGGTATTCGCGGTACTGTTCCTGGGACGGCCGGCGCTGGGCATCGCGCACCAGTGCGCGCTCTGCCTTGATCTGGTCCAGCTGGGCGCGCAATGCGGCTTCCTTGGTCAGCTTCTCCATGCGCAGCACGGACGTGGCGGCCTTGCGCTCCGCTGGCCGTGCGCTGTGGGCGCTTTGTACCTTGCTGCGCTTGGCGTAGAACTCCTTTTTCACTTCCAGCTGTCGCTGCTTAATCATCGTCGCCTGGTTATCGAGCTGGCGCAGCTGCTCCTGCTGGCCCAATCGCTTTGCGCTCCGGGCTTCCTGGAATTGTGCGTATATCTGCTGGCGTGGTGACTGGCGCGGCTCTGTGGGAAGTTCGCGGCCAACCTGGCGGCCGTAGGACTCGTTCAGCGTGCGCTTCGCTTCCGGCCAGGACATACGCATTTCTTTGGTAAGGAAGTCCGATACGTTATAGGCTTGGCCGCCTGGCACTTTGATTCGGTCGCTGCCGTCCTTGCCCTTCGTGACCTCGTACAGTTCAGGCTGCAGCTTGTGCGACACGGACAGCTCGGCCAGCAGCCGGCGCGCGTCCAGGTTCTGCTTAATGCCGTCCAGCTGGGCGCGGTCCTGGTCCCGATTGCGCAGCTGGTCGTTGCGCAGATCGCGGGCCAGCTGGCCCACCACGCTATCGGACGTGCGCGCAGTTAGGTCGATTGGTCGGCTATCGCTTCCAGGTAGCCGTCGCAGTCCGTCACCGGCTGCGGCTCTGTCGTGCTCCAGCTGATTACGTGCATGATGCGGCAAAAGCACTTCACCTCTTTGGGCGTGGTGAACCACAGCGACGCCGGACAGATTTGGCAAACGGTTGATGGACTCGGCCGGCGCTCTGGATCGAGGCGGCTTACCGTAACGCTCCCAATGATTGGCAGATCGGTCATTTCCGGCGGCGCGCTCGGTGCTGCGTCCTCGTGCAGTTCGCTCGGCTCCTGTGGCTCGTTGGCCTTTACCTTCGTTTCGCTCATTCCCTTGCTCCTTGTTGGCTTTCCTGTAAAAACGTTCTTCCGCTGCTGCCAGCATCTGCTGCTTTCGCTCTGGACTGGCGGCCTGATATTCCTTGTAAAACTTCTTGCTGCCGCTGTTGAGGTACTTCACCTCCTTGGCGCGGGTCCGGTGCCATTCATCGAGGTTCCTGGCGATCAGCTCCGGGTCGCGCTTGGCCAAGTTGGCGGCGATGGTCCTGTCGCGGTCGTCAGCGATCAGCCGGCGCTGCTTCTCTGCGGTCGGTAGCTCGATGAATTCACGCGAGAACACAAACTGGCCGTCCTTGCGGCCGTCCAGGTTGATGCCCTTGCCACCCGCACCGCCACCTGGCGGCATGAGGTTTTGATACTCCTTGTCGCCCTGGCCTTCGTTCCGAGTGCGGGTAGTGCCGAACTCGGCCAGCATCTTTTTATAGTCGTCGTAGTTCTCAATCTTTTTATCGATGATTGCCGCGACGATTTTGTTTTTTATTTCTTTGTTCGATCCCTCAAAGAAATCCCCTTTTATGCGGCTGAGAATATCCGCTTTGCTTTCGTGCTTAAGACGCCGCCTATCCTTTGGGCTGACAAACCCGAATTCGTTGTTAATGCTTTCCTGAATGGCGTCAAGGTAACGCTCGTTATGCTTCACCATCCCCAGCGGGTTTAGGTCGCCGCCAGTGAGTAAATTTACCTTGGGGACAAGCATGTGAATATGGACGTATCGCGGCCTTACCTCGCCGGTACTCTCGTCAATAAATGTCGGCTCTTTGGGTAAATGCGCCTCGGCATAAAAATAATATTCGCCAGGCTGGGAAGCCGAAAACAGAAAATCCTGGTATCGCTGCGTGACAGCCTGCAAACGTTCATTAGAAAGTTCGCTAGTTGGTTCCATAAATGAAACCACCATACTGATATATTTTTCCCGGCCATCAGGGATTGAATCAATCAGCTGCTCAGCCGCGTCCAGGTCGCCAGCCAAGACAACCCGCTCATCGTATTGGTCACGATGGATTTCGCGGCCTTGTTTCTGGCCGTCTCTCAAATACCGGGCGACTTCCGCGCCGCTAATCCCGCCAGCAATATCGTGGATCATGGTTTTAGATTGGTTTTAAGAAACAGGTTCAAGGTTTCAAGATTATTCAAAATGGCCTGATAGGTGCCTTCGGATAATTTACCGGCTCGGTTATCCGAATTGGCCCGTAACGCCAGCTGGTTGATATTGTTGCTGGCCTTCATATACAGAAACAGCAGCTGCCGATAGTCTTTGCTCAGTTTGGGCTTGGCCACGATAGCCGTCCGGTTGGTCAAGACGCATTCGCGGAAGAAGTCGGCCGGGGTCATTCCGGCGGCCTCGCACTTCGCCAGGTACGCCAGGCGGTCGGATTCGGCCAAGCGGAAACTGATCGGCTTACCTGGTTCCGCACCCAGCTTGCGCGGTCGGCCGCCAGCTCCTTTTTTCTTCTGCGCCTCTGCCATCTTTTCGCCTTTCGCCGCGTCAGCGGCCCTGTCTTTCCTTGGAGTTAAACCGCGCCCCCGAAGGGCGCACATGACGACCCGCAGGGGAGGACAGTTTCAAAGGGGAACCCTTTGGCACGGGATATTTTTCAGAACTCGGAGAGTTATGAAAACATATCTGTCGTGCCCTCCTATGCCAGCGACTCATGCCGAACGATAGCACTAGCGACAAATGCTTGTCAACAATGGTTGAAAAGCGTATAAAGTGTGTTGAATCAAGTACACATTGTGTTGAATTTTGGTTGAATTTGAGTTGAATGATGTTGACAGGCGGAAAATTCGTGTTTAAACTGGTTAAAACTTAGCAAGGAGGTCCGATGTGGATGCAAATGAGTTCTTGAAGAAGGTCAAGCCGGCCGCCCAGCGGTCGAGGGTGGCCCCCTTCTGGAACGACATAACCAAGCTCCGGGAAAGTGGTTGCACCCTGGAACAGGTATGCGAGTTCCTGGCAGCAAATGGGGTGCAAATCTCGATTGCTGGCCTCTCGAAGTACATCAAGAGGCGGGAGGAAAAAGGGGAAACAGAGCGTGTACACGCTTCCGTTTCAAGTGAAAAACCAGAGCGTGTACACGCTCCAAAAACGGTTGAGACGCCAGGCCAGGAAGTGCCGGCAGCGCCGGCTACGGTCGGCACTGGCGGCAAGGCCAGGACGGAACAAGTCTTAGAAGCACCGAGTAAAAACTTTTCTCTTAAACAACTTCAAAAGGATCAAAAATGAAAGTAGTTATCTGCTCCCTGGCTGGTAGCGTTGGCAAAACCACTATTACCGCCCATTTGCTCCATCCACGTATGCCGCAATCCGAAATCTACGCGGTTGATACCACGAACGTCACCGCCGCGCTTTTCGGAATTCCAGTAACCGCCTTTAGCGGCGACGAATTCTCTAAGCTGTATAAACAAATTGTCCGCAATGACAATCTGATTATTGACGTAGGCGGCTCCAAGGAAGGGAAAGAGTTTTTGGCCGGCATGGATTGGATGGATGGCCAGGACGAAATTGACGCTTTCATTATTCCGTCGATGCCAGACGACAAAGACCAAAAAGCGGCCTATAAAACTATCGAGTTGTTGAAAGCGCAGAACGTCGATAAAAGCAAGATCAAGGTTATTTTCAACGGTGTAAAGAAAAACACCGTCGAAGAATTCGATTATCTGCTGGGCGCACTGACGTTCATGCAAATTCCTTATTCTCTCGATGCAACCATTTTTAATAACGAAATCTTTAATATCCTGAGCGTGCAGGGCCGCAGCTTGGATTCGATGCTGAAAGATACGACCGACTATAAAAAAGTCGTCCGCACCTCCGACGACGAGGACGAAATTAGCAAGGCCAGCGATTTGATGGTCGCGCAAAAGGCCGCGCCGAAGGTCAATGAAAACCTGGCTGTAGTTTATGAAGCCCTGTTCCCAACCAAAAAGGCAGCCAAGGCCGCCGCCAAAGATAAGGAATAAATCATGGAAGCGGACGAAATCGACCGTCGCCGGATTCATATTCTTTACAAGGACGTGCTGGGCGAAGTTGACCAGGTGCTGGACCGCGCAGAGAAGTTGCGGGCCGAGCTGCCGGCGGCCGGTGATGTTCTGGCCTCCAAGCTGGAACTGCTGACGGGGAACTACCTGGCCGCCGGTAAGCAGCTGGCGGACGTGCTGATGGGTATGAGCCAGGAGATTGACCGCCAGGCCACCACGGCGGCCCAGCAGGCCAGCGAAGCGGTAAAGCTGGATATTCGCCAGGCGGCGGCCGCCGCCGCCAGCCAGGCAATCAGCCACGCCGTGGGCGATGAGGTGAAAGCGGTAATCGGCCAGATCAACCAGGCCGGCCGCATTATCCGCTGGAGCTTCGCCAAGGTGGTCGCGGTAGTCGTCGGCGGTGCCGTGCTGGGCGGCCTGGTTGCGGTGCTGGGTATCCATTACCTGCCTGTAGGTGGCGGGGCTGGGCCGCAGCTGTCGGCAGAGGATCGTATGGCCATAGAGAACGGCCAGAAGATTCAGCGGGTATGGAACAGCCTGACCGACAAGGAACGCGCCCATATCCAGCAGCTGGCCGGCCAGAAATGACGAAGGGCTGGCACGGGAGCCAGCCCTTCCGGGATTCTCGGTTGCAACTTCTAGGTAAACAATCAAGCCCCCTGCAATTCTGATGACAGGTCATCAAAATTGCAAGGGGCAAAACAAGGAAATTCACGATGAACAAACAAGCGCTCTTTATGGCGCCGATCAGCTGGTTTGGGACCGGGCTTACGATGACGTTCCGCGCTCCCTACATGCTGTATCGGGCCTTTGCCGGCGAGCTGCATTTCCATTGGCTGACCTGGTTAGCCTTCTACTACTGCATCGCCTCGGCCTGGGAATGCGCCTTTTCCATCTACCGCCAGGGCCTGGGCTTCGAGGCGGCGTTTATCCTGATCCTGTCCGGCTTGATCTTCGCCATCCTGCAGGCCATCACGAAAATGATGATGAAGGCGAGCGGCCCGCTCGCCTTCCTGGCTTGGGTGCCAGGGCAGGGCATGCTGCGTTCCTGGATCGCCTACAAAGCGCCGGCGATGCCGGCGGGGATGGGTGGCGCGAATCCTGGCGACAAGCTGCTGCGCGGTACGGCAATCGTGCCGGCCGCTGTGCAAGCTTCTGTCGTGGCTGCGAGGTACACGAAGCAGGAGCTGGCCGATTCCTTCAAGTGGGACGTGGTGCCGATGCCGCAAAAGCTTGAGGCCGAACACTTCCTCATTGAAGGTAAAACGGGCGCGGGTAAAACCGTCGCCATCAGCGCCTTGCTGCGCAAGGCCCGCAGCCGCAACCAGGCCGCGATCATCGCCGACAATGGCGGTAACTTCTTCTCGCTGTTCGGCCGTGAGCGCGACTTCTTGCTGAACCCATTTGATCGCCGTACCGTGGACTGGTCGCCATTCGCAGAGATTCGGGCGGACTACGACTATCGCCGGATCGCCAAGGCGGCTATCCCCGATGGGGAAGGGGACAACGCGAAGTGGACGAGTGACGCGCAGCTGCTGTTTTCGGAATGCCTGCGCATCCTGCATGAGCGCGGAGAGCCGAGCATCAAGCGACTGCTGTACTACGTGACCATCGCGCCACGCGAGGAACTGGCCGACTTCTTCGGCAATGAGTCCCCAGCAGCAAACCTTGTCGGGCCTGGTCAAGAACGACTGTTCGGCAGTGTCCGCACCTCCGCGTCAACGCCGCTGTCCAACTGGGTGTACCTGGCAGACCGTGGCACGTTCAGCATTCGCCAGTGGGTGCGCGAAGCCGACGACACCAGGACCTGGCTGTTTATGACGTACAAAGAGGACCAGATGGCCGAGCTGCGCAGCCTGATCGCTTGCTGGATCGATCTGGCGATTGTCGAAAGCCTGTCGATGAAGGAAAGCAGCACGCGCCGCCTCTGGTATGTCATGGATGAAGTGGACAGCCTGGGCAAGATTACGAGCCTGCGCGCCGGCCTGACCAAGCTGCGGCGCTTCGGCGGGGCCTGCGTCTGCGGCCTGCAGACGATTTCCCAACTGCGCAGCACTTACGGCAAGGACGAAGCGCAAACGCTGCTGTCCTGCTTGAGTACCAAGCTGATTTTGAAAGCTGGTGATGGTGAGACGGCCAAGCACTTTGAAGTCGAGATTGGGCAGCAGGAAGTCGAGCGCGAGGAAGTCAGCGAAGGAACCAGCCAGCGCCCTGGCGATATGAGTTCATCGAGCGAGAACAAGAGCGTGCGGCGCATCACGCAATCCGCTGTGCTGGCCTCGGAAATCATGGGCGTCGATAACCTGCACGGCTATCTGATGGTGACGGGTTGCCCTGTCGGCCGCATCAAGCTGCAGCCTGTCGATATGCCGGTGCTGAACGTTGCAGTGGAATTGAAAGATGAGGTATCCGCATGAACGCGAACGCAGCAGCTAAAACGCTCCTGGCCGTGCTGGCAATCGGTGCTATCACGGGCTTTAACGAGTGGCGTCATGTGTATGGCGGCACGCCAGAACAAAAGGCGCAGCGCGACATTGAGCAGTGCGTCCGTGAGCGTGAGGCGGCCGACTACAAGGCCAATATGTTTTCGATGGGCCGCACAGCGGCCGAGCAAAAGAAGCGCATCAGGTTTGAATGCGATGCGATGGTGCATGGTGGTGGCCTGGTGCTTGGTGCGCCGACCAAAGAAACCGCGCCGGCGAACGGGACGCCGGCACGGTCCACCAAAACCAGTAGCAAGCCGCATCCAAAAGGTGATGAGCCACAAAGCCAGCGTGAGCTTTGCCTGACGCGGATCGAAGAAGCCAGGAAGCGCTCACCTGGTGGCCTCAATCCCGAATGGGAACAGGGCGAACGTCAACGCTGTGAAGCGCAGTAACTGAAGCAACCGCCGCCCGGTCGGCAACCGGGCAAAACTCAACTTCTAGGAGCTTTACATGAACACCATCAAGACCATCATCAGCCTGTCCATCATCGCCAGCGCGGCCGCACATGCGGCTGCACCAGCGGACCAATACGCCTACCTGAAAAAAGTGGTGGCGACCGAGCAGCAAGTGGCCATCGACACCTCGGACAATCGCGGTATGTCCTTGCTGTTCGATGAAAAAATCAAGCCTGGTAAGCTCGTCGTTTCTGGCATCAGCACCTTGGCCAAAGAGGCCGGCGTACTGCCTGGCGATGTGCTGAAAGAGGTTTGCGGCCAGCCGGCAAACAACCTGCGCGCCTATGGTGCCGTTGCCGCAGCGGCGGGCAAGTCCGACGACGTGCTGCATAGCATCGGCCGCTATGTCGGCCGAGGCACTGTGCCGCTGGACGCCGTGAAGATCGAGAATGACAAGCTCGTCCTGAGCAAGCCTGTGCAGCTGAAAGGCAAGTTCATTCCGGTGGGCGCAAAAGACGTGCCGAGTGGTCCGGACGGACTGTGGACGGTGCCGGCCGGTGAGGAAATCAGCCTCGTATGCCTGCCAATCCATTCGATGAGCGACTACATGGCCATCGTCGCGCCGTTCGATACGCGCCTGAACCGCGACGGCCAGCTGCTGCCGGGCGGCTGGGTGCCGATGGATTACCGATTTGAGCGCTACAGCTACGGCCTGCCTGTGCATGTCGGCCATCTGACCAACTGGAACCCGCCACAGCAGATCATGGCGCAGGCCAAGTAATCCGCTAGCCGCCTCGACCAGTCAACGCCCACGGCTCACGCCCTGGGCGTTTTTCTTTTCGGCCCTGGTGTTCGGTCCAGGATCGGGACGATCTGGCCTTTCTCGTCCACGTCGACAAATTCCCGCCGGCCATCGGGCCATTCCCGGATTATGTCGTCCGGGTAGTCAGGGTCACAGTAGCTAATCCAGCGCCCAGCTGCTAAGTGCGTCCGGGCGGCCTCGCCGTCATCGTCATTGGCCTCAAGCGCCCGCGCAATTTCGTCATGTATGTCCATCCCGCCATTTTGCCGTAAAGTGGACACATGACCACGACACTGCAAAACCTGATCTTGGGGGCCGAGTTCCGGGCCGGCCTG
>NZ_JBWKQJ010000029.1:0-20694 GCF_059418705.1 Duganella sp. GW821-FHT07F09 | reverse complement strand
GGTGCCGGTGGTGCCGGCGCGGCGGGCGGCGCCGGCGGCAGCAGCGGCTCGGCGCAAAACGTCGCCGGCGCCGGCGCGGCCGGCGGTTCGGCCACGGGCGGCGGGGCCGGCAGCGGCTCGGCCAGCAACGGCAGCGCCACGGCCGGCAACGGCGGTGACGGCGGCGCCGGCGGTGGCGGCAACACCGGTGGCGCGGGCGGCGCGGGCGGCAGCAACACCGCCGGCGCGGGCGGCGCCGGCGGGACGCAGACGGCCGGCAATGCCGCGGGCGGCACCGGCAACGGCGGCGCGGGCGGCGCCGGCGGCACCCTCAGCGTGAACGCCGGCACCTTCGACATGTCGAACACGATGACCAGCGTCGGCCAGTCGGCGGCCGGGATCATGACGGTTAGCCAGAACAACGGCTTCTCTTCGCTGATCCAGCAAAGCGTCAACGTCCAGGCCAACATGAGCGTCGGCCGCTAGCGGCAACGGCGGGACGGCCCCCGCCCGGGGTGCGGTCCCGCCGCTGTGTATCGCAGAGCGCGCCGCGAGGCGCGCGACAAGGAGAACCTTATGCTGAACCTGTCCAGACAGGGAATGGCGGCGCTGCTGTTGGCGCTGTCGGCGACGTGCGCGGCGCAGCAGGCGGCGCCGCCCGTGTCACCGGCCGATGCCGCTTTGGCGCCGGCCGCCGCCGTGACGCCGGACACGGCGCCGGCGGCCGGCGCGCAGCGGCGGGGCGGCGAGGTGTTCGCCGCGCCGCTGGCCGAGGAGCGGCTGGCCGCGCTGCGCGGCGGCAGCGAGTCGCCGTGGAGCGATATGAAACTGAACGGGGCGGTCAGCGGCAACAGTGCGGTTGCCGTGGCGTCGGGTGCCAACGTCATCACCGAGGGGGCGTTCAGCAACGCCTCCGGCTTGCCGATGGTGATACAGAACTCGGGCGCCAACGTGCTGATCCAGAACGCGACCATCATCAACGTTCAATTCAAATGAACGCGCCGCCGATCCGCTGTGTGTGTACGGCGCTGGCGCTGGCGCTGTCGGCGCCGGTAGCCGGCGCCGACCTCGCCGTGGGCGGCGGCAGCTTCCGCGTCAACGTGGCCAGCCTGAAGGAGGCGCGCTATCAGACCACGGCGCGGCAGCACCTGGACTTCAGTTGCGGCTCGGCCGCGCTGGCGACGTTGCTGACATACCACTATGATTATCCGATCAGCGAACAATCGGCGTTCGAGGAAATGTTCCGCAGCGGCGACCAGGCGCGCATCCGCCGCGACGGCTTCTCGCTGCTCGACATCAAGCGTTTCCTGGCCACGCGCGGTTTCGCCGCCGACGGCTTCGAACTGCCGCTGGAAAAACTGACCGAGGCCGGTTTTCCGGCGATCGTGCTGCTGGCCGAGAATGGCTACCATCATTTTGTCGTGGTCAAGGGCTTGCGGGACGACCGGGTGTTGATCGGCGACCCGTCCGGCGGCACCCGCGCCATGGGCCGCGGCCGCTTCGACGCGGCCTGGCAAAACCATTTGCTGTTCGTCATCCATGACACGCCGGGCAAGCCGCGCTTCAACGCGGCGGCGGACTGGCGGCTGGCGCCGCAGGCGCGGCCGGCCGACGCGATCGAGCGCGACGGCCTGCAGCGCCTGTCGCTGCCCACGCTGGGCGACGGCAATTTCTAGGGAGGGACATCATGGCCTGGCATCGCCGCTTGAACATGACGCTGTGGGGCGTCGCGCTGTGGGGCGCCGCGCCGGCGGCCGGGGCCGCCCCGGGCCCCTTCGACGCGCCGGTGCCGGACGCGCGGCTGGAGGCCACGCGCGGCGGCTTCGACGGCAACCTGGCGGTGTCGCTGGGCCTGGAGCGGCTGGTGACCATCAACGGCGAACAGGTGTCGAGCACGCGGTTCAACGTCGCCGACCTGTCGCGCATCACCGGCGGCGAGGCGGCGCTGGTGCGCGCCGCGCTGACACCGTACCAACTGGTGCAAAACGGCGCCGGCAACGGCGTCGTCGATCCCGTCCTGGCGCCGCAGGCGATGTCGGCGCTGCTGATCCAGAACAGTCTCAGCGATCAACTGATCCGTAGCCAGACCACCATCAACACCGCGGTCAACACGCTGGCCGCGCTCAAGGGGCTGGGTTTTGAAGGCAGCCTGCGCCAGGCGCTGGCCGCTACGCTGGTGCCGCGCTGAGCGCGCCGGCCGCGCCACCGATTGCGTAACACCGTCGATTCATCCACGCCTTTTCAAGGAGCGTAGCATGCAGCTGGCCTATTTTGTGCGCAGAGGTTGCGTCGGTTTATCCCTGACGCTGTCGAGCCTGACGACGCAGGCGCAGGCGCCCGCGGGCGCCCCGGGCGCCCCGGCCGACCTCGCGGCCGAGCTGGCGAACCTCAAGGGCCAGCTGGCCGAGCAGCGGGAATTGCTGAACGCCCTGCGGCGCGAGTTGGCGGCGCAGAAAACCGCGCTCGGCGCCGCGCCGGTGCCGCCGCGGCAATTGCAGGCGCAGCGCGGCACCGGCGTCGGGGCCGCCTCGGCCGAGCCACCGGCGCGGCCTGCGGCGGCCCCGCCGGTCCAGGAAACGGTCGGCCAGGCGCCGGCGCGCGACGGCCGCCCGCCCGAAGTGGCGCCGCTGTTCGAGGCGCCCGGCGTGCTGACGCCGAAGGGCAAATACGTGCTCGAACCGTCCTACCAGTTCGGTTACGCGTCCAGCAACCGGGTGGCGCTGGTGGGCTACACCATCATCCCGGCACTGCTGATCGGCCTGATCGACGTGCGCGAGGTCAAGCGCAACACGATGACGGCCGCGCTGGCCGTGCGCTACGGCCTCGGCAGCCGCACCGAGCTGGAGTTGCGGGTGCCCTATGTCTACCGTTCCGATTCCACCGTCAGCCGCGAAATCTTCACCGGCACCGCGGTGGAAAAAGTGTTCCACACCAGCGGCCGGGCGCTCGGCGACGTTGAGCTGGCGCTGCGCCACCAGCTCAACGACGGCGGCGCCGACCGCTCGTATTACGTGGCCGGCCTGCGCATCAAGTCGCGCACCGGCCGCGATCCCTTCGAGGTGGTGACCGACTGCGTGCAGCGCTGCGTGGGGCCGAACGCCAGCGGCACCGGCCTGCCGCTGGACCTGCCGACCGGCTCCGGCTTCTATGGCGTGCAGCCCAGCCTGACCTGGCTGTTCCCGTCCGATCCGGCGATCTTCTTCGGCAGCGTCAGCTATCTGCACAACGTCAAGCGCAGCGGAGTGCGCCGCATGGTGCTGGACGGCGCGTGGGAAGACCTGGGCACCCTGGCGCCGGGCGGCGTGATCGGCTTTAACTTCGGCATGGGGCTGGCGCTGAACGACAAGGCCTCGCTGAGCCTGGGCTACAACCACGATTCGGTGGCGCGGATCAAACAGAACGGCGCGGCCGTGCCGGGTTCGGTGCGCACCCAGCTGGGGACCTTGCTGATGGGCTTTTCCTACCGCTTTAGCGCGCAGCGCTCGCTCAACGTCTCGGTCGGCGCCGGCCTGACGCGCGACACGCCGGACGTGACGCTGTCGGTGCGACTGCCGCTGAGCTTGTAGCGCAGCGCGGCAGGATGGGCGCGTCGTGCGCGGGCAACCGGTTGCAACGATTGCAGCGACTGCGGCGCCCACGGCACGCCGCGCCGGCCGGTTGATGTGGCGTGACGGCGCGGACGCCTGGCGTGGTCAGGCGAATGCCCGCTCGAGGTCGAGTGTCGAGCGCACCCCGAGCTGGCCGGCGTGAGTCCGCAGCCATTCATCGGCCGCCTCCACGCCGCGTCCGTGCAGATGGGTGATGAAATCGAGTTCCGCGTTGAACTTGCTCGACACGCGGTAGTCCGACAACGTGTCGTTCCCGCTGATCAGGTGAAGGCGCGACCGGCTGGCGTGCACGGAGGTGCCTTGCTCCTCGTCGGGCGCGGCCAGTACGTGCTTGAGCGTGGCGAGTTCGCGCACGAAGCTGATGTTGAAGGCGATTTCATTGGCGCGGTTGCTGATGTCCGCCAGGCTGCGTGGCATGGTCGAGCGCGAGACCGGATTGTTCTGCACCACGATCACGTCGTCAGCGGCACTATCGAGCAACGGCGCCAGCGGCGGGTTGGCCACATAGCTGCCGTCCCAGTAGCTTTCCCCGTCCACCTCGACGGCGGCGAACACCGTCGGCAGGCACGCCGACGCCAGCAGCGACTGCACGGTGATTTCTTCGCTCGGGAAGATGCGGCCCTTGCCGGTGCGCACATTGGTGGCCGCGATGAACACGGGGATCGTGTCGCTGGCGCGCACCCGGTCGAAGTCGATCAAACTCGACAGCAAGATGCGCAGCGGATTGTGCGTGAACGGAATCTCGAACACGGGCCCGGCCAGCATGCCGGCCATCTCCAGCCCGTGGTAGGCGGGCGAACCTTCCATCGTCCAGCCGCCGACCAGGTGGTCGAGTAAGGTGCGCCGCATCGGACTGAACGTGGCCGCCATCGCCAGCCCGGTCCAAAAGCGCCGCAACGCCCGTTGCGCGCCGCGCCGGCCGCCGCCGCCGGCGTAGCCGTCGGCCACCACGGCGGCGTTGACCGCCCCGGAGCTGCTGCCGCTCAGACGCGCGATGGACAGATCCTCCTCATCGAGCAGCCGGTCGAGCACGCCCCAGGTGAAGGCACCGTACGCGCCGGCCCCCTGCAGGCCCAGGCTGACCGTTTTAGTTAAGACGTCGCGCATCGGCCGCTCCTTTCAGGTAGTGTGCCGCCGCGATGCCGCCGGCCAGCGCCAGGACCAGGGCGGTGGTGCTGCCGGAGGAGCCGACCACGCCACTGGCGGCGATCGTGCCAGCCTTGCCCCCGACCAACTGCAGCCGCCGCTTGGACATCTCGACCCCCATCTTGCTGAGTTCATCGGCGCTGAGCAGTTTCTCGGCGTCGGCCAGCAGCACCGTTTCCTCGTCGGCCACGTGGTGCAGCACGATGCGCATGAGCTCCATCAGCAACTGGTCGTGTTGTTCATCGATCGTCGTGCTGGCGCGCAGCCGGGCGATCAGCAGCCGCATCTCATCGTGTTCGGGCTCGCTCTTGGCGACGACGGGGTCCGGGCTGATCCGGCGCATGGTTGGATAAAAATATTCCTCCTCCAGCATGGCGTGGATTTCCAGCGCGGTGCAGATATGGGTGGTGAGCGCCTTTTTCACCCGCTTGCTGGCGCCGCCCGTGTACTGGTGAAAGGCGAGCAGCACATGGCTGTGATCCATCCGGATCATATCGGTGATCGAGGGACTGAGTTTGCTGAGCGTAAACATGGCTGACTCCTTCAAGTGGACGTTGATCCGGAACGCGCCGCCGGCGATGCGCATCCCGGTACGGCATTCAGTTTATTTCGCGCGCTCGGCCGCCGCCTGGGCCGTGAGTTTCCACGCGGCCAGCAACGTGCCGCCCACCAGCAACGACATGACCAGCGGCCGGCCGCGCGTGCTCAGATAGGTGTAGGCCGAGTGCTCATGCACTTTGCTCTCGCGGCCTCCCTGGCGTTGCTGCAACTCCATTCCATTCGGGCCGTACAGCGCGTCCACCCGGTTCGGCGACGACGGCTGTTTTTTTTGCTGCTGGCCGAACATGAACAGGTTCATGAATTTGTCGAGCGCGCGCGGCATTACCCGTCCCTCCAGCGAGACCATCTTCGAGGCGCCGCCGACATAGATGTCGCGGCGCGGATGCTCGGCCGCGTACAGGATCGCGTCGGCCACCAGCTCCGGCGCGTACAAGGGGGCCGGCAACTCGGGTTCGTTTGCCATGTAGTTACGGGCGTGGCCGGTGAACATGGTGTCGATGCCGGCCGGCTTGACCAGCGTGACGGCGATGGGGACCTTGTCCTTCTCGATTTCCATCCGCAGCGAGTCGGTGAAGCCTTTGACCGCGTGCTTGGAGGCCGAGTACATCCCCTGCAGCGGCACGGCGCGGTCGGACAGTTCGCTGCCAAGATTGATGAGCGCGCCGCCTTCGGCCTTCATTAAGTCCAGCGCCACCAGGGAACCGTGTACGACGCCCCAAAAATTGGTTTGGAATAACTTTTCCTGGTCCGCCAGGGGCACGTCCTGGTTGCGTCCATAAATCGAGATGCCGGCGTTGTTGACCCAGGTGTCGATGCGCCCGAAACGCTGTATGGCCGCCCGTCCCAGCGCGGCGACCTCGTCCCGGCTGCCCACGTCCGTCGGCACCGCCAGGGCCTCTGCGCCGGCGCCCCGCAGTTCGGCCACCAGGGTATCGAGCGCGGCGCTGTCGCGCGCCGCCAGCACCAGGCTGGCGCCCTTGCGCGCGGCGGCGCGCGCGGTGGTCAAGCCGATGCCGCTGGTGGCGCCGGTGATGACCATCACTTGGGAATGTAAAGGTTTCAATCGAGTTGGCATGTTGTCCTCCGAAGATAGAGCCGCCATCATGCACTCACCGCGTGCCATGCGCTGTAGGCGTTTCCCGAAGGAGGAAGTAGGACAGTGACGTGTGACGATGAGCGCGCTAAACCCGCGCCAGCGTGCGCTGACACACGGTCGCCTTCGGCCGTGCTGGCTACAGTGGGGACTACCCATTTCAGGAATCCCCATGGACGACCATCTCACCGTCGCGCCGACCGGCGCGGCCATCAGCACCTATCCCGTCAACCTGCGCATCAACGGCCAGCCGCACCGCTTCGAGGTGGAGGCCTGGGTCACCCTGCTGGACCTGCTGCGCGAACGGGCCGGCTTGACAGGCAGCAAGAAAGGCTGCGACCATGGCCAGTGCGGCGCCTGCACCGTGCTGGTCGGCGGCAAGCGCATCAACTCGTGCCTGACCTTGGCGGTGATGCAGAACGGCAAGGACATCACCACCGTCGAGGGTCTGGCCGATGGCACCCGGCTGCATCCGCTGCAGCAGGCCTTTATCGAGCACGACGCCTTCCAGTGCGGCTATTGCACGCCGGGCCAGTTGTGCTCGGCCGTTGGCTTGATGAACGAGGGGGAGGCGAACACCGTCGCCGAGGTGCGCGAACTGATGAGCGGCAATGTCTGCCGCTGCGGCGCCTATCCCGGCATCGTCGCCGCCGTCACCGAGGTCATGGGGCTGCCGGAGCGCAAGGACAACCCGGACCGGCCGTATCTGCCGGGGACGGTGCCGGCATGAATCCGATCACCTACGTCGAAGCGGCCGATGTGGCCGGCGCGCTTGGCCATCAACATATCACCGGGCGGGCGTTCATCGCCGGCGGCACCAACCTGATCGACCTGATGAAGGAACAGGTGATGCGGCCGAGCACGCTGGTCGACATCAACGGCTTGCGGCTCGACACGATCGAGCCGTCCGCGTCCGGCGGCTTGCTGCTGGGCGCCACCGCGCGCAACGCCGATACCGCCTATCATCCGCTGGTGCGCGACGGCTACCCGCTGTTGACGGCGGCGATCCTGGCCGGCGCCTCGCCGCAGATCCGCAACATGGCCAGCAACGGCGGCAACCTGCTGCAGCGCACCCGCTGCCATTATTTCTACGACCTCGCCACCGCGTGCAACAAGCGCGCCCCCGGCAGCGGTTGCGCGGCCATCGGCGGCCTGACGCGCCAGCACGCCATCCTCGGCGCCAGCGCGCACTGCATCGCCACCCATCCCTCGGACATGTGCGTGGCGCTGGCCGCGCTGGAGGCGGTGGTGCACGTGCGCTCGGGCGAGGGCGCGCGGCAAATCGCCTTCGCCGATTTCCACCGGCTGCCGGAGGACCATCCCGAGCGCGACACGACCCTGGCGCCGGGCGAGTTGATCACGCATATCGAATTGCCGCCAGCGGCGCAATTCGCCGCCCACTCGGCCTACCTGAAGTTCCGCGACCGCGCCTCGTACGCGTTCGCGCTGGTGTCGGTGGCGGCCATGCTCGACGTCGGCGACGACGGCGTCGTGCGCGACGCCCG
The DNA here is from genome assembly GCF_059418705.1 of Duganella sp. GW821-FHT07F09. Lineage (NCBI taxonomy): Bacteria > Pseudomonadati > Pseudomonadota > Betaproteobacteria > Burkholderiales > Oxalobacteraceae > Duganella > Duganella sp. GW821-FHT07F09. Next base: position 12,802 of record NZ_JBWKQJ010000029.1, on the reverse strand, counting down.
CCTGGCGCTGGGCGGCGTGGCCCACAAGCCGTGGCGCGCGCCGCTGGCCGAAGCCGCGCTGATCGGCCGGCGCGCCGGCCCGGAGACGTTCGCGCACGCGGCCGAGCTGCTGCTGTCCGGCGCCCGGGGGCAGGGCGAAAACGACTTCAAGATCACGATGGCGCGCCGCGCCGTGATCCGCGCGCTCGAGCAGGCGCTCGAAGGCACGCATGACAATTCCCATGAATTCGCCGGCAAGGAGCCACTGTGACCGATCTGATTGAAGCATTGCGCACCCCCGTGGCCGACCAGGGCACCGGTAACGTCAACATCGGCATGGCCGTCTCGCGCGTGGACGGGCGCGACAAGGTCACCGGCCAGGCGCGCTACGCGGCCGAGCATTGGCCGGAGGCCGCCGAAGGACCGCTGCTGTACGGCGTGGTCGTCAGCGGCAGCGTCGCCAAGGGCCGCATCACGGCCATCCGCGCCGACGCCGCGCTGGCCGTGCCGGGCGTGGTGGACGTGATCTCGCACGAGAACCGGCCGCGCATCCGCTCCTTCGACATCTTCTACAAGGACATGACGGCGCCGGGCGGCTCGCCGTTCCGCCCGCTGTACGACGACCAGGTGCTCTACAGCGGCCAGCCGCTGGCGCTGGTGGTGGCCGAGACGTTCGAGGCGGCGCGCTACGCCGCCGCGCTGGTGGAGATCGACTACGACGTCGAGCCGCACGAGACCTATCTGCTGCAGCACCGCGGCCGCGCCTATACGCCGAGCCGCCTCAAGGCCGGCTACACGCCGCCGCCCGACACCAAGGGCCATCCGGACGACCGCTGGGACAACGCGGCGGTCAAAATCGAGGGCGAGTACTACAGCGGCGTCGAGCACCACAATCCGCTGGAGATGTTCGCCTCCACCGTGATACGCGGGCCGGACGGCCACCTGACCATCTACGACAAGACCCAGAGTTCGCAGAACAGCCGCTGGTATGTGTCGCACGTGTTCGGCCTGTCGAAGGACAAGGTCACGGTGCGCAATCCCTACGTCGGCGGCGCCTTCGGCTCGGGCCTGCGGCCGCAGTACCAGTTGCCGCTGGCGGTGATGGCCGCGCTCAAGCTGGAGCGTTCGGTGCGCGTGGTGCTCACGCGCCAGCAAATGTTCAGCTTTGGCCACCGGCCGGAAACGCAGCAGCGCGTCAGGCTGGCGGCCGAGCCGGACGGCACACTGAGCGCCATCATCCACGAAGCCCTGGCCGAGACGTCGCGCATCGAGGATTACGTCGAGGTGGTGGTCAACTGGTCGGGCGAGCTGTACGCCTGCGAGCATATCCGGCTCGGCTACAAGCTGGTCGACCTCGACCACGCCAGTCCGATGGACATGCGCGCGCCTGGCGCGGCGCACGGCGTGCACGCGCTGGAGGTGGCGATGGACGAGCTGTCGTACGCGCTGAAGATGGACCCGCTAGCGCTGCGCCTGAAGAATTACGCCGAGGTCGATCCCAGCCACGGCCTGCCGTATTCGACCAAGGAGCTGCGCGCCTGCTACGAGCAGGGCGCGGCGCGCTTCGGCTGGGACAAGCGCCCCCTGGAGCCGGGCACGATGCGCGAAGGTCGCGAGCTGATCGGCTGGGGCATGGCCACCGGCATGTGGGACGCGATGCAGATGTTCGCCCGCGCCAGCGCCGTGCTGCACGCCGACGGCAACCTGGTGGTGAGCAGCGCCGCCACCGACATCGGCACCGGCACGTACACGGCGATGGCCATCATCGCCGCCGACGCCATGGGCCTGCCGCTGGAGCGCGTGCGCTTCCAGCTGGGCGACTCGACGTTGCCGGTGGCGCCGATCGAAGGCGGCTCGTCGCACGTGGCCACCGTCGGCTCGGCGGTGGATGGCGTCTGCGACAAGCTCAAGGAGCGGCTGTTCAAGATGGCCAGGAAGATGGACGGCTCGCCGCTGGCCAAGGCGCGCCTGGCCGACGTCGAATTCGCCGGCGGCGGCGTGCGCCTGGTCGCGCGGCCGGAGGTCGGCGTCGCGCTGACGGACATCATGGCCGCCAGCGGCGAGGCGCGCATCGAAGAGAAGTATATGATGTTGCCCAATATGCTCAAGCAGATGAAGTACCAGCGCGCCACCCATTCGGCGGTGTTCGTCGAGGTGCGGGTCGATCCCGACTTCGGCACCGTGCGCGTGACGCGGGTGGTCAGCGCGGTGGCGGCCGGGCGCATCATCAACGCCAAGACGGCGCGCAGCCAGATCATCGGCGGTGTAGTATGGGGCATCGGCCAGGCGCTGCACGAGGAAACCTTCTGCGACCATCACGAGGGGCGTTTCATGAACCACAACCTGGGCGAATACCACGTGTCGGTCAACGCCGACATCCACGATATCGATGTCATCTTCGTCCAGGAGGACGACCGTATCGTGAGCAAGATCGGTGCCAAGGGCGTCGGCGAGATCGGCCAGGTGGGCGTGGCGGCGGCCGTCTGCAACGCCATCTACCACGCCACCGGCCGGCGCGTGCGCAGCACGCCGATGACGCCGGACAAGGTCATGCTGCCGTAGAGAAACTGGAGAACGCCATGCCGATAAAAACCATCGATGGATATGAGATCGACTACACGGCCGAACCGTTGGAGGGGTGCGACGATTGGGGCGCGTATGTCGCGATCTTCGCGCCGTCGGACAATCCTATGCACATGAACAACCTCGTTCCCAAAAAACGGGTCGCCGCCGACGTCGCGTTGACCAGCGAGGCGATGGCCGAGGAGGCGGCCGAGAATGCGGCCATGGAGATCCTTGGCCAACTGCGGCCGGCGCCGGATGCCGCCGCCTGAGTTATCCGCGGTTTGGTCTTTTTTTGTGCCGCGTTGGTGAATATCGTAATTGCCGAACACCGCGTCCCCGCCGACAATAGCGCAAAGGGGACTAAATATGATGTTAGCAAGGTTTAAGGACGGCGCCCGCAGCGGCGCCGTCGTCATCGCCGCGCTGCTGATGGCCGGCCACGCGTGGGCCACGGTCGGCATCGGCGCCGACAACGCCAACTTGCAGTACACGGGACGGGTCGACCAGCGCAACGCAGCCGCGCCGGAGATCTCCTGGCCGGGCACCAGCATTGCGGGCAACTTCACCGGCACCACGCTGGCGATCAAGCTCGACGACCAGCTCGGCAAGAACTTCTTCGACGTCTACATCGACGGCGACCTGGCGCGGCCCGTGCTGGTGCAGGCGGAAAAGGGCGGCAAGACCTATCCGATCGCCGACAAGCTGGCGCCGGGCCGTCACAGCTTTCTGATCACCAAGCGCTCGGAGGGCGAGGAGGGCGCCACCGTCTTCCAGGGCCTGGAACTGGCCGATGGCGGCGAGTTGTTGGCGCCGCCCCCACGCAAACAGCGGCGCATCGAGTTCTTCGGCGACTCCATCTCCAGCGGCATGGGCAACGAGTCGCCCGCCGACGGTCCCGACCACTTGATCAAAGACAAGAACAGCTTCATGTCCTACGCCTCGATCACGGCGCGCGCGCTGGACGCCGAACTACACCTGATCTCGCAAAGCGGCATCGGCGTGATGATCAGCTGGTTCCCGTTCACCATGCCGGATTTCTACGACCAATTGAACGCGGTCGGCAACAACGACACCGTGTGGGATTTCAGGCAGTGGACGCCGGACGTCGTCGTCATCAACCTGTTCCAGAACGACAGCTGGCTGGTCGACCGCGAGAAGCGCCTGTCGCCGATGCCCGACGACGCCCAGCGCGTGGCGGCATACCGAAAGTTCGCCGAGACGATACGCGCCAAATATCCGAAGGCCTACATCATCTGCGCGCTGGGCAGCATGGATGCGGTCCGGCCCGGCTCCAAGTGGCCGGGCTATGTGCGCACCGCCGTCGATCAAATGCGCGACGAAAACAAGGACGCCCGCATCGATACCGTGGTGCTGCCCTACACCGGCTTCAACGGGCATCCGCGCATTCCGCAACACCAGTCCAACGCCGCGCTGCTGACCGCCGTGATACGGGCGAAAATGGATTGGTAAGCGAAACCCCCGGGGCGGATCAGCCTTCGCCTTGGGAAACCGCGAAGTCCCGGAACGACGTCACATCCAGGCCCGCACGCCGGCCAAGCTCGATTGCTTGCCCGGCGACCGCATCGTCCACGATCAGCATGTAGTAGGCGTCGTGACCGAAGTCGATGCTCAGCAGCGACAAGGCGTGCTTCGGCAGCCAGTCGGCCAGCACTTTCAACCCCTGCATGACGGTCTTGCCCTCGGAATCCCATTCCCACTGGTCGTCGATGCCCCGTGTCGACAGCATGTCGTTGACCTGCCAGTCGATCTCGTCGCTGGCTTTCCAGTCGATGTGCATCAGCATCCATTTGCCACTCTGCTGGCCGTCATCTTCCAACAGACCTTCCAGGAAGAGCTCCCCGACGTCGTCTTTGCCGACCGGATTGGGGTGATTGTCGAGCTGCGTCAGCACATTATTGGTGAGTCGCGCGCTGTCATGCTCGCCGAGCTGGCTCGAAACCGCCCGCATGAATCCCGCCATCGCTTCCCTGTAAATAGCGGCCTGCGCCAGCAATGCGGAGTCGTATTCTTCCGCGTCCAGGTAGTCCGGCTCGGGTTGGCGGCCAAGAAACGCAAACAGGCGTTTAAACATCACGGGCTTTCTAAAATGATATCGATATCCGCAGGATAGCAGATATGCAATTCAGGAATTTCATAATTGATCTTGATGGATTGTCGAATTGTTGCCGCGTATCCCCAAAAGTAGAATGGATCGGCTGTTCTCTATATATAAGTACATCGCCGGACACATATCTCCCGCCACATCCCTGGCAGCCTACCGGCAAACCACGATTCATTTTTTCTTGGAGATCGATATGAATAAAAAACAAATCATCGCGCTCAGCAGCATGATGGCCGCCCTGGTGGCCGGCTGCGGCGGCGGCAGCGAGAGCACCGGTTCGGCGGCCGCCCCCCAGTTTGCCGCGACGACAGTCGTGGGCTCCGCCGCCAGACAGGCGGCGCCTGCCCGTTGGGGCAGCGTGAAGTTCGGCGGCGGCGGCTACGTTCCCGGGCTGATCTTCCATCCGACCAGCCCGGACGTGCTGTACGCCCGCACCGACATCGGCGGCGCCTACCGTTGGACCGCCGCCACCAAAGCCTGGGTGGCGATCACGGACATGATGGGCGCCGTCGACGGCTTCCACCACGGCAGCGAGACCATGGCCCTCGATCCCAACGACGATAAGCGCGTCTATATGAGCACCGGTCTGTACCTGGGGGATGAGCGCAACGCTCGCCTGTACATTTCCACCGATCGCGGCGACAGCTGGGAGCACGTCGATCTGCCGTTCAAGGCGGGCGCCAACGCCCAGGGCCGCGCCGTCGGCGAGCGCCTGATGGTCGATCCGAACCAGCCGTCGATCCTGTTCTACGCCACGCGCGCGAACGGCCTGTGGAAGAGCGCCGACTATGGCCGGACATGGAACCAGGTGCAGTCGCTGGCGTCGCACAACATGAGCAAGCAGGAAATCGAAGCCGTCCATTGGAGCGGCGTGGTCGGTGTCGAGCAGGTGATCTTCGACACCAATACCAAGGGCACCGGCAAGGCCACGCAGACCATCTACACGGCCGTCGGCAAAGACTATGGCAGCGTGGCGGGGCTGAGCCACAGCATGTACAAGACCACCGACGGCGGGGCGACCTGGAACGGCATCGCCACCCCTGCCGACGTGGCCGGCTTTTATGTTCCGCACATGGTGCGCAACAAGGACGGGATGATGTACGTGGCCTTTACGAAGGAAACAGGCCCCGGCGCCGGCGGCGCGTCAAGGCTATACAAATTCGACGGCAGCAACTGGACCCTGCTGAAGAAGTATGACACCGAGCAATGGCTTAACTACGGCATGGGCGGCCTGTCGGTGTCCGGCACCGGCGCCACCACCCGCATCGCGCTAGGCATCACCAATTCCTGGGGCAACTGGGATGGCCAGCCCATCGTGCAATTGTCCGACGATGCGGGTGCCACGTGGCGCGAGATTTCCACCCTGACTCCGCACGGCGCCGACCAGGACGGCTGGTCGGGCTGGATCGACGACGTCGAGATCGACCCGAACAATCCGGAACGCATCCTGCATGTGCACGGCGGGGGCATCTGGGAAACCAGGAACGCGTCGGCTGCCAAGCCCATCTGGACCAACAATGTCGCCGGCATCGAGGAAACCGCGACACTGGCCTTGATGGCGCCGCCTCCGGGCGCCTCCTACACCTTGCTGCGCAGCGCGGGGGACGTCGGCACGCACGTCCAGACCGAACTCACCAAGGCGCCCACGCGGATGCCCCCCCGGGGTATGTTCGGTGGCAACACATACAGCTCCGACATGGCCTGGTCCAATCCGGCCTACATGGCGACGACCGGCAATCCCGCCTGGAACAACACCACCGCCGGCGCCTATTCCACCGATTCGGGCGTGACCTGGACGGCGTTCGCGACCAACCATCCCGATGCGATTGGCAACACCAGCGGTGCGTCCAACCTGGCGGTCACCAAGACGGGCAACGTCGTCTGGGCGCCGTCCCACGCGGCCCCGGCCTACACGACCGACAACGGCGCGACCTGGACCTACACCAATCTGCCGGCCCTGCCACGCGTGGGCATCGACCGCGCCTATCGCCTGGTGGCCGACCGCAAGAACCCGAACAAGGTGTACGCCTATGACTCGGGCGGGGCATGGTGGCGGAAATGGGATGAAACGGGGCGCTTCTACACCTCCACGGACGGTGGCCACACCTTCACCGAGAGCACCACGTTCGCGGCCAATTCCTGGACCGCCGACTTTGGCGTCACGTCGATGGCGGTCAATCCCAATGTGGAAGGCGATATCTGGGTCGTCGATGGAAAAAGCATCTTGCACTCGGTCGATTCCGGCGCGACCTGGACCAGGCTGAGCGCGACCGCGCCGATCTGGGGCCAGTCGCCCGATTTTCCTGACGTGTACGGCGCCACCTCCATCGCCCTGGGCAAGGCGCCGGCCGGCGCCAAGTACTCGGCCTCGTTGTACGTGGTCGGCGTGTTCAACGGCGTGTGGGGCGTGTACCGCTCCGACGACGCCGGCGCCACCTGGAACCGCTTCAACGATGACAAGCATCAGTTCGGCGGTATCAGCACGCTGGCGGCCGACCACACCGTGCCTGGGCGCCTGTACATCAGCGGCTCGGGGCGCGGCGTCTTCTTCAGCTACTGATCCCTGGTCCATCCTGTGCGCGGCCCTGCGGGGCCGCGCACAGGAAAACATGCATAAATCAAACCCAAATGGAGAATAAAATGAAGTTAACCAACATCCTCGCCGCGCTGGTCCTCGGTTGGGGCGCGGCGGCTGGTCACGCCGGCGCCGAAGTGCTGACCTTCGACAGCCTGACCAGATTCGGATTCTATGGCAACGGCGAAGCGCTGCTCGACAGCATGAGCGCCAACGGCCAGAGTCTGAGCTACCAGGAGGCGGGCTTTCTGGTGACTTTGACCACGCCCAACGCGCCGGCGGGCGCGGCCCACATCGGCGACGGCACGTATGCGCCGCAGACCTTCAACTGGCATGACGGCCTCGAAAACGAGGCGAATTCCTTCGTGACGCTGACCCGCGTGGGCGGCGGCCAGTTCAACCTGCTCAGCTTCGATTTCTACACGGACCACAGCGTCCTGTCGGCCGATGGCAACCAGGTCGGCGTGCTGCAGGACTGGGGCATCTGGACCACGGGGCTGAACGGCATCAGCGAACTGCGTCTGAGCTCGGGCGCCTTCAATGAACTCGACAACATCAATGTGGAAAGCGCCAGCGCCGTTCCGGAGCCGGAAACCCTGCCGATGCTACTGGGCGGCTTGGCCGTCGTCGCCGCGATGCTCCGTCGCCGTCGGTAACCTGGCTGCTTAGCGTCAAGGCGACCCTAAAAACTTATTAATAACGTCCGGGCACTATTCGTTTCGTCGACGTCTCCACACCATCAGGGTCTGGAGCGTCTCGGGAACGAATAGGAGATGGTCAGTGTCTAATCGCAGGAGCGGCGGCCGGCTGGAGCCCGGCCCATGGATCATATTGACCGGCGCGGTGCTGTCGGGCTGCGCCACGCAGCCGTCGCACGTCGCCCCGCGGTTTGCGACCGCCGCCGCATGGTCGGTCGCCGCCGAGGACGCCGTCGCGCCGGCGCCGGCGGAATCAGACTGGTGGACGCGGCTCAACGACCACGCCATCGACACGCTCGCGCCTGCCGCGCTGGCCGATAATCCCACCTTGGCGCAGGCCCTGGCGCGGGTCGACGAGGCCGACGCCAATCTCGGCATCAACGCCGCGCAACGACTGCCGGCGCTGCAAGCCAGCCTCGGCGCCAGCCGCGCCCGCGTCATCGATGGCGGCCAAGCGAATTACGCCACCGGCGCCTCTCTGGGCCTGTCGCTGAGCTGGGGAGGTCGACCTGTTCGGCCGCGTGCGCAGTTCCATCGACAGCGCCCGCCACCGGCTCGACGCCCGCAATGCCAACGCCGATGCCGCCCGCTTGTCGCTGGCGGCGCGCGTGGCCGACACCGTGCTGGCGCTGCGCGGCTGCCGCTTCTCCCACGCCGTACTGAGCGACGACATCGTCTCGCGCCAGGTCACCTTGGAGCTCACCCGTCGCAAGCTGGCGGTCGGCGCGGCGGCGTCCGTGGACGAGGCCCGCGCCCGTTCCGGCCTGGCCGCCGCCCGCACCGCCCTGGCCACGCGCCAGCGGCAATGCGGCGGCCACCTGAATACCCTGGTCGCGCTGAGCGTGCGTGATGCCGCCGGCGTCGGCGCGCGACCGTAGCGATGATCGCCGGCATGCTGCCGATCGCGCTGGGGCTTGGCGCGGACGCCAGCTTCCGACAGCCGATGGCGATCGCCGTGATCGGCGGCCTGTTGACGTCGACGTTGTTGTCGTTGTTGGTGGTGCCGGTGATGTTCAGCTACATCGACGGCCTGCGCCGGTATTTGACTCGCCGGATGAAATCTGCTGGGTATGTTCGCGCCGCGTAATCCGCCACCGTTCCGCCAACGGCCCGATTTGAACCGCAATACCGATTTTATTTTTCTTTAGCTTTATCAACCTGAAAGAGAACCACAGCATGAAAAAATCATCCGTCACACTCTCCCTGCTGGCACTGCTGCTGTCTGGCGGCGCCCAAGCCCAGGTCTTGGCCCCGGAACTGGCCGCCAAGGAAGCGTCCCCCGCACCATCACACTGGGGCCTCGGCCTCGTGGCCGGCTATACCGCCAGCGCCTACCGCGACTTCGACAACAAGGTGCAAGGCCTGCCGCTGCTGATGTACGAGAACCGCTACATCAGCTTTTTCGGCACCACGCTCGACGCCAAGCTGCCTTCTGCCGGCCCGATCTCGTTCCGCCTGCGCGCCAAATACTCGGGCGACGGCTACGAAGCCAAGGATTCCCCTTACCTGAGCGGCATGGCCGAGCGCAAGGGCGGCCTGTGGGTGGGCGGCGCGGCGATCTGGCGCAACAGCATCGTCAATGCCTCGGTCGAAGCGCTCGCCGCCACCGGCGACGCCGAAGGCAAGCGCGTCAAGCTGGAATTGAGCCGCAACTTCAAGGCCGGCGCGCTGACGGTCACGCCACGGGTGGCGGCAAACTGGCACGACGACAAATACGTCGATTACTACTATGGCGTGAAGTCGACCGAGGTGCGCGCGGGCCGCGCCCGTTACGTCGGCGAGTCGACCACCAACGCCGAAGTAGGGTTGCGCTTCGGCTACGCCGTCACGCCGCGCCACAACGTGTTCGTCGACGTCAGCGCGACGGCGCTGGGCAGCTCCATCAAGGACAGCCCGCTGGTGGAAAAATCGAGCGAGAGCAGTGTGCGGTTCGGCTACCTATACAACTTCTAATCTGATTTGGGGAACAGGACGCGGAGGCTGAAGCCGCGTCCGTCCAGGCCGGCGCCGATTTAGAAGATTGTTGAGTTAAGCGGCAGGGAATCATAGCGGGTCCGGATTAATCAATTTTAACGGTCGACGCAGCGATGTAGTGCTGCAAGGATACATTATCGGCGCGTGCGCGACGCCGTATATCAAAGTTATCTCGACCCATGAATAATTTGTATACGGACCGGCTTTCGGCTGCGTGTCAAAACAATACTGGATATACTGCGCCGTGATAACTTTCGGTCGCCGTGATGCGCGGGCGGCGGCCCCGTTCCATTCTTTTTTATCCGGTATTCTTTGGGAGTTCCACGCACTATGACCAGTATTATTTCGAGGCTACAAAAGCGGGCGCGGGGCTTCCCGAGCATTGGTTTGCTGGCACTGGCGGTGAGTTCGGCGGCCGGCGCCGCCACCACCAGCCTCAATCAGTCGTGGGAGTTCTACCGCGACGACGCCAAGAGCGCCGATACGGTCGACAAGGTCGCGCCGGGCGCGTGGACCAAGGTCGATCTGCCGCACACTGCCCGTCTCGAAGCCAAGATCCCGGTCAACTCCTGGCAGGGCAGCGCCTACTATAAAAAAACCTTCGACGCCAAGGTGGCGGCCGGCGAGCAGGCCGTGCTGCGCTTCGAGGGCGCGATGAACGTGGCCGACGTCTGGCTCAACGGCAAGCATCTGGGCACGCATCTGGGCGGCTATCTGCCGTTTTCGTACGACATCACGCCGCACCTGAAGGCCGGCGGCGGCAACGAGCTGGTGGTGCGCATCAATAACGAAGACAACGCCATCACCGGCCCGAAACCGTTGAAGGACCTGGACTACATCCAGTACGGCGGCATCTACCGCGACGTCACCTTGAGCATCAAGCCGGCCGTGCATATCAGCGACGAAATGCTGTCCAACACCGAGGCGGGCGGCGGCGTGTTCGTCACCTATCCGCGGGCCGATAAAAAGTCCGCCATCGTCCGCGTCAAGGCCGAGGTGTGCAACACCGCCGGCGAAGCGCGCACCGCGCAGCTGAGCCAGCGCCTGTTGTTCAAGAACGTGCGCGTCGCCGATGGCGCCGAGACCATCGAGCTGGCCGCCGGCGAGTGCCGCCACGTCACCCGCGACCTCAAGGTCGACCGTCCACAATTGTGGTCGCCAAAGACGCCGAACCTGTACGCGGTCCAGACCACGGTGTCGAGCAAGGGGCGGCAGGATGTGGTAACCACCCGCGCCGGCATTCGCCGCATCGCGCTTGAAAAGGGCAAGTTGCTGATCAACGGCGAGCAGACCTTCCTGCGCGGCGTGAACCGCCACCAGGAATTCCCGTACGTCGGTTACGCCTTGTCGCCGCAAGCCGATTACCGCGACGCGCTGCTGATCAAGCGTGCCGGCTTCGATTACGTACGCCTGTCGCACTACCCGCATTCGCCGGCCTTCATGGCCGCCGCCGATGAACTGGGCCTGATGGTGTTGCCGGGGATTCCGGGCTGGCAGTACTTCAATCCCGATCCTGCTTTCGCGACCCAGGTGCTGAAAACCTGTAGCGACATGGTGCGTCGCGACCGCAATCATCCGAGCGTGCTGGCGTGGGAATGCTCGCTGAACGAAACGCAGATGCCCGATCAACTGATCGAGAAGCTGCATAAAACCGTGCACCAGGAGTATCCGGGCGACCAGGCGTATTCCGCCGGTTGGGTGCCGCAGATTTACGACGTGTATCTGCAAGCGCGCCAGCATCGCCTGGACGACAAGAAGCCCTTGCCGAACAAGGCGCTGATCGTGTCCGAATACGGCGACTGGGAATACTACGCGATGAACGCCGGCTTCAATCAAACGGCGTGGGGCGACTTGAAAGAGGCCGACCGCAGCAGCCGTCAACTGCTGACCGACGGTGAGACGCGCTTGCTGCAACAAGCGAAGAACCTGGCCGAGTCGCACGACGACAATTTCAAGACCGGAGCGGTGGCCGATGGCTACTGGGTGATGTTCGACTATGGTCGCGGCTACGCGCCGGACCTGGAATCGTCCGGCATCATGAGCATCGACCGCCTGCCGAAGTTCTCGGCCGAGTTCTTCCGCTCGCAGCGCAGCGCATCGGAGAAATCGGCGAAGTGGGGCGGTGGCCCGATGGTCTTCATCGCCAGCCACTGGACCAAGGATTCGCTGCCGCAGGTGCGCGTGTTCAGCAACACCGACGAGGTCGAACTGTTCTTGAACGACAAGAGCCTTGGCAAGGTCAAGAGCGGTCCATCGAAGACGCATCCGAACCTGGCGCATCCGCCGCTGGAGTTCAACGCCGGCCAGTTCGAGGCGGGTACGCTCAAGGCGGTCGCTTACCTGAAGGGCCGCAAGGTGGCGGAACATGTCGTGCGGACGCCGGCCGAGCCGGTCAAGCTGGGTGTCTCGGTGGACGATCTGGCCGTGAAATCGACAGATGGCGACCTGGTGTTCATCCGCGCCAAGCTGCTCGACGCCAACGGCACCGTGGTACCGGACAGCGGCAAGTCGGTGACCTTCGCCGCCGGTGGCGGCTACGAGATCGTCGGCCCGAGCGTGGCGACGACCGAAGCCGGCATCGCCAGCGTGCTGGTGCGCGTGAAGGGCACCAAGGGTGGTCTCAACGCCGAAGCTGGATCGCTGCGAGGCCGGTTGTAATTCGCTTGGTTTCAAGAGAAAGCCGGCTTTCATGAAAGCCGGCTTTTTTTTCCTCTGATTTTTGATCTGCGCAGAAATCCCGCCCCGGGGTCAGGTCCGACATTCGGACATTGGGGAACTTTTTCAGTCGAAAAAGTTCCTCATTTTTACGAAATGTCCGAATGTCGGACCTGACCCTGAGCCTTCCCCTCAAATTTTAAATGTCGGGATCAACGATCTCAGCTCATCAAG
>NZ_JBWKQJ010000028.1:0-23457 GCF_059418705.1 Duganella sp. GW821-FHT07F09 | reverse complement strand
TCTGGTCGGGGCTTTTTTTCGTCTGTGCGCTTCTAAAACACGTAGGGCGGATTAGGCGGAACGCCGTAATCCGCCATTCCATGAGCCGCCGAAACGCATGCATGGCGGATTACGCTTCGCTAATCCGCCCTACGTGTCTCCGGGGCCTTCCGGCGTTCGTTGACACCTCCATGCTTCTCCGCGTCATGCCGGCGTCACATGCGAGCGCTAGACTTGCCTCTTTTTCAATTTGAGGTCCGCTAGCATGAAAACTCTTTCCTTATTGTCGCTCGCTGTATTCTCCGTCCTGGCCGGCTGCGGTGGCAGCGACAACGAGGCGCCCGCGCGCCAGTCGATGACCGGCGTGTTCCTCGATGGCGCGGTGGAAAACCTGGACTATGTCGCCGGCACCGCCGCCAAAGCCAGTACGACTTCCAAAGGCGAGTTCACGTGTTACGCTGGCGACACCGTCAGCTTCACTATCGGCGGTATTGCCCTGGGCAGCGCACCGTGCGCGGCCACCATCACGCCGCTGCAACTGGCTGGCGTTACCGACATCAAGGACGTCAAAGTGATCAACCGCTTGCTGGCCCTGCAGCTGCTGGATGAAGACAGTGATCCGTCAAACGGCATCAAGCTCGCCGCCGACGTCAAAGCCGCGCTCGCATCCAAAAGCGCGGACTTCGGCGCGTCCGCCACAACCTTTAATACCGCCATGACCGACAACCTGAAAGCCGCCGGCGCCAAGTACGCCGCCCGCACCGTCGACGACAACCGTCGCGGCCTTGTACGTGAACACTTTGAAGATACGCTGGCCTCCAAGGTCGGCACCCCGGTCACCGAATCCCTCACGCAAAAGACCCAACTCGGCGATGTCGCCGTCACCGTGACCCGCTATCAAATCCAGGCGGCCAATAATTTTTACATCCCTTACGAAGGTAGCAACGCCAAGGTCAGGGAAGACTTCCCACTCGGTTTCCTGCCATCCTACGGTTCGTCGATAGCGTTCAAAGGCATCGCCGCCAACGGCGACCTGGAGTTCTACGGCTTGACCGATCGCGGCCCCAACGGCGACGGTCCGAACCTGCCGTCGCTGAGCGGCACCGGTGTCACCGGCGCCAAGATCTTCCCGTCGCCAAGCTTTACGCCCGCGTTCGGCCTGATCACCGTCGGCAAATCCGGTGCGGTGCTGACGGCGTCGACGCCGATCAAGGTCTCCGCCAACGTCAACGCTTCCGGACTTCCCGTCGCGCCAGGCTCTGTCGGTAATTCGGCCGAGCTGCCGGTGATGGACGTGATGAAGTACGACGCCGCCAGCAAAGCCACGTTCAACGCCGGCGGCCTGGATTCGGAAGCCATCGTGGTCGACAAGAAGCGCAACGTGCTGTGGGTGTCGGACGAATACGGTCCGTTCATCGTCAAGATCGAGCCGGCCACCGGCGTCATCCTGAACAAGCACGCGCCAGGCAGCGGCTTGCCGGAAATCTTCCTCAAGCGCCGCGCCAATCGCGGCATGGAAGGCATGGCGCTGGATACGACCACCGACAAGCTGCACGCCTTCCTGCAAAGTCCGCTCAGCGACGGCAACGCGCCTTATACGGTCACCGGCAAGAGCGAGGCGGTCGAACGCTATGCGCGCTTCACTCGTTGGGTTGAGTTCGATCCGACCACTGGCACGTCCGGCAAGATGTACGCCTATCCGCTCGACGCCGCCGATTACCAGGATGGCCGCACCGGCAACGCCAAGTTGGGCGATGTGGTCGCGCTGGGCAACGGCAAGTTCATCGTGATCGAGCAGGGTGCCGCGCCGGGCGGCAAGGTATTCAACAAGCTGATGCTGGTGGAGATCGGCGCGGCGACCGATATCGCGGCGGCCGCCTACAACGTGACGACGTCGGATCTGGAGAAGAGCAGCATGGGCGGCGCGGCCGTCAATGGCGCCGACTGGAAGTCGGTGGTGGCGCTGAAGAAAACCCAGCTGCTCGACCTGAACGCGATCGGCTGGCTGGCGGAGAAGGCCGAAGGCTTGACCATCGTCGACGGCAACACGCTCGCGCTGGTCAACGACAATGACTTCGGCCTCAAAACCAAGGTCTACGACGCTGCCGGCGTGGCGGTGGACGATGCCGACGTCACCAAATGCAATGTCGATGCGAACGGCGTCATCATCACCAGCGCCGCTGCCGGTTGCAATGCGGCCAACACGATCCGCGTCGCCCGTGGCGACGACCGCGAGCGACCAAGCCGCTTGTGGCTGATCAAGTTCAGCAAGGCGCTGACGGCGTTCTAACGCGGGGAGGAGGCGGGTCGGCACCCGCCCGGCGTCACGGCCTTGTCATAATTTTATGGGATATTGAAAGTTTGCTCACTACAATATCCGGGACAAATCATGACGATCACCTTGCCGAGAGCTTCCTCCGCCATCCAAGCCTTGCTGGTCGCGGCGACCATGCCGCTGACCATGCAATCGGCCTTCGCCGCCGATTTCACCATCAACGGCGCCAACAGCACGGTCCGCACCCTCGGCAAGGACGACACCGGCACGGTGACCGCCACCGGATCGCTGACGGTCGGCGGCGGCGCGGTGGCGGTGACCATCAC
This sequence comes from Duganella sp. GW821-FHT07F09, assembly GCF_059418705.1. Taxonomy (NCBI): domain Bacteria; kingdom Pseudomonadati; phylum Pseudomonadota; class Betaproteobacteria; order Burkholderiales; family Oxalobacteraceae; genus Duganella; species Duganella sp. GW821-FHT07F09. Next base: position 20,877 of record NZ_JBWKQJ010000028.1, on the reverse strand, counting down.
CGGCAACAACGCGACGCTCAACAACCAGGGCGGCATCCGCCAGACCGGCAGCGGCCGCGCGATCCGCGACAACACCGGCGCCACCGGCCTGCTTATCATCAACGGTAGCGCCGCCAACGGCGCAGCCTTGATGCAGACCGCCGATGCCGACGTGATCCAGATGGCCAAGGCCAACGCCAGCGTCACGCTGAACAACTACGGTTCGATGATCTCGCTCAACGCCAGCGCCGGCGGCGCCCAGGCCGTCGACTTCAGCTCCATCACCAGCGGCGCCAACGTCGTCAACAACTTCAGCGGCGGTCTGCTGCAGGCGACCGAGGCGGACGCTGTGCGTGCCGGCGTCAACGGTGTCGTCAACAACAACGGCACCATCCGTTCGCTGACCACCACCGGCGCCAGCAGCGATGGCGTCGACGCCCAAGGCAATACCGGCATCAAGATTTTTAACGGCGCGACCGGCCTGATCGAGGGTGGACGCCATGGCATCACCGGCGGACAGGACAAGGCCGGCGACAGCTTCGTCATCGACCTGACCAACCTGGCCGGCGGCGTGGTTCGCGGCACGAACGGCTCCGGCATCAATCTGGACGGCTTCAACAAGAACCAGACCGCCAACATCATCAACCACGGCAGCATCATCGGCCACGGCGTCACCGGCGATGGCGACGGGCTCGATGTCGACGGCCTGGCCACCATCACCAACACCGGCATCATCCGCTCGGTCAACGCCTTCAGCGCGCCGGCCGACGGCCTCGCTTACAGCGAGGGCATCAGCTTCGGCGGTGGCGCCGTCGCCAACAGCGGCACGATCGAAGGACTGGTCTCGGCCGGCAATACGAATGCGGTCGGTCGCGGCATCACCCTGGCCGGTAACGATCTGAGCAACGGCACCCGCGAAGGCCTGTACGGCAACGCGACGATCACCAACCAGGCCGGCGGCCTGATACGCGGCCAGAGCGATTCGGCCATCGTCGCCGTCGGCGCCGCCAGCGGATATACCGTCACCATCCTCAACCAGGCCGGCGCCACTATCCAGGGCGGCGGCGCGTCCAACGCCGCGATCAAGACCGGCGCCGACAATACCGTCATCGTCAACGGCGGCAACATCAATGGCGCCAGTAGCGGCAAGGCCATCGAAATGGGCAGCGGCAGCAACAGCCTGACCGTCATCGGCGGCAGCATCAGCGGCGGCATCAATGGCGGCGTGGGCGGCACCAACACGATGGTGGTCCAAGCCGGCGGTAGCTTCGCCTACGCCGGATCGATTTCGAACTTCAATAGCGTCGAATTCAAAAGCGGCGACGTGGTCTTGTCCGGTGTGAGCACCTACTCCGGCGACACCGTGCTGAGCGGCGGCACCCTGACCCTGGACGGCGCCAACCGCATCGCAGCCGGCAGCCAGCTGATACTGAACGGCGGCGCCCTGCGCCTGACCAACGCGGGCGCGGACGGCCAGACCTTCGCCAGCCTGTCGCTGCTCGACAACGCTTCCGTGCAGCTCGGTTCTTCCGCGCTGACCTTCAACGGCCTCGGCGCCGTGGTCAGCGGCAAGACGCTGTCCTTTACCGAAGCCGCGACGGGCGGTTATGCCTTCCGCCTGCTGGGCGACTACTCGGCCGACGCCAGCTTCCTGGCGTTGATCGGCATGACCAGCATCAACGGTCAGCGGGCGATGTTCAACTTCAACGGCGCCTACACCGACGTGACCGCCGCCGTGCCGGAACCGGCCACTTACGCCATGCTGGTGGGCGGGCTGGGTCTGATCGGCGCCATGGTTCGCCGTCGCAAGCAAGGGGTTTAGCCGATATCAAAGCGTCCGGGGCGGTGGGTTGTTACCTTCTTAGGGGTGAACCCGGAAGGAATTTCCCAATGGAATATGCGCAGCTGACCCCCGGCCGCCGTTTCGCCCCCCTCCACAGCCTGTTGTACTACAGCCAACGCATCGTCACGCGGCCTGCCTTGCGCCGCATGGTGGTGCGCGCGCTGAGCGGTGCCTTGCGGGTGCGACAGGGATCGGGAAAAGAGTTGTATGGCAATACCGCGCAGGAGGAAACCGCGCTCGCGGACCTGAGCGACAGCGGCTACGCGCCGCTGGGAAACCTGCTCGACAACGCGCAATGCGACGAGATCAAGGATTATCTAAAAAACAAATTCCTGTTCGACCGCGATCGTGACCGCGAGGCGTTCACCTTGATGCAGGCGCCCACCGGCGTGCGCGTGGCCGACTATCATTTGCGCGACGTTATCGCCTGCCCGCACATCCTGGCGTTGGCCAACAGTCCGCCGCTGCTCGGCCTGGCCGCCCGCTACATGGATTGCAAGCCGACGATTTCCGCGCTGGGGTTGCGCTGGTCGTTTCCGATGGACGGGGATTGCAGCGCGCTGCAGGCCTTCCACCGCGACTCGGAAGACTGGCGCTATTTGAAGGTGCTGGTCTACCTGACCGACGTCGATCTCGACGCCGGACCGCACGTGTATCTGCATGGCAGCCATCTGACCCAAGCGCCGATGCGCCTGCGCTTTTATACCGACACCGAAATCTCCAGCGCCTACGGCTCCGACATGTTGTTGACGGCGGTCGGCTCGCGCGGCTTCTGTTTCGCCGTCGATACCGCCGGCATCCATAAAGGCACGGCGCCGGCGCGGCAACCGCGCCTGATGCTGCAGATCCAGTACTCGCTGCTGCCCAGCTACGCCTACCAGTACTCGCCCGAGGTTTATCAGGGCCCGCTGGTCCTCGATCCTTATGTGAACCGCCTGATCGTCAAGCAGCGCGGCTAGCCGTGCCCTTGCTGAGGCTTTCGCCATCCTCCTTGCGCAGCGACCAGAAGGTCAGCGACGACAGCATCGTCACCACCGCCAGCGTGAGGAAGGCGTAATGCAGCGCGGACGTCAGCGCCAGGCGGTTCGACTGCGGCAGGTCGCCGAGGAACCAGCCGGTGATCAGCGAGCCGGCGGCCAGGCCGAAACTCACCGACAGCTGCTGCATCGAACTGGCGATGGTGCTGGCCATGCTCGAATCGGCGTTGTCGACATCGGCGTAGGCGATGCTGTTCATGCTGGAGAACTGCAGCGAATTGAAAAAGCCCAGGCAAAGGCTGATCATCACGATCACATACAGCGGCGTGCCTTGGTGGACCAGAGCAAACATGCCGATGGTCAGGCCGATCAGCAGCGTGTTCACGGTAAGCACCTGGCGGTAGCCGAATCGGGCCAGCACGCGCACCGAAATGAACTTCATGCCCATCGCGGCCGCGGCGGACGGCATCATCAACAGGCCTGATTGCCATGCCGGCAGGCCGAGGCCCAGCTGGTATAGCAACGGCAGCAGGAACGGCAGGCCGCCCACGCCGATGCGCGTGATGAAGCCGCCCGCCACCGACACGCGGAAGGTGCGTATCTTGAACAGTGTTAGCCGCAGCAGGGGGAACTTGGCATCCTGCGCGTGCCACACGTAGGCGGCCAGCAGGCTGCAGGCGATCAGCAGCAGCACCGTCGCCGACGTCGCATCGAGCTTGTGTTCACCGAAGACCTCCAGCAGCCATGACAGCAGGGCCACCCCGGTGCCGAAGAGGACCAGGCCAATCAGGTCCAGCGGCCGCACGCTGTCGCCGCGATAGTCCGGCATGTAGCGGTGCGCCAGGAAGATGGCCGCCAGGCCGACCGGCACGTTGACGAAGAAGATATCGCGCCACGTCAGCCAGTGCACGATCAAGCCGCCGACGGTGGGGCCCAGCAGGGGGCCGATCAGCGCCGGGATGATCACGAAGTTCATCGCCGCCAGCAGTTCGGCCTTGGGGAAGGTGCGGATGATGGCCAGGCGCCCGACCGGCATCATCATCGCCGCGCCCAGGCCTTGCAGCAGCCGCGCCGCCACCAGCATGGGCGAATTGACGGACAGCCCGCACAGTATCGACGCCACCGTGAAAATCGCCACCGCCGACATGAAGACGCGGCGCGTGCCGAAGCGGTCGGCCATCCAGCCGCTGATCGGGATCGCCACCGCCAGGCTGAGGATGTAGCTGGTGACGACCGCTTTCAAGCTCAGCGGCGTGACCTGCAGGCTCACCGCCATGCTGGGAATCGCCGTGTTGACGATGGTCGAGTCCAACTGCTCCATGAAGAGGGCGGTGGCGACGACCCAGGGCAGATAGCGCTTGGCGGCGGAATTATTCATGCCTTCAATTGTCACATAAAAGGCGGGCGCGGGTCATTAGGCCGGATTGTATGGGGCGTGAGGCGCGCACGTCCAAGAGACAGAGAACCACCACAGTGACACGTAGGGCGGATTAGCGCAGCGTAATCCGCCAAGCTCCGTCGGCGGCTCATGGCGGATTACGCTGGCGCTAATCCGCCCTACGTGTATCCTCGGGATTCATGCCCCACTGGTCCTGGAACATGATCTCGCTCAGCGGGCGTCGCTGGTCCCAGCGCTCAAGCTCCAGCATCGGCGCGGTGTAGAACTCCTCCACCTGGCCCACGCACAGCACGGCGATCGGCTGGCTGCCCTCGGGCATGCCGCAAATCTCGCGCAACCTTTGCGGATCGAACATCGACACCCATCCCGCGCCGATACCTTCCGCGCGCGCCGCAAGCCAGAAGTTTTGCAGCGCGCACGCCGCCGACGCCAGATCCATCTCCGGCATGGTCCGGCGGCCGAATACATAGTTTTCACGCTTGTCGACCAAGCCGACCACCAGCACCTCGGCGCAGGCCAGTATGCCTTCCACTTTCAGCTGCATGAACTCCTCCGCGCGCTTGCCCAGCGCCTCGGCGGTCTTGATGCGTTCCTCGTTCACGTGCTGGTGGATGCTGGCGCGTAGCGCCGCGCTGGCGATGCGGATGAAGCGCCACGGCTGCATCAAGCCGACGCTAGGTCCGTTATGCGCCGCCCCGATGAAACGCAGCAGTTGTCCGTCCTCAAGCGGCCCCGGTTTAAAGTGACGCACATCGCGCCGCTCGCGTATCGCGCGGTAGACGCCCTCTATCTCTACGTCGGAAAAAGCGTGTCTATTCATGACGCCTTCTTCAGCGCGACCAGGGCGTCGAGCAGCGGCTGCGTGGCGTCGGCGATGCGATCCAGGCTGGCCTCGCGCAGCGCGGAGGTATCGACCGTGTGATCGGAATGCAGACCGGCCCAGCGCAGCAGCGCGCCGCTGGCTTCGGGTGTATCGAACAGGCCATGCAGATAGGTGCCCAGTATCTGGTCGTCGGCCGAACGCGCGCCCTCAGGCCGGCCGTCGATCAAGAAGGCGGGCGACTCCAGTGCGGCGCCGGTCGAAGTACCCATGTGGATTTCATAGCCGGCCACGGTGGCGCCATCGGCGTCGAAGGCGCATGTGCCACGCACTTGCTCCAGCCGTTTGTCGGCCGTCATCTCGGTGACCATGTCGAGCAGACCGAGGGCATCCGAGTCGCCGGCCTTGCCTTCGATGCCGAGGGGATCGGTGACACTGTGTCCCAACATCTGGAAGCCGCCGCACACGCCGATGACTTTACCGCCGTAGCGCAGGTGGCGGTCGATCTCCTTCGGCCAGCCTTGTGCGCGCAGCCATGCGAGATCGCCGCGCGTGTTCTTGCTGCCGGGGAGGATGATCAGGTCCGCCTTGGGTATCGGTTCGCCCTGGCGCACGAAATGCAGATCGACGTCGGGATGGGCGCGCAGCGCGTCGAAGTCGGTGTGGTTGCTCATGCGCGGCAGGCTGGGCACCACCACGCGGAAGGCGCCCTTGGACGCCTGCACCGGCTGCACCGCGTCCTCGGCGTCGAGGAACAGGCCGTGAAGATAGGGCAGCACGGCGAGCACCGGCTTGCCGGTCTGCTGTTCCAGCCATTCCAGGCCAGGTTCCAGCAGCTTGATATCGCCCCGGAAGCGGTTGATGACGAAGCCGATGGTGCGCGCGCGCTCGCTCTCCGACAGGCATGAAAGCGTGCCGACGATGTGCGCGAACACGCCGCCGCGATCGATGTCCGCCACCAGCACCACCGGGCAGTCGACCTTTTCGGCAAAGCCCATGTTGGCGATGTCGCGGTCGCGAAGATTGATCTCCGCCGGACTGCCCGCGCCTTCGACGATCACGCTGTCGTACTGCGTCAGCAGGCGGTCGTGCGATTCCAGCACCGCCTGCATGGCCACGGTTTTGTACTGGTGATAGTCGCGCGCGTTCATTTCGGCGCGCACCTTGCCATGGATGACGACTTGCGCGCCGATGTCGCTCGATGGCTTGAGCAGGACCGGATTCATGTCCGTGTGCGGCGCCAGGCCGGCGGCGATGGCTTGCAGCGCCTGCGCGCGGCCGATCTCGCCGCCGTCGGCGGTGACCGCGCTGTTGAGGGCCATGTTTTGCGGCTTGAACGGCACCACGCGTACCCCCTGGCGCTTGAGCAGCCGGCACAGGGCCGCGACCACCGTGCTCTTGCCGGCGTCGGAGGTGGTGCCCTGCACCATCAGGGTCGAATAGGGAAAACTCACTTTAGTTCTTTCTGTGCTGGCGCGCCAGTTCGAGTTTTTCGCACAGGATGGTGGTGCCGGCAACCATGCGCGGGCCGGCGCGGTTCAGCAGCTCGCCGTCCAGGGTGAAGAGGTTGTCGTTGCGGACCGCCTTCATCGTGGTGTAGGGCTTCCACAGCGCGACGCCGCCGTAGTCCTTTTCTGCCGTGCCGAAGACCGCCTCCGGGTCCGCCTGCAGCACCGCTTCCACGCTGACCACGGGCGCCGTGGTTTTGAGGTCGGCGAAGATGTTGACGCCACCGCACAGGCGCATGGCGTCGCTGACGATCGACACGCCGTTGAGCGTGTAGAGCGGCTTGTCCCATACCTGGTAGAACATGCGCACCGGCGGACGGTTGGAGTATTGCTTGGCCAGCGCCGCGAACTGCTTGCGGATCTCGGCGGCGGCGGGTTGCGCGACGTTTTCGGTACCCATCAACTGGCCGAGGCGCAGCAGGTTGTCGGGGATGCCGTCCAGCTTCAAAGGCTCGCTATGGAAAATCGGAATGCCCAATTGGCGCAGCGTTTCGATCTGGCGCTCGGAGCTGCCGTGCATCCAGGCGACGATCAGGTCCGGCTTCATGGCGATCACGCGTTCCATGTCGATCTGGCGGTTGGTGCCGATGCGCGGAAGCTTCTTTGCCGCTTCCGGGAAATCGCTGTACGTCACTGCGCCGACGATCCTGTCGCCGCCGCCGGCCGCATACAGCAGTTCCGTCACATGCGGCGCCATGGCGATGATGCGTTGGGCGGGCTTTTGCAGCGTGATCATGTTGCCATTGTCGTCGCGCACGCTGATGGCGGCGGCGCTGGTGTCGGGGGTGTAAACGACTGCGGCGATGGCGGCTGTGCACAGGCAGAGTGTCGCAGCGAGTTGGTTCTTCTTCATTGGTTGGTCCATTCGTTCAATGCTTTTTGTAGGCGATTCCATCCCGCTTCGTCGGGCGGCAGGCCAAGGCGGATGCCGCGCGCGGCGTGCTTGAACAGCCGCACCCAAATGCCGCGTTCCGCCATGTGCTGCCAGAACGCCTCCGGCCGCGCCTCGCTCCACCACTGGAACAACGGCGTGCCGCTCGACGCGATGCCGTGCGCGGCCAGCAGCTGGCGCAGACGTTCGCCGCTGGCGCTTAGTTGTTCGCGCGTGCCGGCCTGCCATTGTTTGTCGCGCAAGGCGGCGATGGCGATGTGCTGGGCCGGACCGCTGATGGTCCACGGGCCGAGCAGGTCCGCCAGGCCGCGCAACAGGTCCGGGTGGGCGGCCACGAAGCCCAGGCGGATGCCCGCCAGTCCGAAGAATTTTCCGACCGAGCGCAGTACGATCAGCCCCGGTTTATCGCTGTGGGCGGCGACGCTGTCGTGTCGCGACGTGTCGCCGAAGGCTTCATCGACGACCAGCCAGCCTCCGCGCGCCGCCAACCGGTCGGCCCATTCCAGCAGCCGCGTGGCCGGCACCGTGGCGCCTGTGGGATTGTTGGGATTGACGACGACCACGACATCGCTGACGGCCACCGCCGCATCCAGTTCGGCGTAAGGGGTTTGAGTCAGCGTGTGACCATGATCGCTCCAGTGATGCGCGTGCTCCGCATACGACGGCGCGGTGACGGTTACGCGCGACGGCTTGCGCAACCGGGGCAGCGCTTGTATCGCCGCCTGCGTGCCCGCCACCGGCAGCATCAATGGCGCGCCATAGTAGGTTTGCGCCGCGCGCGCCAGTTCCGGATCGGCTTCGGGCAGGCGGTGCCACGCGTTGTCCGGCAACGTCGGCGCCGGATACCAGCGTGGATTGATGCCGGTCGAAAGATCGAGCCAGTCGTCGCGGCCGAAGCGCAGCGCGGCGTCGCGCAGGTTGCCGCCATGTTCAAGCATGTGCGTACTCCAGGATAAAAGCCGCCACCAGCGCGCAGGAGAGCCACAGCGCCGTGGTGCGGACCACCAGATGCCACGCGCGGGAGATATCGGCGCCGGTGGCCGGTTCTCCCTGGCCCAGCGGCGGACGTTCTTCGATCTCGCCGTCGTAGATGGCCGCGCCGCCCAGTTGCACGCCTAGCGCACCGGCGCCGCTGGCCATGACCGGGCCGGCGTTAGGGCTGCTCCAGGCGGGAGCTTGCGCGCGCCAGCACGCCCAGGCGCGCCGCTTTCCTTGCAGTCCCGGCGCCAGCAGCACGTAGGACAGCGCGGTCAGGCGCGCGGGCAGGTAGTTGAGCGCGTCGTCCAGGCGCGCGGCGGCGCAGCCGAATCGCAGCAGGCGGGGAGTGCGGTAGCCCCACATCGCGTCGAGCGTGTTCGCCATGCGGAACATGACCGCGCCCGGGCCGCCGGCGACGATAAACCAGAACAGCGTGCCGAAGACGGCATCGTTGCCGTTTTCAAGCAGGGATTCGGCGCTGGCCTTGGTCAATTCGATTTCGCTGGCGCTGGTGGTGTCGCGGCTGACAATGCGGGCCGTCAGCAAACGGGCATTGGGCAGATCCTCCCGCGCCAGCGCCTCGGCGATCGGCAGGTTGTGGTCGCGCAGGCTGCGCAGGCCAAGCGCGAAGTAGAGCATGACGGCGTGCAGCGCATACATCAACCACACGCTCAGCGGCGCGGCCAGCCACACCAGCAAGGCGGCGACGGCGGTCAGCGGCAGCACGGCCAGCACCCACGCCATCGCACCGCGCCAGAAGCGCCAGCCGCCGCGATTGAGGCTGCGCTCCAGCGCCATCGCCAGATTGCCGAAACCGACCAGCGGATGCCAGCGGCGCGCCTCGCCCAGTAAAAAGTCCAGCAGTACGCCGGCCACCATCAACACCGCAACGGCGTAAAAGCTCAACCCTGACAGCACGGCTATCCTTTTAATATCAGCGGCAGGCCGGCGGCGACGAACACCGCGCGGTCGCAGATCGCCGCCACCGATTGATTCAGACGTCCCTGTTCGTCGAGGAAGCAGCGCGAGATGGCGCCGGATGGCATGATGCCCAGCCCCACCTCGTTCGATACCAGCACCACGTCGCTGGCGCACTTGATCAAGGCGCTGGCCAGCATGTCATGCTGCTCGTGGAACAGCGCCGGCAGGGTGATCTCGCCGACCTCCGGATACTGCTCGCCGCTGCTGAACAGCAGGTTGCTGAGCCACAGCGTCAGGCAATCGACCATGATCAGGCGGTCCGGGGATGACCAGCGCAGCAACTGGTTACCGAGTGCCAGCGGCTCCTCGACGGTGGTCCATTCGCCGGGGCGGGTGGCGCGGTGGTGCGCGATGCGGGCCGCCATTTCGGCGTCGCCGGCGGTGGCGGTGGCGATGTAGACGACTTCCTTGCCTGATTCTACGGCCAGGCGTTCGGCGTAAGCGCTTTTACCGGAGCGTGCGCCGCCCAGAACGAGTGTACGTGTCATACCGGACTCCTTGAAAACAGGGCGGCGACTGCCGCCGGATTGGATGGGAAGTAAGCGTGAAAGTAAGAAGCGGTGAGCGATCCTGCGCGATACCAGGCTTCGCCTTGTATTGCGGAGGGATGTTTAATAGTATGCGCCGCCGGCTGCACAGTTGTCGCCAATTTGGAGTAATGGAACGTGTGGCCGCGCAGAATTCCCCGCTCCGTGGGGAGAGCCTGCGGCCCGAGACCGGCCAGGCGTGGCTGCATTGCCACAGTGCCGGTCAGTAGGCCGGCCATCGGCCAAATCGCGCCGGATTGGTCGGCCAGCGTATCGGCCAGCGCCATCATGCCGCCGCATTCGGCGACGATGGGGATGCCTGCCGCGTGGATGGCGCGTATGGACGATTTCCAGGCGCTTGCCCGCGACAACGCCTCGGCGTGCAGTTCCGGGTAGCCGCCGGGCAGATAGACCGCGTCGGCGCCGTCGGGCACCGGTTCGTCGGCCAGCGGCGAGAAGAACGTCAAGGTCGCGCCGAGCGCGTGCAGGGTATCCAGGTTGGCGGGATAGAGGAACATGAACGCCGGATCGCGCGCGATGGCGATGGTTTTTCCCGCCAGTGCGGGCACGGGCTCGGGATCTATCGCCACGGGAGCGGCGATGTCGATGGCGCGCAACTGGTCCCACGCGGCTTCGTCGAACAACAGCTGGTCGGCCAGCGCGTCGAGCAATCCGTCGATGTCGCTCACTTCACCCGGCAGCACGAGGCCGAGATGACGTTCCGGCAGCGATCTTGTCTGGCGCGGCATGGTGCCGAACAACGGAATATCGCGCAGCGACGCCGCCACCATTTTGGCGTGGTTTTCGCTGGCGACGCGGTTGGCGATTACGCCCGCCATGTCGACCGGGCCGTAATCGCGCAGGCCGTGCACCAGCGCGCCGGCCGTTTGCGCCATCGAGGAGGCGTCGATCACCGCCATCACCGGCACGCCGAACTCGCGCGCCAGGTCGGCGGACGACGGCGTGCCGTCGTACAGGCCCATGACGCCTTCGATCAGGATCACATCCGCTTCGGCGGCCGCTTGTGCCAACTGGGCGCGGCACTGCTCCGGGCCGACCATCCACAGATCGAGCGTACGCACCGGCGCGCCGCTGGCGCGCTCCAGCAGCATCGGGTCGATGAAATCCGGACCGCACTTGAACACGCGCACGCGTTTGCCCAGCCGAACCAGCTTGCGGGCCAGCGCCGCCGTCACCGTGGTCTTGCCCTGGCCGGAAGCCACGGCGGCGATCAGCAATGCTTTGACCGTCGCCATTACCACTCGGTCCCGAGTTGCGCGCCGATGCCGGCCTTGAAGGCGTGTTTGACGACCTCCATCTCGGTGACGGTATCGGCGATGGCGATCAGTTCCGGCGGCGCGCCACGGCCGGTGATGACGACGTGCTGCATCGGCGGACGCGCCAGCAGATCGTTGATCACCATTTCAACGTCCAGGTAGCGGTATTTCAGCGCGATATTGAGTTCGTCGAACACCACCAGGCCGATATCGGGATCGGCCAGGAATTTCTTCGCCTGCTCCCACGCGAGCAGCGCTTTTTCGGTGTCGCGTTCGCGGTTTTGCGTCTCCCAGGTATAGCCTTCGCCCATGGTGTGGAAGCTCACCTCGTCGGGGAAGCGGCGCAGGAAGGCTTCCTCGCCGGTCTGCATCGCGCCTTTGATGAACTGCACCACGCCGACCTTCATGCCGTGGCCCAGGGCGCGGATCACCATGCCGAAGCCGCTCGAGCTCTTGCCCTTGCCATTGCCGGTGTTGACGATGATGATGCCGATCTGCTTGTCGGCTGCGGCGATCTGCGCGTCGATGATCGCCTTCTTGCGCTCCATGCGCACGCGATGGCGCTCGTTGAGCGCCGCTGTTTCGGCGGTGATATCTGTATTCTGGTCGGTCATTCGTGGTCCTCGGTGGGAATGAAGATGCTGCGTGTTCCGTGCTGGATGATGTCGATCGGGTGGCCCAGGTAGTCGCTCAGGAGATCGGCCCGCATCACGTCGGCGGTGGTGCCGGCCAGCCAGCGGCCGTCGCCCATCAGCAGCAGCGCGTGGGTGGAGACGCTGTGCGCCAGGGTCAGATCGTGGCCGATCATGATGGCGGTTTTTCCTTGTTCGCGGCACAGCTGCGACAGCAGCTTCATGACGCCGACCTGGTGCGCGAGATCGAGCGCGTTGGCCGGTTCGTCGAGCAGCAGCAATGGCGTGTCCTGCGCCAGCATGGCGGCGATGGCCACGCGCTGGCGTTCGCCGCCGGACAACGTGCGCACGTCGCGCGCGGCCAGTTCCGCCACCTCCATCGCTTCCAGAGACCTCATGGCGATGGCCTGGTCCTCGCCGCCCTCCCAATAGCGGTTGTCGTGGTACGGATGGCGCGCCGACAGCACCGTTTCGATCACGGTGTAGGCGAAGGCGTCGCTGCGGCTCTGCGCCAGGAAGGCGCGCTGCCGTGCCAGTTCGGCCAGCGGCCAGTCCTTCAGCGGCCGCCCGCCGATGGCCACGTGGCCGCCGTCCGGCGGGCGCAGGCCGGCCAGGGTGCGCAGCAACGTGCTTTTGCCGGCGCCGTTGCGGCCGATGACGCTCCAGCATTCGCCGTCCTGGACAAGCCAGTTCAAGTCCGCGATCAGCTGGCGCTGGCCGATTTTCAGGGAGAGGTTGTGGGTGCTGATCATATTATTTACGCAGCCGGTGCAGCTGATACAGGAACACCGGCGCGCCGATCAAGGCCGTGACCACGCCGACCGGCAGTTGTTGCGGCGCGATGATGGTGCGGGCCAGCGTGTCGGCCAGCAGCAGGTAGCTGCCGCCGGCCAGCGCCGCCGTGGGTATCAGCAGGCGGTGGTCGGGACCGACGGCGAAGCGGCAGGCGTGCGGCACGATCAGGCCGACGAAGCCGATGCTGCCGGCGCTGGTCACGGCGCTGGCGGTCAGCAGGCCGGAGGTGAAAAACAGGCCCTTGCGCAAGGCGCCGACGCGGATGCCCAGCGTGGCGGCGGCTTCCGCGTGCAGCGCCATCACGTTCATGGCGCGCGCGTTGCGCAGCGCGAAGATCAGCGCCCCGGCCAGCACCACCCACGGCATCCAGCGCAGCGGGGCGCCGGACAGGTCGCCGATCATCCAGAACACCATCGTGCGCAGGCGGCTTTCCGGCGCGATCGACAGCATCAGCGTGACCAGCGCCATGCAGGCGGACGACAGGATCACGCCGGTCAGCAGCAGCAGGGCGGTGCCGCCTTCGGCCGCCGCGCCGCCGCGCAGGTCGCGCCGCGCCAGCATGTAGAGCATCATCGACACCACCACCGCGCCGGCGAAGGCCGCCGCATCGACCATCCACGCGGCGCACATGAACATCAGCGCGGCCAGCGCGCCGACCGAGGCCCCGGAGGAGATGCCCAGGACATAGGGGTCGGCCAGCGGGTTGCGCAACAGCGCCTGCATCATGACACCGGCCAGCGACAGCGCCGCGCCGGTGACGAAGGCGGTGATGGCGCGGCTCAGGCGCAGGTCGAGCAGGGTGGCCGACAAGGTGGTGGTCTGGCCGTGCAGCAGATCGTTGACGGCTGCGGGAATGTCGGAAAACGGAATCGCGACCGAGCCGGTCATGCCCGAGAAAACCAGGCTGGCAAACGCGAACAGGGCCAGGCCGGTCAGGGTGACGGCGGCGCGCTGCTGCAGATTGCGTGAGAAAGAATGCATGCACTACTTTCAGAGAGTGGGAAGCACCGGCAGATTACAGTATTACAAGCTTAAGCAAGACTTAGCGATGACACTGGAGACACGTAGCGCGGATTAGCGGGAACCGCGTAATCGGCCATCTTTGAGCCGTCGATGGCGCGGCGATGGCCGATTACGCTGCGCTAATCCGCCCTACGTGTCTCCACGGGTTTCAACCTGTCCGGGCCTATTTGTAACCGTAGCGGATACCCGCAAACACATTCGAGCCGGGCGTGGCGTAATTGCGCGCCAGGTCGTACCGTTTGTCGCCGATGTTGTTCCAGCGGACCAGCGCCGACCAGTCGCGCGAGAAGGCGTAGGTCGCGTACAGGTTCACCAGCCCGTAACCGCCCAGGCGATTGTTGTTGGCCGCGTCGTCATAGCGGTCGCCCGACACTTCCAGCTCCACGCCGGCCTTGAGGGCGCCGATGCCATAGTCGGCGGTCACGTTGCCGTGCTTTTTCGAGCGGCGCAGCAGACGCTTGCCGGTGGTTTCATCCTTTGGGTCCTGCAGATCGATGTTGGCGGCGAGGTTGATGCCGGCCAGCCTGGTGGCGGCCGATAGCGTGATCCCCTCCAGCATCGCGCGGTTGACGTTATAGGCGCAGCCGCTCGGATAACCGGTGCGGCCGAACGGGCACGGATTGATGTTGACCAGCATGTCCGTCAGGCGGTTGCGGTAGTAGCCGGCGCTCAGCGCGTTGACGCCGTCGTCGTAGCGCAGGCCCACTTCGGCGTTGCGTCCTTCCTCCGGCTTGTTGGCCGGATTGCCGTATTCCGGGAAGTACAACTCGTTGTAGGTCGGCGCGCGGAAGCTGGTGCCGTAGCTGGCGGTGGCGCGCAGCGCCCGCGTAATGTTGTAGCCGTAGCCCAGCGAGCCGGTATTCTGCGAGCCGTAGACGGTATTGTCGCGGCGGACGCTCGCGCTCAGAAGATTGGCGCCACGACGGGCGTTGTACGAGGCGGCGAACGAGTTGGTGTTGCGGTCGCGATTAATCAGCGCGGAGCCGTTGGTCCGCACTTCCTCCTTGCGGTGCTCGTACAGCAGTTGCAGCACGTCGGCGCCGATGCGCAGATCGTTCTGCCAGGTGATGAAACTTTGCTTGGTATTGATTCGCGCGTAACCGGCGGCGGTGGCGTTGGTGTAGTTTTCGCCTTTGTCTTTGGTCTCCGCGTATTGCAGCAGGCTGTCCCAGATTGGCAGCAGTTGCGCCTTGGCGTAGACGCTGGCGGTGTCGATGACATTCTTGCTGCGCACGTCGTAGGATCCGGCTCGCAGGGCGTCATATTGCGAATCGAGTTTGCTATGCAGGAAAAGCGCGCCGGCCTCGTAGCCCTTGGCCAGTTGCAGGCTGAATTGACCGGAGACGTTTTCCTTGTCGTAGCCGTCGTCGTCCGGATTGTACGAGGACAGGCCGGGACGGGCAGTCGAGAAACCGTCCGACTTTTCCTTGCCGGCGCTGACCGCGTAGCCGAAGCTGTGCTCACCGCCGGTCGCGCCCGAAACCGTCACATCGGCTTCGCGCGTGTTGTCGCTGCCGTAGCCGGCGAAGGCCGTCACCGCCGGCGCGCCCTGGCCCTTTTTGGTGAAGATCTGGATCACGCCGCCGATGGCGTCGGCGCCGTACAGGGAGCTCAGTGAACCGTAGACGATTTCGATATGGTCGATGGCGGTCAGCGGGATGGCGCTCCAGTTGGCGGCGCCGGTGGTGGACGAGCCGATACGCACGCCGTCGACCAGCACGATGCTCTGGTTGCTGTTGGCGCCACGGATGTAGACATTGGACGAGCTGCCCGCGCCGCCGTTGCGCGTTACTTCGATGCCGCGCTGGCGCTTGAGCAGGTCGACCACGGAGCCGGCGCCGGCTTCGGCGATTTGTTCGGCCTTGATGGTGACGGTGTCGCTGATGATGTCGGCCAGCGGTTGCGGCGTGCGGGTGGCGGTCACCACGACGGTGTCGGCGGGCGCCTCGTCGGCGTAGGCGCCGGTGTGCGAGAAAGCGGCGGCCATCGCCAGTGCCAGCGAGGTCAGTGCCGCCGGGCGGCAGGCCAGGCGGGAGATTGGAAAGGACATGATTTATTTTTCTGTTAGAAGCAACCGGCCTACTTCCCCGTGGGCCAGATTGAACAGAAGCGGAAAACCGGGAGATGGCCCGTTCGCCCACTTCCACCTGCTTTGGCCGGTATCCGGGCTGGCAAGTTAGACCATCTCACCTTCCCATGCGAAGCACAGTGGTTGTCAGAGCTGGTTTGTCGCGCGCCGCGCGACACTTGCTTACCGTTGCGGGGGCAGCACACGTGGGCCGCAGGGCGGCTTCGTGTTTCCCGTTTAACTGCGCATCCGGACGGACGCGCGGGCACCAAAGCCGGTCATTATACGGCTTTGATGTGTGACTTGATAAATAGTGAAAAATAATTGAGGGAATGGCGGGCGGTCTTTGTTATCATTTGCGCTATCTTGCCAGGTAGTTCACCTGCCGTCGTTGGAGCGCCCCATGTTAGACCTCCGTCTTGTCCCGTCATCCGCGCCTCCTGCTTTGCGTCCCATGGTCAATCCGCGTCCGGTCGTGAGGGTGGTTCCGCTGTTCGACGGCCATCAATGCGTCATCGTCGATAACTTCCTGGCCGAGCCGGAGACGATGGTGGAATATGCGGCGCTCCAGCGCGGAGAATTCCTCGACTCGGTCGGCAATTACTATCCCGGACCGGAGTTGCCGTTGACGGGACGCTTCGTCTCCAGCGTGCAGCAGGCGTTTCTACTGCATGCGCGCGCGCCGCTGAAGGCGCGCCGGGTGCTCGGCATCGCTTGCCGGCTGTCGCTGGCGACGCGGCATCCGGAGCAGGTGTTGCCGGGCCAGCGTATGCCGCACCGCGATTCCTATGATCTGGACCCGATGGAGGGTGTGGGTGCCATGGTGCTGTACCTGTTCCAGGATGAGCGTCTCGGCGGCACCAGCTTTTTCAAGCCGAAGGTGCCGCCGGCGGAAATCACCGCGCTGCTGCGCGAATTGAAGCGTATGGAGCAGGCGGGGGAGTCGCCGTTGCCCACAAAGCCGCCGACATTCGCCATCGCATCGGACGACCATTTCGAGAAGGTGCTGACCGTTGATCCCCGGTTCAACCGGGCGATTTTTTATAACGGCGAGTTGTTTCACTCGGGGCATCTCGCGGCACCCGAGTTGCTGGTCGATGATCCGGCTGTCGGCAGGCTGACGGTCAACGCCTTCTTCAAGCTGCGCATGGCCGCGACCTGAGTCGGGGGCGGCAATTACTCCAGAATCAGTGTGGCGCCGTAGGCGATATGGTGGGGAGACCGGGCGGCTTGCAGCGCCATCTCCTGCGGTGGCAGGCCCGCGTGGCAGGCGGACAGCAAACGCATGGCGCCCGCGTGGCAGATGACGATGGCCTCGCCGTCGTCGCCCAGCTGGCGCTGGAGGTCGGCGTGGAAGGCCGCGATGCGCGCGGCCATTCGCAGCACGCTTTCGCCGCCGCCGGGTTGGTAGTTGACCAGATCGGCGGCCCAGGCGTCGACGTCGGCGCGCGCAATGTCGTCCCAGGCTCGCATCTCCCAACCGCCGAAATGCATTTCGACCAGACGGGCATCGAAAATCGGAGTGGCCGACAGGCTGGCGGCGAGTCCTGCGCAGCGGCGCAATGGACTGGAATACACGGGCAAACCCGCCGGCAGTCGCGGCGCCAGCGCGGCGAGCGCGCGCGCCAGCTCCCCGGGCGCGACTTCCAAATCGGTGCTGCCGTAGCAGACGCCCGCCGCGACCACCGGTTGGGGATGACGGACCAATATCAGTCGCATGGTTTAGAAAAACTGAGACTGCGCGCTGGTGTGCAGCCCGGCGAGCACGCACAGGTAGAAGATCGCTTCGGTCACTTGCTGTACCGCGCCCAGGCAATCGCCGGTGTAGCCGCCGATGCGCCGCAAGAATTTACGCGCCAGCCAGACGGTCGCCACCAGCGCCAGGGCGAAGCCGCTGATCAGCATTGTCCACGACAGCCAGCCCAGATGGATAAGTATCAGCGCCGGCAGCAAGGCGGTGACGGCGGCGATGAAGAATTCCATGCTGCGCATCTTCTGCGCCAGCGGCTTGGCCTTGCCTTCGGCGCGCGCGTAGTCCAGCCGCCAGATCAGCGAAACCGCCATCAGCCGCGACATCGGGTGTGCCACCAGCAGGGCCGCCAGCACCCCGAATGGCGGTATATGGGTCAAGATCGCGCACTTCAGCAGCAGCAGGCAAAAGATGCCGATCGCACCGTAGGCGCCGATGCGCGAATCCTTCATGATCTCCAGCACGCGCTCCTGCGTCATGCCGCCGCCGAAACCGTCGCACATGTCGGCAAAGCCGTCTTCATGGAAGGCGCCGGTGGCGTAGATGCCGGCGGCGACCGACAGGATGACGGCGATCACGGGAGGGAAAAACTTGAAGGCTATAACGTAGACCGCGCCGGCGATCAGCGCCACCACCACACCGACCAGCGGAAAATAGCGCGATGCCTGGTTGAGCCACGCGGGATCGAAGCCCACCCAGCGCGGGATCGGCAGGCGCGTGAAGAACTGCAGCGCGGTGAAGAACAGTCGGAGCTGGTGCACTGAGCCTGTCCTTACTTGGACTTTTCGCTGACCTGGGCCGATTCGAACGTGGCCATCTGGTTCAGGAAGTTGACGGCCGCGTGCAGCAGCGGCAGCGCCAGCGCGCAGCCGGTGCCTTCGCCCAGCCGCAAGCCGAGATTGAGCAGCGGTTTGGCGTCCAGCGCCGCCAGCATTTGTTGATGGCCGGTTTCGTCGGAGCAGTGTGCGAAGACGCAGTAATCGAGGATGGCCGGCTGCAGACGGGCGGCGACCAGCAGCGCGCTGGTGACGATGAAGCCGTCGATCAGCAGCACCTTGCGCAGTTCTGCCGCCTTGAGCATGGCGCCCGTCATCATGGCGATTTCCAATCCGCCGAAGGTGGCCAGCACGTCGAGTGGCTCCGTGACGGCTTCATGGCGGCCGACCGCCGCTTCGATCACGCGCTGCTTGTGCAGGATGCCGTCGGCGGAGAGGCCGGTGCCGGCGCCCACGCAATTGGCAACCGGGATGCCCGTCAGCTTGTGCATCAGCGCGGCGGCGGCGGTGGTGTTACCGATGCCCATTTCACCGAAGCCGACCACATTGCCGTCCAATTCAGTGGCCAGCACCATGCCGGCGGCCAGCGCCGCCTCGCAGGTGGCGCGCGTCATCGCAGGTTCCTGTGCGAAGTTGTGCGTGCCGTTGGCGAGCTTGCGGTCGGTCAGGCCATCGCGCGGGCCGAAGTCGTGATTGACGCCGGCGTCGATGACGCGCAGTTCGCAGTTGTTCTGCGCCGCGAAGACGTTGATGGCAGCGCCGCGCGCCAGGAAGTTCTCCACCATCTGCCAGGTCACGTCCTGCGGATAGGCGGAAATGCCTTCGGCGACGATGCCGTGATCGGCGGCGAAGACCAGGATGGCCGGCTGCGTCAGCGCGACTTCGCGGCTGTTCTGTATCAGGCCGATTTGTTTGGCAAGCGATTCCAGCACCCCCAGACTGCCCAATGGTTTGGTTTTGTTGTTGATCGCCTTGTCGAGCAAGGCGCCAAGCGCATCGTTGTTGGTGGGGGAGATAGTTGGAATGAACATGGCCTGCTTAATGATCGGGGAAGTGGTTATTTTACCCCGCCGGCCATCGTCAGCCTTTCATCACGCGTTGGCGCCGTTATCGATCGTCCATGCGGCGCCGGTGACCGACTGCGCCTGGGGCGATGCCAGGAAGGCGACCACGCCCGCCACCTCGGACGGAGCGGCGTATGCGGCGCCGCCGGTCGCCATCAAACTGCGCTGCGAGCCCGCGTGCGGTCCGTCGGCCGGGTTCATATCGGTGTCGGTGGAGCCGGGATGGACAACGTTGACCGTGATGCCGCGCGGGCCGAGGTCCCGCGCCATGCCCTGCGACAGGCCGGTGAGGGCGGCTTTGCTGGCGGTGTAGATGCTCATCCCCTGGCCGGGCGCCCGCACCGCCAGGTTGCTGCCGATCGAAATGATACGGCCGCCGGACGCCATGCCGGCGGCGGCGGCCTTCGATGCCACGAACGCGGCGCGCAGGTTGATGGCCATCGTGTCGTCGAAATCGTCGAGCGTCAGCGTATCGATGGTCCCCGCGCGGTAGATGCCGGCGTTGTTGACCAGGATGTCGATGCGGCCGAAGGTGGCGATGGTTTGTGCAACCGCCTCTTCGACTTCGGCCGACGACTTGTTGTTCGCACGGATGGCCAGTCCTTTACGGCCATGTCCTTCAATGGCGGCGAGCGTGGTCGCGGCGCCGCCCGCGTCGCTGGCGTAAGTGAAGGCCACATCTGCGCCTTCCCGGGCGAGACGGGCGGCGATGGCGGCACCGATGCCCCGGCTTGCGCCTGTCACCAGCGCGATTTTTTGAGTGAGGGGATGCATGGTCATTTCCTTTATGTGTCGATCGTTACAGAAATATCTCAAACATCCGAAGGTGGGTCAAGCGATTTGTGTATCATTCGATATAGAATTTATTCGGAGGTATGCAATGACAACTCGAGGACGGCCACGGGGATTCGATCGGGAAGAGGCGTTGCGCCAGGCGATGAAGGTGTTTTGGGCCAAGGGATATGAGAACACGTCGATGACCGATTTGATCGACGCAATGGGGATAGCTTCGCCCAGCTTGTACGCGGCCTTCGGCAGTAAAGAGGGGCTGTTCCATGAGGCGGTGTCACTATATTCCGCCGAGCAGGGCTGCGATATATGGGAATCGCTGGAGCGCGAGCCCGGCATCGTCGCCGCGATAAATGCCTTTCTCGAAGCGACCGCCCGTTCATATAGTACAGAGGGGCAGCCGCAAGGCTGCATGATTGTCCTCGGGGCGCGGCCGGGGCCGCAGGGAGAAAGCGCGGTCGCCGACGACTTGCGCGTGCGTCGTTGCGATAGCGTGGATCGATTGCGGCGGCGCTTTGCCAGGGCGGTCGAGGAAGGCGAGCTGCCGGCGGCGAGCGATGCAGAAAGCTTGGGCACTTACTTTGCCAGCGTCCAGCATGGCATGTCGATCCTTGCCAGGGATGGCGCCGATTACGAGACGTTGCGATCGGTGGCGCGCATCGGGGTGCAATCGCTTTCTGCCATCATCAAAAGCAAATAGCCCTTGTCAGCCCACTCCCGCTTTGCTATAGTTCGCCCCCTCGCAGAACGACGTACGCAAATACGGAGTTAAGCGAAGAAGAGAAGAAAAAGTAGTGCT
>NZ_JBWKQJ010000027.1:0-25881 GCF_059418705.1 Duganella sp. GW821-FHT07F09 | reverse complement strand
CCTCCGGCGCCGCCGATACCGCCGGCCGCGCCGGGGCCGGCCGGGACGCGGCGGCGACCGGCGCCGGCATGGGCGCCGCCCGGTTGACGCCGGCCTCACCGGCGGCTTCGTCGACGGCGCCTGCGGCCATGGCGTCAAACGGCCCGGGGTCGCCCGGCGCGCTGCTGGCGGCGATGTCCGCCGCCGTGCGCGAGGCCGCGCCCGCGCTTGGCATTGACGTGGCGGCGGCCAGTCTGAGCGTGGGCGCCGCGCCGCCGCCGGGTCCCGGCTGGGCCGGTGCGCTGCCGGGCGCGTCCTGGGCGGAGCCGGCGTCGGAGGCGGCCGAGGCAGCCGAAGCACCCGGCGCCGCGCCGGCGCTGGCCGAGGCGGACGCCGGCGACCAGGCCGCGCTGCGCCTGCACGCCGAGTGGCTCGAACACGGCGTGCGCGTCTGGATCGGCGCCGACCGCCGGCTCGACCTGGACGCGGCGGGCTTGACCCGCCTGAGCGAACAATTGCAGCAGTACTGCCGCCAGCAAGGGGCACCGCTGTTGGCCCTGGTTTGCAACGGCAAGCGCGTCGCGCTCGATGGGGCGGGCAGCGACGGCGCCGCGCCCGGCAACGTTGATGCTGGCGAGCATTCCGACCAGCCGGATCGCGTTGGCGATGGCGCGGCCAGGCCGCTGGCGCCGCCCGATAGCGCCGTATCCCCCCTTTACACCCACCAGGAGCAATCATGAGTATCGGTGCCGTTCCCAGCGCCAGCGGCGCTGATCTGCAAACCAACAACGTCGGCCTGCAGGATTTCCTCAAGATCCTGCTGACGCAGCTGACCTACCAGGATCCGTTGAAGCCGATGGACAACCAGGCCTTCATGGCGCAGATCGCGCAATTCACGGCCTTGCAGCAGGCGCAGGAGACCAATACCAAGATGGATACCCTGATCGGCACGCAGTCGGCGCTGCAATCGGTCGCGCTGATCGGTAAAACCGTCGATGTCACCACCGCCAGCGGCCTGGTCACCGGCGTGGTCACCGGCCTGTCCTTCAGTTCCGCCACGCCGAGCGTCAGCGTCACCGTCGCCGGCGGTCAGCCGCTCGATAACCTGAGCCTGAGCCAGATCAACGCGGTCCGTCCCTGACCGCCTCATCCCCCATCATTGAAAAGAGAACATCATGCTCGATTCCATCTACATCGGCATCACCGGCCTGCAGGGCTATTCCAACGGCTTGCGCACCATCGCCAACAACACGGCCAACATCAACACGCCGGGCTTCAAAAGCTCCAGCCTGCAGTTCTCCAACCTGTTCTACGCGCAGGGCAATGGCGGCGGCGCCACCAGCCAGATGGGCTATGGATTGAACACCGGCGCCACCACGCTCAACTTCAAGCAGGGCGAGATGCGCCAGACCGGCAACGACCTCGACATGGCGGTCGACGGCGACGGCATGTTCACCTTGCGAGATAGCGCCGGCAAGACCCACTACACGCGCGCCGGCCAGTTCGAATTCAATCCGCAGGGCGAGCTGGTCAACCGCTCTGACCAGTCCAACGTGATGGGGTTCAACGCCCAGGGCGCGCTGACCAAGGTGTCGATCAACAACCTGAAGAGCAACCCGGCGGTGGCCACCACCACCATGACATTCACCGGCAACCTGGACGCGTCAAGCACGCAGACCATCGGCAACCTGACGGTGATCGACGCGGCCGGCGGCAAGCACGACCTGGCGGCGCAGTTTACGCCGCCGGTGACGCCGGGCGGCCCCTGGGCGGTGCAATTTCTTGAAGGCGGAACCAAGGTCGGCGACGGCTCGCTGGCCTTTATCAACGGCCGTCCGGACCCGGCCAACGCCAAAATCGTCTGGAACTACACCCCGCCCGGGCTGGGCGTGCAAAAGCTGACCTTCGACTTCAGCAACAACGTCACCTCGTTCGCGTCAACCGGGCAGACGCTGCTGGCGATGGACACGCAGGACGGCTTCGCGGCCGGCACGCTAACGCGCATGACGTTCGACGAGGCCGGCACGCTGGTGCTCAACTATTCGAACGGGCAGACGGTCAAGGGCGCCAAGCTGGCGCTCGGGCGCTTCGACACGCCCGCCGATGTCGTCGCCGACGGCGGCAACCAGTTCGACGCCGCCAACAACAGCGTCTGGCACAGCGGCGTGGCCGGCAGCGCCAACTTTGGCGCGGTGCACTCGGGCATGGTGGAAATCTCCAATGTCGACCTGTCGCAGGAATTCAGCGACCTGGTGATCACGCAGCGCGGCTACCAGGCGGCGTCGCAAATCATCTCGTCGGCCAACGACATGCTGCAGGAACTGTTCGCCATGAAGGGTAAATGATGAACGCCACCGCCAACGCCGCCGCCGGACAGCGGCCGGACGCGCTTGCCGCCGGGTTCACGGACGCCGTCGCCCAGCCGCTGCGGCACTGGACCGATACCCAGTTGGCCGGCCTGGCCGCGCCGCTGGGCCAACGGCTGCGCGCCTGGGCCGACGGCTGGGGGCTGGACCGCGCCGAGGTTCCGGACACGACCGCCGAGGGCGCCGACGGGCCGCCACCGGCCGACCACGGCTCGTGGCTGGCGCTGCACCCGGCCGGCGCCGCGGCGCGCGCCTGGCTAGCGCCGCCAGCGGGCGCGCCGGCGGCCACCGTAGTGCTGCGGCAGGCGCTGTTCGACGCCGCCCCGGAGGCGCCGCTGTCGCTGTCGCCCGACGCCGCCGGCGTGTCGCACCAGGTTTGCGAGGCGGCCTGGACCGACTTGCGGGCAATGCTGGCCGACGCGCTGCGGCTGGCCCCGGCCGTGGCCGAGGCGGCGCCGGCCGCCGCCATCGGCGTCGACGATTGCCGTGCGTGGTCCGGCGCCGTGCTGGTGCGCCTGCCGATGGCCGGCGCCGGCTGGCGGTTGCTGCTCAACGGCGCTTGCGTGGCGCAACTGGCCGCGCCCAAGCCGGCGCCGAAGTTGACGCCGGCGGCCGCGCCGACGGCGCTGCTAACGGCCTTGCGCGACCAGCCGCTGACCCTGCGCGCCGGGCTCGGCGGGGTCGAGATGACGCTCGGCGGCCTGCGCGCGCTGGCGGTCGGCGACGTGATCCGGTTGCCGCACGCGCTCGACGAGCCGCTTAGCCTGATCGACGCCGACGGCCGCCCGGTGTGCCCGGCCTTCCTGGGCCGTCAACAGGGCTGGCGCGCGCTGGAATTGCTGGCCGCGCCGGCGCCGCCCAAGCCGGCCGCCCCGCCCAAGCCCGCCGCCGGGGCGGCACCCGCCAGGCCGGCGCCACCACCACCGGGTCCACGCGCCTGACGTCCATTGTTAACTTGAAGAGAACATGATGAATACCGTAATCAAACCGCAAGCCGGCGCCGCGCGCCCGGTGGAAGCCCAAGTCATCGAACTGAGCGAGCTGCACGACGACGGCCGCGCCGCCGGCGCCGCATTGCTGGTCGACGCCAACCCCCTGCATCAGGTCAAAACCCGCTTGCAGGTGTGCGTCGGCGAGGTGGTGCTGACGGTGGGCCAGTTGCTGGCCGCCCGCGAACACCAGGTGCTGCGCCTCGACCGCCTGGTCGAGCAGCCGGTCGATCTGCTGCTGGAGGGGGCGGTGGTGGCGCGCGGCCAGTTGTTGGCCGTGGACGGCCATTTCGCGATCCGCATCAGCGATCTGCCGCTGCCGTTGAAGGCATGAGGGCGCCTGTCTTAAGTGTCGGCGCCGCGCTGCTGTGCTGCTGTGCGCTGGCCCTGGGCGCCGCGGGTCCGGCCCATGCGGCCAGCGATGGCGCCGCAGCCTCCGCGCTGCCGGCCACGCTGCCGTTCCGGCGCGATCCGCCGCCGCAGACCGACGCCACCGGCCTGGCCGGCGCCGGCGCCGCCGTGTTGCTGCTGGCTGTCGCCGGCGCGCTGGCCTGGCGCCAGCGCCGCGCCCGCAGCGACGGTGCGGCGAGCGCCTCCGCGCCCTGGCTGGACTGGATGGGCCGGCGCCCCGGCGATGAGGCGATCAAGCTGGTCGACAGCAAACAGCTCGGCCCCGGCGCCCGGCTGCAGGTGGTCGAATGGGAAGGCTGCCGATATCTGTTGTCGAACAACCAGCACGGCGTCACGGTGCTCGACCGGCGGCCGGCCCCCGGGGCGGGCGCGCGCACGCAAGCCATGGACGCGGAATGAAACGGCCAATGAAACGACGGTTATTTGTTTTGGCGCTGTCGGCGGCAGCGCTGCCGGCTTGGGCCGCCACGGCCGGCGCCGACGGCCTGCTGCCGGAGCTGTCGGCCCTGAACGGCACCTCGCAGGCGATGCGCATCGTGCTGGGCCTGACCTTGCTGGCGGTGTTGCCGGCGCTGCTGGTGTGCCTGACATCGTTCCTGCGCATCATCGTGGTGCTGTCGATGCTGCGCCACGCGATCGGCATGCCGGAGACGCCGCCCAACACGGTGCTGATCGGCCTGGCGCTGTTCCTGACGCTGTTCACCATGGCGCCGGTGCTGGAAAAGGTCAACCACGACGCCTTCCAGCCCTTCATGGCGGGCCAGGCGGACATGGCGCAGGTGCTCGAGCGCGGCAGCGGTCCGATGCGCGAATTCATGGCCCGCCAGACCCGCGAGCAGGACATCGCGCTGATGATCGAACTGGCCAAGGCGCCGACCCCGCGCACGATGGACGAGGTCGGCTGCCTGCAATTGATACCGGCCTATATGCTCTCCGAGCTGCGGGCCGGCTTCCAGATCGGCTTCGTGATCTTCCTGCCGTTCCTGCTGATCGACCTGATCGTGTCGAGCATCCTGATGGCGCTGGGCATGATGATGATGCCGCCGACCACCATCGCCATGCCGCTGAAGATCCTGGTGTTCATTCTGATCGACGGCTGGAGCCTGGTGCTCAAGGCCCTGGTCGGTTCCTTCCACTAGCGCCGCCATGATAGACGATCCAATCGGCAATATCGGGGCGCGGCCGCCGCCGGCGCCCCGGCGCCACGCGCAGCTCGACGACGAGGCCGGCCTCTGGCGGCGTTGCCGCGGGCAGGGCGACGCCCAGGCGCGCGAGGTGCTGATCGGCCATTACCTGTCGTACGCGCGGGCGCTGGCGGCGCAGTTGTACGGCCGCCGCACCATCGACGAGTTCGAGTTCGACGAGTACATGCAGTTCGCCACCGTCGGCCTGATGGAGGCGGTCGACCGCTTCGACGCCAGCCGCGGCATCCTGTTCAAGACGTTCGCCACCACGCGCATCAACGGCGCTATGCTGAGCGGCCTGAGCACCCTGAGCGAGCGGCAGCAGCAGATCGCGATGCGGCGCCGCATGACCGACGAACGGGTCAGGTCGCTGCGCGGCGCGACCTTGTCGGACGACCCGGAGCGGTTGCTGCGCGAACTGGCCGAGATCGGCATCGGCCTGGCGCTGGGTTTCGTGCTCGAGGGCAGCGGCATGCTGGCCTCGCCCGAGGCGAGCGTGGCCGACAACACCTACACCCGGCTCGAGCTGCGCCAGTTCCAGCAGCAGATCGCCTACCTGTGCCGGCGTCTGACCGCGCGCGAGCAGGAGGTGATCCAGAAGCACTATATGCAGCACATTAGTTTCGACGAGATCGCCGAGCAGCTCGGACTCACCAAGGGCCGCGTGTCGCAATTGCACACGCAGGGCTTGAAGCGATTGCGTTCTTTATTATTGCAAGTCGCACCGTGCGATGTCACGCTGTGACCCATGTCCCCACCGCCAGGAGCAAGCATGACTTCCATTGACGCCACCCCCGACACCGGACCGGCCCCGGCACCGGCCGCCACGCCGGCCGAGCAGCGCCTGTCGCGGCTGCAACAGTATCTGCTGGTTGACCCCGGCAACGAACCGTTGCGGGCCGACCTGTTCCAGCTGGCGTTGCAGCTGGGGCGGGCCGAGTTGGCGCAAGCCCAGGTGACCCACCAGTTGGCGATCGATCCGCTCGATGTCAACTGGCGCCACCGCCAGGCGGCGCTGGCCATGCAGCGCCACGATTACGGCGACGCCGTGCGGCTGCTGGCGGCGCTGGCGCCCGAGGCGCCCGCCAATCCCCACATCCGCCACGACCTGGGCCGCGCGCTGTTCCGCCAGGGCCAGTTCGCGCTGGCGCTGGCGCAGCTGCAGCCGTTGGTCGATCAGCAACTGGCCCAGGTGCCGGCGGCGTTGGCCCTGTGGATGCGCTGCCAGCAGCGGCTCGGCGAGCACGCGCTGTTGCTCGACGTGTTCGCCGCGCGGGCGGCCGACACGCCGCTGCCGCCCGAGGCCTACGGCGTGGCCGGCCTGATCGCGTTCGACGCCGAACGGGTGGCGCAGGCGCGCGCCTGGGCCGGCCACGCGCTGGCGTTGGCGCCGCGCCAGCGCGAGGCGCTGGTGGCGATGGGCACGCTGGCGGTGGCCGACCAGGACGGCGCCAGCGCCAAGCTGTATCTGGAGGCGTGCCTGGCCGACCATCCGCAGGACGGGCGCGCCTGGTCGGCGCTGGGGTTGGCGCGCCTGATCGACCTGGAACCGGCGCCGGCGCTCGCGGCGCTGCAGCGGGCGCTGCGCTACATGCCCGAGCACATCGGCACCTGGCACGCGCTGGGCTGGTGCCAGTTGTCGCTGCGCGACGCCGGCGCGGCCAGGGACAGCTTCGCCCATGCGCTGGAGATGGACCGCAATTTCGGCGACAGCCATGGCGCGCTGGCGGTGGCGCTGGCCATGCTCGGCGAGCAGGGGCCGGCGCGCCAGCACATCGAACGCGCGCTGCGGCTGGACCCGGGCAGCCTGGTCGCGTTGTACGCGAAGTCGGTGCTCGACGGCGAGGGCCGCGATCCGCAGGCGTTCCGTCTGATGGCGCGCCGCCTGCTCGGCGGGCACAAGACCCTGACCGGCGCGCCGCTGGCGGACGCGGTGCTGGGGCGCGGCGTGTCGTAGGGCAGGGCCGCAGGGCTTAATTAAAGGGCTGGACCAAGGTGTCTGGCTATTTTTTGCGGGCGGCGTTCGCCAGCAGGAACTCGCCGGCGCGGTCCATGGCCGGCACCAGTTCCGGGTTGCCCTCCATACTGAGCTGGACCTTGTCGATCAACCGGTGGAACGCCGGGTCGTTGATCAGATCGCCGCCCAGCTCGGTGGTCAAAATCGCTTCGAGGAATACGCGGAAGGCCTTGCGTCGGCGCTGCGGATCGTCGGCGCCGATGGCCAGCACGCGCCCGGCGATGACCGCCTGCAGGTCCGGGGGCGCGGCGCGCCCGCCCTTGGCGCCGGCGCCGGCCGGCGCCTGCGCGCGCGTCTGGAGCGGCGACCGGCGCCCCAGCGCGGCCACCTGGGCGGCGATCTGGTCGAGGAAGCGGCCGGTGGAATCGATCGAACGCATCTAACCGGCCTAGTGCAGCTTGCGGTAGTTCGACAGCAGGAAATGCTCGCCGCCGGCCGCCGCCGCGCCGTCCGTGCCGGCCTCGGCCAGATGGTCGACGGCCGCCGCCGGCGCCGCCGCCATGGCCGCCTCGACGCGTTCGATTTCGCCCAGGAAGCGTTGCATGTCAACGTTGAGGGCGGCGTTGTCGCGGTTGGCGGCGATGCCCGCGCGCAGCGCCAGCGCGGCCTCGGCGAAGCGGTTGTGCACCAGGCTCTCCAGGCCGGTCTTGAACAGCCGGAAGGCGTCGTCGGCCGGCAGCGCCGACAGCGGCTGCCACGTCGCGCCGGCCGCCGCCGGCCGACCGGAACTCAGCTGCAGCAATCCGAGTTGGAAGCGCGCCGGCGCGTAGCCGGGCGCGCGCCGCAGCGCGCCGATGAAGGCAGCCTCGGCCTGGTCGTAGTCGCGTGACTGGGCGTGCTCGGCCGCGATCAGCGCCAGCGGCCGCGGATCGGCAGGGTGGGCGTCGGCGGCCGCGCGCAGGCGCGCCAGCGCGGCGGCGCCGTCGAGCGCGCCGATCTCCCGGAGCAGGGGCAACAGGTAGTCGTCTTCGGCGGGGTCGGCGTGGATGGTCTGCATGGTGTGGTTTCCGGGCGCAAGTTGTGGGACGCCCCGATTGTACCGCCGCCGGCGCGCCGCGACACGGTTTTCCCGCCGCGATAAAAATATTCATTCCAGGCCTAAATTCCCGGCGCGATCCTTGGATAAGTTGCTACCGAGGTTGAAACACCGTGTGGCCGAAGACGCCGCGCGGCCCGTCAAAAAAAAGGAAACAAAGTGGAAAATCTGGCTCTGAGTACGACCCCGCCGCCCGCGCACCTGCTGGCGGCCGCCGCGTTGCGGGCGGCGCCGTCGCGCGCGCAGGCCGTGCCGCGCATGGCGCGCTGGCGCGGCCCCGGCCTGGGCCTGCCGATCGGCGCGCCGTCGGGCGGCCGCGCGCCGCTGGTGTCGCCGATGTTATTTGGCGGGAAATAAGAACCGCAACCAAGAACAGGACCCGCGCCGTCGCCGTGATCAAACTTTTACTCAATCCGACCCTGCGGCTGGCCCAGGACGACGAGACCGTCTTCCTGGTGTCCGAGACCGACTATTTCCAGTTCCCGCTGGCCATGCTGCCGTTGTTGGCGCAGCTGCGCGAGCCCACCGCGATCGACGACATCGACCCGGAGCACCGGCCTTGGCTGCGGCAGCTGGGCGAGAAGCGCCTGCTGATCAACGCCAACCACAACGGCTTGCCGCCGGCGGTGGTGTCGTACTGGCTCGCCAAGCACTACCACCCCGGCTTCACCAAGGCGCAATTGGCGCTGGGCGTGCGGTTCGTCGGCCCGCTGGCGCCGCGCTATGGCGCGCTGTTCGCCGCCCGCTATCCGGAGTGCGCGGTGGTCGAGCGCGACGGGCGCCTGCTGGTGCATGTCACCGACGACCTGCTGCGCTGCGATATCGACGACGCGCCGGGTCCGCCGCTGGTGCTGCTCAAGGTGGGCGGCATCAAGCAATCGATCGGTCCGGTGCTGACGCCGGCGCTGCGCTACAGCGAACTGTGCGCACGGATCGGGCGTCCGGCCGGACTCGACCTGGCGGCGACGGTGCCCGACAGCGTGCAGGCCACCGCCGACGCCATCCTGCTCACCGAGCTGTACCACCTGCGGGTGCAGGCCGGCCTGCACCTGGCCACCAACCATGTGGTCGAGTGGAACATGGCGCGGTTGACGAAAAAACACTGGAAGGTCAAATAGCCATGCCAAACCGCTTCACCGACGGCTCGTTCGAGCTCGGCTACGACGGCGTGCCCTGGGGCCGCCGCACCGGCGACGCCCAGCGCTTCTACCACCTGGCCATGCCGGTGCGCCGACCGCTGCGCCCGTTCCGCGCCGAGGCGCTCAACGCCGCGCAGGAAATCCGCGCCTCGCGCGAGGGCCGCATCCTGATCCCCTACAGCGGCGGCGCCGACAGCGAGGGCATCTGCGAGGCGTTCCGGCGCGCCAAGATCGAGTTCACGCCGCTGATCGTGGTCTACGAGAACGACGTCAACCGCCACGACGTCGAGTACGCCTTCGCCTATTGCCGCCGCCATGGCCTCGAGCCCATCGTCGAACACCTGGACCTCGAGCGCTTCTTCGCCTGCGGCATGGCGCTGGAACTGGCGCGCATGTGCCAGGCCTGGGAGCTGGCCTACATGCCGGTGCTCAGCGTCATGCTGGCGCGCAAAGCCGACGGCTTTTTCATCGGCCCCGGCGAGGCCTCGATCAGCCGGAGCACGGGCGCCGACGGCGCCGCCGTCTGGCACTACAGCGAGAGCGAACGCCACTACTGCTACAACAAGTTCATGGCCGCCGCCGGCATCGACGGCGTGCCGTCGTTCTACCAGTGGTCCACCGAGCTGGTGCACAGCGTGCTGTGCGATCCGCTGCTCGAGAGCCTGGCCAGCGGCCTGTACGCCGAACGCATCTGGGGCAGCAGCCTGCTCAAGCACAGCCTCTACCGCAAACACCTGGGCCTGCCGCCGCGCATCAAGTTCACCGGCTTCGAGGCCATGGGCGGCATGCTCAGCCTGCACAACCACGCCTGGCGGCAAAGCGCCGCCGCCGCGCTGTGCCAGAACCAGTCGAGCGACATCGAGTACTGGACGCAAGTGGCCAACGCCCGCTGGAGGGCGCCGGCATGAGGATCGTCCAACTGGGGCTGGAACATGATTTCGCCATCAAGCGCATGCGCCTGATCGCCGCGCGTTCGGTCGGCCAGGACGTCGAGGACGTGGTCGACCCCTCGCAGGTGCTGGCCGACGCCCGCTACGAACGCATGTACCTCAATCCCGACAACAGCTGCTACCACTGCTACGGCGCGGTCGGCGACGACGGCGCGCTGTATTCGGTGATCGCCTTCAAGCAGGAACCGCTGCGCGGGCGCTGGCTGCTGCAATGGCTGTGCGCGGACGGCATGCTGGCCGGGGGACGCCCGCTCAACGGCGTGTTCGACATCGTCGACCACGTGCTGCGCATGAACGAGGCGGCCGGCATGGCGTCCTGGCTCGGCTGCATCCCGGCCCGCTACGAGCACGTCTACGACCGCCTGTGGCGCCGCCATTGTCCGGCCTACGGCGGCTACAAGGTGGCCGAACGGGTGCTGGTGCCGGCGCACGCGGTGGCGCCCGAGTCCGAGCACTTCGGCGAGCTGTTCGGCTTCACCGTGCAGGCCATCGACATGCTGGTGCGCACCCATATCAAAGTCAACGAGGAGGAATGAGTATGTCGTGGTGGAAAACGATGGTCAACTGGCCGGGCCACATCAAAAAGGTGTTCCTGCCGGTGCACGCGCTGGGCCTGGCGGCGCTGGTGCTGCTGCCGCGCGCCGGCTGGCACAGCCTATGGCTGACCCTGGCCGGCTGGACCCTGTTCAGCGGCTGCGGCATCGCCGTCGGCTACCACCGGCTGTTCTCGCACCGGGGCTTCAAGGTGGCGCGCCCGGTCGAGCTGTTCCTGCTGGTGTGCGGCGCCTTCGGCGCCCAGGGCTCGTCGATCTTCTGGTGCGCGCTGCACCGGGGCTACCACCATCCGCACGCCGACACCGAGCGCGACATTCATTCGCCCATCCACGGCAAGTTCAACGCCTACGTCGGCTGGATCTTCAAGATCCGCCCCGATTCGGTCAACCTCAAGTACGCGGTCGACCTGATGCGCGACAAGGCCCACCTGTGGGTGCACAAACGCTACGTGCCGCTGTTGTGGGTGCCGATCGCGCTGTCGGCGCTGATCGACTGGCGCCTGGCGCTGTACTTCTTCGCGCTGCCGATGATGATGGCGGTGCACCAGGAGAACCTGGTCGACCTGTTCTGCCACACCCGCAAC
The DNA here is from genome assembly GCF_059418705.1 of Duganella sp. GW821-FHT07F09. NCBI lineage: Bacteria > Pseudomonadati > Pseudomonadota > Betaproteobacteria > Burkholderiales > Oxalobacteraceae > Duganella > Duganella sp. GW821-FHT07F09. The sequence continues at coordinate 14,672 of NZ_JBWKQJ010000027.1, read as the reverse complement.
GCGCTGGGCTACCGCAACCACGAGACGCGCGACAATTCGATGAACAACGTCGTGCTCGGCTGGCTGGCCTGGGGGCAGGGCTGGCACAACAACCACCACAAGCGGCCGGCCGACTGGAACTTCGGCAGCGAGCGCTGGTACGAATTCGATCCGTGCCGCCTGATCATCCCGCTCATCGCCCGGCGCGCCGGCGACGCCGCGCCGGCCCGGTAGCGCCATGTACCTGGCCGCCATCCGCCATGAAAAGACGCTGTGCCACAGCAAGGCCTTCGCCTTCGTGCTGCGCCAGTTCACCGCGCTCGTCGCGCTCGGCCACGCCGAGCACGAACTGCCGTTCTCCAACCAGTCGCAGGTGACCTACGGGCTCGACGCCGCCGGCGCCGTGATCGCCGCCTCGGTGCACGCCTACGACCCGGCCAAGCGCGCCATGTGGCTGCAGTTCTCGGCGGTCGAGGCCGCGCACCGGCGCAACGGCGCCTACCGCGAGTTGTTCGCCGAGGTGTGCAAGAGCGCGCGCGGCGCCGGCGCCGTCAATGTTTACGCCGGCGTGGCCACCGACAACCACGCCATGCTCGGCGCGGCCAAACGGCTGGGGCGCGAGCCGGTGGTGGTGCGCTACAAATTCGCCGTCGGCGACGCCGCGGCCCCAACCCTGAAAGGTGACAACGATGATCCTCCATGAACGCCTCCCGCTGCTGATCCTGATCGACGTGGAGACGTCCATCGTGCTGGGCACCGTGCCGAGCGCGGCCTGCGGCCAGATGCTCATGCTCGGCCTGCTCAATACGCAGATCAACTACCTGCCGGTGCAGGCGCCCAACCTGGCCGGGCGCTGGGAAGGGCTCGATTTCGACGCCGAGGGCAAGTTCTACACCATGGCCCGCGGCTGGCGGGCCGAGCCGGCGCCGGCTCGGCTGGTGACGGCGGCGGTGCGCGAGCGGCGCCGCCTGATGCGCCAGCGCATCAGCTACCTGTACCCTTGGGAAATCTATTGCAAGGGCTCGCTGCTGCGCTTCCAGGGCTATATGTCCGACGGCGTGCAAGCCTTCGTGCGCCAGGAGTTGGCCGCCGGCGCCGACAGCGCCTACGTGCGCGAATACGCCAGCATCAACGACATCGAGGTCGGCAACGCGCTCGAGGAGCTTGGCGGCAAGGTGCGCAGCCTGGGCATGGTCGAAGCGCGCAACTGGGCGCAGTACGACAAGATCGCCCGCCGCATGGCGATGGCCCCCAACCGCGAAGTCCAGGACGCGCTCATGGCGCAGGGTTTCGACATCCTCTACAACAACGCTTACATCTGACACCATGGACCTGTACATCGCCAACGCCGGCTCGCTGCTGGACTACGACGCGCCCGAGGTGCGCGACTGGGCCTCGATCTATAACCTGATCGCGCTCAACGTCAGCCTGGTCGACCGCACCGGCGCGCTGCGCGTGCCGTTCAACTTCAAGATCTACCCGCCGTTCGAGTTCGCCCGCATCGCCGAGGCCGACAGCTTGAGCTACGAGGCCTGCTGCGATCGCCGCGCGCGCGAGCTGCTGGCGCTCCAGGACGAGCTCGGCCTGCCGCTGGCGCTGCTGTATTCGGGCGGCATCGATTCGACCCTGGCGCTGATCAGCTTTGCCAAGGTGCTCAGCCCGGCCGAGCTCAAGGAGCGGGTCCACGTCTACCTGTCCAACGACAGCATCCTGGAAAATCCGCGTTTTTACTACGACTTCGTGCGCAGCCACTGCACCATCCGCGCCAGCGAGGATTTCACCACCGTGCTCGACGGAAAGCACATCATGGTCGGCGGCGAGCACAACGACCAGCTGTTCGGTTCCGACATCATCGGCAAGATCCTCCAGCAGCATCCGATGCGCGCCGTGCACCAGCCCTACAGCCGGCGCTTCCTGGTCGACTTCTTCGTCGCCCGGGGGCTGCCCGAGCCGGCCGCGCACCGCTGGTTCGAGCTGCTCGACGCCCACATCCGCGCCGCCGGCGCGCCGGTCGGGACCATCTTCGAGTTCTTCTGGTGGCTCAACTTCGTCTTCAAGTGGCAGTCGGTGTATTTCCGCATCCTGCTGCGGGTCGACAAGGCGGGGCGTGGCCTGGTCGACCAGCGCTTCTGCGACCGCTGCTACCACCACTTCTACAGCCCGGCGTACTTTCAGCGCTGGTCGATGGACAACCCGGACTTGAAGATCAAGGACAGCTGGGCCTCGTACAAGTTCACGGCCAAGGACCTGATCTACGAGTTCAACAAGGACGAGGATTACTGGAAGCACAAGATCAAGGTCGGCAGCCTGTCGCGCCTGTTCCTGCAAAAGGACACGGCCGTCGGCCTGGGCAGCGACTTCGACTACCTCGACACCTTGCGCGGGCCCGACCTCTACAACCCCGACAACGCCTTCAAGGACGCCGCATGATCATCGTCGAGAAAGGCGCGTGGCACAAGCCGCGCTCGATGTACCCGTGCCGCGTGCACGCGCTGGCCGGCAGCGGCGTGCTGCCGTTCGACGACGACGCCAGCGCCTATGGCTACCTGAGCGCCGGCACCCTCTCGCTCGAGGGCATGACGGTGCGCGCCGGCCAGTACTTTTGCCTGACCCGGGTCGGCGAGGGCGCCTGCGCCGAGTACAGCGGCGCGGCCGGGATGGTGGTGGTGCGCCACGGCTTCAAGGCGCTCAACCAGGTCGGCGGCCCGCTCGAGGCGTCGGGACGGCTGGTCTACATCGACGGCTGCTCGGACACTCTGCTGGTCAGTCCGCCCCGCCTGGGCGACGCCAGCCTGAACCACCTGCATTTCCCGCCCGGCATCGAGCAAAGCTTCCACATCCATCCCAGCATCCGCGCCGGCATGGTGGTCGCCGGCGCCGGCCGCGCCAGCCTGGGCGGCGGCGTCGAGCTGCCGCTGCGGGCCGGCGCGGTGTTCGTGCTCGACGAGCGCGAGCGCCACCGCTTTTGCACCGACGGCGACCAGATGCACATCGTCGCCTTCCATCCGGACGGCGATTTCGGCCCCACCGACGAGAACCATCCGATGAAGAACCGCACCTTGATCACGGCGCCGCGCGAGCGCTAGGAATTGGGCTCCGGGTCGTCCAGCACGCTGGCGGCGATGGCCGGGTAGGCCAGCGGATGCACCGCCGGATTGCTGTTCATCTCCAGCAGCCAGGCGCGCCCGTCGGCGTCGAGCACGGCGTCCACGGTGAACAGGGTGTGGCGCCGGATGCCGGCCGGGATGGCCTCGCGCAGGCGCACGCCGGCCGTGCGCAGCAGATCGAGCAGCGGCGCCGCCAGCGCCGCCGTGCCGCCGCCCGGTGCGGCGCCGCCGTCGCGCAGGTCGATCAAGGTGCGCGCGCGCGGATGCAGCAAGGTGCTGCCATAGCGGAACTCCACCGTCTGCCGCCGGCCCCGGGGCGGCACGTCGTCGATCGCGGCGCCGTGGTAGCGCAGCAGCGCGGCGCAGCCGTCGAGCAGCGCGCGCCGCTGTTGCGCGCCCAGCGCCTGCTGCAGGCTGGCGCGGCGCAGGATCAATTCGCCGAGGCTCGAGCCGCCGTCGCCGCGCACGCTCGGCATGGCGTCCATCTCCAGGCACAGCGGCCGTCCCTCCCAGTACCAGATCTTCAGGATTCTGCCCTCGATGAAGCGCTCGTAGAACTCGCCGTGCGCCGGTTGCAGGCGGCGCTCGGCCGACGAGCGGAACGGGCCGGCGATGGCGGCGCCAAACGAGGCGTTGGCGCGCTTGACGATGACGTCGCGCAGGTCGGCGTCCGGGTCGGTCGCGTACTCGGGCACCGGCAGCAGGGTCTCGCGCGCGTAGCGCTTGAAGGCCAGCTTGTCGGCGGCCAGCGGCCAGTGTTTGTGGCGGTAGGGCAGCCAGCCGGCGAAGGCGGCGGCGTCCGGCGCCGGTGCGGCGCTGTAGCGCTGGGCGCCGGGGGCGCCGGTGAGGAATTTCGGGTGCAGCGCCCACTGGCGCGGCCCGCGCCGCACCAGCACGTCGAAGCTGTCGAAATCGAGGATGGCCTCGGCGCCGGCGGCGGCCAGCGCGGCGCGCAGCCACAGGAAGTGGTGCAGCAGGTTGTTCTTGGAGGGGAGGGCGGTGGTCGCTTGCATGGGCTCGTCGCGGTGGTTCGGATGGCGCCGATCATAACAACGATCACGGCGCGCGCGCGAGCTTAATATTTCTTGGCGCGGCCCTAAACAATGGCGCGATCGTGGCGACAAGTTGCAAAAGTATTCATCGCTGCCGGCCCGTTCGGCACACACGATCATCATCTGAAGGGGTAGTGCACATGGTAGCCATCGTCAGCGGCAGCAGCGCCGGATTGAACTTGTCCGGGTCCACCCCGTTCGGCCGGCGCGGCAATCTCGGGCAGCCCGCCCAGGGCGCCAACGGCGACCAGGCCTATGTCAATATCGCCAACGGCAACCTGGTGCTGCAGCACCTGGACGCCAACGCCTTCGGCCGTGGCCCGGACCTGTCGCTGCTGCGCACCTACAACAGCCAGGGCGCCTTCACCGACGACAACGCCGACGGCTGGTGGATCAACGGCTACCGCCGCGTCGTCGGCCAGACCGGCACCGTCAACACCGCCGGCAGCACCGTGCAGCGGGTCGACAGCGACGGCTCGGTGCTGACCTACACCTACAACGCCACGGCCGGCAACTACCAGGCCGCAGCCGGCTCGGGCCGCTTTAACACCCTGTCCTACAACGCCACCAGCGCCCAGTGGACCTGGACCGAGGCGGCCACCCAGAACAAGGAAGTCTACGGCGCCAGCGGCGCCACCTGGCGCCTGCTGTCGCAAAGCGACGCCAACGGCAACACCACCAGCTACGCCTACACCGGCAACCTGCTGACCGGCGTGACCGACGCCAACGGCGAATCGATCGAGCTGATTTACAGCGGCAACAACCTGGCCCAGGAACGCATCAAGCAGGCCGACGGCACCTATGTCAGCAACACCTACTACCGCTACGACGCCCAGAACCGCCTGGCCCAGGTCAAGCTGGACCTGAGCCCGACCGACAACTCGATCGGCGACGGCGCCGTGTACGTGACCAGCTACGGCTACGTCGGCGCGACCAACCTGGTGTCGAGCGTGACCCAGACCGACGGCACCGAGCTGAACTTGACCTATGTCAACGTCGGCGGCCAGGACCGGGTCGCCAGCATGACCGACGCGCTCGGCCGAGTGACCGCGTTCAGCTACGACGTCGCCAACCGCAAGACGGTGGTCACCGACCCGCTGGGCAACACCACCACCTATGTGTACGACACCGCCAACCGCTACACCAGCATCACCGGCCCGACGGCCGGCGGCGTGGTCCAGCAGATGACCTATCTGTACGACGCGGCCGGCAACCTGGCGCGCTCGACCGATGCGCAGGGCAACTACACGGCCTGGGTGTACGACGCCCATGGCAACCTGCTGACCCAGACGGACAACCTGGGCAACCGCCTCGAGCGCACCTACAACGCCGCCAACCAGGTGCTCACCAGCACCGTCTACCGCACCCCGGCGGCCGGCTCGACGGCCGCCAGCGCGCCGGCGACGACGCGCTACGTCTACGACGCGCTCAACAATCCACGCTTCGTCATCACGCCCGAGGGCCGCGTCAGCGAATTCCGCTACGACGCCTTCGGCCAGCGCACCAGCGCCGTCGGCTATCCGGCCGCCGCCTACGCCCTGACGGGCCTGGCGGTGGGCCAGGCGCCGGCGCTGGCGACCATGGTCAGCTGGGCCGCCGCCCAGACCCAGGGCCAGACCACCCGCGCCGACTACGTGTACAACGTGCGCGGCCAGCTGGCCGGCGCCACCACCTACGCCGCCATGAACGCCGACGGCACCGGCGTCAAGGACGGCAGCGAGTCGACCGTCGCCTACGCCTACGACGTCGGCGGCCACCTGTTGTCGGTGGTCGACGCCAACAAGAAGCAGACCAGCTACGTTTATGACGGGCTGGGCCGGGTGCTGTCGACCACCGACGCGCTCGGGCACGTCACGCTCAACCAGTACGACGACGCCGACCACACGCTGATCCACAAGCAGGCCAACGGCCGCGTCGACACTGCCATCTTCAACCGCGCCGGCGAACTGCTGGCGTCGATCCAGGGCGGGGTGGCGCGCACCGAGTACCGCTACGACGGCCTGGGCCGGATGATCCTGTCGATCGACCCGACCGGCGTCAAGCAGTTCACCGTGTACGACGCGGCCGGCCGCGTGCAGGCCGTCGTCGACGGCCGCGGCGACGTCACCCAGTATGTGTACAATTCGCTCGGCCAGGCGGTGCAGACGGTGCGCCACAGCGTGCCGCTGACGCCGGCGCAGATGACCCAGCTGCTCGGCGCCACCAGCGTGGCGGCCACGGCGACCCCGCCGGCGCCGGCGGCGACGGTGCTCAAATGGAGCGCCGCCACCAGCTACGCGGCCGGCGCGCAGGTGGTCTACGGCGGCAAGCTGTACCAGGCCGGCGCGGCCAACGCCAACGCCGAGCCGGACGGCGTCAACGGCCTGTGGGCCGAGGTGCCGCTGGCCGGCCAGACCCGGACCTGGTCGCCGACCGCCAGGTACGCGCTCAACGACACCGTCACCTTCAACGGCGCCACCTACAAGGCGCTGCGCGCGACCCAGGGCGCCACCCCCAACCTGGCGGCCTCGGCCGATTGGTCGCTGGTGACCGCCGCCACCGCGCCCGCCTTCAGCGACCAGTCGGCGCTGTGGCCGATCGTCGCCGGCGACGCCAGCAGCTTCAATTTGTACGACCAGGCCGGCCGGCTGGCCAAGACGGTCGACGCCATGGGCCACGTGACCGAGCGCCAGTACGACGGCGCCGGCAACCTGGTGGCCGTGATCGCCCGCGCCACCACCGTCGCGACGACCGGCCTGAGCAAGACCTCGACGCCGGCCTCGGTGACGGTGGCCGCCAGCAACCTCGACCGCACCGTCTACAACTATTACAACCTGGACAACCAGCTGGTGGCCAGCATCGACGGCGAGCGCTATGTCACCCAGTACCGCTACGACAACGCCGGCCGGCCGGTGGAGGCGGTCCGCTATGCCACCGCCGTCGTCTCCACCGTGGCGCTCAGCCCCGCCACGGCGCTGGCGACGTTCATGCCGGCCGCCAACGCCGCCGACCAGCACAGCTACACCTTGTACGACGCCGAGGGCCGCACCGTCGGCACGGTCGATGCCGAAGGCTATCTGACCGAGCTGAGCTACGACGCCAACGGCAACCGCACCGGCAGCCGGCGCTACGCCACCAAGACCGGCGCCGCCGTCACCGCCGCCAGCACGCTGGCGTCGCTGCGTCCGGCCGCCGCCGGCGAGGACCAGTCCACCAGCGCCAGTTACGACGCGCTCAACCGCGTGATCGGCAACGTCAACGCCGAGGGCGCCGTCAGCCAGTACGTGTACGACGTCGCCGGCAACCTGATCACCGTCACCAGCGCGCTGGGCACGGCCGACGCCCGCGTCGCCTCGCAGCGCTACGACGCGCTCGGCCGCCTGAGCGCCACCTTGTCGGGCAACGGCGCGGCCCTGCTGGTGTCGGGCCAGACCCAGGCCCAGATCGACGCCGTCTGGGCCCAGTACGGCACCACCTACGCCTACGACAACGCCGGCCGGCGCGTCTCCTCGACCGACCCGAACGGGGCGCGCACGCTGTTCTACTACGACCAGGCCGGCAACCTGACGCACACCATCGACGCCATGGGCGAGGTGCGCGAGCGCCGCTACGACGCCTTCAACCAGCTCACCGCGACGGTGCGCTACGGCACCCGCCTGGCGCAGCCGGCCACGCTCGCGGGCGGCCTGGCCGACGCCGCGCTGGCCACGGCGCTGGGCGCCATCGTCAACGCCGCGCTCGACAGCAAGAGCGTCGTCTCCTACAACCTCGATGGCACGGTCAGCGCCGCCACGGACGAACTGGGCGGCGCCACCACGTACGCCTACGACGCCTTCGGCGACCGGCTGGCCACCACCATCGCCATTGCCAGCGGCAAGTCGCTGGCGCTGAGCGCGGCCTACGACCACCGCGGCCTGCAGACCGTGCTGGTGAGCGACGCCGCCGCCGCCAACGTGGCCCAGACCAACACCTACGACGCCTTCGGCCGCGTGGTGCGCCGCGTCGATGGCAACGGCAACACCACCCAGTTCAGCTACGACCGCCTGGGCCGGACCGTCACCAGCATCGACGGGGCGGCCGCCACGCGGCGCGACAGCTACGACGCCTTCGGCCGCGTGCTGACCCACACCGATGCGCTGGGCAACATCACCAGCTACGCCTACGACCGCGCCGCCCGCAGCGTGACCATGACCACGCCCGAGGGCATCCAGCTGGTGACCGCGCGCACCCTGCAGGGCCAGACCGCCAGCGTGGTCGACGGCAACGGCAATCGCACCACCTACGCCTACGACCGCGACGGCAACCTGCTGACCACCACCACGCCGCTGACGGCGACCAAGTCGGTCTACGACCGCGCCGACCGCCTGGTGCAGACCGTCGACGCCAACGGCAAGACCGTCGGCTATACCTACGACGCCGCCAACCGCCTGCTGACGCGGGTGGTCGACAGCGCCGGCCTGGCGCTGACCACCAGCTACCAGTACGACGCCAAGGGCCAGCAGATCAGCGTGACCGATCCGGCCGGCGTGGTCACCGTGCTGGCGTACGACCTGAAGGGGCAGGTGCTGAGCCAGACGGTCGATCCGACCGGCCTCAACGCCGTGACCCGCTACACCTACGACGCCCGCGGCAAGCGCCTCACGGTCACCAGCCCGGCCGGCAACGTGGTGCAGTACGCGTACGACAACCTGGGGCGGCGTATCGAGGAGCATGTCGACCCGGCCGGCTTGAACCTGGTGCGCCGCTACACCTACGACAAGGACGACAACGTCGTCAGCGCCGCCGACGCCGACGGCAACCTCACGCGCTACGCCTACGACGCCGACAACCGCCTGGTCTACACGGTCGACCCGCTGGGCGCCGTGCAAAAGAACACCTACGACGCCGAAGGCCGCGTGACGGCCGTGACCGGCTACTCGGCGGCCATTTCGCTGGTCAGCTTCGGCCCGGCGGTCACGGCGGCGCAGGTCGCCGCCAGGGTGGTGCCGGCGGCCGGCGCCGACAAGGTCGAGGCCCGCGTCTACGACAAGGACAACCGCCTGCGCTACAGCATCGACGGCCTGGGCGGCGTGACCGCCTACGTGTACGACAAGAACGGCAACGTGGTCGACAGCACGGCCTACGCCAAGCGCATCGTGCTGGCCAACTGGACCGCAGGCACCACGCCGGCGGTGGTGGCCGACGCCGCCCACGACCGCCGCGTGCGCACCGTCTACGACGCGCTCGACCGGGCGCTGTTCAGCGTCGCCGGCACCGGCGCGGTGACCGCCTACAAATACGACGCCAACGGCAACGTGGTCGACCGGGTCGCCTATTCGAAGCTGATCCCGCCCGACACCGCGATGACGGCGGCGGCCATCGGCGCCGCCGCCGCGCTGGTGGCCAACGCCAGCGTCGACCGCCATGTGCGCATGGTGTACGACGGCGCCAACCGGCTCGCCTTCAGCGCCGACGGCGTCGGCGCGGTGACCCAATACGTGTACGACAAGGACGGCCGGGTGGTCAAGCAGGTCGCCTACGCGACCGCGATCGGCGCGGCCGTGGCGCCGTCGGCGGCGGCCGCCAGCGCCAACGACCGCGTCACGTTGTTCGCCTACGACGCCGCCGGCAGGCTGGCCTACCAGGTCGACACGCTCGGCGGCGTCGACCGGATGGTGTACGACGCTAACGGCAACCTGGTGCAGCGCATCGCCTACGCCAAGCCGATCACCGCGCCGGCAACGGCCACGGCGGCGCCAACGGCGGCCGCGCTGGCCGCCGCCGTGGTGGCCGACGCCGCCAATGACAGGATCGATTCGCGCACCTACGACGGTGCCGGGCGCCTGGTGTTCAGCGTCGATGCCGTCGGCGCCGTCAGCGAGTTGCGCTACGACGCCGCCGGCCAGGTCATCGCCACCGTGGCCTATGCCACGCCGGTGGCGCTGCCGCTGGCGGCCGGCTTCGGCACGGCTTCGGTGCGGGCGCTGCTCAAGACCGACGCCGCCAACGACCGGCTGGCGCAGCGCGCCTACGACGCCGCGGGCCAGCTGGTCTACACGGTCGACCCGCTCGGTTACGTTCGGCGCAATACCTACGACGCGCTGGGCCGCTTGACGGCGACCACCGCCTATGCCAAGGCGGTGGCCTCGACCACCGCCAACACCGTGGCCGCGATCGGCACGGCCGTGGTGGCCGATGCCGCCGACGAGGCCACCGCGTACCGCTACGACAACGCCGGCGAACTGGTCGGCACGACCGACGCGCTGGGCCGCACCGAGCAATATACGTACGACGGCCTGGGCAACCGCCTGAGCTTTGTCAACAAGGCCGGCGCCACCTGGAACTACGCTTACGACAGCGCCGGACGCCTGCTGACCGAGGTGTCGCCGCCGGTGGCCGTCACCGGCATGACCACCGACGCCAACGGCAACCTGGTGGCGCCGGCCGCCGCCAACCTGAACGTCGTCACGGCGATGAACTACGACGCGCTGGGCAACCTGGTGGCGCGCACCGAGGCGGCCGGCCGGCCGGAGCAGCGCAGCACCGCCTACGTGTACGACGCGCTGGGCCGCCAGACGATGACGATCCTGCCGCCGGTGGCGAACTACAACGAGGCCGAGGACTTGACCACCAACGGCGCCAGCGCGCTGGCCGCCCGCAGCGAGACGACGGTCCAGCTCAAGACCCAGACCTTCTACGATGCGCTCGGCAACGCCGTCATGAACCGCGATGTCGCCGGCAATTTCAGCTACAAAGCCTATGACCGCGCCGGCAACGTGGTGTACGACGTCGACGCGCTCGGCTATGTGACCGGCTACCAGCGCAACGCCTTCGGCGAGGCGGCCGGGCTGACCCGCTACGCGTTGGCGCCGGCCACCGGCCTGGCCGCCGGCACCGTGCGCAGCGCCGCCGCGCTTTCCACCGCGCTGGCCGCGCTCAACCATGTCGCCGACCGCGCCATCGTCACCACGTTCGACAAACTCGGGCGCGCCGCCACCGTCACCGAGCCGGCCAGCTGGGTCAGCGACGGCACCCAAGGCGCCGTCGCCGCCAAGGTCACGCGCAACACCTACAACGGGCTGGGCCAGCTGGTGCAGCAGGCCGTGCTGGCAGACGCCGCCAGCAACACATGGGCCACCACCAGCCATTTCTTCGACCGCGACGGCCGCGAGACGCTCACCGTCGACGCCATGGGCTACGCCACGGGCCGCGCCTATGACGCGATGGACAACGTCACCCGCGTCATCGAGTACGCCAACGCGCTGGCCAGCGCTGCCCCTGCCACGGCGGCGACGCCGACGTCCAGCGCCGACGACCGCGTTGTGACCTACACTTACGACAAGCTCAACCGCGCGGTCACGCAGACCCGCGTCAACATCCAGTTCAGCGACGGCACCACCGACGTCACCGCAGGCACGCGCAGCCGTGGCAACGCCGCCACCACCTACGCCTATGACGCGGTCGGCAACCGCACGGCCGTCACCGACGCGCTCGGCTCGACCACCTACACCTATTACGACGCGCTCGGCCGGGTGCGCGCGGTCGCGCTGCCGGTGCGCAGCAGCACCGTGGCCGGCACCGCGCTCACGCCGCTGACCGAGTTCCTGCGCGACGCCCTGGGCAACGTGACGGTCAAGATCGATTACGCCAACGGCGCGGCCAGCGCCACCGCCACCGCCTACACGGCCGGCACCGCCAGCGCCGACGACCACAAGGCGCTGGCCAGGTACGACAGCCACGGCGACGTGGTGCAAAACGTCGACGCCAACGGCGTGAGCCACTACGCCTCCTACGACGCCAACGGCAACGTGCGCAAGCAGTGGCAGGCCGTGACCGGCAACGACGGCGTGGTCCACACCTTGTTTACGGTGTACAAGTACGACGCGCTGGGACGACGCGTGACCACCGTCACGCCGGCCAGCACCTCGCAGGTCAGCGGCAGCGGCATCGCCAGCGTGACCCTGGCCACCGCCGGCCTGGTGCAGGAGCAGATCGAGTACAACGCCTTCGGCGAGATGGTACGCCAGGGTACGAACGGCGGGCGCCAGACCTATTTCGATTTCGACAACGCCGGCCATCTGTGGCGCACCAACAGCGGCGACGGCGTCGACAAGGTCTTCATCTACAACCTGCTGGGCCAGCAGACCACGCTCATCAGCAACGCCGGGCTGGTCAACGGCGTCAACCTCGGCACCACGGCGCTGAGCACGATCACCAGCGCGCAGCAGGCCGAGCAGCTGGCCGGCATGCGCCGCACCACCAGCCAGGTCGACCTGCTGGGACGCGTGCTGACCCTGACCCTGCCCGACCGCGGCGGCGCGCGGCCGGTGGTGAAACAGACCTTCGACCGCTGGGGCAACGTGCTTACCCGCGGCAACCTGTACGCGGCCAACAGCGTCACCATCTTCAAGTACAACGCCGACAACCAGATCATCGTCCAGACGGAGCCGGATGGCAACGGCGCGCAAAGCGCCAACAGCCCGACCACGCAAACCTATTTCGACCGCCTGGGCCGCCAGATCGCCGTGCGCGACGCCAATGGCAACGTCAGCAACCAGACCTACGACCGCGCCGGCAACCTGGTGCAGGAGCAGCACGCCGACGGCGGCATCGTCACCCATTACTGGAACGCGTTCGGCCAGCAGAGCGGCGTGCGCGACGCCAACGGCAACCTGACCACCTACGTGCTCGACCACATGGGGCGGGTGCTGCAAAGCGTCAGTCCTGCGGTGGGCAAGTACAGCGTCAGCACGGCCAACGCACTGAGTGGCGCGAGCCAGCAGCTGACCACCACCTCGGCCTACGACCAGGCCGGCCGCCTGCTGTGGCGCACCACGCCCAACGGCGAGAAGACCAGCTACGATTACGATTTGCGCGGCAACACCGTCGGCGTGCTCCTGCCGATGGGGCAGACCCAGCGGCGCGCCTACGACATCGCCGGCCGCGTCGTCGGCGCGCTCGACGCCAACGGCAAGCTCGCCACCTGGACCTACGACAGCTTCGGCCTGTTGACGGCGCGGCGCGACATCGGCGGCGCCACCTACAGCTACGTCTACGACGCGGCGCGCCAGCTGACCTCGCAGACCAGCAGCGGCGGCCAGAGCCTGGCCTACCGCTACGACGGCGCCGGCCAGCAGATCGAGGTGCACGACACCGTGCTCGACAAATTCGTGCTGACCAGCTACAACGCGGCCGGCCAGAAGACGCGCGAGCAAACCATCCAGAAGAACAAGCGCTACCAGGACAGCTGGTCGGCCTACAACGCCCAGGGCCGGCTGGCGCGGGTCGACTCGCCCAAGGACGGCGTGAGCGTGTTGATGGACTACGACAAGATGGGCAACATCGTCCATCAACAGACGGTGCAGACCGCGCACGGGGTGAGCACGGCCAGCGAGAACATGGTCATCGACGGCGCCACGCACACGGTGACGCAGGAGATCTCGGCCGCCACGGCCAGGACCGACAACCTGTGGTACGCCTATGACAGCATGCAGCGCCAGCTGATGATCGAAGGCGGCACCGACGGCAACGCCGCCAACAACGCCAACCTGACGGCCACCCAGGGCCACCGCGAAACCTACGACAAGAACGGCAACCGGATCAGCGACACCAGCTGGGGCCTGGCGCTGGTGGCGCAGATCGTTAACGGCACCACCACCTATGTCCGGCATACCGGGCTGATCACGCATTACTACCAGTACGACGCGGCCAACCGTTTGGTGTCGACGTCGCTGGCGGCCTACGACAGCGCCTGGAACGCGCTGCCGGTGGCGCAGGCGGTGGTGGTCGACCAGCGCTTCTACGACGGCGACGGCCAGTTGGTGCAAAGCGGCGCGGGCCCGGCCATGCCGGCCGCCTACCGCAACGCGCTGGCCCTGGCGGCCAACGCTGCGCTGGCGTCGCAGTACGCGACGTCGCAGAAGCGCTACGACGCCAACGGCCGCCTGCTGTCCGAGCATGTCACCGAGCTCAACGGCACGCTGCGCTACGACACCACTTACGGCAGCTATGACCTGGAGGGCAATCCGCTGGCCTACAGCACGCTCGATGCGACCGGCGCGCGCACCGACAACACGATCGTGATCCAGGCGCTCGACGGCTACAAGCGCCAGACCATCACCAGCGTCAAGACCGCCGCCGACGGCAGCAAGACCACCAGCAGCACCAGCTACAGCTACGACAAGAACGGCTTGTTGACCGGCACCAACGCCACCCTGGCCAACGGCACCAGCACCGCGCGCGGCTATGTCAACGACGCCAACGGCAACATCGTCCAGAGCCTGGAAAACGGCAAGACCATGAACCGGCTGCTGGCCGACGGCCATCTGCTGGAGACCTGGGCCGGCACCTCGACGGCCACGCCGCAGACGCTGGCGACGACCACGGGCGGGACCGGCGCGACCGCCGCCACGACGCAAAGCGCGCCGGTGGCGACCAACGAGGCGATGGCGCCGCAGGTGGCGCGCCAGCGCCTGAGCGCGAGCATGGTGTCGACGTCGTCGACGATGTCGACCGAGTCGACTTCGGCCACAACGGCAACGGCGACGACGTCCGGCGCGCGCGTGAACTACTTCGA
>NZ_JBWKQJ010000026.1:0-37297 GCF_059418705.1 Duganella sp. GW821-FHT07F09 | reverse complement strand
TTATGGCGTGATCCACAACGGCAAGCCCTTCGACTCCAATTACTTGGTGAAAGGGCTTGCTATTCAAGACGGTATCTCGTATCTGGCCGGATCGCCCAGCTCGACGATCGCGGCGCGCAACTCCTCGTCCGAGCACGTCACGGGCTGCTCGTTGCCGAACACGTAGTGGGAGTGCAGCCGGACGATCTTGTCCGTTGCCGCCTCAACGATTGCATAGTGTGTCATGGGTGATACCTCCTTAGTCGAGCGCGAGCACGCAGCCCACGCCATATGCCTCAAGGTCGGATGAATGGAAAGTGCTCAACCGAAACTGCACCGTCCGCCCCACGCCGATGAACGCGCCCGGGAACAGGTTGCTCGGGGCGCCGTTCGTGCCCAGGTGGTCGCCGCCGAAACCGACATTGCCGACCAGTTCGCCATCGACGCGGAACACGTCGAGCGCGCAGGCGTTGTCGCGGTCGTAGTCGGTCAGCGAATCGACGAACGTGGCCTGGCCGAACGCCAGGAAGCGGCGGCGCCGGCCGAAGTCGACCAGCGCCGAACCGGTGCCGCCGGCGAACGCCCACAGGTTGACCACGCTCGCGCGCGCGCCGGCGCCGGCCCGGAACGGGTAGATGCTCAGGATGCCGCGGATGTCCTCCTCCGCCAGCGTGTGCTGGCCGTTCTGGACGAACGGGTACATGACCGCGTTGTCTTCCCTCGAATGCCCGAGCCCCAGGGCATGGCCGATCTCGTGGATGGCGACGTTCCACAGGTCCTGGCCCCCGGCCGAGCCGAACCGCCAGTCGCGCCAGTTCTCGGCCTCGTCGAAGTGGACCAGCCCGGTCCTCGGGTAGAAGCCGTGCGCGACGATGCTGCCGGGGCCGTCGAACGGCGAGCCGTCCCCGTGGTCGCCGGATTCGAAACCGAGGCGGATGTCGGCCTCCTCGGCGTTGGCGACGCGCGTGAAGCTGAGCGGACTGACGCCGGCCCAGACCTGGAACGCCGCGTCGATGCACTCGACCTCGGTGGCCAGGTCCGGCGAGCCGTTGTAGACCTGGTAGCGCAGGTCGTAGCTTTCCCACGGCCCGCTGTTGAAGCGGAAGGTGAACGGGTCCTGTTCCTCGTCGCCCGAGTTGCCCAGCGCGTCCGACAGCGCCTTCAGATCGACGCCTTCCGGAATGTCGCGCACGCCGCAACGGGGCTGGCGCAACAGCTTCAGGGTCCGGACATCGATGTTGCCGGTTACCGGCAGGTGAAAGTAGGCCTGGAAAATGCGCACGGCGCGCTTCATGTCGGCATCGTAGAGGTCGGTTCGATTGCCGGCCGGGTGATAGCCAAGCCGCGTCAACAGCTGCTTGAAATGTGCTACGGCGTCACCGCGCGCGCCTTCGCGGTGGACGATCTTGGCGAGTTGCTGCGCTCGCTCGGCGGGATATTTGCTCATGTTCCACCCTCTCCTTTGTCTGCAACCCATCGCTCGCAAAGGGGATTCTGTTCCCTATCCGCGTCCCCGCGTTGAGAAGTATCAAACCCGGTTTTGTCCAAGCCGGTTGTGAAATTTCCGGGGAGCCACTTATTTCCGAGCGGCCGCCACTGCACGATTGCGGCACTGAAAGTGAATTGAAAGCTTGGGGCACTTATAGTATTCGCAGAACTTATGCGGCTTATGCATAAAAACTATAACGCCGGCAAGCCATCACGCCGGTGGATGATACTGAGGAGAATTAAATGTTGACCCTACTCGCCTACTCGATGGTCGTAGTCTTTATGTTTTTGATCATGACCAAGCGCCTGCCGGCGATGGTCGCGCTGATCCTGGTGCCGATCGGCTTCGGCCTGATCGGCGGTTTCGGCGGTGAACTGGGCCCGATGATGCTCGCGGGCATCAAACAGCTGGCCCCGACCGGCGTCATGTTGATGTTCGCCATCCTGTACTTCGGCGTCATGATCGACGCCGGCCTGTTCGATCCGGTGGTACGGCTCATCCTGAAACTGGTCAAGGGCGACCCGATGAAGATCGTGGTCGGCACCGCCGTGCTGACGATGATCGTCTCGCTCGACGGCGACGGCGCCACCACCTACATGATCACGGTGTCGGCCATGCTGCCGCTGTACCAGCGGCTGGGCATCAGCCGCCTGGTCATGGCCTGCGTGATCATGCTGGCCGGCGGCGTGTTCAACATCCTGCCCTGGGGCGGCCCGACCGCCCGCGCCGCCAGCGCGCTGGGCGTGGAGGTCAGCGACATCTTCGTGCCGATGATTCCGGCCATGATCGCCGGTGTTTGCTGGGTGTTGTTCGTCGCCTACGTCCTGGGCCGCAAAGAGCGCAACCGTCTCGGCGTGGTGGAGCTGCTGCCGGCCAAGGCCACCAAGGCCGTCGCCGCCGAAGTCGACGCCGTCGGTGTGCAGCCGGTCTACACCGGCGTCGCCCAGCTGCAGCAGGTGAACGCCGCCATGGGCATGGACGGCGCGATGGGCGGCTCCGGCCAGATCGGCATCGCCGGCCGCGCGCGCCACGTCGCCGCCGACCAGGGCGCCGCCTTCAGCAAGGTGGTCCACCTGCACGGCGCGCCGGGCAACGGCGCCGACGGCTCCGACGACGACATCAACCTGACCGATCCGCAAACCGCGCGTCCAAAACTGATCTGGATTAACCTCGGGCTGACCCTGCTGCTGATGGGGATGCTCATCAAGGGCGTGCTGCCGCTGCCGGTGCTGTTCATGATCGCCTTCGCGATCGCCATCATGATCAACTATCCAAAGCTGGACGATCAAAAGGAACGCCTGACGGCCCACGCCGCCAACGTGCTGCCGGTGGTGTCGCTGATCTTCGCCGCCGGCATCTTCGTCGGCATCCTGCAAGGCACCAAGATGGTCGACGCCATCGCCGCCAGCGTGATCACCGCGATTCCGACCTGGATGGGACCGTACCTGGCCATCGTCACCGGCATCCTTAGCATCCCGTTCACCTTCTTCATCTCCAACGACGCGTTCTACTTCGGCGTGGTGCCTATCCTGGCCAAGGCGGCCGCCGTGTATGGCATCACCGGCGCAGAGATCGGCCGCGCCTCGATCATCGGCCAGCCGGTCCACCTGCTCAGCCCGCTGGTGGCGTCGACCTACCTGCTGGTGGGGATGGCCAAGATCGAGTTCGGCGACCACCAGCGCTACACCTTGCTGTGGGCCATTTCCGCCTCGCTGGTGATGCTGGCCGCCGCGCTGGTGTGCGGTGTGATTCCTTTCATGGGACGTTGAGCACGCTTTAATGCCCTCCGGGCGGGTTGTCGTGGCAGAATGCAACCATGCCCCGATGTGACGCCCAGGAGTGGCCATGCAGAATGTGCTTTATCACTTTCGCTTTCCCGACGGCGCCACCGCCAGCTGCGCGGTGTCCGCCGACGGCGAAGCGGAGACCGCCGACCTCCCCGCCTGGACCGCGCTGGAATTCGAGCAGTGCCCCAACTGTCCGCTGGACCCCGCCACCACGCCACGCTGTCCGATGGCGGTGCGCTTCATCCCCCTGATCGCCATGATAGGCAAGCTGCGCTCCTACGAGCAGGTCGAGGTGCGGGTGCAGACGCCGGAACGCAAGGTTGGCAAGGTGACCACGGTGCAGCGCGGCGTCGGCGCGCTGATGGGCTTGTTGGCGGCCGGCAGCGCCTGCCCGCACGCGGCCTTCCTGCGGCCCATGGCGCATTTCCATCTACCGTTCGCGTCCGAAGAGGAAACCATTTACCGGGCCGCCTCGACCTATTTGCTGGGGCAGTATTTTCTCGCCCGGCAAGGCGGCACGCCGGACTGGGAACTTGACGGCCTGAAGCGGCGCTACCTGGCGCTGCAAACCGTCAACAGCGCCATGGCCAAGCGGCTGCGGCACGCGGTCCACGACGACGGCGCCATCAACGCGCTCATCGTGCTCGACCTGCTGGCCAAGGCGCTGCCCTACTCCATCGACGAACAACTGGACGACATCAAAGGCGTCTTCCTGGCCGCCAGCACGCCTCCGGGCTAGGCTTACAGACGCGTAGGGAGTGCCCTACAACGTTGCGTGGCGCCCGCTAAACACGCAAGAAAATGCATGGTTAGCTTGAAAAACTGATTTCCCAGCGGTACATTTTAAAGACAAAAATGATACCTATAAGGAGACTAGTTATGCATACACGTCGTGCTTTCCTCACCGCCGTGGCGGGCCTGGCCGCATCGCTGCCGGCCCCGTCCCTGTTCGCTCAAGCGCTCGGCAAACCACTCGTCGCCTACGACGACGGACTGGCGAACGGCTGGCAGAACTGGAGCTGGGCCAAGGTCGAACTGGCCAAGCCCATCGGCGGCGCCAAGCCGATCAAGGTCGAAGGCGACCCGTGGACGGCACTGGCGCTGCACCATGACGCCTTTTCGACCGCCGGCTACAGCAAGCTCACTTTCAGCATCAATGGCGGCGTGAGCGGCGGCCAGGAGTTGTCGATCAAAGCCACGGTCGACGGCAAGGCCGTCGAATCGGCGGTCGCGATCCAGCCCAAGGCCAAGACCTGGACCCAGGTCGAGATAACGCTCAAGGAACTCGGCGTCGAAGGCAAGACGATAGACGGCATCAGCTGGCAAGGGCAGGCCAATCCGTACAGCGCCTACTACATCACCAGGATACAGTTCGAGTAAACCACAGATATCCGGCGGGCGCTCAATCGGTGGTGCTCGGACTCCAGAACGCCTGCCGGACAAACGACAGGGCCTGCAACTGGGCCACCAGGCCATCGAGCTCGTCGCCGTCGACCGAAGTACTGGTCAACGTCGCCTCGAGCTCCACCTCGTCCTGGCCGAAGGCGTGGACGTTAAGGTCGCGCATCGGATAGTTGCCGCGCTCAAGCACTTCCTCGAGCTGCGCCATCACCTTCTTCTGATGTTCGCGCTCGGCGATCACATACAGCGTGTTGGTCACCTCGACCGACTCGACGTCGATAGGCTTGCGGTTGATGCTGTTGACGATGGGACGCAGCAAGGTGTTGGCCGCCAGTACGAACATCGTCGCCAGCATCGATTCGATGATCAGATCGGCGCCGGCCGCCGCGCCCACGCAGGCCGAGCCCCACAAGGTGGCGGCGGTGTTGAGGCCGCGCACATTGCCCTCCTCGCGCATGATGGCGCCGGCGCCCAGGAAGCCCACGCCGGACACCACGTAGGCGATCACGTGCACGGCGCCGTCATGGCCTTGCAGGCGGTTGGCCATGTCGACGAACATCGCCGAGCCGACGGCCACCAGCACATTGGTCCGCAGGCCGGCGGTGCGCTGGCGGTACTGCCGCTCGAGTCCGATCAAACCGCCCAGGATGAAGGCGGCGAGCAGGCTGACCAGCGTGTCGAGCGCCGAATCCAGATTGATATTATTGAGCATTTGCATGGTTATCCTCCCAGGGCCTGGAACAGGGCGACGGTGTCGGTGTAGCGGGCGGCGCGCGCCGGTATCAAGGCGATCGCCGCCTGCTGATAGGCCTGCTGCGCCTGCAGCACGGCCGGATAGGCGATCGCGCCCAGTTGCCACTGCCGCCGGGCGATGGTCAGGCTTTTGCGCGCGGCCTGCTCGGTCGCGGACGCGGCCTGCAGGGTTTTGGCGTCGGCCTCGATCGCGTGCAGCGCCCCGGCGACGTTCTGGAACGCCACCAGCACCACGGAACGGTACTGGGCCGCACTCTGCTCGTACATCGCCTCGGCGGCGCGTTGCTGGTGCATCAGCGTGCCGCCCCGGAACACCGGCTGCAGCAGATCTGCGCCGATGCTCCAGAAGCCGCCGCCGGCCTTGAACAGCGTGCCGGCGTCCAGCGCCGTGCCGCCCAGGGTCGCCGTCAACGCGATATTCGGCAGCCGCGCCGCCTGCGCGATGCCGATCTGCGCGCTGGCCGCGTGCAGCTGGGCTTCGGCGGCGCGGATGTCGGGGCGCCGCTCCACCAGCCGGGCCGGCAGGCTGAGCGGCAAGGTGTCCGTCAGCGCCAGGCTGTCGAAGGCCACGCGTTGGGCGACGCCCTCGCCGGGCAGGCGCCCGGCCAGCACGGCCAGCAGGTCGCCCTGCTGGGCCAGCTGCTTTTCCAGCGGCGGCAGGCCACCTTCCATCTGGGCCAGCAGCGCCTCCTGCGCCGCGACGTCGGCCGCGCCCAGCTGGCCGGCGCGCCGCTGCTTGCGCACGGCGTCCAGCTGCGCGCGCGCCATGTCGACCAGCTCGCGCGTGGCGTCGAGCTGGGCCCGCAGCGCCGCCTCGCCGATGACCGCCGCCACCAGGTTGGCGATCAGCGTCGACCGGGCGGCCTCGCGCTGGAAGCGCGCCACGTCGGTCTGGGCGTCCGCCGCCTCGACCTGGCGCCGCACGCCGCCGAAGACGTCCGGCGCGTAGCCGACGCTCAACTGCGCCGTGTGCAGCGTGTACAGGTTGGCGCCCGACGCGGTCGGGCTGGACAAGGGATCGGCGATCCGCTGGCGCGTCGGCGTCAGGTGCAGGTCGACGCCGGGGAAGTAGGCGCCACGCTGGGCGGCGGCGCTCTCGCCAGCCGCGCGCAGGGCCGCCTCCGCCGCCTCCAGGTCTGGATTGGCGGCCAGCGCGGCGTCGACCAACTGGTTCAAATCGTCCGAGCCGAACGCGGTCCACCAGCGCGCCGGGACCTCCTGCCCTTCGGCGAAGCGCTGCGCCGCGCCACCGGCCACCGGGGTGGCGGCGGTTTCCGGCGCCAGCGGCTGGGCGGTGTAGCGCTGCGCCGCCGGCGCGGCCGGCCGTACAAAATCGGGGCCGGCCGCGCAGCCGGAAACAAGGGCCGCCGACAACATGGCGGCCACTTTTACCGTGAGAATCTTCGTCATGCGCCTTCTCCTTTGACCGCTTGCACGGTCGCATCGCCATCCCGGCGCCGGCGCCGGGAGACGTATTCTTCGATCAGGTAGTACAGGGCCGGCAGCAGGACCAGGGTCAACACCGTCGCCGTAACCAGGCCGCCGACGACCACCGTCGCCAGTGGACGCTGCACGTCGCTGCCCAAACCATGGGCCAGCGCCGCCGGCACCAGGCCCAGCGCCGCCACCGTGGCGGTGGTCAGCACCGGCCGCACGCGTTCGCGCGCGCCGTTGATGACGGCGGACCGCAGATCGTGCGGCAGCAGTTCGCGCCAGCGGTTCAGGTTCGACAGCATCACCACCGCGTTCAGCACCGAGACGCCGAACAAGGCGATGAACCCGACCGCCGACGACACGTTCAGGGTCATGCCGCGCAGCTGCAGCGCCACCAGCCCGCCCAGCAACGACAACGGCACCGCCAGCAAGATCAATCCCGGCTGGCGCAGATTGCCGAACGCCGAGAACAGCATCACGAACATCAGCGCCAGCACCGCCGGCACGATCACCGCCAGACGCGCCTGGGCACGCTGCTGGTTCTCGAACTGGCCGCCCCAGGTGATCTGGTAGCGCGCGTGGTCGTAGGGCACCTCGCGCTCGATCCGGCCCCGGGCCTCCGCCAGGAACGACGACAGGTCGCGGCCGCGCAGATTGGTGCGGACGGTCAGGTGGCGCCGGTTCATCTCGCGCGTGATGGTGGTCTCGCCTTCGGCCAGGCCGATATGGGCCACTTGCGACAGCGCCACCTGCGCGCCGTTGGCGGCGGTCAGCGCCAGGTCGCCGATGGCCTGCGGATCGTTGCGCGTGGCACCGCTGAAGCGGGCCGCGACATCGTAGCTGCGGTCGTCCACGTAGACTTGCGTCACCGGGCTGCCGCCGATGCCCGTCTGGATCAACGCCATGATGTCGGCCACGTTGATGCCCAGCCGCGCGGCGGCAGCGCGGTCGACGTCGATGCGCACCTGCGGCAGCGGCGGTTCCTGGTCGATGATCACGTCCTGGGCGCCCGGCACGCCGCGCAGCAAATGTTCGACGGCGGCCGCCAGCTTGCGCGTCTCGCGGAAATCCTCGCCATACACCTTGACCACCAGATCGCTGTGGGCGCCGGCCAGCTTGTCGAGCACACCGTCGATCATCGGCTGGGAGAAGCCCACCTCGATGCGCGGCAGTTCGCGGAAGCGCGCCGCCAGTTTGTCGACCAGGTCCTGCTTGACCATCCCGGACGGCCATTCGCTGTAGGGATGCAGGGTCACCGCGCATTCGATGTGCGACGGCGTGAACGGATCGGTGCCCTCGTCGTTGCGGCCCAGCTGCGTGACCACGTGGGCCACCTGCGGCTCCTTCAGCGTGGCTTCGCGCAGCGCGTCGGCCATCCGCGTGGCCTTGTCCAGCGAGATCCCCGGCGGCAGCGTCACCTGCAGCCAGATCGAGCCCTCGTCCAGGGTCGGCAGGAAGTCGCGGCCGATGGAACCGCCCAGGACGATGACACCCGCCAAGGTGGCCAAAGCCACCGCCAGCACCAGGCGCGTCTTGCCAACCAGGCGGCGCAGCAGCGCTTCGTAGCGCGGCAACAGCCAACCCAGCACCGGGTTGTGGAAGATCTTGCGGGGCTTGCGGAAAGCCTGGTAGGCCATGCCGGGTATCAGCATGACCGTCATCAGCAAGGCGCCCAGCAGCGCGAAGCCCACCGCGAACGCCATCGGCGAGAACAGCTTGTACTCGATGCGCTGGAAAGCGAACAGCGGCAGGTAGGCGACCATGATCACCAGCATGCCGAAGCAGGTCGGCTTCATCACCTGCAGGGCCGCGCCGGTCGCGTCCTCCTCGCTCATGATGCCCTCGGAGTGTTCCTCGCGGCGGCGCAGCACCGCCTCCAGCACGAAAATGGCGCCATCGACGATGATGCCGAAGTCGATCGCGCCCAGCGACAGCAGATTGGCCGGGATCTTAAAGTGGTGCATCAGGACGAAGGCGATCATCAGCGACACCGGAATGGCCGCGGCCGCGATCAGCGCCGCCCGCACGCTGCCCAGGAACAGCGCGAGCACCAGCGTCACCAGCACCACGCCTTCGATCAAGGTCTTGCCGACCGTGTGCACGGTGGCCTCGACCAAGGTGCTGCGGTCCATGTACGGCACCAGCTTGACGTCCTTGGGCAGCAGATGGTCGTT
Organism: Duganella sp. GW821-FHT07F09; assembly: GCF_059418705.1. Classification (NCBI taxonomy): domain Bacteria; kingdom Pseudomonadati; phylum Pseudomonadota; class Betaproteobacteria; order Burkholderiales; family Oxalobacteraceae; genus Duganella; species Duganella sp. GW821-FHT07F09. The sequence continues at coordinate 28,280 of NZ_JBWKQJ010000026.1, read as the reverse complement.
CAACTCGCGCACCGCCTCATGCACGCCGGCGATCACCCGCGACGGGTTCTCGTTCTTCAGCAGCAGCACAATGCCGGACACGGTGTCCGGCACGTGGTCCTTGCCCAGCACCCCGTGCCGTTCCTGGTTGCCCAGGGTGACATCGCCCAGGTCCTTGACCAGCACCGGCACGCCGTTCTTCTGCGCGACGACGATGTTACCCAGGTCGTCCAGGCTGTGGATCAAGCCCACCCCGCGCACTACCAGGCCCTGCTCCCCGCGTGTCATCACGCTGCCGCCGGCGTTGGCGTTGTTGGCAGCGATGGCCTGCGTGATCTGCGTCAGCGACAGATGGTACTTGGACAACTTGAGCGGGTCGAACTCCAGCAGGAACTGCGTGCTCAGGCCGCCGAAGTTGGTGACATCGACCACGCCGGCCGCCTGCTTCAGGCGCGGGATCACCTTCCAGCGCTGCAGCTCGGACAGTTCGCGCAGGTCGCGCGTCTTCGACTCCAGCGTGTAGCGGTAGATTTCACCGATCGGCGACGTCAGCGCGTCGAGCCCCGGCTGCGCGCCGTAAGGCAGGCTGACGGCGGCGATGCGTTCCTGCAGGCGCTGGCGCGACCAGTAGTCTTCCGCGCCGTCCTCGAACACCACGGTGATCAGCGACAGGCCGAAGGTCGACTTCGAGCGCATCACGTGCATGCCGGGCGTGCCCATGATCTCGCGTTCGAGCGGAATGGTGATCTGCTGTTCAACCTCCTCGGCGGCCAGGCCGTTGACCTGGGTGACCACCTGCGAGGTGGTGTCGGCGATGTCCGGATAGGCTTCCAGCGGCAATTGGGTCCAGCAGTAGCCGCCGTACAGCGTCGCCAGCAGGAAGATCAGCGCGACGATGCCGCGTCGGTTGAAGCACAGGGCAACGAGACGGTCAATCATTGAGCAGCACTCCATCCTTGACGACGATGCGCTCGCCCGCCTTCAGGCCGCCCAGCACTTCGATCTGTTGGCCGATCTGGACGCCCAGCTTGATTTCACGGGGAATGAAGCGCCACGGCCCCGTCTCGACGAAAGCGCGGCTGGAAAAGCCGCCCTGGATCACCGCCGCCATCGGCACCAGGATGCCCTGGTGCGGCTGCGACGACAGCGTGGCCTCGGCGAACATGCCGGGTTTGAGGCGGCCATCGCGATTCTCGAACGGCAGGCGCACCTTGACCGTGCGGGTATCGGCATCCAGCAGGTCGCCGACGTAGCGCACCTGGCCGGCGAGCGGCGCAGCATAGGCGTCCAGCTTGACGCTGGCCTGCTGGCCCGCATACAACCGCGCCAGATCCTTCTCCTGCGCGTTGGCGCTGACGAAGACCCGGGACAGGTCGGCCACCGTCATCAACGGCGCGGTGGCGTCGTTCCAGTACGCGCCTTCGGCGGCGGCCAGTTCCACCACACGACCGGCGATGGGCGAACGCACCGCCAGCCTGCCATCCGCGTTGGCGCCGGCACGGGCGCCGGTCTGGCGCAGGCGCGCGTCGGCACGCGCCGCCTCGCTGGACGCCTGCGCGAAATCGCTCTGCGCCTGCTCCAGGTCGCGGCGCACGGCGAGGTCCGATTTATCGAGTTCACGCTGGCGCTCCAGGCCATGCGTGGCCAGGGTCAGCGCGGCGCGCGCTTTGTCCGCGTCGGCGGTCGCCTGGGCGAAATCGGGCGAGTCCATGACGAACAGCACGTCGCCGGCCTTGACCTGGTCTCCCAGCTGTTTGTTGAGGCGCACGATGCGCCCCGCCAGCGGCGGCAGCACCTTGACCAGGCGGGCCGGATCGGCTTCCACCACGGCGGGCAGCGTGAACGGCACCGCCACGGTCTGTTCGACAACGGCGGCGACGGCCAGCGATCGCCTAAGCGGCGATTTTTCCGGTATCAGCAGCGCATCCCCCTGGTGCACGAGGACGGGCGTGGCGGTTTCCGGCGGCGCTTCCCTGGCGTGCAGGCCAAGCAGGCCCCAGCCCGTCAGCCCGCACACGGCCATGGCCAGCAGGCCAGGCAGGATCGCTTTGTACAGTGATGTTTTTTTCATGGTGTTCTCCCTTTGGCCGCGTTAAACGCCGGGCGCAACGCGGCCTCCACCCGGCGAAGGGGCGGTGTGAATAGACTGGAAAGTGGGAATGGTGAAGCGCAGCGGGCGGCGTGGTTCGATGAGCTGTGCCGCGACGGGCGGTTAAGGCTGGCGATCGGAACGACTACGGCACTCGCTGCGCATGGTTGACCGGGGCTCGGTGTCCATGGCGGTTTCCTTGACGGGGTTGATCATGCCGGTATGGTACGAAATTTTGCTGCGCCGCATCCTGAATTCTTCTTCAGGAATGGCGCTCCGCGGGCCGGCATTGACGTAGGGGTGAGTTGCAGGCCGACCACACTTCATCAGTTGGTGGCTTGATATTGCTCAAACAAGAGATATTTATTTGATAATTTCCGTTAGAATATAAAAGAAATTATTGAAATGGCAACTTGCTGGTCGTGCGGGATTGGTAGCGAACGGCCGGAAATGATCGGCGCCCGATGCCGACATTGTTACCGCAGCGGCCGATACCGGTGACGACACCCGTTTACTTTTTCGAGGTAACAATGTCCGCTATCTCCGCAAATCACCACGATCACGGCGTCGGCCGGCCACCGGCCCGGCGCCTGCGCGCTTACGCACTCGATCCCAGCCTGTCGCTGCGGCTGGAAACGGCGACGATTAATCACGCCGTGTTGAATGTGCGTTGGGAATCGAATCTGCTGCCAGGCCCCAGAGGCGAATATGTCGAAGTGATCGACTATGATCCTCCTAGTGGCTGCTGGTACCAACCCATCGACCTGAACGACACCCACGTACTGGCGCAGGATGGCGTCGCGCCGTCCCAAGGCAACCCGCAATTCCATCAACAAATGGTATATGCCGTCGCCATGAACACGATCGCCAGCTTCGAGCAGGCCTTGGGCCGTCAAGTGCTGTGGTCGCCACGCGATCTTGGTTCCACCGCCGAAGCCGGCAAGCGAGAACAATACGTGGGCACCCTGCGCATATTCCCCCATGCGCTGCGGGCGGCCAATGCATACTACAGCCCGGACAAGAAAGCGCTGCTGTTCGGTTATTTTCAAGGGCCGACCGGCACGGTGTTTTCCTGCTTGTCGCAAGACATCGTGGCCCACGAGACCACGCATGCGCTGCTGGATGGCATGCATCGCCGCTACGTCGAGGACAGCAATGCCGATACGCTCGCCTTCCACGAAGCCTTCGCCGACCTGGTCGCGCTGTTCCAGCACTTCACGATGGACGACGTTCTGCGCCACCAACTGGCGCGCACCCGGGGCGACCTGGAGGCGCCGTCGTTGCTGGGCGAGCTGGCGCAGGAATTCGGCGAGGCGACCGGTCGCTACGGCGCGTTGCGCAGCGCCATAGGCAGCACGGACGCCGATGGCGTCTGGCGTCCGGTGGTGCCCGATCCGCAACGGCTGCGCGATGCCGTGGAACCCCACGAGCGCGGCTCCATCCTCGTGTCCGCCGTGTTCGCCGCCTTCCTCGCGATCTACAAGGTCAGGGCACGCGCCATCTTCGCCATTGCCAGCGCCGGCAGCGGCATCCTGCCCGCAGGCTCGCTGCCACCCTGCCTGGTGGAAGCACTGGCCGCCGAGGCGACCAAGACCGCCCGCCATTTCCTGAACATGTGCATCCGCGCGCTCGACTACTGCCCGCCGTTCGACATCACCTTCGGCGATTATCTGCGCGCCCTGATCACCGCCGATTACGACATGATGCTGGACGACAAATACGGCTATCGCGTCGCCCTGATCGAATCGTTCCGTCGCTGGGGCATCATCCCGGAAGGACTCAAGGCGCTGTCGGAGGAACAGCTGCGCTGGAACTACGCGGACCAGGAATACCCCGACGGCGGCTACGCGCTGAACCAGGTCGCGGGCAGTCTCAAGAGCCTGCTGGCCGATGCCTTGTTTCAACGCCAGCGCGAACGCGTGTTCGACACCCTGCGCAGCGCGCGCGGACAGGTACACGAGATACTGCACCGCAACCTGATCGGCGAAAGCGAACGCAACGAGCGGGAGGAATTTTCGCGCGTAACCGGACTTAACCTGTCCCCCGATGCGAACTTGCCCGGGACGCGCGGGCAGCGCTCGGGCGCGCCGTCATTCGAAGTGCAGGCTGTCCTGCCAACGCTGCGCGTGACACCGGATGGCCGCATCCGCAAGCAACTCATCATCACTGTCGCCCAGCAGTTGCGCAACATTCCCATCGATCCAAAGCAGCTCGACGGCCCCACCTTCAATTTTCGTGGCGGCAGCACCTTGATTTTCGACATGACGGACGAGGTGCCATCGCTGCGCTACGCCGTCACGCGTCCGATCGGCGATCTGCGCCGGCTGGAAGCGGTACGCGCCCATAAACGCGCCCGTACGGAGCAGGCAATGACGCTGCGAACCGCCTATTTCAGCGGCATGAGCGTGACGGCAAGCGCCGAGCCGTTTTGCATGCTGCATAACGAACACTGATCCAGCGGAGTCATTATGTCCCCCACCCCGGCCAGCTCCAGAAAACCGCGCGGCAAGACCACGCCATCCACGCCAAGCCTGCGCATTCGTCTGTACCGCCACGGCTTGGGCGACTGTTTCCTGCTGCGCTTCGGCAAGCCTGATGGGGATACCTTCAACCTGCTCATCGATTGCGGCCTGATCAGCGTGGCCAAGGATGCCAAGGCCAAGATGCAAGCCGTGGTACAGGATATCGCAGACGTTTGCGGCAACCGGATCGATGTCGTCGTCATGACGCATGAACACTGGGACCACGCTTCCGGCTTTTCCACTCAGCAGGCGCAAGCGCTATTCGACCAGATCGAGGTCGCCGAAGTGTGGTACGCATGGACCGAGGATCCGCAGAATGCTTTGGGCGTCAGGCTGCGCGAGGAGCGCGCAAAGAAAGTTGAGGCGTTGGCCGCCGCCGCGCAAGCGTTGGGAGCGGAGCACAACTCGCCCCTGGCCATGGCGCGGGCCGCCGCGCTGCAATCGGTATTGCAATTCTTTGGCGCCGGTGACAAGCCGGGTCATGGGCCAGCCATCGGCAAGACCCGTGGCGCCTTCGAATACCTGTTACGACGCAGCGGCGTCAAGCCACGCTTCCTCAAGCCGGGCAAGACGCCGATCACGCTCGCCGCCGTTCCGGGCATGCGTATCTATGTGCTGGGCCCGCCACAGGATGAAGCATTGATCAAGAAAAGCGCTCCGACCAAATCCGGGCGGGAGGTGTACGAGATGGCCGCCGAAGCCGACTTGGCCGAGAACGTGCGCGCCGCGTTCAAGCGGATGGCATCGGCACCGGACGGGATCGTCGACAACCACGACGACTGCCCGTTCGAGTCAACCTGGCACCGCCAACCGGCCACGTCCTCCACGACCGCCGGCTCGGCCGCCTTGCAAGAGCTATACGACAATACCTGGAACCGTGCGGGCGAAGCGTGGCGTCAAATCAGCGACGACTGGACCAATGTGGCCGAGACGCTGGCGCTTAATCTGGACACCCACACAAACAATACCTGTATCGTGCTGGCCTTTGAGCTAATCGACAGCGGTGACGTATTTCTCTTCCCCGCCGATGCCCAGGTCGGAAATTGGCTGTCCTGGCAAGACTTGCAATGGACGGTGCGGGAGGATGGCCAGGCGCGCCAGGTCACGGCCAGCGAACTGCTGCGCCGTACCGTGTTTTACAAGGTGGGCCACCATGGCAGCCATAACGCGACACTGCGTGCGCTGGGCTTGGAACAAATGCAGAGCGAGGAATTGACCGCCTACATTCCTGTCATCCGTGAGGAAGCGCGCAAGAACCGCTGGATGGGCATGCCCTTCGACCCCTTGGTCCAGCGCCTGCGCGAAAAGACCCAAGGCCGCCTGCTGCAGTCGGACGACATCCAGTTGCCGTCGGACCACGACTTACGCGCGCTGTCGCCCAAGGCGGCCAAGGCGTTCAAAAAGGCGGTTGTCCTTGACCCCGGCAAACTCTATGTCGAGTTCAGCTATGCATGACAGCCCACCGCAATGGTGCCGGCGACTCCCGGCGTTGCTTCTGTTGCTGCTTGACGTGAAGATTCGATGAAGACCCCGCCCCGGCCGCCCATGTCCCCGCCCTGGCCGGCACGGTCGGCGCCGCGTCGATAGCGACCCGATTTACTGTCCATACCGCGCAGTCCCCGCCCGGCAAGCGGGGCCGGCAACGCTGCTATACTGCGGCTCTTGTCGGGGACGGTTCATGCATATTCTGTTGGTGGAAGACGATCACAAAGCGGCGCGGCTGCTGGCGCGCGGCCTGGAGGAGGAAGGTTTCCAGGTCGTGGTCGCCCATTCGGCGCGGGAAGCGGCCGCCCACGCCTTGGCGCGGTTCGATATGGCCATCCTCGACTGGATGATGCCAGGCCAGGACGGCGTCGCCTTGTGCGCCGAATGGCGCGAGGCGGGACAGCTGCTGCCGGTGCTGATGCTGACCGCGCGCGACGCCGTGGCCGACCGTATCACCGGCCTCAATACCGGCGCCGACGACTACCTGACCAAGCCCTTTGTCTTCGACGAGCTACTGGCCCGCGTGCGCGCGTTGCTGCGCCGTACCGAGCGCGCGCAGCCCGCCACGCTCAGGCTGGCCGACCTCTGGCTCGAGCCGGCCACGCGCGCCGCCGGCCGCGGGGCCGCGCGGCTCGACCTCACGCCCAAGGAATACGCCATCCTGGAATTGCTGATGCGGCGCCCCGGCGCCATCGTCAGCCGGCTGCAACTGGCGGAGCACGTGTGGATGGCCGACCTGATCGCCATCGACAATCTCATCGACGTCCACATGAAGAACCTGCGCCGCAAGGTCGATCCGGCGGAACTGCCGGCGTTGATCGAAACGGTGCGCGGGCGCGGCTTCCGTCTCAACGCCCCGGACGCGCCGGAGGCCGGCGATGCTTAGCATGCGCCGGCGGCTGGTGCTACTGCATATGCTGGCGATCCTGGTCGCCGTCGGCGCCACGGCGGGCGCCGGCTGGTGGATGATGTCGCGTTCCGTCAACCGGCAACTGGACGGCGCGCTGCTGGCCCTGGCCGAAGCCGAAGTGGCGATGCTGGCCGACGGCGACGGCGTCGCTATCCGCGTCCACGAGGCGCCGGCCGGCAGCGCCCCGCCCTCGCTGACGCGGCTCGACCGCCTGGTCCAGATCATCGACGGCCAGGGCCGCGTGGTGGCCCGCAGCGCCAATCTGGGCTCGGAGACCCTGCCCGTCTTTCCGCATCTGCTGGAGCGCCTCGCGGCCGGCAAGACCGTGTTCGAAACGCTGCCCGACACCAGCGAGGAACCGCTGCGCATGGTCTCGCTGCCGACGCAGGTGCGCGGCCAGCGCTTCGCCGTGCAGGTGGCCGGCTCGCTGGACGACGTGAACCAGATCCTGCGCTCGGCCGCGATGCTGTTTGCGTTGATGGCGGCGGCCCTGCTCGCCGCGCTGGGCTGGGCCGGCGCGCGCCTTTCCAGCAAGCTGTTCGTCGCCATCGAAAACATCGTCGACCAGGCGCGCGAGATCGAGGACGGCAACCTGCACCGGCGCTTGCCGCATCCGGGCGACGACGACGAGATCGGCCAACTGGTCCAAACCCTGAACGCGATGCTGGAACGGATCGAGCAGGCGTTCGACACGCAGCGCCGCTTCACGGCCGACGCCTCGCACGAATTGCGCTCCCCGCTGTCGCGCCTGCGGGCCGAGATCGAGATCACGCTGCGGCGCCCGCGCGACAGCGGCGACTACGTCACCGCGCTGCGTTCCTGCCTGGACGAAGTCGAGCGCCTGACCACGTTGGTGGAGGAGTTGCTGATGCTGGCGCGGATCGACGCCGGCCAGGAGCGCGGCTCGGCGGCGATGGTGTCGCTGGCGGGGCTGGCGCGCGACACCATCGACCGCCTGGCGCCGCAGGCGAGCGAGCGCGGCATCGATATCGCCCTGGCCGACGAGTCGCCGGAGACCGTGGACGTCGACGGCGCGCCGCTTGGCCTGGTGCTGCGCAATATCCTCGACAACGCCATCAAGTTCTCGCCGGCGGGCGGCCGCATCGATGTGCGCATCGCCGCCGGCGGACACGGAACCGTGTTGACGGTGGCCGACCAGGGGCCGGGAATTGGCGCCGACGAACTGCCTTACCTGTTCGACCGGTTTTTCCGGGGCGATGGCGCGCGCGCGGACGGCATCGACGGCGTCGGCCTGGGTCTAGCCCTGTGCCAGGCCATCCTGCGCGCCCACGGCGGCAAAATCGCGGTGGCGAATCAGCCGGACGGCGGCGCGCTATTCAGCGTATGGCTGCCGCGAAAAAAATAGCGGCCGCACCGGGCTGGCAATTCAAGCGGGTACCGCCTCGGTGCCGGCATCGACCGGATGCAGGCGCGGGTGCACGAACGCTTGCCGCATGCTGCGCACGAGCGTCTCGTGGTCCCAGGGTTTGGTGTAGAACCGGTCGATGGTCCCACGGTTGACCGCCGCCATCATCTCCTCCAGGTTGGCCTGGCCGGACAAGACGATCCTGAACGTGCCCGGATACATGGCGCGCACGCTGTCGAGGAACACCGTGCCCTTCATTTCCGGCATGCTCTGGTCGCACAGGACGACCTGGACGTCGTGCTGCGCCAGCGTCTCGAACGCCTCGGCGCCCGAGCACGCCTGCAGCACGCGGTATTGTTCGCCGCCCAGTTCGCTGGCCAGCAAGTCCAGCATGAAGGGGTCGTCGTCGACGATGAGCAAGGTTTTTCGCGAAGGGTCCGGCGCCGCCGGCGGCGCCATGGTTTTGCGCAACTGAATCAGCTTGGTCATCAGCGGGGCCGACAGCGGCCGGCTGACCAGGTAGCCCTGCATCTGGTCGCAGCGGTGGCGCCGCAGGTAGGACTGTTGTGCCGCCGTTTCCACGCCCTCGGCGATCACCTCCAGGTTCAGGCTGTGCCCCATGGTGATGATGGCTTGCACGATGGCCGCGTCGTCCGGGTTGCTGGTGACGTCGCGGATGAAGGCGATATCGATCTTCAGCTTGTCGATCGGGAAGCGGCGCAGATAGGCCAGGCTGGAGTAGCCGGTGCCGAAATCGTCGATCGACACCTTCACGCCGCGCCGGCGCAGGTTGCCCAGGCAGGCCATGGTGCGCTCGGTGTTGGCCACCAGCGACGTTTCCGTCAGCTCCAGCTCCAGCAGGCCGGCCGGCAGATCGTTGTCGGCCAGCGCGCGCACCACATCGCCCTCCAGGTCGCCCTCGATGAACTGGCGGCCGGCGACGTTGACCGACACCTGCATCGGCCCGACCTCGCCAAGTTGCCATTCCTTGATCTGGCGGCAGGCCTCGGCGATGACCCAGCCGCCGACCCGCACGATCAGGCCGCTCTCCTCCAGCACGGGGATGAACACGCCCGGCGCCACCAGGCCGTGGCCGGGCCGCGCCCAGCGCAGCAACGCCTCCAGGCCCACCACCGCGCCGGTGGTCAGCGACACCTTCGGCTGGTAATGCAGCACGAACTCGTCGCGCTCGATGGCCTTGCGCAGCGCGGTCTCCAGGTCCTGGCGCTGCAGCACGTCGGCGTTCATCTGCGCGGTGAAGAAGCGATAGGTGTTGCGCCCGGCGTGCTTGGCCTGGTACATGGCGGTGTCGGCGTACTTGATCAGCACGTCCGGATCGTCGCCGTCGTCGGGATAGATCGTCACCCCGATGCTGGCGGTCATGATCACCTCGTAACCCTGCAGGTCGAACGGCAAGTGCAGCGCGTCACGGATCTTGATGGCGACCTGGGCCGCTCCTTTGTGGCCATGCTCCATCACCAGGATCACGCCGAACTCGTCGCCGCCCAGCCGTCCGACGGTGTCGCGCATGCGCACGCAGGTCATCAACCGGTCGCTGAAATTGACCAGCAGTTCGTCGCCGATACCGTGACCCAACGTGTCGTTGACATTCTTGAAGTGATCCATGTCGATGAACATCACCGCCACCTTCCAGCCCTGGATGGCGGCCAGCGTTATGGTCTTGCGCAGCGTCTCATAGAAATACGTGCGGTTCGGCAGGCCGGTCAGGGCGTCGTGGTTGGCCTGGTGCTGAAGCTTTTGCTGCGCCTGCTTACGCTCGGTGATATCGCGCACCACGCTGACGATGATCCAGTCGTCGCCGGACAACATGGCCTGGCGGCTGACCTCCACCTGCAGCGACGAGCCGTCCTTGCAACGCAGGGTGGCCTCGTTCAATTTTTTGCTGGCCTCGCCCGCGATCACCGTGTCGTACACGTGCTCGAGCGCCTCGCGCGTGACCGCGCCCAAGGCCACGGGACCGAGTTCGAGCATCTCGGCGCGCGTGTAACCGAGCATCTCGCAACTGGTAGCGTTGACCTCGACGAAGCCCATGGTGTCGCGGCTGACCAGCATGATGGCGTCGGCGGTGGCGTCCATCGCCGTGCGAAAACGCTGCAGGTCGGCGGTGCGCGCGGCCACCTGCTGTTCCAGCACCGCGCTATGCTCCTGCAAGTCGCCGAACGCCTTCAGGCGCAGCAGGTTGCGCACGCGCAGCCACAGCTCGGTGCGGTCGACCGGCTTGGTCAGGAATTCCTCGGCGCCGGCCGACAGCCCGGCCAGGCGGGCGCCGCGCTCGGCGTGGGCCGTGACCATGATGATCGGGATGTTGGCCGTGGCCGGATTACTCTTCAGGATGGCGGCGACCTTGTAGCCGTCGATGCCAGGCATCATGATGTCGAGCAGGATCAGGTCGGGGGGCGAATGGGCGATCGCGCTGAGCGCCTCGGCGCCGCTGGCCACGCTTTCGGTGTGGTAGCCCTCCGGGCGCAGCAGCACCGCCAGCAGGCGGCGGTTCTGCGCCTCGTCGTCGACGATCAGGATGGTGGGGACGTCAACGCTCATGAGGTGGCCCCGGCGCACAGCAGGGAGTCGATCATGGCGTACAGTTGGCGATAGCCCAGCGGCTTGGCGATATAGGCGTCGCAGCCGGCCTTGCGGCTCTTTTCCTGGTCTTCCTTCATCGCCATGGCCGTCAGCGCGATGACCGGAATGCCGGCGGTCACCCGGTCGTGCTTGAGGATGGCGGTGGCGGCCAGGCCGTCCATGCCGGGCAGCTGGATATCCGTCAGGATCAGGTCCGGCAGTTCCATGCGGGCCACCATCAGCCCGGCCTCGGCGTCCACCGCGCACAGAACGCTGTGATGGGCGTTACGCAGCAGCAGCGAAGCGAGCTTCATGTTTGCCGCGTTATCTTCTATTACCAATACCTTGGCCATGTCGATACCTCGAAGTTAAGCCGGCGAGCCGGCGTGGGGCGCAGCGCGCAACGGCAGCCAGACGGCGAAGCGCGAGCCCTGGCGCTCGGCGCTGGCCACCGCCACCGCACCGCCCTGCAGCTCGGTCAGCTGCTTGACCATGGCCAGCCCTAGGCCCGTGCCCTCGAACTTGCGCGCCAGGCTGCTGTCGATCTGGCTGAAGGCCTGGAACAGCCGCCCCATGTTGTCGTGCGAGATGCCGATGCCGTGGTCGCTGACGCAAATTTCAACGAAGTCGCTGTACTCGTTGTCGGCCTGCGGAAAGCGGTGCGTCGGCCACTCCCCCTCCAGCACGCCGACCGCGTCGCGCCGCACGCGGCGCGCGCGCAACTGCACCGGGCCGCCGCTGGCGCTGAACTTGACGGCGTTGCTCAGCAGGTTGTAGACGATCTGCTTGGTCTTGCGCATGTCGAGCTGCACCACGTCCAGGCCCGCGCCGATGTCAAGCTCGAGCCCGATTTTCTGGGCCGCCGCCTTCTCGCGGACAATGGTCAGGCTGTTCTGGAGCAGGCTGTGCAAGTCGACCGGCTCCAGTTCCAGCGCCATCATGCCGGCTTCGACTTTTGACAGGTCGAGGATGTCGTTGATGAGCGATAGCAAGTGCTGGCCGCTGGTGAAGATGTCGTCGATCGATTCGTGCTGGATGGCCGTGGTTTCCCCCATCAGCCCATCCTTGAGCGCCTCGGAAAAACCGATGATGGCGTTGAGCGGCGTGCGCAGCTCGTGCGACATGGTGGCCAGGAATTCGGACTTCATGCGGCTGGCGTGCTCGAGCTCGATGTTCTTGTCCTCCAGCGCCCGCTCGAAGCGCTTGCGGGTGGTGTTGTCGGTGCCGATCAGCAGATAGCCGATAATGTCGTCGCGCGCGTTGCGCAGCGCCGTCACCGACACGATCGCCGGGAAGCGGCTGCCGTCCTGGCGGATGTAGGTCAGCTCGTAGATGTCCTCGATGCCGCGCGAGGCCTTGAACACCAGGGCGTCGAAGCCGGGCGAAATCGGCGTGTCGAGCTCGTCGCTCAGCGAGGCGGCGCGTGCGATCAATTCAAGCGGGTCCGAAATATCGGCCGGCGTGATGCGGTTGACGACGTCGACCGCCTTGTAGCCGAGCATGCGCTCGGCGCCGACGTTGAAAATCTGGATCACGCCCCGTTCGTCGGTGGCGATGCTGGAGAAATAGGCGCTGTTGAAGATCGCGTCTTGCAAGGCGCCCGTCTTGAGCAGGCTGGCCTGCCGCGTGTGCTCGCTGTGTCCCGCCAAATTCCCTGCGCGCGCGGTGTCGCTCCGGCCAAATCCGTTCGTATGCATGTGCGCCTTCCAAAGAACTACAGCCCGGCGTGAGGAGTGTGTGCATGACCGCCGGGCGGGCTCGCAGATTGGCGCCGAACAGCGCTGGATGACGAACAGGCCGGTGGCAAGGAGGAGGTGGAAATTCAATATAACACGTGGCAACCGCGCAAACGACCGCAACGCAAGTTTGTCGGCTGCAAGTGCACACGTGGCGGCGGACCGGGGTATCCTTCCCCGGTGTCGGGCGCGCCTTCGGGCCGCCCTGCCCCCGCCTCGATCTTAGAAGCAGACGTCGGCCTGCACACCGATCATCGAGCCTGATTTGGCCACACCAAACGCGCCCGTCGACGACAGCGCGCTGCCCGGCGCGGCGCTATCGGCGGCCTGCCGCGCCGCGTCGTTCCACTTGGCGTAGGTGTAGAACAGGCGCAGGTCGGGCCGCGCGTTCAGGCCGGGACCGGACGAAATGGTCGGCGCTATGGTGAATTTGGTCATCCTGCGCGTGGGACCGTCGTCCGGCCGGATGGTGTCCACGCCCAGGTCCATGCCGATCTTGAAGCGCCGGGAGATGCCGTAGACCAGATGTCCGCCCAGGCTGGTCCAGACCTTGTTCTCGGCCACGCCCAACACGGTGCGGTCGGCCGTGTATCCCTTGTCCTTCTGGTAGATCGCCACCAGCTCGGCGCCCCAACGCGGGGTGAACTGGGTATACAAGCCTTCGACCACCCGCAGGCGGCTGATGTTTTTGTCATCGCCCAGGTTGCCGATCGCGCCGATGGCCTGGTCGGCGCCGCCGGTGCCCGGCCCCTTGCCGTATTGAAGCGCGAACTTGTTTTCGCCGTCGCCGTTGATGCCGGACTGGCGGTGCTGGACCGTGAACCCGTAGCCGGAGTGCAGACGTTCGGCCGACTGCTCGGCGTTGCCCTTGGCGTCCTTGACGATGAAACTCATGCCCAGCTCCAGGGCGCCGCCGCTATTGATGGGAATGCCGCGCAATTGAAAGTCGTGACGGGTGGCCGAGTTGCTGCCGTTGTCGGCCAGCGCGCCGGTCGCCGGCAACAGGCCGCTGGTGGTGGCCACCAGGTTGTCCTTGCGCAGCAAGGCGTAGCTGAACTTCAGATCGCCCGCCACAGGGACGTCCTGAACGCCGCCGCCGAAGCCCCGGCCGCTCCAGTAGATAAAGTCGTTGGCGCCCAGGCCTTCGCGTTTGTAGTATTTGCGGCCCAGCCAAACGCTGCCGCCGTTAAGCTCGGGGATCTTGTCGCCTTGTACGTAAATCTGTGGCAGGTCGGCGTCGGACTTCGACGATGCGTTCGGACTGTAATAGGACAGCATGATATTGGCGTTGAAGACGGCGCCATCGTCGGCGGCCTTGCCGACTTGCTGGCCCAGCCAGAACTCGCCATAGACCTCGCACTCGTTGCCGAGGCGGTACTTGGCCAGCGCGCCGGCAAGCTGGAAGCAGCTGGCGCCGCCGTGGGAAGAGTTGGAACCGGCCAGCGCGCGAAAGTAGCCCTGATAGTCGAGCGCGGCCGCCGGCAGGCAGCACGCCATGGCGCCCGCGGCCAGCGCCGTTTGCACCAGCGGGAATTTTGGTGTGATGCGTTGCATGATATTTTTCATTTGTCTGGTCTCCAGTGTTAGTTGTCTTGTCTGTTGTTGTTTGTTTTAGTTGTGTTTGGCGCGTCCACGCCGGATACGGCTTTGCTATCGAAATTCAGGCGTAGCGCTCCCCCTGGCGCACTCAAGGCCAATTTTTTGGTTGGTCATTTAATCGCGATTTACGTAGGGCGGATTAGCGCAGCGTAATCCGCCATGCTTGCGTCTCGACGGCTCATGCATTGGCGGATTACGGCGTTCCGCCTAATCCGCCCTACGTGTCTCTGCAATTGCCGTCAGGCGGCGACCTTTGCTGACATTCGTTGCTGCCAGTCGACGCCGAATTGCAAGGTTTGCTCCCACGTCGCCGGGTCGCAACCGGCGCGCATGACGTTGACGCTGGCGGCGCAAATCGCATGCTGGAGCGCCGCGTGCAGCGTTTCCTGGTCGAGCTTTTGCAGCGCGGCCGCGCCGGTCAACGCTCCTTCCCGGTACAGATACGCGATCAGGCCGGCCTGGAAGCAGTCGCCCGCGCCCACGGTGTCGACCAGCGCCAGGTTGGCCGGCGTCGGCAACTCGATCCGGCGGGTGCGCGACATCAGGGCGGCAGCTTCTCCGCCGCGCGTCACGGCGATCAATTGAACCGCCGATTCGTGGAACAGCGCGTCGGCGACTTCCTGCACATTGGCCGCGTCCAGCCCCAGATGTGCAAGATCCTCGTCGCTGACCTTGACGATGTGCGCCAGCTTCAGCGCTTGCCTGACGGCGCCAAGGTAGCGTGGCAAATCGTCGGCCACCAGCGGCCGCAGGTTGGCGTCGATCGAGATCAACGCGCCGCGTTCGGCGGCCGCCCGCAGCGCCGGCAGCAGCGTGTCGCCATCCTCCGGCACCAGCGCCAAGCCGCCGGTGTGCAGCAGCGCCATGTGCGGCGGGAAGCTGCCGATCAGCGAGGCGGCGCTGACGTCGCGGTCGGCGACCCGCTCGCGGTGGAAGGCGTAGGTCGGCGCGCCGTTGGCGTCGATGCTGACGATGGCGAGCGAAGTCGGCCGGGCGCTGGGCGCGGGCGCGGCCGGCAAAACGTCGCTGGCCCGCAGCAGCGCGGCGAACCTGCCGCCGAATTTGTCCGTCGACAGCGGGTTGAGATAGGCGGTGGGTACGCCCTGCCGCGCCAGCCCGATGGCGGAGTTGAACACCGAGCCGCCCAGGCATGCCTGGAATCGCCCGTCGGGTTGTTCGATCATGTCCACCAAGGCCTCGCCTAAGGTTGCGATCATCATGTCCTCGTAAGTTGCATTGGGAAAACTACTCTAGCCGGCACGCCAGAAAGTGCGTGTTTGGCCGGCCGCTTAATTAATAAAACAACTTGATTTATTAATTTGTTGCGAATATATTCCTAATCGGTTCGGTAGTAAAGCGTTATCACTTCCTACCGAATCACGCTCCGCCGACAGGCGTGGCCACCCAGAAAATCAGAGGAGACATCGCATGAGATTGAAATATTTCCTGGCGCTCAGTGCGCTCGGCACCGCCACGGCCATGGCCGCCGAACAGCCGGTGATCGGCCTGATCACCAAGACCGAAATCAACCCCTTCTTCGTCAAGATGAAGGAAGGCGCGCAGCAGGCGGCGCAGGCCGGCGGCGCCAAACTGCTGACCGGCGCGGGCAAATCCGACGGCGACAACGCCGGCCAGGTCACCGCCATCGAGAACATGATCGCGGCCGGCGCCAAGACCATCCTCATCACCCCGAGCGACGCCAAGGCCATCGTGCCGTCGATTAAAAAAGCGCGCGACAAGGGCGTGATGGTGATCGCCATGGACAGCCCGACCGAGCCGATGGACGCCGCCGACGCGCTCTTCAGCACCGACAACCACAAGGCTGGCGTGCTGATCGGCCGTTACGCCAAGGCCTCTTTCGCGGGCAAGCCGGTCAGGATCGCCGCGCTCGACCTGTTCCCCGGCCACCCGGTCGGCATCCAGCGCCTGGCCGGCTTCCTGGAAGGCTTCGGCATCAAAAAAGGCGACGCCAGCATCGTCTGCGTGCAAGACAGCTATGGCGACCAGGCCAAGGGGCAGACCGCGATGGAAAACTGCCTGCAGAAGAACCCCGGCATCAACCTGGTCTACGCCATCAACGAACCGGCCGCCGCCGGCGCCTTCAAGGCGCTCAAGGCGGCGGGCAAGGACAAGGGCGTGCTGCTGGTGTCGGTCGACGGCGGCTGCACCGGGGTGCGCGACGTCAAGAGCGGCAAGATCGCCGCCACGGCCCAGCAATACCCGCTGAAGATGGCGGCGCTGGGCGTCGAGGCCGGCCTCCTCTATGCGAAAACCGGCAAGAAAGCCAGCGGTTATGTCGACACCGGCGTCACCCTCATCACCGACAAACCGCTCGCGGGCGTGGACAGCAAAGACACCCAGGCCGGCCTCGACGCCTGCTGGGGCCGGAAATAATAAGGAATAACGACCATGAACACTCCCCTGCAGGGCTCGCTGCCCCTCACCAAGGACGCCGCCATGAACGCCCGCCTGCTCGACCGCCTGCCACCCGTCTCCACGCTGGGGCCGTTCATCGCCCTGGTGGTCGCCTCGCTGTTTTTCGCGTCGCAATCGGACCGCTTCCTGAGCGGCCAGAACTTCTCGCTGATCCTGCAACAGGTGATGATCGTCGGCGTCATCGCCCTCGGACAAACCCTGATCGTGCTGACCGCCGGCATCGACCTGTCGTGCGGCATGGTGATGGCGCTCGGCTCGGTCGTGATGAGCAAGTTCGCCGTCGACATGGGCATCGATCCCTATGTCGCCATCGCCTGCGGCGTCGCCGTTTGCACGGCCTTCGGCGCGCTCAACGGCGCGCTGGTGACGCGGATCAAGCTGCCCGCCTTCATCGTCACGCTGGGTACGATGAACATCGCCTTCGCGCTGACGCAAATCTACTCGGGCGCGCAAACGGTCACCGACGTGCCGGACTCGATGATGTTCTTCGGCAATACCTTCCAGCTCGGCCAGACCTCGATCACCTACGGCACGGTGCTGATGATCGCGCTGTATGTGGTGACCTGGCTGTTCCTGCGCGACACGGCGCCCGGACGCCACGTCTACGCGGTCGGCAACAATCCCGAGTCGGCGCGGCTGACCGGCATCGCCACCGGCAAGGTCATGCTGGGCGTGTACATGGCGGCGGGCCTGTTCTACGGCATCGCCTCGATGTTGTCGGTGGCCCGCATGGGCGTCGGCGATCCGCAGGCCGGCGCCACCGACAACCTCGACAGCATCACTGCCGTCGTCATCGGCGGCACCAGCCTGTTCGGCGGACGCGGCTCGATCGTCGGCACCCTGATCGGCGTGCTGATCGTCGGCGTGTTCCGCAATGGTTTGACGCTGATGGGCGTGCCCTCGGTGTATCAGGTACTGGTCACGGGCGTGCTCGTGATCCTGGCTGTGGCCACCGACCAACTCACCCACAAGAAGGGTTAATCATCATGACGATTTCCACTGCTGTTTCCAACGCCACCCCGGTGTTCCAGGCGCGCGGCCTGACCAAGCGCTACGGCAACGTCACCGCCCTCGACGGCACCGACTTCGAACTGCGCGCCGGTGAAATCCTCGCGGTAATCGGCGACAACGGCGCCGGCAAGTCCAGCCTGATCAAGGCGCTGTCCGGCGCCATCGTGCCGGACACGGGCGAACTGCTGCTCGACGGCAAAGCCGTTCACTTCGGCTCGCCGATCGACGCCCGCCGCCACGGCATCGAGACGGTCTACCAGGACCTGGCCGTCGCCCCGGCGATGACGATCGCCGAGAACCTGTTCCTCGGCCGCGAGATCCTCAAGCCCGGCATCCTGGGCACGTGCTTCCGCGTCATCGACAAGAAAAAGATGCTGTCGGAAGCGATCCGCCACATGCAGGATCTGAAGATCGGCATCCGCTCGATGCAGCAGGCGGTGGAAACCCTGTCCGGCGGCCAGCGCCAGGGCGTGGCGGTGGCGCGCAGCACCGCCTTCGCCCGCCACGTCGTCATCCTCGACGAGCCGACCGCCGCGCTGGGCGTCAAGGAAGGCAATATGGTGCTGGAGCTGATCCGCCGGGTGCGCGACCGGGGCCTGGCCGTGGTGCTGATCAGCCACAACATGCCGCACGTGTTCGAGATCGCCGACCGCATCCACATCCAGCGGCTGGGCCGGCGCGCCGCCGTGGTCAACCCCAAGACGATCAGCATGTCCGACACGGTCGCCGTGATGACGGGCGCCAAGGACCCCGCCCACCTGCCGGAAGATGCCCATGCTTAAAGGAATCGATGCCGCGCTCACGCCCGAGTTGCTGAAGGTGTTGTGCGAGATGGGGCACGGCGACGAGATCGCGGTGGTGGACGCCAACTTCACGGCCGCCTCGCTGGGCCGTGGCAAGCCCGTCATCCGCATGCCCGGCATCGACCTGCGCCGGGCGTGCACGGCGGTGCTGTCGGTGTTCCCGCTGGACCAGTCGGTGGAGCAGCCGGTCGCTTATATGAAGGTCGAGCACACGCCCGAGGGCTACGCGTCCGACGTGCAGCGCTCGGTCGTCGCGCTGGCCGGCGAACTGGCCTCGGCCGCGCCCGGGCAATGCGCGGCGGTCGAGCGTTTCGCCTTCTACGACCGGGTCGGCGGTGCCTACGCCATCGTGCAAACCGGCGAGGCGCAACCCTATGCCAACTTCATTTTTAAGAAGGGCGTGATCGGTGCCGCTCTGGCATAATTAAATAATGCCAAACAATAAAAAAATTCAAGTAGAGACCGAGCCGGGCGGTGATCCGGCCGTGAATGACATCGGCAGGCTGCGCCCGCGCGGCTCCAACCAGATCGGCATGAGCCAGTTCAACGAACGGGTCGTATTGCAAACCATCCGCCTGCACGGCCCGATGCCGAAAGCCGATCTGGCCAGGCAGACCAACCTCAGCACGCAGACCATCTCGCTGATCATCAACCGCCTGCTCGAGGAGGGCCTGGTGCTCAAGCTCGAAGCGCTGCGCGGCAAGGTCGGGCAACCGTCGGTGCCGATCGCGCTCGACCCGGACGGCGCCTTCTCGATCGGCATCAAGATCGCGCGGCGCAGCCTGGACGTGCTGCTGATCGATTTCGTCGGCAAGACGCGCGAGCGCTCGTCGCTGTCGTACACCTTCCCCGATCCGGACACGCTGTTCGTCGAAATCGAAAAGCAGCTGGCGCTGATCCACAAGCGGCTCGGTCCGGCGCAAGCCAAGCGCCTGAGCGGCATCGGCATCGCCGCCCCGCTGGCCCTCGGCGGCTGGCAGAAGCTGCTCGGCATCGCCCCCGAGCAGGCGGAAAAATGGAACCGCATCGACATCCGCGAACGGGTGCAGGCGATGACCGGGCTGCCGGTGCAATTCGTCAAAGACACCGCCGCCGCCTGCGTGGCCGAACTGGTGGCCGGCCGGGGCCGCAGCATCAAGAGTTTCCTGTACGTGTTCGTCGACACCTTCATCGGCGGCGGACTGGTCATCGACAGCAACCTGCGCGGCGGCCTGCACGGCAACGCCGGCGCCATCGGCTCGATCCCGCTTGGCCTGGCGCGGCGCGGCGACACCGCGCAGCCGGAGCAACTGCTGAGCGACGCCTCCCTGTTCAGCCTGGAGCAATCGTTCATCGCCGCCGGGTTGGACGAGGCGGCCTGCTTCGACGGCCGCGCGCTGCGCGAACCGTGGCGTCCGCACACGATGGCGTGGCTGGACCACGCCGCGCGCGCCATCGCGCTGACCATCAACAGCGCCGCCTGCCTGCTCGACCTCGACAGCGTGATCATCGACGGCTCGTGCGAGCGCAGCCTGCTGCACGAACTGCTGCCGCAGGTGGAGACCGCGCTCGGCTACTACAGCTGGGAAGGCGTGTCGCGGCCGTCGGTGCTGGGCGGCACCATCGGCTCGGACGCGCGGGCCATCGGCGGCGCCCTGCTCCCGCTGTACGCCAACTTCGCCCCGGACAGCGACCTGTTCCTCAAGTCCGACAAGTAGGCGCACGGCCGGCGTGGCGGACTAGTAGATCGTCGCCTTCTTCGCGGTGTTGCTGATGCCGTACTGGCCGTACCACACCGTGTTGCCCCAGCTGGTGGTGGTGGACCAATTGGTCATCAGATCGAGCCAGGCGTTGGCGGCATCGTTGCCTTGCGTCGACCAGGCGACATAGCCGACGCCGAACTGTTGCGCATACTGCATCAGCAGCGGCGCGTCCACCTTGGAGCCGAGGTTGTTGTCGCCGTTGTTGTAGTTGTAGCCGAACTCGCCGATCAACAAAGCCAAGTTGTTGCTCTTATAGTTGTTCATCATGTTGTAGATGTCGTTCGGATTATTGAACCTGACATATGCATGCACCGAGAACAGCAGGTTGTGCCGTGGGTCGTGGTTGAGCAAATCCCAGCCGTACAACAAGCCCGCGCTGGCGTCCTGGCCCCACGCGGGACTGTCGATCACGATGGTCGTGGTAAAGCCGGCGTTGCGCAGGGTCGTGATCGGCTGCATGTAGGCGTTGCGCCACTGCAGCGGCGTCATATCGTTGTCGCCCCACTCGTTGGCGATGTTGATCATGGTGCTGCGCTCGTGTTTCTTGAGCACGGCGGCGACATCGCTGCGCACCCAGTAGTTGGCCATGTTCTGAAGCACCGCGGTGCTGTTGCTGCCGGTGCCGTCGTGCAGTTCGACGATGGACACCATCTGCTGCGCTTCGATGGCCGTCAGGATCTGGTCAAGGCGCGACGCGGTGCCGTTCATGGTCCAGACGACGCGAATCAGGTTGGTCTTGCGCGCCGCCAGATTCGGCAAGACGTTGTAGGCCTGGGTGTCGAACCACGCATGCGGGTTGTTGACGCCGCGGGCGATAAAGGCATTGCCGTTGGCGTCCTTCAGCACGCTGCCGGACACCGTGAAACCCTTCGATACGCTGGCGACAACCATGCAGGATTGGTTATTCTCCCAGCCCCAGCCGTCGCCATCCGGGTCCGATGCGGCGCTCGCGCACTTGGGCGCCACCTTGCAGGACTGGTTGTTCTCCCAGCCCCAGCCGTCACCGTCCGGATCGGACGCCGCGCTCGAACAAGTCGGCGTAGTCTGGGCTTGGGCCTGCCCCACCGCCGACAACACGAGCGCGCCCGCGATCAACAACTGCTTGATGTACTTTTTCATCCATGCTCTCCGGTATTGTTATTAAGGGGAAGCCCCTGGTTTAATTATATGGAAGCAAATGGTGTGAATTTTCGTGGGCGCAGTTTTTACAATCAGTTTAGCGTCCGGCATGCTAAACGCCGGCTTGATTGCTGCGTACGCTAAACTTCAGCGCCGTGGACGTGCCGGTGCATCGCATCCAGCACCGGCCGCCGAGCGGTTTTACAGTCTTCACGCGCGCGCGGCCGAGCGCATCGCCAAAGGCAAGACGGGGCAACCTTATGAACTCAGGGTGAAGGTGTCGATCGCCGCCACGCTTCCCTAGTCGGTAATTGCGCGCAACCTGGCAAGCGCATCTTCCACCACATACTCCGGTACAGTCTCGACGCGCTTTGCCTTTTTTGCTTCCAAGTCCAGCATGCGAATCTGGTTGACCAAGGCTACACCTTGCGTCGTCGTGGCGGGACCGAATTATGTAGTCAACTTGCCCGTCCGGACTTGCGGCGGGCGTTCCGGCGGCGCGCCACGGCGCCGACCAGGCCCAGGCCGGCCAGCAGCATCGCGTAGGTTTCCGGCTCGGGCACGGCCGCCACGCCCATGGTCCAGGTGCCCGGCGCGGTGATCCCGCCCGCGAAATAGTAGTAGCTCTCGGTGCCGCCGACGACGCTGTCGCCGTTGTTGGAGGTGGCGATTCTGCTGATGTCTTCCCTGCCCTCCGGCGTGTGCAACTGGCGCAGCAGGCTGATGTCCCACACCGTGGGCAGGCCGTTGGCGTCGACCGCGCCGATGTCCAGGTTCACCGTCCAGTTGGGATTCCACACCGAGCCGGGCGGACGGGTCGGGTCGGCGTCCGTATTAGGATAGAGCAGCGACTGCGGGTGGGTCGGAGAATCGTTCGAATAGCGGTTCATGTAAATGACCGTGTCGGGTGACCAGGTGGAGCCGGCCGTCAGCAGCGTTGGCGTGAAGATCTGCACGGTGATGACGCTGTAATGGGTGAAGGTGATATCGCTGCGATACGCGGTGTGCTCGACCGGAATCACCTGGCTGACATAGTTGTACTGATACGCGTGGGCGGAGCCGCCAAACAAACTGGCTAGCGAAATGCACATAACAATCAACAAGTTACGCATACTGCCTCCTGTATTTTTCGACCGCGCCGAATAGCGCAACGCGAGCTTAATACAGTTAGCAATTCTGCATGATAGTTTTTTTGTTTAGGATGGCCCCGCCGTGAAAGGATAGCGCAATCGAGTCCATCCTTATCCGGCCGGCGCGCTCAGGCGCAGCGGGTCAGCAAACGTTGGCAAGCCCCGTGGAACAGGCGCCTGGCCGGTGAAATCAGATGCTCCCTGCGCTTCACGTCGCCGCCCACGGCCTCGCGCTCGACGGCGCCGTTCGCGCCCAGCACCGTCAGTTTGTCGCAACACTCGTACACCAGGGCCGCCAGCACGACATCGACCTCCATCCGCCCTTGCGAGACCTGCGCCTGCATGCGCTCGGTGATCTGGATGAAGGCCGTCACCGCGTCCTCGCCCAGCAGGTGGCGGCGCGCGGCCACCGCGCCGGCCGTATCCATGCCGCGCGGCGCCAGGATCTGGTCGATCAGGTGCAAGACCGACCGGTACTCCCTGACGTATTGTTCATAATGTTCGTACAGCGGCGCTGTGTTCATTTCAAACCCTCCCTCGATACGGACAGAATGCATTAGTCCGCTTCGCGGGACCATCAGCCGCGTCGGATAGTGGGGTAGGGATTTGCGCCGGATTTTGTAGGGCAAGCGGCGGGCGCGCCCCGGGCGACGGGGGAATGGCGGCGTTCATTGACTGAAGCTCAATTGAATCGCGGGGGCGTCCACGCCAGCCACCGCCCGCCTCGCCGTCCGGGGCGATCCTTCGGCGGCGAGCTTGAACACGCGCACCACGCGCACCAGGCCGCCGGCCTGGTCCTGCAGCGCGGCGGCGGCGGCCGAGGCCTCCTCCACCAGCGCCGCGTTCTGCTGCGTGACCCGGTCCATCTGGACGATGGCTTGATTGATCTGCTCGATGCCGGCGCTCTGCTCCTGGCTGGCCGAGGTGATCTCGCCCATGATATCGGTCACGCTGCGGATGCTCTGGACGATGTCCCGCATGGTCGCGCCGGCATGGTCGACCAGCTTGGCGCCGGCGTCGACCTTTTCCACCGATTCGCCGATCAACTGTTTGATCTCCTTGGCGGCGGCGGCCGAGCGCTGCGCCAGGTTGCGCACCTCGGTGGCGACCACGGCGAAGCCCCGCCCCTGTTCGCCGGCGCGCGCGGCCTCGACCGCCGCGTTGAGCGCCAGGATGTTGGTTTGGAAGGCGATGCCGTCGATGACGCCGATGATCTCGACGATCTTCTTCGACGCGCCATTGATCGCGTCCATGGTGTCGACCACCCGGGCGACGACCGCCCCGCCCTCGACCGCCACGGCGGAGGCCGAAATGGCCAGTTGGTTGGCCTGGCGCGCGTTGTCGGCGTTCTGCTTGACGGCCGATGTCATCTGCTCCATCGAGGACGCGGTCTCCTCCAGCGAACTGGCCTGCGTCTCGGTGCGCGACGACAGATCGATGTTGCCGCTGGCAATCTGGCCGGAGGCGACGGCGATGGCGTCGGTGCCGGTGCGCACCTGGCCGACGATGGCGACCAGGCCGTCGTTCATGTCCTTGAGCGCTTGCAATAGTTGTCCCGCCTCGTCCCGCGATCCGACCTCGATGTGGCTCGACAGGTCGCCGTCGGCGACGGCCCGCGCCACCGCCACCGCCGCGCGGATCGGCAAGGTCACCGAGCGCGTGGCGAACCAGGCGATGGCCGCGCCCAGCAGCGCCGCCACGGCGGTGAGCGTCAGCACCAGCGAACGCGCGCGGTCGTAGGCCGCGCCGGCTTGCGCCACTTCCAGTTTGTTGTTCGCCTTTTGCAATTCGATGTTTTCGTCCATCGCGTCCTGCCACCGGGCCGCCGCCGGCGCGGCCTCCTTGATCAGCAGTTCGGTCGCCTCGGCGTCCCGGTCGGCCTTGGCCAGGGCGATCACCTTGTCGTTGAGCGCCGTGGACGCCAGCCGCGCCTGAGCCATCCTGGCGCGCACGGCCCGGCCCTCGACGCTGGCGGCGCTCTTGTCCAACTCGCCCCAGGCGGTGTCGTACTTCGCGCGGGCCGCCGTGAGCTTGACAAGCTCCCGTTCGATCGCCGCCTGCTCGCTCAGCAGCACGACCGTGCGCGTGACGCGGGAGATGATGTGGACCGATTCCGACATGTCTTGCACCAGACCCATTTTATGGACGTTGACGTCGACTATCCGGTCCAGCGCGCGCTTGGTGCGACCCATGCCATTGACGCCCAGCGCCGCCACCACCGCCAGCAACAGCAAGACGACACCGAAGCCTATGCCCAGGCGCGTGCCGATTTTCAAATTTTTCATTGTTGTGTCTCCCCGTTCGGGCATGCCGTATCCGGGCGCCTATTTCAATTGAGGAATTGATGTTATTGCAGAGAAATGTTTAGGGTAATCAGCGCATCCCGATATCACCGTAGGAAAAACCTGATCGCGCGGTAGGGAGCGCCGCCGCGCCGCGCGCGGGCGGCTTACGCGAGACCGGCGTCGGGGACGTATTCCAGGCGGTTGCGCCCCAGCGCCTTGGCCCGGTACAGCGCCTGGTCGGCCAGCGCGATCCATTGTTCGCCCGTCCGCGACAGCTCGGGCCTGCCCACCACGACGCCGCCGCTGCAGGTGACCGGCAGCGGGCCGACGCCGTCGATGTCGACCGGCGCGGCGCACACCTCGCGGTGCAGTTGCGCCAGGCGGCGCCCGCCGCCGGCCAGGTCCAGCCCCGGCAGCAGCAACATGAATTCCTCGCCGCCGTAGCGCCCGACGATGTCGCTGGCGCGCAACTGCGCCTGGATGCGCCGCACCATCTCGCGCAGCACCTCGTCGCCGGCCAGGTGGCCGTGGGTGTCGTTGACCTTCTTGAAATGGTCCAGGTCCAGCAACACCAGCAGGAACGGCCCCGCCCCCGGCGCCGTCAACGCGGCCAGGCGCTCCATCAGCGCGGTGCGGTTCCAGGCCTTGGTCAGGCCGTCCTTGAGCGAGCGCAGCCGGTGCTCCTCGCGCGACGCCTCCAGCTCGGCCGTGCGCTCGGCCACGCGCCGTTCCAGCAGCGTGCGCTGGCGCAGCACGCGCCGGACCCGGTAGCGGTGCAGCAGGCCGATCAGGCCCAGGGCCGACAGCGCGGCGCCGGCGTAGGCCCAGCGCGTGCGCCACCACGGTGGCGTGATCGTCAGCGGCAACTCCAGCATGGCCGAACTGGATTGCGACATCGCGTGCTCGGCGACCACTTGCAGGCGGTACTGGCCCGGCGCCAGCGCCGCGTAGCGCAGCGCGCCGTTGTCGCTGCGCGACCAGGCCTCCTCCTGGCCGAGCAGGCGGTAGCGGTAGCCCACCGCCTCGCGGTTCTGCAACAGCGGCGCGGCCATTTGCACCTCCAGCGTCCCGCCGCTCCAAGGCGCCGTGGCGCCGTCGAGCGCGGCGCCGGCGTAGCGCGCCGTGTCCAGATACAGCGGGACGGGCTGCGGCGCGAACAACGATTCCGGCCGCCGCACGCGCGACACGCCGTTGCTGGTGCCGATCCAGATCGAGCCGTCCCTGTCCTCGTAGAGCGCGCCTTGGTTGGTGTCGTTCCACACCAGGCCGCTCTGCTCGTTGAACAGCCGCCAGCGCCGCCCGTTCCAGACCATCGCCCCGCTGTCCGTGCCCAGCCACAGCCAGTGGCGCCGGTCCACCAGCGCCGACACCAGCGCCCGCCCCTCCAGCAGCGGATGGGCGAACCGGCGCAGCGCCAAGCCGGGTTGCGCGGTGTCGGCCCGCCACACGCGCGCGCTGTGGCCTTCAATCAACCACAGCGTATTGCCGTCGCACAGCACCTGCGAAAAGACGTGGTCGTTGCGCGGCAATGGCGGGCGCGACCAGCGCCCGTCCTCCAGCCGTGCCAAGCCGTCCGGACCGGCGAACCACAGGCGCCCGCCGGCGTCGCGGCAGCCGCCGACGAAGCTGGCGTCGAGACCGAACAGCGTGCGCACCGGCTCGACCGGCGCGGGCGCCGGCGCCCGTTGCGGGTCGGCGATCACGTACAAGCCGCCGGCGCTGCTGATCCACAGCCGGCCGGCCGGATCGAACAGCAGCTGGTAGATGGTTTGGCCGGACACGCGCGCCACCACGGCGGCGCCCGCGCCGCCGCGCTCGCGGCGCATCAGGGCGCCGGTAAAACTCCCGCCCCACAGGGCGCCATGGGCGTCCTCGGCCAACGTGCCCCAGGCCTGCCGGGCGGACTCGCCCGGACCGCCCGCGGCGACCAGGCCCGCCCCGCCCGCCACGGCCAGGCCGCGGCCGGTGCCGACATACAACTCGCCCCCGCCGCCGCGCAAGACCGACCAGACGTTGTCGTCGGGCAGCCCCTGGGCCACGGTCCAGTTTTCCCAATGCCGGTAGCCCTGCCACCGGGCGATGCCGCGCCCGGGCAGGGCCAGCCACAAATCGCCGCCCCGGTCGAGCAGCAGGGCGTGGCCGCCCGCGACCGCGTGCACCCCTTCCCGCCCGCCGTAGCGCCGCCAGCCGTCCGCGCCGCCGCGGAACAAACCGTTGTCCGACAGCGTGACCAGGCGGCCGTCGTCGTCCTCCAGCATCGGCATCGGGTGCCCGCCGTCGCCGCTGGCGAAACCGGCCGGGGTGCGGTCGCGGAACCGCGCCCGGCCCGGCGCCAGCACCATCAGCCGGTCGGCGGCGCTGAGCCAGAGGGCGCCGGAACGGTCGCGCAACAGGTTGGCCCATTTCCTCGGCGGCAAACCTTGCGCCTCGCCCAGCACGGTGAGCACGCCGTCGCGGTAACGGCACAGGCTGTGCTTGCAACCGAGCCACAGCGTACCGTCCGGATCGCGCAGCATGCCGTGCAGATCGTTGAGCGGCGGGCGCGCGGCGAGGTGTGCCGCGGTCATCGGCGCCACCGCCTGCCAGCGCGCGATCTCGTCCTCCAGCTGCGCGTTGAACGGCGGCGCCGCGTGCCAGCCGCCCCGGCCGTCGGCCCGCGCCTGGTATAGCCGGCCGTTGCTCTGCACCAGCAAATTGTCGGCGTCGATCGAGGCCAGATGCTGGCCCGGCATCACCGGCAACGCCTTGCCGTCGGGCCGGCGCACCGGCAGCAGGCGCTGTTCCCGCAGCAGGAACAGGCCCCGTTCGGTGCCCACCCACAGCCGTCCGGCCGGGTCCAGGTGCAGCGCCGTGATGCCGGTGTCGTCGCCGTCGCTGCCCAGCGGATGGCGCCGCGCGCGCGCGCCGTCGAAGCGGAACAGACCATTCTCGGTGCCGATCCACAGATAGCCGGCCCGGTCCTGGACGATGGCCGACGCCGACAGGTTGGCCAGGCCGTCGAGCTGGCCGAAGGCGCGCAGCGGCGGCTGCTGGGCGCGCGCCGGCGCGCACGCCGCCCACGCCAGCAGCAGGCCGACGGCCCACGCCGCCGCGCCGCCGCGCCAACCGCTGGTGGCCGGCGCCGTCACAGGCTCAGCTCGTGCTTGTGGGCGACCCAGCGCAACGCCGCGTGCGCGCCGTCGAAGTCGAGGTCGTCCAGGCCGCGCTGGATCGCCTCGGCGTCCCAGGCGCCGAAGCTGGCGGCGAAGTCGGCGGCGCCGGCGGCGAACAGGCCGACCGCCGCGCCGTCGCGGGCGCGCATCAGCTCGGCCAACCGGCGCAGCTCGCCCAGCCACTCCCGCGGCGCGCGCGCGGTGCCGGCGGCCGCCGCGGCCTCGGCCGGCAGGGCGTCGAGCTCGGCGCACAGCGCGGCCAGCGCCGTGTCGAGCGCGGCCAGCGCGGTGTCGGACGCGGCCGCCGCGTCGGGGTCCGGCGCGGCGCCGCCG
>NZ_JBWKQJ010000025.1:12978-40154 GCF_059418705.1 Duganella sp. GW821-FHT07F09 | reverse complement strand
GTGATCCACAACGGCAAGCCCTTCGACTCCAATTACTTGGTGAAAGGGCTTGCTATTCAAGACGGTATCTGACCCCGCTGTTTTATTGCGGATCGAAGGCGCTCTTGTTGAGCGATACCGTCGGCGCCACGACGACCGGCTTGCCGCCGCCGCGCTTGCCGGTGACCTTGCCGACACCCCACATCAGCGTGCGGTAGACGTAGCGGATCAACGTCAGGAACAACAACACTTCGATCGCCGTCTGCACGAACGCGACCGCCGTGCCCCAGGCGCCGAAGCGGCCGGTCCAGTGGTCCACCCGGCGCTTGTACTTGATCGCCAGGTTGTCCTTGTTGATCTCGATACTGTCGTAGAAGGTCGGCACCATCAGCAACGTCAGCACGGTCGAAGTGATCGTGCCGCCGATGATGGCGATCGCCATCGGACGGTAAAACTCGCCGCCCTCGCCCAACGCCAGCGCGACCGGGAACATGCCGGCGATCAGCGCGAACGTCGTCATCAGGATCGGACGCAGACGCATGCGCCCGGCATACATCAGCGCATCCTCGCGGCTGTAGCCCTCCTCCTCGCGCTTGCGGGCGGCGTCGAGCAGCAGGATGGCGTTCTTCGCCACCAAGCCCATCAGCATGATCACCCCGATCAAACTCATCAGATTAATCGTGCCCTTGGTCATCAACAGGCCCAGCACCACGCCGATCAGCGACAGCGGCAGCGACAGCATGACGGCGATCGGCGCCGTGAACGAGCCGAACTGCATCACCAGGATCAAATACATCAGGCCGATACCGGCCAGCAGCGAGATCATCATCTGGCTGAACACCTCGTTCATGTCCTTGCCGGCGCCGCCCAGCGACAGGCCGTAGCCCGGCGGGAAGTCGATTTCCTTGGCCAGTTTCATGGCGTCGTTGGTCACCTCGCCCGGCGAACGGCCCTGGGCGTTGGCGCTGACCGAGATGATGCGCTTGCCATCCTTGTGCTTGATGGTCGACGGGCCCTTGCCCATCGTCACGCTGGCGATCTGGTCGAGCGGCACCATCTGGTTGGTGCCGGCCACGCCGATCGGCAGGCGCTCGATGTTCTCGGCGCTGGTGCGGTCCTCCGGCGCCAGGCGCACGGCGACGTCGCGCGATTCGCCGGTCGGGTCGACCCAGTCGCCCACCTCGATGCCGGCGAAGGCCACGCGCAGCGCCTGGGCGGCGTCGCCGGCGGCGATGCCCATCGAATTCGCCAAGCCCCGGTTCAGTTCGATCTGCAGCTCGTCCTTGGGGTCCTGCTCGGACAGGCTGACGTCGACCGCGCCCGGCACCTTGCGCAGGCGGTCCATATAGGCGTTGGTGATTTCCATCAGCTTGCGCGAATCGGCGCCGGTGAACTGGATCTCGACCGGTTTGGCGGCGTTGTTGCTCAGGTCCTCCAGCACCGTGAACTCGGCGCCGACCAGCCCGGCCAGCTTCTCGCGCAATTCCTTGGCGATCTCGATGGCCGAACGCTTGCGCTCGGTCTTCTTGCCGATGTCGACATAGATGCGTCCGCCGGTCGGGTTGACGTAGGCGTTGGTCTGCTTGGTTTCCTTGATGGTGAAGGCGATCTTGGCTGCGCGGTCCAGTTTCAGCCGCGAGTATTCCAGGCTGGCCGACGACGGCGCCCGCACGTCGATGGCGATGGTGCCGAAGTCCGACGCCGGCAGGAAGCTGAAGCCGCCCAGCTTGGCTTGCAGGCCCAGCGCCGCCACGAAGGTCAGCACCGCCAATATGGCCATCGCTTTGCGGTGGTGCAAGGCCCAGGCGATGACGTTGCCGTAGCGGTCGGCCTGATGGTCGAACCAGATATTGAAGCGTTCCAGCACGCGGCCCAGGCCCTTGCGTGGCGCCGTGTGGTGGTCCGGCGGGTCGCCCCAGAAGGCCGACAGCATCGGATCCAGGGTGAACGAGATCAGCAGCGAGACCGCGACCGAGCACGTCACCGTCAAGGCGAACGGACGGAACCACTCACCGGTGATGCCCGGCATGAACGCCACCGGAATGAACACGGCCATGATGGAGAAGGTCGTGGCGGCCACGGCCATGCCGATCTCGGCCGTGCCGTTGAGCGCGGCGGTGCGCCGGTCGGCGCCCATCTGCATGTGGCGCACGATGTTTTCCCGCACCACGATGGCGTCATCGATCAGCACGCCGATCGCCAGCGACAGGCCCAACAACGTCATGAAGTTCAAGGTGAAGCCGCACAGCCAGACGCCGATAAAGGCGGCGATCACCGAGGTGGGCAGGCTGAGCGCGGTGATCATCGTCGAACGCCACGAATTCAAAAACGCGTAGACCACGAAGATGGTCAGGCCGGCGCCGAACACCAGCGCCTCGATCACGTTGTTGAGGCTGTTCTCGGCGTCCTCGCCGCCATCCTCGGTCACCTCCAGCGTGGCGCCGGACGGCAATTCCTTGCGCATCTCCTCGACCATCGCGCGCACCTTGTGCGCCACCGTCACGGTCGACGCGTCCTTGGAACGGGTGATCGAGATGCCGACGTTCGGTTTGCCCGAGCGCACGCTGAGCGAACTCATCTCGGCGAAACCGTCCTCGATGGTCGCCACTTGCGCCAGGCGCACCAGCTCGTCGCCGTTGCGCTTGACCACGACCTGCTGGAAGTCCTCGGGGCGCTCGATGCGGCCGACCAGGCGGATGCTCTTCTCGTCGAGGTCGCCCTTGACCTTGCCCACCGGCGCGTTGGTGTTCTGGTTGCGCAACGCGTTGACGACGTCGCCCACGGAAACGTTGTACTCGCGCAGCTTCTCGGCCTTCAGCAGCACGCTCAGCTCGCGCTTGAGCGAGCCGTCGATGTTGACCGAGGCCACGCCGTCGATGCCGCGGAAGCGGTCGGCCAGCTTGTCCTCGGCCAGACGCGAGATGATGGCGTGGCTTTGCACGCTCGACGACAGCGCCAGCTGCATGACCGGCTGGGCCGACGTGTCGATGCGCTGCAGGATCGGCTCGCGCATCTCGATCGGCAGTTTGTAGCGCACCGACGCGATCGAATTGCGGATCTCGTCGGAGGCCTCGATCAGGTTCTTGCTGAAGGCGAACTTGATGAACACCCGCGCCTGGCCTTCCGACGCGGTCGAGTTGACCTCGGTGACGCCGGTGATCGACTGGAACGACTTTTCAAGCCGGTTGACGATCTCGCGCTCGACCGTTTCCGGCGACGCGCCCGGATACGGGATCATGACGACGATGAACGGCACTTCGACGTCGGGATTCTGGTTGACCCGCAATTTGCTCAGGGCCATCAGGCCCAGGCACATCATGGCGACGATCAGGACGATGGTCGCGACCGGCCGTTTGATACTGAAATCGGATAAAAACATGGCGGTTATTCCTTATTTTTCTGCCACGGTGGAGGTCGAGGCCGACGCGGTGGCCGAAGACACCGGCTTCGGCGCGCTGAGCACGACCTTCTGCCCGTCCTTGAAGCCCGAGCCGGGCACGCGCACGATGGTGTCGCCGGCGGCCAGGCCGGACAGCACCTGCCAGCGGCCGCTGCGCTCGTCGCGCGCGCCGATGGTCAGCGGCACCTTGTTGACGGTGCCGCCCTTGACGCGCCACACATAATTGTTGTCGCCGGCCTGCACCAGCGCCGACGGCGGCACCATCAGCGACGACGACGATTTCGACTCGACCCGGCCTTCGGCATACAGGCCGGCCACCCTCGGCTGCGCCGATTCGGCGAACTCGACCAACACCTCGACCTGGCGGGTGACGGCGTTGGCGGCCGGATCGACCCGTTTGATCTTGCCGCTGAAGTTCTGGCCCGGATAGCCGTTGACGCGGAACAGCACCGGCTGGCCGACCTTGACCTCGCCGATCTTGTCGGCCGACACCAGGCCCTCGAAGCGCATGCTCGACGGATCGATCACCTTGATCAACTCCTTGCCGACCTGGGCGGTGTCGCCGTTGGACACCTTGCGCTCGCTGACGATGCCGTCGAACGGCGCGCGCACGACGGTGCGGCTCAGTTGCTGGCGCGCCGCCACCAAGCGCGAACGGGCGGCCGACAGATCGCTCAGGGCGTTGTTGCGGCGGATTTCGGCGTCTTCCAGCGCCTGGGTCGAGACCATGCCGGAGGCGCGCAGGGTGGTGTTACGTTCGTGCATGCGCTCGGCCTGGGCGAGCGACTGCTGGGCCGCGCGCGAGGCTTCCTCGGCCGAGGTCAGGCTGTCGCGGATCGAAGTCTCGTCCAGGCGCACCAACACGTCGCCCTTTTTGACAGCCTCGCCGTTTTCCTTGAGTACTTGAATTACGACGGCGCCCACCTCGGCGCGCAGGTCGGCGCGGCGCTCGGGCTGGATCGAGCCGGTGATCACCGGGCCGGACGCGAGCGAGTTCGATTCGACGGCGAGGATATCCTCCTGCGCCATCTGCAGCACCACCTCCGGTTCCTTCTTGGCGTCCTTGTCGCCCTTGCCGTCCGCCTTGGCGGTGGCCGAGGCTGCCGCCCCTTTCTCGGGCTCCTTGGCAGACTTGCCGCATGCAACCAAGGCTGCAGCGACGGCGAGAGCGAGTAGGGTTTTGCGCAACATAAAGTTCTCCGAGATAGTGGACGTGGTGCTATTAGTATTTTAGCCAGACTACAGCGCGCAGAGTATCCCCGAGTGGCCGGCGGAGGTCAATCGGCGTGCGACGGACGGCAGAATGTGTGGCTGAAATGCCGAATTGGAGGATGAACGGTAGAGCGGAGGGAAATGAACGACCGAATTACGGCCCGGGGCCACCTGCAAACCCCGGAGACAGGTAGGGCGGATTAGTGCGCAGCACGTAATCCGCCATGCGCCGCCGACGGAGCTTGGCGGATTACGCTGCGCTAATCCGCCCTACGTGTCTCCGAGGTATCTCTTGGGTCCGGGGTGCCCGGCGGGAACTAGCCGCGCCCGAAAATGGCGTGGATGGCGTGCGCGATGGCGATGCCGGTGCACAGGCCGCCGATGATCTCGACCACGGTGTGGCCCATCCGTTCGCGCAGCCAGGTGTGGCCGGCGGGCACGGCGGCGGGCCGGCTCTCCGCCGACGCCAGTCTATTAATAGCGGCGGCCTGCTTGCCGACGTGCTGGCGCAGGCTGTTGGCGTCGATGACGACGATGAAGCACAGCGCCACGGCCACCCCGAACGCCGGATGGCCGATGCCCTCGCGCAGCGCGATCAGGGTCGCCATGCTGGACACCACCGCGCTGTGGTTGCTCGGAAAGCCGCCGTTGCCGACCAGATTGAAGGCCCATTTGCGCGCTTTGGCACTATTAATAAGAAACTTGATCGGGCCGACGGTGACCCAGGTAATCAGGGGCGTGACGAGGTAAGCGATGTCCATCCGGAATTCCTTTGCATTTTTGTGGCGCAATTATCGCAGATGGGTTCACAGTGGCGGAAGCAACTCAGCTAAAATTCAGCCCATCACATCATTTCAATAAAGACAATCATGCGACATTTCGGTATCTCCTTCGCGGTCACCTTCATCCTGCTGGGCCTGGCCGGCTGGTGGGGCTTCAACCATGGCGGCAGCTCCGGCCTGCTGCAAGCGTTGTGGATTTGCACAGTGCTAGGCATCATGGAAGTGTCGCTTTCGTTCGACAATGCCGTGGTCAACGCCTCCGTGCTGCGCCACTGGAACGAGTTCTGGCGCAAACTGTTCCTCACGGTCGGCATCCTGGTGGCCGTGTTCGGCATGCGGCTGGTGTTTCCGCTGCTGATAGTGTCCATGGCCACCGGCCTGGGCCTGCTCGACGTGTGGACCATGGCAACCACCAAGCCCGACGAATATTCGCGCTACCTGACCGGCGCGCACGCCCAGGTGGCGGCCTTCGGCGGCGCCTTCCTGCTGCTGGTGTTCCTCAACTTCCTGTTCGACGAGGAAAAGGAACTGCACTGGCTGGGCTGGATCGAGGCCAAGGTGGGCGAGCACGGCACCGAGAGCCTGGCCGTGCTGCTGACCCTGGCGGGAGTGTTCGGCTGCGTCTACCTGGTGCCGGAAGCGGAGAAATTCAGCGTGCTGACCGCCGGCGTGGTCGGCGTCGTCGTGTATCTGGCGGTGGGCTGGATCAGCAGCCTGCTGGAGGAGGATCCGCCGGCCGAGGACGGCGACACCACCGAGGCCGGCGTCGGCGCCGTGGTCTCGGCCGTGTCGCGCGGCAGCATCGGCGGCTTCCTGTATCTGGAAGTGCTGGACGCATCGTTCAGCTTTGACGGCGTGATCGGCGCGTTCGCCATCACCAAGGATGTCGTCATCATCATGCTGGGCCTGGCGATCGGCGCGATGTTCGTGCGCTCGCTGACGGTGTTCCTGGTGCACAAGGGCACCTTGGACGAATACGTCTATCTGGAACACGGCGCGCACTATGCGATCGGTATTTTGGCACTGATCATGCTGGCCAGTGTCAAATACCATATCCCGGAGTGGTTCACGGGCTTGTCGGGGGTGGCGTTCATCGCCGTGTCGCTGTGGTCGTCAATCCGTCACAAGCGACTGCACCCCGCATGATAAGATTGAAAACATTGCGGACTTACTTGGATATCCAACCGGCTTACTTATGACAAAATCATCGCGTATCGTTCTGTATTTCATCGCCCTGGTGGCTGCCACCCTGCTGGTTTTCGTTGCCTATACTTGGGCGATGCTGCATATTTCCTATTCGGATGGCGAGCGCGCGGGCTACCTGCAAAAGTTTTCCACCCGTGGCTGGATCTGCAAGACCTGGGAAGGGGAGATTTTGTTGACCTCGATGCCAGGCGCGATACCGGAGAAGTTCGAGTTCAGCGTGCGCGATGAAAATGTGGCCAAGCAATTGACCGACGCCACCGGAAAGCGCGTGATTTTGAGCTACTCGCAGCACAAGGGCGTGCCGACGCAGTGTTTCGGCGAGACGGAGTATTACATCACCAAAGTACAAGTACAGCAGTAACACCTCTAAAACACGTAGGGCCGATTACGGCGTTCCGCCTAATCCGCCCTACGTGCCTCCACGTATCTCAATTTTTACCTATCAGCGCGCGCGCCACACCGGCTGCGCCTGACGCGCTTCCTTGCGGGCGCGGGCCGCATCCAGCGTTTCCACCACGGCGCCTTCGGCCACCTCCACCTTGACCAGCACGCCATCGAGCGCCTTCTGCACCGCGCCATGACGGCGGGTTTCCAAATCCAACAACTTCTGCTTGGCGGCCGTCATCGCCGCCGTCGTGTCGGCCACTTTGCGCTGCATGTCGGCATGCGCCTTGGCCGTTTCCAGCAACGCCAGTTGGCCAGCCGCCTTGTCCAAGGCCGCTTGCGCCGTAGCCTGCTCGGCCTGCGCGCGCTGCGCCATCGCATCCGCTTCCGCCTGCTCCGCATCGGCACGCTGACGCGCCGCCTCGGCAACCTTCTGCTCCGCCTCCAGACGTCCCGCGATCGCCTTCGAAGCGCGCACTTCCGACGCCGTGGTCAAGCGTTGCTGCGCCAGCTTCTGCTCGATCAACGCCAGCGACTCGCGCTCGGTTTCGATGAACTCACGCTCGGCCTGCAACAGCGCTTCGGCGGCGGCGGCCTTGTCCTGCTCGATCCGGGCGCGCTCGGCATGCACCACGCCCAGTTCCACGGCCAGGCGCGCTTGCGCCGCCAGCGCCTGCGCGGCGGTGGCTTGCTGCTCGGCTTCCAAGGCCACTTGCGCGGCGATCACGTTCGCGGCTTCGGCTTGCTTGTCGGCGGCGGCGGCCAGGCGCTGCTCGGCTTCCTGCTGCTGACGCAAGGCCTCGGTCTGCGCGCGCTCTGCGGCGATGCGATGCTTGGCGGCAGCGCTGGCGCCCTCCTCGGCCGCCAGTTTTTCCTTGAGCGCGGCGATGGCTTGCCGCTCGTCGGCGGCGCGCTCCTGCTCGGCTTGCAACAGCACCTCGGCCTGATCGGCCTTTTGCCTGGCCAGCGCGTCGGCCTGGCGTTGCGCCTCGACCTGGCGCGCGATCGTGGCCACTTCCGCTTGCTCGGCGGCGTTGACCTTGGCGGCCAGCTCGGCGGCCGTGCGCGACAGCGCGGCGCGCTCCTCGGCCAGCGCGGCGGCGCGCTGCTGTTCCTGCGTCTCGACGCGGGCCGCCTCTGCGGCGACCTCGTCCGCCGCCTGGCGCTGCTTGGCTTGCGCCAGCGCCAGCGACTCGGCTTCGACCTTGGCGTGGGTGCTCAGCTCGGCTTCCTGCTCGGCCTGCACGCGGGCCAGCGCGACGGCGCGCAGCTGGCTGTCGACTTCGATACGCGCCTCGGTGGCGGCCATGATGCTGGCGTCGGCGTCGCGGCGCGCCTTGGCGCTGGCGGCGGCCACCATTTCCAGGCGTTCGCGGTGGATGGCGGCGTCGCGGATTTCCTTTTCGGTTTGCAGGCGCAGGTGCAGCGACTGCGCGGCGCTGCGTTCGGATTCGGCCTTGGCCAGGGCGATCTGCTCGCGCTCCTGTTCCAGATGGGCCAGCGCGCGGGCTTCTTCCAACGCGCGCACTTCGGCGGCGGCACGGTTGAAGGCCGATTCGAGGGCGATCTGGTCGGCGCGTTCGCGCTGCACGGTCAGGTCCAGCGCTTCGGCCTCGGCCTGGACCAGCATTTGCGCGGTCTGGCGCGCGGCGTAGGCCTGGCGCTCGCGTTCGCGCGCCATGGTGGCGACGCGGGCGTCGGCGCTGGCGATGCCGACCACCTCGTCCTTAGCGGCCTGCACGGCGGCGACGCGCTCGACCGCTTGCAGGCGGGCTTGTTCGGTTTGGGCTTGCAGTTCCTCGGCGGCGCGCGCGGCCTGTTCGGCCAGCTCGGATTCGGCGGCGATCTGCTCGAAGGCGCGCTGGCGGCTTTCGTTTTCGGCCTTGGCGCGCGTTTCGGCGGCCAGACGGATCTGGGTGTCGGCCTCGACGCGGGCACGCAGCTCGGCGGTTTCCTGTTTCACGGCGTCCAGGCGGGCGACGCTGGCCTGGGCGGCGGCGCGCAGCGATTCGAGACGCTCGCGGTTGGCGGCGATGGCTTCTTCCGAGGCCTGGGCGTTTTGCTGGGCGACGGCGGCGGCGGCGGCGTCGATGGCGGCGCGGTCCTCGGCCAGCGAGCGGGCGCGGGCTTCGGCGTGGGCGCGGTTTTCGGCGGCGCAGGCGGCCTTGGCTTCGGCCTCGACCCGGGCGATGGCCTCCTGGATGGCCTTCATTTCCATCGCCGCGCGCGGGGTCGGCAGGCTGGCGGCCGGTTCGTCGGGGTCATGCAAGGTGACGGTGGGAACGGTATCGGCGGAAAAAGCCACGCCCAATTGGACGTCTTCGATAGCGCTTTCGCGTTGAGCCAGTTCTGCTTGCATGAGGTTTCTCGCTTGACGGTGTGCCCCGGCAAACACCAAGGCTTCTGAGCATCCATTATCAAACAGCGGCGCCGCAGGCCGAACCACGAGAAGAGCCCGAAAAACCCGTCAATTCCAGACCTGCCCGCAATGATGTTGAAACACGACATTATTGCTAATTGGGAACTTTCAAAAGCGGCTTTGGGGCGAAGTTCCTTCCTGCGGAAGTTATTTTGTGATGTGATAGGCAAAGAACGGCACACATGAAACTGGATGAACGCCGCCGTCCTCCGCGATGCTATTTCATTAAGACCAACATAAAATCCAAACATCGGAGAAACGCATGAATCGGCTCACAGTGAAGCAAAAAATTACCGGCCTGCTCGCGGCCATCATCGTCGCCTTCAGCGCCTTGACCTTGTTCCTGTTGAGCGAACAAGCCGGCACCACGGCCAGCATGAAAGACATCTACGCGTCCGACTACCGGCAAGCTTCAAACATCTCGAAAATCGACGGCCTGCTGACGCGCGTGGACATCAACATCCTGCGCATGATCGCGATCGGCGATCCGGCATCGATCGCCGCCTGGAAGGCGGAAAACACCGAGCGGTTCAGCCAGGTCGATAAACTGATCGACGAACTGAAGGCGAGCGCGAGTCCCACCGTGGCCGGCGATATCGGCAAGCTTTCGGATGCCTATGGCAAGATGCGACTGGGCATGACCCGTCAGGTGCAGGCGATCGAAGCCGGCGACATCAAGGGCGGCGGCGAGATCAATCGCCTGGAAGTGAAGGACAACGCCAACCAGACCTTCCAAACCCTGGCGGCGCTGAAAACCGCCCAAGATCGCTTGGCCGAGGACAAAGTCGGCGTCCAAATCAAATCCACCTCGCTCGCGCGGTTGGAATCCCTGATCGCGGTGGCCCTGGTGACCGCCGCCGCCATCCTGGGCGGACTGGTGATATTGCGTAATTTGATGCGCCAACTGGGCGGCGAGCCCGCCGACGCGGTGCTGGCGGCGCAGGCCGTGGCCAACGGCGACCTGAGCACCACGATCCAGGTCCGGGACCAGGACGGCGGCAGTCTGATGGCCACGCTGAGGGAGATGCAACAAAAACTGGCCCAGGTGGTCGGCGTGGTACGCGCCAACGCCGAGACGGTGTCGACCGCCTCCTTACAGATAGCCCAAGGCAACGTCGATTTGTCCGGCCGAACCGAGGAACAAGCCAGTTCTATCGAGGAAACCTCCGCGTCGATGGAAGAACTCAGTTCCACCGTTAAAAACAATACGGAAAACGCCCGCCAGGCCAACCAGTTGGCGCTCAACGCCTCACGGGTGGCGGCGCAGGGCGGCAAAGTGGTCGGGCAGGTCGTGGAAACCATGAAGGACATCAACGCCAGCTCGAACAGAATCGTCGAAATCATCAGCGTCATCGACGGCATCGCCTTCCAGACCAACATCCTGGCATTGAACGCGGCGGTCGAAGCGGCGCGCGCCGGCGAACAGGGCCGCGGTTTCGCCGTGGTGGCGAGCGAGGTGCGCAATCTTGCACAGCGCAGCGCCAGCGCCGCCAAGGAAATCAAGGAACTGATCAAAGCCAGTGTGGACCGCGTGGGACAAGGCAGCGTGCTGGTCGACGAGGCCGGGACCACGATGGTCGAAGTGGTCGACTCGATCAAGCGCGTCACCGACATCATGGGCGAGATCAGCAACGCCAGCGTCGAGCAGAGTGCAGGGGTGGCGCAAATCAGCGAGGCGATCGGCCAGATGGACCGCGCCACGCAGCAAAACGCGGCGCTGGTGGAGGAAAGCACGGCGGCGGCGGAGAGCCTCAAAATCCAGGCCCAGGCCCTGGTGGCGGCCGTCGCGGTCTTCAAGCTCGGCCATCAACCGCTCGGCAATACGGGCGCCACGCGCACGCCGCCGGCCAAACCCGCGGCCGCCACGCGCACCGCGCCAAGGCTGAAAGCGAAGGCAAAAAGCCTGCCCGCGGCAGCGAAAATCACAGCGGAATCCAATAACGACAA
This sequence comes from Duganella sp. GW821-FHT07F09, assembly GCF_059418705.1. Lineage (NCBI taxonomy): Bacteria > Pseudomonadati > Pseudomonadota > Betaproteobacteria > Burkholderiales > Oxalobacteraceae > Duganella > Duganella sp. GW821-FHT07F09. The sequence goes on along the minus strand of NZ_JBWKQJ010000025.1, from coordinate 28,825 downwards.
GGATGCTTGGGAAACCTTCTGAGCGGCCGCCACGTCCCGGGGCCGGTCCTCACACCGGCAGCGGAGGCTCGTCCATCAGCGCAACCTGCTCGCGCAGTTCGAGGACGCGGTCTTGCCAGTAACGTTGCGTGTTAAACCACGGGAACGCGGCCGGGAACGCCGGATCGTCCCAGCGCCGCGCCAGCCAGGCCGAGTAATGAATCAACCGCAAGGTGCGCAACGCCTCGACCAGATGCAGCTGGCGCGGGTTGAATTCGCAGAAGTCCTCGTAGCCGGCCAAAATATCGCTCATCTGGCGCACCTGCTCGGCCCGATCGCCGGACAGCATCATCCACAAATCCTGGATCGCCGGCCCCATGCGGCTGTCGTCGAAGTCGACGAAGTGCGGCCCGGCATCGGTCCACAAGACGTTGCCACCATGGCAATCGCCATGCAGGCGCAGTTGCGGCAACTCCCCCGCCCTGTCGTACGAACGGCGCACCCCATCGAGCGCCTGCTGTGAGACGCTGGCATACGCCTCCTGCAAATCAGCCGGAATGAACTGATTCGTCTGCAGGAATTCGCACGGCTCGGTGCCGAAGGTCGCGATGTCGAGCGCCGGCCGCTCCCGATACGGCTTGACCGCGCCGACGGCGTGGATGCGGGCGATGAAACGTCCGGTCCACTCCAGCACCGACGGATCGCTCAGCTCGGGCGCGCGGCCGCCGTGGCGGGTAAAGACGGCAAAGCGGAAGCCGTTAAACCGGTGTAAGGTCCGGCCGTCCAGCGCCAGCGCCGGCACCACCGGGATCTCGCGCGCGGCGAGCTCTTCGGTAAAAGCGTGCTCCTCGAGGATGGCGGCGTCGCTCCAGCGTCCCGGACGATAGAATTTGACCACCAGCGGCAAGGAGTCCTCGATGCCGACCTGGTAGACGCGGTTTTCATAGCTGTTCAGCGCCAGCAGGCGGCCGTCGCCGCGCAGGCCGATGCTGTCGAGCGCATCGAGCACGCATTCGGGATTGAGCGCGGAATACGGGTGCGGCACGCGCGCCGGCGCGGCGGCATCGTCGTCGTGGGCCGAATCGCCGCTGTCGGCGCCGCCCTGCGGCCCGGCCATGGCGGCGGCCAGCGCGGCGGCGCGGGCGTCTTCTTCTTCGTCGTCCAACTGATCTTGGTTATCTTGGTTCATCCCCGCATTGTACGGGGCGCGGCGTGTATACTGTGGCCTTCAATCCAAGAAAAAGAGCAAGCCATGCAACTCGACCAGCCACTGAGCGACAAAGAATTCGACGAATTAGACAATTTCCTGTTATCGGAGCGCAGCCCCGAGGACGCGATGACGATGGACATGCTGCACGGTTACCTGACCGCCATCGCCATCGGCCCGGAAACCATCATGCCGGCCGAGTGGCTCAAGCGCGTGTGGGGCCAGGAAGAAACCGACGTTCCGAAGTTCAAGAACCCGAAGGAAGAGGAACGCATCCTCAACCTGATCATGCGCTTTATGAACGAGGTGCTGGTGACGTTCGAAGTGGCGCCGAAGGAGTTCGAGCCGCTGTTCGTCGAGCACGAGCACGAAGGCCAGACCCTGATCGACGCCGAGGCGTGGTGCTGGGGCTTCTGGGAAGGCATGGAACTGCGTCCCGGCTCGTGGCAGGAGATCTGGGATTCGGACGTGCAGGAACTGATGAAGCCGATCTACCTGCTGGGCGCCGACGAAATCGAGGAAGAAGAACTGCCGCTGGTCGAAGATCCGGTCAAGGCCCACAAGCTGGCGCAGGACCTGGAAGCCAACCTGCCGCTGATCTACAAGTTCTGGGTGCCGCGCCGCAAGGCGCCGGTGGCCACCGTCAAGCGCGATGAGCCCAAGGTCGGCCGCAACGACGACTGCCCTTGCGGCAGCGGCAAGAAGTACAAGAAGTGCCACGGCGACGAAGCCGCCAACGACGCGGCCGAATAAGCCGATGACGCTGCCATCCGCTTTGTTCATGGCCGCCTTGGCGGCCACCCTGTCGATGGCGGCGCCGGCCGGCGCGGCGACCGCCACCGCCTCCGTCGCAGCCGCACCTGAACTGCTGAGCGACAGCACCACGCCGGCCCAGCGCGAGACCGACGCCGCGCTGCTCGACGGCGTCGACGCCGACGCCTTCACCGCCGGCAGCTTCACCGGCGCGGCGGGCATGCTGCGCTACCGGCTGCTGGCGCCGCCGGCGGAGACGCAGCACGCCGGCCAGCGCCACCCGCTGATCCTGGTGCTGCACGGCTCGGGCGCGGTCGGCGACGACAACCGACGCCAGCTCGGCCATCTGGCGCGCTCGTGGGCGGTGCCCGCGATCCGGGCTAAATTTCCCGCCTACATACTGGTGCCGCAATTTCCCGAACGCAGCGCCAATTACGCGCCGTCTGCCGCCGACGGCCTGCTCGCCGCGCGGCCCGGCCCCAACATCGCCACCCTGACGGCGCTGGTCGAACAACTGAAACTGCAATATCCGATCGCCGGCGAACGCGTCTACGTGACCGGCTTTTCAATGGGCGCCTCGGCCGCCACGCAGGCGATTCTGCACCAGCCCGGCCTGTTCGCCGCCGCCGTCGCCTTCTCCGGCATCGCGCCCGAGCGGGCCGACGCCGCGCGGCTGGCGGCCACGCCGCTGATGCTGGTGCACGGCGACGCCGACACCGAAAACCCTATCGGCCCCGACCGCGCGATGTTCGCCGCGCTGCGGCGCCAGCCCGGCGCCCAGGTGCGCCTGGTCGAATACCAGGGCCTCGAGCATACGGTGCCGCCGGCGATGCTGCTGTCGCCCGCCTGGCGCGAGTGGCTGTTCGCGCAGCGGCTTAGCCCCGAGGGATAGGGACGAAGTTGCACCAACTCAAGTAGAATTTGGGCATTCATTCTCAGGATGCCCATGTTCTCACTCCCCTTCAAGCTCCCCACCACGGCCACCGCGCCGTTCTGCCCGTCGGAAGTGGCCGGCACCGTCCAGGTGCCGGAGGGCGATCCGTTCTGGAAAAAAGTGCTGCGCTTCGCCGGTCCCGGCCTGCTGGTCTCGGTCGGCTACATGGACCCGGGCAACTGGGCCACGGCCATCCAGGGCGGCTCGCAGTTCGGCTACCAGCTCTTGTTCGTGGTCGTGCTGTCGAGCCTGGCCGCCATCGTGCTGCAATGCCTGAGCATGCGCCTGGGCATCGTCACCGGCAAGGACCTGGCGGTGCACTGCCGGGAACAATACAAGCCGCCGGTGGCCAAGACCTTGTGGGGCTTCGCCGAAATTTCCATCATCGCCTGCGACCTGGCCGAGGTGCTCGGCTGCGCGCTGGCGTTCAAGCTGCTGCTGGGCGTGTCGCTGCCGACCGGCGTGGCGCTCACCGCGCTCGACACGCTGCTTATCCTTGGACTGAAAGGCAAGGGCTTCCGCCAGATCGAGGCGATCGTGCTGGCGCTGATTCTGACGGTGGCCACCTGCCTGTTCACCGAGCTCATTTTCGTCAAGCCCGACTGGAACGCCGTCATGGCGGGGCTGGTGCCGTCGCTGTCGACCTTGTCCGAGCGCGAGCCGCTGTACCTGGCCATCGGCATCCTCGGCGCGACCGTGATGCCGCACAACCTGTACCTGCACTCGTCGGTGGTGCAGACGCGCGTGGTATCGCAAAAGGCCAGCGCCAAGCGCGAGGCGATCGGGCTGTCGCGCATCGACACCGTCGTCTCGCTGCTGCTGGCGTTGCTGATCAACGGCTCCATCCTGGTGCTGGCGGCGGCCGCCTTCCACGAGCCGGGCAACACGCGCGTACTCGACATCGACGAGGCCTATCTGCTACTGGCCCCCGTGGCCGGCACGGCGCTGGCGGCGACCTTGTTCGCGCTGGCGCTGCTGGCGTCCGGACAAAGCTCCACCTTCACCGGCACCATCGCCGGGCAGGTCATCATGGAAGGTTTTCTGAAAATGAAGATCCCATGCTGGCAACGGCGCGCGCTCACGCGCGGGCTGGCGCTGATCCCGGCCATGATCGGCGTGCTGACGTTGGGCGAGCATTCTGTCGGCAAGCTGCTGGTATTGAGCCAGGTGGTGCTGAGCATGCAACTGCCGTTCGCCATGTATCCGCTGATCAGCCTGACGTCGCAGCGCCGCATCATGGGCGAGTTCGTCAACGCCTGGTGGACCACGGGGTTGTCGTGGTTCCTGTTCGCGGTGATTTCCAGCGCCAACGCCTGGCTGGTGTGGCAAGCGTTCGCCGGATAAGATAGCCCGGAATGACCTTGGAGACACGTAGGGCGGATTAGGCGGAACGCCGTAATCGGCCATCTTTGGGCCGCCGACGGCGCATGCATGGCCGATTACGCTTCGCTAATCCGCCCTACGTGGCTCAGACTATCGCCGGCGTCCCGATCCGATCGTGCGAAAGAGACGCGTCGCTCATCGCCATCGACCAACGGGCCGCTGCTTTCTCGAGGAGGCACGTAGGGCGGATTAGGCGGAACGCCGTAATCGGCCATGTTTGGGCCGCCGACGGAGCTTGGCGGATTACGCTTCGCTAATCCGCCCTACGTGGCTCAGACTATCGCTGGCGTCCCGATCCGATCGTGCAAAAGAGAAGCGTCGCTCATTGCCATCGACCAACGGGCCGCTGCTTTCTCGAGGAGGCACGTAGGGCGGATTAGGCGGAACGCCGTAATCCGCCATCTTTGAGCCGCCGACTGCGCATGCATGGCGGATTACGCTGCGCTAATCCGCCCTACGTGTTTTAGAATTTGCCGCGGTCCGATGCCGCCTATTTGATCTGCGCGCTCCAATCGCTCAGCATATACCCACCCGGCACGCCACGGCACAGGCGCGCCGATGACGCCGACGACAGCTTGAAACCTTCCGCCGTCCACAGCCAAGTCGCCTGCGTGTTGCAGTCGCCCAGTCCGCGCCCTTTCGCGAAGCTGCCCAGCTCGCCCTTGTCGAACGACGCGTTGAGCAACTCGTTGTCCGGAGCGACGTCGGCGTCCGTCAGCCGCGCCCGCTGTGCGGCATACGGCGGCTTGTCGTCGGCGATCCAGACCGCAAAGCTGGACTGGTAGGCGCCGCGCCCGCATTCGATCAGCAACAACATCTTCGACGCCGACAACCGATAAATCTCGCTCTGGGATTCGCCGCGGCCGATCAGATCCGGCTCCTCGTCGCATCCACCCTTCGGCAACTTCTTGACGATGACCGGCAGCAAAGCCGCATCCTGCTTGCGCTCCGGCGGGGACGGGAGGCCGCGCAGCGTTGGCGCCGGCAAAACCGGCAACACGGCACTCGCCGGCTTCGTCCCCGGCTTGACCAGCGCCGTGACGGTGCCCACCCGCCCCTGCAAATCATCCATCTTCAACAACGCCGCCTTCATGCCCGCCAGCGACAGCCGCCAATTGGTTTTCCCGTCGGTGACGTCGGCGTAACCCGCATCGAGCAGCGCCGGCAGCAAGCGCGCGATCTGCGCCGCCGTCAATTCGGCGTCGGAGGTTAAACCGGCCAAGGTCAGTTGCCCGGCCCGCAAGGTCAACGGACCGACCGCGCCCTCGTCCGCGGCGATCACGCTCAGTTTCGCCGCCACGGTCCCGACAGGCCCCGCCGGACGCCCCAGCCACAAGGCCACCGGCGCGCTATCGCCCTCGTCCGCCTGATAACCCACCGCCTCGCAGGCGCGCGTGTTGTCGCAGGCAACCTCCCAATCCTTGATCGTGAAATGGGCGGCGCCGGCCGTGGCGCCTGCCAGCGCCAGCGCCACGGCGACAACATATTGCAAAATTTTCATGACTTACCCTCCAGACGAAAAAAAACAGGTTCAACCGAACCTGTTCCGATGGACGCGCTCGCCCCTTACAGCTTGATGAAATGCTCACGGTAGTACTTGAGCTCTTCGATCGATTCGATGATGTCGGCCATGGCCGTGTGCATCTGGTGCTTCTTGAAGCCAGCCACCATCTCCGGCTTCCAGCGCTTGCCCAGTTCCTTCAACGTCGACACGTCGATGTTGCGATAATGGAAATACGCCTCCAGCTTCGGCATGTAGCGCACCATGAAGCGGCGGTCCTGGCCGATGGTGTTGCCGCACATCGGCGCTTTGCCCTTCGGCACCCACAGCTTCATGAACTTGATCAGCTCTTCCTCGGCCTGCGCCTCGGTCACGGTCGACGCCTTGACCTTGTCGATCAGGCCGGAACGGCCGTGCGTGCCCTTGTTCCAGGCGTCCATGCCATCGAGCACCGCGTCGCTCTGGTGCACCACCATCACCGGCCCCTCGGCCAGCACGTTCAGGTGCATGTCGGTGACGACCACGGCCACTTCGATGATGCGGTCGGTGTCCGGCTCCAGACCGGTCATCTCCATATCGACCCAGACCAGATTCATTTCATTCTGGCGCGGGGTAATGACCGCAGGAGCGGAACCTTCTGGCAAATCGTTAGCTTGTGACATAATTCTCTCTTGGCTCGCGTGAGCCCACGTTAATCCGAATCCGCCATTTTCTCACAGGCATAGAATGTATTCACTCGCGTTTTCGATTTTGTTCGTATCTTTCATCATTTTGACCTTGATCGTGCGCTTCTGGCTGGCCTCGCGCCATATTCGTCATGTGCTGACCCATCGCGGCGCCGTGCCGGCCGAATTCGCCGAGAAGATCCCCCTCGCCGCCCACCAGAAGGCGGCCGATTACACCGTCGCGCGCACCAAGTTCGGCCTGTTCACGCTGCTGGTCAACACCCTGGTGCTGGTCGGCTTCACCCTGCTCGGCGGCCTGCAGTGGCTGTCGGTGGAGATCTTTAAACTGACCGGCGGCGGCATGGGCTACCAACTGGCGCTGCTGGCCGCGTTCGCGGTCGTTTCCGGCGTGATCGACCTGCCGTTCGACTATTACAAGCAGTTCCGCCTGGAGCAGCGTTTCGGTTTTAACAAAATGACGCGCGGCCTGTTCTTCGCCGACATGGTCAAGGGCGCCTTGCTGGGCGCGGCCATCGGCCTGCCGCTGATGTGGGTCATGCTGACCTTGATGGAAAAATCGGGCGACCTGTGGTGGTTCTACGCCTGGCTGGTGTGGAGCGGCTTCCAGCTGCTGATGATGGTGCTGTTCCCGACCGTCATCGCGCCGATGTTCAACAAATTCACGCCGCTGGAGGACCAGTCGCTCAAATCGCGCATCGAGGGGCTGATGAAGCGCGTCGGCTTCGCCTCCAAAGGCCTGTTCGTGATGGACGGCTCCAAGCGCAGCGCCCACGGCAACGCCTACTTCTCCGGCTTCGGCGCCAACAAGCGCATCGTGTTCTTCGACACCCTGCTCTCGCGCCTGCAGCCGCAGGAGATCGAGGCGGTGCTGGCGCACGAGCTGGGCCATTTCAAGCTCAAGCACATCATCAAGCGCATCGTCATGATGTTCGCCATCTCGCTGGGCTTCCTCGCGCTGCTGGGTTACCTGAAAAACCAGGTGTGGTTCTACACCGGCCTCGGTGTCGATCCGCTGCTGCTGCCGGGCCAGAGCAACGACGCCATGGTGCTGCTGCTGTTCATGCTGGCGCTGCCGGTGTTCACCTTCCTGTTCAGCCCCCTGACATCGATCGGCTCGCGCAAGCACGAGTTCGAGGCCGACGCCTTCGCCGCCAAGCACACCGATGCGCGCGACCTGGTGTCGGCGCTGGTCAAGATGTACGAGGACAACGCCTCGACCCTGACGCCGGATCCGCTGCACTCGGCGTTCTACGATTCCCACCCGCCGGCGAGCGTGCGCATCCGGCATCTGAACGCGGCGGCGGCAACATGATCGCCACCCACGCCGGCCTGCTCGCCGGCCACAGCCGGCCCGCCAAGCAAGCGCTGACGGCCGACGAGGCCGCGCACATGGCGACGCTCGTGCCGGACTGGTCGCTGGAAGATGGCAAACTGTGCCGCACCTTCGGCTTTCTCAATTACTATCGCACCATGGCCTTCGTCAATGCGTTGGCCTACCTGAGCCACGCCGAAGACCACCACCCGGAAATGACCGTGACTTATAAAAACTGCACCGTGCGCTACGACACCCATTCGGTCAACGATGGCCGTGGCGGCCTGTCGGACAACGACTTCATCTGCGCGGCCAAGGCCGGCGCGCTGTTCGCCCAGTTGGCCAAGGCGTCCGCATGAGCCAGCAAGCACCAACCAAGCTCAAGGCGACCATCATCGCCGCCCACGGCCGCCACTATCTGGCCGAGGCCGGCGGCGTCAAACTGCAATGCGTCACGCGCGGCAAGAAGACCAACGTCGCCGTCGGCGACATCGTCGACGTGACCATGACCTCGCCCGACCAGGGTGTGATCGACAAGATCGAGGAACGCAAGACCCTGCTGTACCGCTCGGACCAGTACAAATCCAAGCTGCTGGCCGCCAATCTGACGCAACTGTTCATCGTCGTCGCGACCGAACCCGGCTTCGCCGACGACCTGGTGTCGCGCTCGCTGGTGGCGGCCGAAGCGGCCGGCATCCAGGCGCGCCTGATCCTCAACAAGACCGACGTCACCGAATCGCTGGCCCGCACGCGCGAGCGGCTGCAACCATACGCTTCGCTCGGCTACCCGGTGCACGAGGTGTCGGCCAAGGCGCGCCCGGACGAGGCGCTGGCGATTTTGAGGCCGCTGCTGGCGGGCCAGTCGTCGATCCTGATCGGCCAGTCGGGCATGGGCAAGTCCTCGCTGATCAACCTCTTGGTGCCGGACGCCGACATCGCCGTGCGGGAAATCTCGGCCGCGCTCGACACCGGCAAGCACACCACCACCTTCACGCGGCTGTACCAGTTGCCGGAACTGGGCCCTGGCTCGTCCATCATCGATTCGCCCGGCTTCCAGGAGTTCGGCCTGTACCACCTGAGCGAAGGCATGCTGGAGCGTGCGTTCGTCGATTTCGCGCCCTATCTCGGACATTGCAAATATTACAATTGCCGGCATCTGATCGAGCCGCAATGCGCCATCCTGGCGGCCGTCGCCGAGGGCAAGATCACCAAGATGCGCCACACGCTGTACGGCCAGTTGTTGCATGAATCGTCACAAACGCTGTATTAACCAGTATCGAGGCATCACAGAGTCCATCTTTTGCACGACCCGCGCACACGCTATCCGGTTTGGCGATTATAATTCCCAAGGGAAATTATACGTGCGTTTCCATCAACGGTTATCTGACGCGCGGTTCGAGGACATCGATGGACATGTTTGCGCTCGACGACGAAGTATCGCAGTGGGAAACGGCCCTGCCGACCCTGCGCGGGCCGGCCCGCCTGCCGGTGCTGGTGCCGCTCGCCTGGCACCTGCGCCAGCGCGACAGCGCGCGCGCCACCGCCCTCGCCCGTGAAGGGCTAGCCCTGCTGCCGGCCACCGCGCTGACGCCCGAGGCGCAAACCCTGGCCTCGGCGCGGCTGCGGCTGGTGGAGGCCGAGGCGGCTTGGCTGCAAGGCCGCCTGCCGGAGGCCGACACCCTGGCCGCCGCCATCGCCGAACAATTGCACGCGCAGGGCGACCGGCGCGGCTGCGCCGACACCCGCTGGCTGCGCGCCTGGGTCGCCATCGACGGCGGCGATCACCAGGGCGGCATCGTCCACCTGGAACACATGGCGGCCATCGCCGGCCAGGCCGGCGACACCGAGCGCGTCTCCATCGCCGAGGCCACCATCGCGCGCTGGGCCGTCATCGAGGACATGCGCGCGGCCGACCTGCGCTGGGGCACGCGCTTTCAACACTTGCAGCACCATCTGGTGGCCGACGCCGGCGCCACGGTGGAGCCGGCCGCGCCGATCGCGCCGATGGAGCAAGGGGTGGCCGCGTGGATCGGCGACTACTTCGGCACCCGCGCCAGCCAGGGCGGCCACTACGGCGCCGCCGCCGGCCACTTCATCCGCGCCTACGAGGCCGCGCGCGCCACCGGCCAGCTACGCGCGGCCATCACCGCCGCCGTCAACGTCGGCCTCGATTTCGCCATCCTGCACGACCACCACGCCGCGCTCGACTGGCTGCAGCGCGCGCTCGACCTGGCCCGCCCCACCGGCTGGCCGCGCAGCGTCGGCGCCTGCCTGTCGCACACGGCCGACACCATGCGCCGCCTGGGCCGGCTCGACGCCAGCGCCGACTTGCTGGCCGAGGCGCTGGCGGTGCTGGCGCCGCTGCCGGCCGGGCGCAGCTACGCCTCGGCACTGCACTTCCTGGGCGAGCTCACGCTCGAGCGCGCCGACTACGCCGCCGCGTTCGACGCCTTCAGCGGCCTGGAACAACGCGCCGCCGCGCTGCGCCAGGCCGACCTGCACAGCATCGCCCGCCGCGGCCAGGCCCACGCGCTGTGCTTCCTCGGCCGCCCGCGGGAGGCGCTGGCCGCCGCCGCGCACGCGATCGAACTGGCCACCGCCCAGGACCACCTGGACAACCACGTGGCCGCGCTGCGGGTGCTGTCGGAGATCCACGCGCGGCACGCGTTGCCGGCGCCGCCCGGCATGACCGAGCCCAACGCCACCCTGCACTATCTGCACCGGGCGCTGGCGGTGGCCTCGCGCATCGACGGCTACACCCTGCCGGGCGACCTGCTCGACGCGCTGGGCGCCCAGTACGCCCGCATCGGCGACCACGCCCAGGCCTATGCCTCGGCGCTGGCGGCGGCCGCCGCGCGCGACAAGACCCACGGCCAGGAGGCCACCAACCGCGCCATCGCCATGCAGGTGCACCACCAGACCGAGCGCGCCCGCGCCGAGGGCCTGCACCACCGGTTGCTGGCCGCGTCCGAGGCCCACCGCGCCGAGCTGCTGCTGCAAACCACCGCCACGCTCGAACGGCTGTCGGTGATCGGGCGCGAGATCACCACCCACCTCGACGCCGGCGCCATCTTCGAAGCGCTCAACGCCCACGTGCAGGCGCTGCTGCCGGCCAACACCTTGGCCATCTACCTGTGCGACCCCGGCTTCGACACCCTGAGCCGGGTGTTCGGCATCGAGAACGGCGTGCCGCTGGCCAGCAACACCATCGCCGTCGACAATCCGCGCGCCAACGCCGCGCGCAGCCTGCGCGAGCGCGCCGAGATCTACGTCGACGACGCCGGCCCGGACGACATCTTCCTCGCGCCCGGCACGCAACTGATGTCGTGCGCGCTGTACGTGCCGTTGCTGGTCGGCGAGCGCACCCTGGGCGTGATGACGGTGCAGGCGGCCCGCGCGCGCGCCTACGGCGAACGCGAACGGCTGATCTTCCGCACCCTGTGCGCCTACGGCGCCATCGCGCTCGACAACGCCCAGGCCTACCGCCAGCTGCAGGACGCGCAGGCGCAACTGGTGTCGCAGCAAAAGCTGGCGGCGCTGGGCGCGCTGATGGCCGGCGTCGCCCATGAATTGAACACGCCGATCGGCAACAGCCTGCTGATCGCCAGCACCCTGCACCAGAAGACCGAGGAACTGGCCAAGCGCCTGGACGGCCCCGGCCTGCGCCGCTCCGACCTGTCGACCTACCTGGACGACGCCGTCGCCGCGCACGCGCTGGTCATGCGCGGGCTCACCAGCGCGGCCGACCTGGTCAACAGCTTCAAGCAGGTGGCGGTCGACCGCACCACCGAGCAGCGCCGCCGCTTCGACCTGCAGCAGGTGGCCGCCGAGGTGATCGCCACGATGATGAACCGGGTGCGCGCCTGCGGCCACCGCATCGAGGTCGAGGTGCCGGCCGATATCGCCATGGACAGCTACCCCGGTCCGCTGGGCCAGGTCATCGCCAATTTCATCAACAACGCGCTGCTGCACGCGTTCGGCGGCGATGCCGCCTCCGCTCCGGGCGACGGCGACGGCGGCGGGCGCATGTGGCTGCGGGCATCGGCGCCGGCCGAGGGCAAAGTGACCCTGGTGTTCGGCGACGACGGCGCCGGCATCGCGCCCGAGCACATGTCGCGCATCTTCGATCCCTTCTTCACCACCAAGCTGGGCCAGGGCGGCAGCGGGCTGGGATTGTCGATCAGTTATAATATTGTCACGTCCCTGCTGGGCGGGCAAATCAGCGTCCACAGCGCCCCCGGCGGCACCACCTTCACCCTGGAGCTGCCGCTGACCGCGCCGGCGCCGGCGCCCGGGACGGCGGCGGCGCGGATCTATCATTAAATTCGGGCCCGCCGACAGCACAATCTGCGGCAATTCGCCCCTTCGGCCGAATTGCCTTTATAATTGTTCGGCTCAGCCGGCCGCGCATCCAATCACGGGCCAGTTCACCTGTCAGTTGTCATTATGCCTATCCAAAAACCGATCAAGCATTACCTGCAGTTTTCCGACTTCACGTTGGCCGAATACGAATACGTCATCGAGCGCGCGCACCTGATCAAGCGAAAGTTCAAAAACTACGAGATCTACCATCCGCTGATCGACCGCACGCTGGTGATGGTGTTCGAGAAGAACTCCACGCGCACCCGCCTGTCGTTCGAGGCCGGCATGCACCAGCTGGGCGGCGCCGCCATCTACCTGAACACGCGCGACTCCCAGTTGGGGCGCGGCGAGCCGGTGGAGGACGCCGGCCAGGTGATGAGCCGCATGTGCGACATCATCATGGTGCGCACCTTCGGCCAGGACATCATCGAGCGCTTCGCCGCCCATTCGCGCGTGCCGGTGATTAACGGCCTGACCAACGAGCACCACCCGTGCCAGGTGTTCGCCGACATCTTCACCTTCTACGAGCACCGCGGCCCGATCGCCGGCAAGACCGTGGCCTGGATCGGCGACGCCAACAACATGCTGTATTCGTGGCTGCAGGCGGCCGAGGTGTTCGGCTTCCACGTCAACGTCTCCACGCCCAAGGGCTACGACATGGACATGTCGCTGGTGACGACCGACCGCTACACCTTCTTCGCCAACCCGGCCGACGCCTGCGAGGGCGCGCACCTGGTCAACACCGACGTCTGGACCAGCATGGGCTACGAAGAGGAAAACGCCGCCCGCATCAAAGCCTTCGACGGCTGGATCGTCGACGGCGCCAAGATGGCGCGCGCCGCGCCCGACGCGCTGTTCATGCACTGCCTGCCCGCCCACCGCGGCGAGGAAGTGGCCGCCGAGGTCATCGACGGCCCGCAGTCGGTGGTCTGGGACGAGGCGGAAAACCGCCTGCACATCCAGAAGGCGCTGATCGAATACCTGCTGCTCGGCCGCCTCGACGGCCAGTAAAACCCATACCACTTCACCTCCATTGGAACTAGCATGAGCGATATTAAAAAAGTAGTCCTCGCCTACTCGGGCGGCCTCGATACCTCCGTCATCCTCAAATGGCTGCAGGATAACTACCAGTGCGAAATCGTCACCTTCACCGCCGACCTGGGTCAGGGCGAGGAGCTGGAGCCGGCGCGCGCCAAGGCGATCAAGTTCGGCATCAAGCCGGAGAACATCTACATCGACGACGTGCGCGAGGAGTTCGTGCGCGACTTCGTGTTCCCGATGTTCCGCGCCAATACCGTCTACGAAGGCGAATACCTGCTGGGCACCTCGATCGCCCGTCCGCTGATCGCCAAGCGCCTGATCGAAATCGCCAACGAGACCGGCGCCGACGCCATCTCGCACGGCGCCACCGGCAAGGGCAACGACCAGGTGCGCTTCGAACTGGGCGCCTACGCGCTCAAACCAGGCGTCAAAGTGATCGCCCCATGGCGCGAATGGGACCTGCTGTCGCGTGAAAAACTGCTGAAGTACGCGGAAGACGCCGGCATCGCCATCGACATGAAGCACAAGAACGGCGGCGCGCCGTACTCGATGGACGCCAACCTGCTGCACATCTCGTTCGAAGGCCGCCACCTGGAAAACCCGAGCGCCGAAGCCGAGGAAAGCATGTGGCGCTGGAGCGTGAGTCCGGAGAACGCGCCCGACCAGGCCGAGTACCTGGACCTGGAATACGAGCGCGGCGACATCGTCGCCGTCAACGGCGTGCGCATGTCGCCGGCCACCGTGCTGACGGAATTGAACCGCCTGGGCGGCAAGCACGGCATCGGCCGCCTCGACCTGGTCGAGAACCGCTACGTCGGCATGAAGTCGCGCGGCTGCTACGAAACCCCGGGCGGCACCATCATGCTCAAGGGCCACCGCGCCATCGAGTCGATCACCCTGGACCGCGAAGTGGCCCACCTGAAGGACGACCTGATGCCGCGCTACGCGTCGATGATCTACAACGGCTACTGGTGGGCGCCGGAGCGCGTCGCGCTGCAAACCCTGATCGACCACACCCAGGCCACCGTCAACGGCTGGGTAAGGATCAAGCTTTACAAGGGCAACGTGATCGTCGTCTCGCGCGATTCGAAGACCGACTCGCTGTTTGATATGAACATCGCCACCTTCGACGAGGACGGCGGCGCCTACAACCAGGCCGACGCCGGCGGCTTCATCAAACTGAACGCGCTGCGCATGCGCATCGCCGCCAACGCGCGCCTCAAGCGCGGTCAATGACACCGGCCATCGCGCAGCTTATCCGCCACGCTTGACGCCGAAACGGGCCGCTGATCCAGCGGCCCGTTTTTTTTGTCCTCCACGAGACGCGACAAGATGATACATTGCTTGCACCGCATTATCGTCGTGGAACGCCCATGCTAAAAGACCTCGGTATCAAGACAAAACTCGCCATCGGCATCGGCGCCATCGTGCTGATCATCCTCGTCCTGCTGACGCTGGCCTACACCAACTTCAGCAAGCTGTCGCAGGCCAGGGCGTGGGACCGCCACACGCTGCAGGTGCTGCTCGAAGCCAACCGCGTCGAGACGGCGCTGGTGCAGATCCAGACCTCCACCCGCGGCTTCATGCTCACCGGCGAGGAGAGCGTGACCGCGCCCATTCCCGCCGAGGAGGAGGCGGCGCGGCGCCACCAGGCCAACATCGCCACGCTCACGGTGGACAACCCCGGCCAGCAGCAGCGCCTCAAGCGCCTCGCGCCGATGATCGACAACTGGATCAACAACGTGATCCACCCTCTGCTCGACAAGCGCCGCGCCCTGAACCGCCAGGTCGGCGTGTCGCAACAGGTGGCCACGTCGGCCGATGTGCTCAACGGCGCCAAGACCGTCGCCGACGCCCGCGCCGTCCTCGCCGAAATCAGCGCCGAGGAAACCCGCCTGCTCGCGCTGCGCTCGGCCAACTCGGAGCAACTGCAGCAAACCATGTCGCTGCTGCTGATCCTCGGCGGCGGCGCCTGCGCGGTGCTGGCCGGCGTGATCGGCTACCTGCTGGCGAAGGCGCTGCTCGGCCCCCTGAACCACCTCACCACGGCCGTCGGCCGCATCGCCGCCGGCGAGGGGTCGGCGCGCGCGACGGTGGTCTCGCGCGATGAACTGGGCCAGGTCGGCGAGGCCTTCAACCGCATGGCGCAGGCCATCCAGGACGGCCAGGCCAACGAGCAGGCCGCCACCAACCTGCTCAAGTCCAAGGTCGACTCGCTGCTCGGCGTGGTGTCGAAGGCCGCCTCGGGCGACCTGACCGGCCGCATCGAGGTCGCCGGCACCGACGCCATCGGCCAGCTGGCGCATGGCCTCGACCGCATGTTCGGCAACCTGCGCGGCCTGCTCAACAACGTGCAGAAGGCCGGCATCCAGGTCACCACCTCGGCCACCGAGATCGCCGCCTCGACCAAGCAGCAGGAGGCCACCGGCATCGAGCAGGCGCAGACCAGCGTCGAGATCCTCAGCACCACCAAACAGATCTCCGCCAACACGGCGGAACTGCTCAAGACGATGGAGGACGCCACCGCCGTCGCCGACTACACCACCAGCGCCACCGCCGAGGCCCAGGACAACCTGCGACGCATGGACGGCACCATGCAGCACATGGTCACGGCCACCGATTCGATCAACGCCAAGCTGGCCGCGCTGTCGGAGAAGGCGTCCAACATCAACAGCGTTTTGATCACCAT
>NZ_JBWKQJ010000025.1:0-12880 GCF_059418705.1 Duganella sp. GW821-FHT07F09 | reverse complement strand
CAGCAGATCTCGGAGACGATGATGCAGCTGAACGACGCCACCCAGCAGACGGTCGAGTCGCTCAAGGCCACCAGCGAAGCGGTGCACCAGCTGCAGTACGCGGCCGGCGACCTGCAAACGAGCGTCGCCAACTTCGCCGTCGCGGTCTAGGAACGGGAAGCGCGATGAAACTGCTCGTCTTCCACATCGGCGCCGACCGCTATGGCCTGCGCCTGCGCGACGTGGTGCGCGTGGTGCCGCTGCTCGAGCTCAAACACCTGCCGCTGGCGCCCGACGCCGTGGCCGGCCTGATGGACTACCACGGCCGTTCGGTGCCGGTGATCGATCTGTGCCGCATCAGCGGCCTGCCCGCCGGCGAGGATTATTTCGACACCCGCATCATCGTGGTCGATTACCACACGCCGGAAGGGACCAGCCACGCGCTCGGCCTGCGCGCCGAGCGCGTGCTGGGGGTGCGGGACGTGGGCGAGGCGCGCCTGACCGACAGCGGCGTGCTGGCCGCGCCCTTCCTCGGCCAGGTGGCCGGCGACGCCGACGGCATGCTGCAACTGGTCGAACTGGAACAGCTGCTGCCGGCGCCGCTGCGCGCCATGCTGTTCCAGGCGGGCGCCCCGGCCGCGGACCCGCTGCCATGACCCCGGCCCAAACCATGCTGCACGCCGCGACCGGCTTGAGCCTGTCCAAGGCCGTGGTCGACCGCGCCATCCGCCTGCGCATGGAGCAAACCGGCGAGCGCGACGCCGGCGCCTACCTGGAGGGCATGACGCCGGAGGAGCTGGAGGCGCTGGTGGAGGAGGTGGTGGTGCCGGAATCGTGGTTCTACCGCGACCAGCAAGCCTTCCAGGCGGCCGCCGAGTACATCGCCGCGCGCCTGGACGCCACGCCGGAGCGCATGCTGCGCATCCTGTCGGTGCCGTGCGCCGGCGGCGAGGAGCCCTACACGATGGCGATGGTGCTGTCGGACGCCGGCATCCCGCGCGAGCGCTTCATCATCGACGCGGTCGACATCAGCCTGGCGTGCATCGAACGCGCCAGGCGCGGCGTCTACGGCCGCAACGCCTTCCGCAACCAGGACATGGGCTTCCGCGAGCGCCACTTCACCGCCTGCGGCGACGACGAGTTCCACATCAACGACGACATCCGCAAGCAGGTGCGCTTCAAGCAAAGCAATATACTGGACGCGGACCTGGACGCGCGCGCGGGCTCCTACGACGTCATCTTCTGCCGCAACCTGCTGATCTACTTCGACAAGCCGACCACGCGGGCGGCCATCGCCAAACTCGACCAGTTGCTGCGGCGCGACGGCCTGCTGTTCGTCGGCTATGCGGAAGTGCCGTCGCTGTGCCAGAACGGCTTTGCGCCGCTGCCGTATGCGCAGGCATTCGGCCTGACCCGGGAAGCGACGGTCGAAAGGCGCAAGGTGGAGCGCGCGGCGGCGCCGGCGTCCTACCTGCCGCCGCCACCCGTCCGGCCGCCACCGCGCGCCGCACGCACCGACGTGCCCACGCCCTCCCGTTCGCAGCGCGCCCCATCCGCGCCGGCCACGCCCGCCGCGCAGTCCACTATGGCGGCGACCGACGACTTGCTGGCCGACGCACGCCGCCTGGCCGACCTGGGACAACTCAAGGAAGCCGAGGGCAAATGCCGCGACTATCTGGCGCAGGTACCCGATTCGGCCGAGGCCTATTTCATACTCGGGCTGCTCAACGAGTTGACCAGGAAGCTGCAGCAGGCGGAGGACTACTGGAAGCGCTGCATCTATTTGCAGCCGGACCACTACGAAGCGTTGTGCCATCTGGCCCTGCTGGCCGAAACCAACAGCGACGCGGCCACCGCCGCCGCGCTCAAGGCACGCGCGGCGCGCATCTACAAACGCCAGCAGGCATCATAAGGGCGTCCACACATGACGATCACCACCTCCCCCATCCTGCCCGCCGCCATCGAAGACTGCTGGAACCGCATCGGCGTGGTCGGCGACCAGAGTTGCGAGAAGCTGCAACAGTACGTCCACTGCCGCAATTGCGACGTCTACGCCGATGCCGCGCAGCGCAACCTGCAGCGCCTCGTCGGCGACGACTATAAAAGGAACTGGGCCACGCACTTCCGCCAGGCCGCCACCGACACGCAAGCGCTGGACGCCTCGTGCCTGGTGTTCCGCATCGGCCGCGAATGGCTGTCGCTGCCGACCAAGCTGTTCGTCTCGGTGGCGCCGCAGGCCAAGCCGCACCGGCTGCCGCACCGCGCCGCGCTGGGGCTGATCGGCATCGTCAACGTCGGCGGCACCCTGCATCCGTGCATGTCGCTGGCGGCGCTGCTGGGCATCGACGAAAGCGAAGGCGAGGCCGCGACCCACCGCCACACCTTCGCGCGCGTGCTGCTGATCCAGTGGGAGGACCGCTCCTACGCGCTGCCGGTGGCCGACCTGCACGGCATCATGCGCTACGCCTCGGCCACCGTGCAGGCGCCGGCGGCCACCATCAACAAGGGTCTGAGCCGTTACCTGTCGGGCGTGGTGTCGCACCAGGACATGCATATCGGTATGCTCGACGCGGCGCTGATCGGCTACCAACTCGCGAGGACGCTGCGATGAGCCAGGATAACAACGAAGACCTGAGCCAGTTCTCCATGATGGACCTGTTCCGCATGGAGGCGGACAGCCAGACGCAGATCCTGACCGACGGCCTGCTGGCCATGGAGCGCCTGAAGGACGACGCCGGCGCGGTCGAATCGATGATGCGCGCGGCCCACTCGATCAAGGGGGCGGCCGCCATCGTCGGCCTGGAAGTGGTGGTGCAGCTGGCGCACCGGATGGAAGACGCCTTCATCGCCGCCCAACACGGCAAGCTGGCCCTCACGCCCAACCGGGTCGACGTGCTGTTGGCCGGCGTCGATCTGATACTGCAACTGTCGCGCCTCCAGGACAGCGGCCTTGACGCCTGGCTGGGCGCCAACGCAGCCCACGTCACGCGCACGCTCGACGCCATCACCACCATCGCCTTCCTTCCCGAGCCGCTCGACCTGCAGGCGGAGGCCGGCCTGTTGCCGCCCATCTCGGCACCGGTGACGTCGGCGCCGTACTTCCCGCCCGGCGAGCTGCCGGTGGCGGCGCCCTCGCCCGCGCCGGCCTCGGTGCCGGCTTCGGCGCCCCCGCCGGACGAAGCGCCTGCCGCGCCGGCCGCGCGCGCGAACGCAGCGCCCAAGGCCGCCCAGAACTTCGACAAGCTGCTCTCGCTGGCCAGCGAATCGCGCATCAACGCGCACCAGATGCATTCGTTCGTGCAGAACATGCAGCGCTTCAAGCGCAATCAGAGCAGCCTTTTCTCCATCATCGAGCAGCTGCACGAGGCGATCGCCAACAGCACCGACGCCAAGCTGAAGGAACAGTCGCTGATGGCGCTGCAAAAGACCCATCCGCTCAAGCAGTTCGTGCTGGAACACATCGCCGACATCGAAGCCTACGAGCGCCGCCTGCTGGCCGTCTCGCAAGGGATGGTGGACGAGGTGCTGACCATGCGCATGCGGCCGTTCCGCGACGGCGTGCAGTCCTTCCCGCGCATGGTGCGCGACCTGGCGCGCACCATGGGCAAGGATGTGCGGCTGCAGATCGTCGGCGAGGACACGCTGGTCGACCGCGACATCCTGGCCCGGATAGAAAACCCGCTTAACCACATGCTGCGCAACGCCATCGACCACGGCATGGACGCGGCGCCGGTACGCATCGCCGCCGGCAAGCCGGGCACCGGCACCATCGTGCTGGAAGCGAAGCACCGCGCCGGCATGCTCAGTATCGAGATCAGCGACGACGGGCGTGGCGTCGACCTGGAAAAAATCCGCCGCCTGGTAATCGAGCGAAAGATGGCCAGCGCGCAGATGGCCGGCGCGATGTCGTCGGCCGAGCTGCTGGAATTCCTGTTCCTGCCGGCCTTCAGCCTGAAGGAAAGCACCACCGAGATTTCCGGACGCGGCGTGGGCCTCGACATCGTGCACGAAACCATCCGCTCGCAAAACGGCACCGTGCGCATCGAATCGGAACTCGGGGTCGGCTTCCGCACCTGCATCACGCTGCCGTTGACCCAGTCCATCGTGCGCGCGCTGGTGGTCGACGTCAAGGGCGAAGCCTACGCCATGCCCATCGCCCAGGTCGAACGGGTGATCAAGATACCGCAGGCGGCCATCCACACGCTGGAGAACAAGCAGTTCTTCGACTTCGGCGGCGAGCATCTGGGCCTGGTCTCGTCCTCGCAGGTGCTCGAGCTGGGCGACACCGACGCCGGCAGCGGCGAGTTGGCGGTGGTCGTCATCAGCACCGGCGCGCGCCGCTACGCGCTGGTGGTCGACACCATCCGCGGCGAACAAAGCCTGGCGGTGCAGAGCATCGATCCGATCTTCGGCAAGATGCGCGACATCTCGGCCGCCGCCCTGCTCGACGATGGCGAGCCGGTGTTGATACTGGACGTGCCGGACCTGCTGCTGTCGATCGAAAAACTGCTGCACGAGGGCGGCCTGCATCAACTGACCAAGTCCGACCACGCGGAGCGGCGCAAGACCAAGCGCATCCTGGTGGTCGACGATTCGCTGACGGTGCGCGAAATGGAGCGCAAACTGTTGCTAAGCAGGGGCTTCCAGGTCGATATCGCCATCGACGGCATCGACGGCTGGAACGTGGTGCGCAGCGGCGACTACGACCTGGTGATCACCGACGTCGACATGCCGCGTATGGACGGTATCGAACTTGTCACGCTTATTAAGAAGGACATTCACCTCCATAAGCTGCCAGTCATGATAGTCTCCTATAAAGACAGACCCGAAGACCGGGCGCGCGGGCTCTCGGCCGGCGCCGACTACTACCTGACCAAGGGCAGCTTTCATGACGAGACGCTGCTTGACGCGGTCAGCGATTTGATTGGAGACGCCAGCAGATGAAGATCGCCATCGCCAACGATGTCGCCATGGCGGCGGAAGCGCTGCGGCGTGTGGTGGCCAGCACCGCCGAGCACCAGGTGCTGTGGATCGCCCGCACCGGCGCGGAGGCGGTGCGCATGTGCGCCGACAACCGGCCGGACCTGATCCTGATGGACTTGAACATGCCGGAGCTGGACGGCGTCGAGGCGACCCGCCAGATCATGGAACACAGCCCGTGCGCGATCCTGGTGGTGACTGGCCGGCCGCAGGACAACGTCAACCAGGTGTTCCGCGCGCTGGGCGCCGGCGCGCTGGACGTGACGGCGACCCCGGTGTTGCAGGGCCAGCCCGGCGGCGACGCCGAGCTGCTGGCCAAGATCCGCACGATGGACAAGCTGATACGCCACAGCGGCGGCAGCCAGGCGATGGCGCCGCGAAGCTCGCTCAATGGGGCCGCCAACGGCAACGGCCATGGCGCCGACACGCCGGGCGTGCCGGTGCCGGTGACGTCGCTGCTGGCGATCGGCGCCTCGACCGGCGGCCCGATGGCCGTCTCCAAGATGCTGGCCGGCTGGACGCCGCCGCGCGGCTGCGCCATCGTGGTGGTGCAGCACATCGACCAGCACTTCGCCGACAATTTCGCCCGCTGGCTCGGCGAGCAGCTCGACATGCCGGTGCGCGCGGCCGAGGAAGGCGACGAACTGGCCGCCGGCACCGTCCTTGTCGCCAAGAGCAACGACCACTTAACGCTGGATCAAAATTATCGCTTGCGGTACGATGCCAATCCGAAGGAATACGCCTACCGGCCGTCGGTCGATGTGTTTTTCCATTGCGTCGCCCAGCACTGGAAGGGCGAGGCGATCGGCGTGCTGCTGACCGGCATGGGCCGCGACGGCGCCGAGGGCCTGCTGGCGATGCGCCGCGCCGGCCATACCACGATCGCCCAGGACCAGGCCAGCAGCGCGGTCTACGGCATGCCGCGCGCCGCCGCCGACCTGGACGCGGCGCAGATGGTTTTACCGCTGACGAAGATCGGCCCCGTTTTGCGCAACACCCTGGGCAGCCGCTGATCCGCGCGGGCGCCGACACATAAAGAGAACACGATGTCCGAAGCACACGCATTCGCA
Source organism: Duganella sp. GW821-FHT07F09 (assembly GCF_059418705.1). NCBI lineage: Bacteria > Pseudomonadati > Pseudomonadota > Betaproteobacteria > Burkholderiales > Oxalobacteraceae > Duganella > Duganella sp. GW821-FHT07F09. The sequence continues at coordinate 6,851 of NZ_JBWKQJ010000025.1, read as the reverse complement.
GCAGATCCAGAAGCGGCGCTGACCGCCTTCAAAGTCCGGGTACTCCTGGTCGACGACCAGTTGATCATCGTCGAAGCGGTGCGCCGCATGCTCAGCGACCAGACCGATATCGAGTTCCATTACGTGACCGACGCCGGCCAGGCGTCGCGGACGGCGTTGCAGCTGCAACCGACCGTGATCCTGCAGGACCTGGTGATGCCGACCATCGACGGTTTCGGCCTGATCAAGATCTACCGCGACGAGGAGTCGCTGCGCCACGTGCCGGTGATCGTGCTGTCGGCCAAGGAAGACCCGAAGCTCAAGGCGCACAGCTTCGCCACCGGCGCCAACGACTACATGGTCAAGCTGCCCGACAAGCTGGAATTGCTGGCCCGCGTGCGCTATCACTCCGGCGCCCATATCAGCCGCCTGCAACGCGACCAGGCGTTCCGCTTCCTGCGCGAGAGCCAGAAGAATCTGGCCGACGCCAACATCGAACTGCAAAAGCTGGCGGCGCTCGACGCGCTGACCGGCATCGCCAACCGGCGCCGCTTCGACGAGACCATGGCGACCGAATGGCAGCGCGCCCAGCGCGACAAGAAACCACTGACCCTGCTGCTGTGCGACGTGGATTTCTTCAAACTGTACAACGACAGCTTCGGCCACCTTGCGGGCGATTTGTGCCTGAAGAAGGTGGCGGCCGTCCTGACCGAACATTTAAAGCGCCCCGCCGACCTGGCGGCGCGCTACGGCGGCGAGGAATTCGCCATTATCCTGCCGGAGACACCACTGACCGGGGCACTGATCGTGGCCGAGTCATGCCGCCGACACCTGGAACAGCTGGCCATCGAGAATCCCCAGGCCACCACCGAGCTTTCATCCGTGACGATGTCGATCGGGGTGGCGAGCGTGATACCTTCGCCAAAGTCGCGTATCGAGGATCTGATCGAGCTGGCCGACCAGGCGCTGTACGCCGCCAAGAACGCAGGCCGCAACCGCGTCATGAACGCGGACGACCTGCCCGGCTTCACACCTACCTAATCCCAACAAGGAAAAACAGCAGCATGAGTGCTCAATTTGATCAAGTCAGCGTCGTCAAGAAATCGAACATCTACTTCGACGGCAAATGCGTGTCGCACAATATCATCCTCGCCGACGGCAGCAAGAAGAGCGTCGGCGTGATCTTCCCATCGAGCCTGACGTTCAACACCGGCGCGCCGGAGACGATGGAAATCACCGGCGGGGTGTGCAAGGTGCGCCAAGCCGGCGCCAGCGAGTGGCAAACCTACGGCGCGGGGCAGGAATTCAAAGTGGCCGGGAACAGCCACTTCGACATCGAGACCGTCGAAACGGTCGATTACGTCTGCCACTTCGGCTAAGCGCGACGGATACACCGATCCACTGATCCACGTAGGGCGGATTAGGCGGCACGCCGTAATCCGCCATGAGCCGCCGACGGAGCTTGGCGGATTACGCTGCGCTAATCCGCCCTACGTGGTTCAGACCACTATACAAATACGGGCTCCGGCTCGAGCAGCACGCCGTACTTCGCCTGCACGTCCGCCTGGATCGCCCGCGCCAGCGCCACCACATCGGCGCCGGTCGCGCCGCCGTTATTGACCAGCACCAGCGCTTGTTTCGGATACACGCCCGCCGCGCCCAGGTTCCTGCCCTTCCACCCGCACTGATCGATCAACCAGCCGGCCGCCAGTTTCTCCGTGCCGTCGGGCTGCAAATGATGCACCAGCGCCGGAAAGCGCGCCAGCAGCGCCGCGCACTGCGCGCCCGTCACCACCGGATTTTTAAAGAAGCTGCCGGCATTGCCGATCACCGCCGGATCCGGCAGTTTGCGGCGGCGGATCGCCACCACCGTATCGGCCACCTGTTGCGCGCCAGGCGCGACGAATCCCTGCTCGGCCACCGCCTGCGCCAATTCCGCATACCGCAAATTCGGCTGCCACTGCTTCGGCAGCGCGAACGTCACATCCAGAATAATCAGATGCCGGCCGGCGTCGTGCTTGAAGAAGCTGTCGCGATATCCAAAACGGCAGGCGCCGGCATCCATCGCATAGGTGCGCGCGCCGACCGGATCGAACACCGTCACGCTGTGGAACACGTCCCTGGTCTCCAGTCCATAGGCGCCGATATTCTGTATCGGCGCCGCGCCGACGGTGCCGGGGATCAGCGACAGGTTTTCCAACCCGCCCATGCCCTGCTCCAGCGTCCACTGCACGAACGCGTGCCAGTTCTCGCCGGCCGCCGCGCGCACAAAATGGCTGCGCTCATCGCCGCCGACGACCTGCCTGCCCTCGAGCGCGATGTGCAGCACCAGTCCGGGGAAGTCGCCCGTCAGCAGCAGATTGCTGCCGCCGCCTAACACCAGCCGCGGCAAAGCGGCCCAGGCGGGATCGGCAAGAGCGCCGAGCAATTGCTCTGTTTTCGTCACGCGCAAATACGCGTGCGCGGTCGCGGCGATGCCGAAGGTGTTGAGGGACTGTAAGGGAAACTGATGCTGGATGGGAGACTGTGGATGCATGGAGGAAAAACCGATTAATTTAGTCGATTATAGAGCGAAACAAGCAAAAAACCAGCGCCCGTATGGGGGTGACTGCCCGGTTGTCCGTTAAAATGTCAGACTTTGATGGGGAGCGGTAGCACCCCATGCCACACGAAAAGGAAATAGCCATGCCGTCGTTTGATGTAGTGTCCGAAGCAGATATGATCGAAGTGAAGAATGCCGTCGAGCAATCTCAAAAGGAAATCGCCACCCGCTTTGACTTCAAGGGGACCGGCGCATCCGTCGAGCACAAGGAAAACGAACTGACCGTTGTCGCCGATTCCGAGTTCCAGCTGCAGCAGGTGCGCGACGTGCTGACCAACAAACTGGCCAAGCGCAAGGTCGATGTGCGCTTCCTCGAGGACGGCGACATCAAGAAGGTCGGCGGCGACAAGGTCAAGCAGGTCATCAAGATCAAGAACGGCATCGAGGCCGATGCGGCCAAGAAAATCGTGCGTGTCATCAAGGACAGCAAAATGAAGGTGCAGGCCAGCATCCAGGGCGAGGCCGTGCGCGTGACCGGCGCCAAGCGCGACGATCTGCAGGCCGCGATGGCCATGCTGCGCAAGGACGTCCCCGACATGCCGCTCGAGTTCAACAACTTCCGCGACTGATCCCGCCCGCGCGGCGTTGCCGCGCCGTCACAGAGCGGTAGCACACTTGGAGTAGAATTAGTTTAGTCTCCATCGACGATGCTGCCGCGCGACCCGCATAGCGCCAGGCTCCATGCCCGGCAAACAACCTCGGTAGTCTAAGGATAGCAATGAAACGTGTTGATGATTTCCGCCTGCGATTTGGCAAAAACGAATACGTGCCCATCATGGTCGGCGGAATGGGTGTGGACATTTCGACTTCGGAACTGGCGCTGGAAGCGGCCCGCCTGGGCGGCATCGGCCACATCTCCGACGCGATGGTCGAAGACGTGTCCGACCGCAAGTTCGATACGAGCTTCGTCAAGGATAAAACCAAGCTCTACAAGTTCAACATCAACAATTCGGACAAGTCGGTCGTGCAGTTCGACCTCGAGCGCCTGGCCGACGCCCAGCGCCGCCACATCGGCGCCACCATGGCGGCGAAAAAAGGCGATGGGCTGATCTTCGTGAACTGCATGGAAAAGCTGACCATGAACGGTCCGCGCGAAACCCTGCGCACGCGCCTGAACGCGGCGCTGGACGCCGGCATCGACGGCATCACCCTGTCGGCCGGCCTGCACTTCGGCTCGTTCGCCTTGATGGCCGACCATCCGCGCTTCCGCGAAGCCAAGCTGGGCATCATCGTCTCGTCGGTGCGCGCGCTGCAGATCTTCCTGCGCAAAAACGCCAAGCTGGACCGTCTGCCGGACTTCATCATCGTCGAAGGCCCGCTGGCCGGCGGCCACCTGGGCTTCGGCATGGACTGGGCCGACTACGACCTGATGACCATCACGCTGGAGTTGCTGGCCTACCTGAAGGCAGAGAACCTCGACATTCCGCTGATCGCGGCCGGCGGCATCTTCACCGGCAGCGACGCCGTCCGCTTCCTCGAGGCGGGCGCGGCGGGCGTGCAGGTGGCGACCCGCTTCACCATCACCAACGAATGCGGTCTGCCGGCCAAGGTCAAGCAGGAATACGTCAAGGCCACCGAGGACGACATCATCGTCAACGGCATCTCGCCGACCGGCTACCCGATGCGCATGCTCAAAAGCACGCCGGCGATCGGCGCCGGCATCCGTCCGGGGTGCGAATCCTACGGCTACCTGCTGGACGCGACGGGCAACTGCGCCTACATCAACTCGTACAACCGCGAAGTGGCGGCCCATCCGAACGAGAAGAACATCGTCGTGATGGACAAGACCTGCCTGTGCACGCACATGCGCAACTTCAACTGCTGGACCTGCGGCCACTACACCTATCGCCTGAAGGACACCACGCACAAGAAACCGGACGGCGAATACCAGCTGCTGTCGGCCGAGCACGTGTTCAAGGACTACCAGTTCAGCACCGACAACCAGATCGCGCTGCCGGAAAAAGAGTTCTGACCGGCGACGGATCGCGGAAATGAAAAACGGCGCCGAGGCGCCGTTTTTTTTATCCTTCGGAGTTGATCCGGTGGATCAGCGCGCCCAGCACCTCCTCGGCGCGCTCGTTGTCGACCTGGCAGGTGCCGGCGTTCTCATGTCCGCCACCGCCGTATTCCAGCATCAGGGCGCCGATGTTGGTCTTCGAGGTGCGGTTCAGGATCGATTTTCCGGTGGCGAACACGGTGTTCTGGTTCTTCAGTCCCCACAACACGTGGATCGAGATGTTCGTCTGCGGGAACAGCGCGTAAATGATGAAGCGGTTGCCGGCGAAGATGATTTCCTCGTTGCGCAGATCCAGCACCACCAGATTCTTGTGCACGGTCGCGCAGCGGCGGATCTGGTCCTTACACTTTTCCGCATGCTCGAAGTACAGGTCCTTGCGTTCCTTCACGTCCGGCAAGGCCATGATCTGTTCGATCGTGTGGTTCTTGCACGCATCGATCAAGTCCATCATCAGGTTGTAGTTCGAGATGCGGAACTCGCGGAAGCGGCCCAGGCCGGTACGCGCGTCCATCAGGAAGTTCAGCAAGTCCCAGCCTTCCGGATTGAGCACTTCCTGCTCGTTGAAGCGCGCGGCGTCGCCCTTGTCGACGGCGGCCATCATATCGCCCCATGAGGCCGGGAAGGCTTTCTCCGCGCCGTAGTAATCGTAGACCACTCGAGCGGCCGACGGCGCCTCGGGATGGATCACATGGTTGGAGCGCTCGCCGGTGTTGCGGATGGTTTCAGACAAGTGGTGGTCGAAGGCGATGTGCACGCCCGGCACGTAGGGAAGATTGGTCGTGATGTCGTTGTCGGTGATCGCGATCTTGCCGTCCTGCATATCCTTCGGATGAACGAACAGGATGTCATCGATCATATCCAAGTGCTTCAGCAGCACGGCGCAGACCAGGCCGTCGAAATCGCTGCGAGTGACCAGACGGAATTTATTTGCCATGAATACACCTCGAGAGTTAAACAGTGCGATCGTCCATCATACATGCCCCAAGGCACAAATAGAGCGGAAGGCAACGCTATTAGTTGCGTCGAATCATTTATGCATCAACTGTTCAATAGAATCGCGTTTGACATGCTCGATTCCGGGCAGTACGATAATTTTCTTTGACTGGGTTTGAACGGGCGATGTCGGCCCGAGCTCCGTGGCACGGCGTTCCGCGCCGCCACGATACGGTTCAGTTCGAACCCCTCTGCCACCCGCAGGCTGCCGCTTTCAACGAGCAAGGCGCCGCGCAACAAGGAGGGGCATGATTCATTTGCTTTCATTAGCCGGCAGGCGGGCGCTCGCGGAGCTTGTCGCGACCGAGCCGGTACTCGCGTTCACTTTCGACGGCACCTTGGCGCCGCCGGTCGTGCTGCCCAGCCAGGCACGCATGCAGCCGGCGCTGGAACGCTGCTTCCGCGACTTGTGCGCGTTGCTGCCGGTCGCCGTCATTACCGGCCGCAGCCTGGACGATGTCGAGGCGCGGCTGCCTGTGCGGCCTGCTTATCTGGTCGGCAATCACGGCTCGGGTTGTTTGCCCGGGCAGGAGGATGACGCGCCGCGCGCGCGGAGTATCTGCACCACCTGGCTGCGGCAGATGATCGACGAGCATGGCTTGCACAAGGTCGATCCCGGGTTGCTGATCGCCGATCATGGGTGTTCGCTGTGGCTGCATTACCGGCTGCTGCGCGACCGACCGCGCACCATGCGTGAGATCGAGCGGGTGCTGGGAGCGCTGCATCCGGCGCCGGTGGTGGTCGGGGCGCGCAGCGGTGTCAATTTGCTGCCGCCGGATGCGCCGGGCAAGCGCACGACGTTGAGCACGGTGCTGGATCATGCCTCGCGGCAGACGGCGCTGTACATCGGCGAGGATGAGGCGGACGAGCAGATCTTCAGGGACGCACCGGAGTCGTGGCTGACGGTGCGCATAGGCCGCAGCAAGGACAGCGCGGCGCGGTATTTCCTGCATCACCAGTTCGAGGTGCTGGAGTGCTTGCAGTATCTGATCGGCTTGATTAGCCGTACGAGACACGTAGGGCGGATTAGGCGGAACGCCGTAATCGGCCATGCGTGAGCTGGCGGCGGCGCGTGATGGCCGATTACGCTGCGCTAATCCGCCCTACGTGTCTCCGGGGTGTGTTTGATACCCGGCGCATGAACGCAAAAAAGCCCACCAGGATCACCTGGTGGGCTTCTTCTTATAACTAGCCTGACGATAACCTACTTTCACACTGGTTGCAGCACTATCATCGGCGCAGAGTTGTTTCACGGTCCTG
>NZ_JBWKQJ010000024.1:0-46836 GCF_059418705.1 Duganella sp. GW821-FHT07F09 | reverse complement strand
CCGCATCTACATCTTCATTATCCAATGGAGATGCGGTACGCTCAATATACGAGGTCCGACATTCGGACAAACTGAGACGAAAACGGAACTTTTCAGCGTGTCCAAAGTTCCGAAATGTCCGAATGTCGGACCTGACCCCGATTTATTCTTGCTCCGGTTCGCCGGGTTTGCCGCTGTCGTCCTTGATCTTGACGCCGCGCCGGGCCAGCCCCTCCCGCAGCAAAAATTCGATTTCCGCGTTCACGCTGCGCAGGTCGCGCGCGGCGAGGCGTTGCAGCTCCTCCCATAGCGCGGGATCGATGCGCAGCGGATATGCTTTTTTACCTGGACTCGCCATGCTTTTCGGCCGCTAGTTGTAGAGGGTGCCCGTGTTGATGATCGGCTGGGTTTCCTTGTCCGAGCACAGCACCACAAGCAAATTGCTGACCATCGCCGCCTTGCGCTCGTCGTCCAACTCGACGATGCCGCGCTCCGACAATCCCTTCAGCGCCGATTCGACCATGCTGACGGCGCCGTGCACGATCTTGGAGCGGGCGCTGATGATCGCCTCGGCCTGCTGGCGGCGCAGCATGACCTGGGCGATCTCGGGAGCGTACGCCAGATGGGTGAGCTTGGCGTCGACCACCTGCACGCCGGCCTCCTCGAACCGCGCTTGCAGCTCGCACTTGAGGGCGTCGACGACCACGTCCATGCCACCGCGCAGCGTGGTTTCGCCTTCCGGCAAATCCTCGGCCTCGTCGTATGCATATTGGGAGGCGAGGTGGCGCAGCGCCGCCTCGGCCTGGATCGCGACGTAACGCTCGAAATCGTCCACTTCGAACACCGCCTGGGCGGTGTCGCGCACGCGCCAGACGATGGCAGCGCTGATCTCGACCGGGTTGCCGCGCTTGTCGTTGACCTTGAGCGTGGGCGCGTTGAAATTGCGCGCGCGCAGCGACAGGCGCCGCTTGACGTACAACGGAAACGCCCAGCGCAGCCCTTCGCTGCGGTCGGTGCCGATGTACTTGCCGAACAAGGTGAGGATCGCGCTTTCGTTCGGTTGCAGCATGAACAGGCCCGTCAGGAAAAACACTGCGGCCAGCAACAGCGCTATCGCGCCGAACAACGACGAAAAACCGCCATTCTCCCCGATTGCCGTTTTAAACATCCACGCGGCGCCCAACAGTAAAACAATGCCGGCGCAGGCCGCCAGGTAGCCATTCGTCGATGAGAACGCCGTTTCGCGGCGAGTGTTTGCACCATTCATGCTCGATTGCTCCTCAGGTAAATGACATCAAAGTGATATCACTTTAGGATCACCTTAGATTATTGTCAAGCAATTTCGGCAACGCATGCGTGGTTCCCACAATATCGATTGTTTTCCATATATAATAAACACACAACAACCACCCGCTCCGCGCGGGACTCATCAAGGAGATACCATGCCCACGTGGGGAAACACGCAGCGCGCCGCAACCTTCTCATCCGTCCTCGCCCTCGCGGCCGCAGCCGCGCCCGCCCCGGCCATGGCCGCCGAGCCGCCCGTCAAGCTGGCCAGGGTCGCCGGACCTTTCCAGCCGACCGCCGCCTCGCTCAAATCCTATCAAGTTCCCGACTGGTTCCGCGACGCCAAGTTCGGCATCTGGTCGCACTGGGGACCGCAGGCGGTGCCGCGCGCGGGGGATTGGTACGCCCGCAACATGTACATATGGAATTCGCCGCAGTACAACCATCACGTCAAGAACTACGGCCACCCGTCCAAGTTCGGCTACAAGGACATCATCCCCTTGTGGAAGGCAGAGAAGTTCGACCCCGAAGGCCTGATGGCGCTGTACAAGAAGGCCGGCGCGCGCTACTTCGTCAGCATGGGCGTGCACCACGACAATTTCGATCTGTGGGACTCGCGTCACCACGAATGGAACGCCGTCAAGATGGGGCCGCGCCGCGACATCGTCGGCGACTGGCAAAAGGCGGCGCTCAAGGCCGGCTTGCGCTTCGGCGTGTCGGAGCACCTGGGGGCCAGTTACGGCTGGTTCGCCACCAGCCACGGCTACTCGCCGATGTGGCCGGAGTTCGGCGTCGATTACGACGGCGCCGATCCGCGCTACCAGTCGCTGTACCACCGGGCGCACAACCAGCCCTACCGCGGCACCAAGAGCTGGTACACCAGCGACACCCGCTGGCACCAGCAATGGTTCAACCGCATCACCGACCTGGTGAGCCGCTATCAGCCGGACCTGCTGTACTCGGACGGCGGCCTGCCGTTCGGCCGCGTGGGGCGCACCCTGGTGTCGAACTTCTACAACGCCAGCATCGCCGCGCACGGCGGCAAGCTGCAAGCGGTCTACAACCACAAGGACATCGGCACCGGCGAGTTCATTCCCGAGGCCGGAGTGCAGGACATCGAACGCGGCGTGGCCGAAGGCATCAAGCCGCTGCCGTGGCAGACCGACACCTCCATCGGCGACTGGTTCTACAGCGAAGGCTACAAGTACAAGACGACCCCGGAAGTGGTGCACATGCTGGCCGACATCGTCAGCAAGAACGGCAACCTGCTGCTCAACGTGGTGCAGTACCCCGACGGCAGCCTGCCGCCGGAGGCGCTGACCTTCCTGTCGGAGATGAGCGAATGGATGGGCGTGAACGACGAGGCCATCTACGGCACCCGTCCGTGGAAGGTCTTCGGTGAAGGTCCGACCAAGGCGGCCTCCGGCCACTTCCAGGAGAACACCGCCTACACGCCGGAGGACATCCGCTTCACCACCAAGGGCGACGCGCTGTATGCGATCACCCTCGGCGTGCCCGGCCGCACGGTGCGCATCCAGTCGCTGGGACGCAAGGCGGGGCTGGAAGCCCGGCCGGTCAAGGCGATCGCCTTGCTGGGCAGCGCCGAAGCGCTGAGCTGGGAACAGCGCGACGACGCCTTGACGGTCACGCTGCCGTCCTCGGTGCCGAGCAAGATGGCGTCGAGCCTGCGCATTTCGTTCTGAACCGTCATTCGCCAATGGCGCCAACGATTTACTACGACGAAAGGAATGGGCCGGCGTGCCTCGACCGACGGTGCATGGCGCTTTCGGCCGGAACCACTCGACGATTCATCGGCCCCGTCGACGGCTCAAGCCGGGATGGGCCGGATGGCCGCGCGGCGGCGGCGGCCGCCAGCGTCCGCCGAGCTGAATCGGGGTGGCCGGGGACGGGCTAAACAAAGCCGTGCGAGAGCCGTCTTACACCTGCGGGCGTTGCGCACCGACAGACGCGGCGTTGCCGCCGCCGTAAGATGGCCGCACTTAACAGGAGAAACCAAGCCCATGCTCAGATCCGGCCCCCGGCCCACCTGGCGCCACGCCATGGGCGCCTTCATCGGCGTCCTCGGCCTGCTGCTGCTGACACGCGACCTGGCGCTGACGATCGCGTCGCTACCCATGCCGGCGCAACAGGCGCTGACCGCCGGTCTATGGGCCGCCGCCGCCACGGCGGTGGGCACCCTGCCCGTGCTGCTGGCGCAGAACTTTTCGCAGCGCAGCTATGACGCCGCCCTGGGCCTGGGCGGCGGCATTATGCTGGCGGCCACGTCGTTCTCGCTGGTTTTGCCGGCGATTAACGCCAGCAAGAACGCCGGCGCCAGCTCGGCCGTTGCCAGCATGACGGTCGGCGGCGGCATCCTGATCGGCATGCTGCTGGTGATGCTGCTGGGTTACCTGGTGCGTTCCGAGCAGGTGCTGGGCGACCGCGCCGACACCACCGCCATGACCCGCGCCTGGCTGTTCGTCGGCGCGGTGGCGATACACAATTTGCCCGAGGGCCTGGCGATCGGCGTCGGCTACGGCGGCGTCGACGCCGCCAAGGCGCACACGCTGGCGATGGGCATCGCCATTCAGGACATCCCGGAAGGACTGGTGGTGGCCATCGCCCTGCGCTCGGTCGGCTACGGCCGGGTGTTTTCCGCGGTGCTGGGCGCGATGTCCGGCGTGGTCGAACCGCTGGGCGCGGTCGGCGGCGCGCTGCTGATCGAGGCCAGCGCCCGCTTCCTGCCCTGGGGCCTGGCCGGCGCGGCCGGCGCCATGCTGTACGTGATCTGCCACGACGTCGTGCCCGAGGCGCACCGCCATGGCCACCGCAAGACAGCGTCCTGCGCGCTGGTGATCGGCTTCATCGTGATGATGGTGCTCGACACGGCCCTGTCCTGAGTCGGATGGCGCGGCCTCCGCTAGGAGCCGCCCAGTTGCGACTCGATCGCGGCGGCGCCCTCGGGGTCGATGGCGCGCACACCGTCGGTCAGGGTCGAGACGGCGCTGCCGCAGGCGAACACCAGCACATCACCATGGCGGCATTGGCGGTAAGCCGCGCGCAGCGCCTCGGCCGCGCCGCCAAACGTTTGCATGGTCGCCGGCCCGGCGGCGGCGCGCACGCCCTCGCCGATGACGGCCGCCGCCTCGCCCGGCGGCCGGCCACGGGCCTGCGACTCGTAGACGAACAGCACGTCGAAAGCGGCGGCGCAGGTTTCGCCGATGCGGCGCAGGTCGGCGTCGCGCCGGTCCCCCGGCGACGTCACCACGCCCAACACGCGCGCCCCCGGCGTGCGTCCCGCCATGCCGCGCGCCAGGTCGCCCAGCGCGGCGTACGCGGCCGGATTGTGCGCGTAATCGAGCACGATATGGAAGTCGCGCACCGCGAAGATATTCGAGCGCAAGGGATTGGTCGCCGCGTCGGAGACGAAACTGGCCAGCGCCGCGGCGATGTGCGCGGCGCCAAACCCGGTCGCGTGCAACGCTGCCGTCGCCGCCAGGCTGTTGGCGATGTTATAGCGGGCCATGCCGCCGACGGTGGCGGGAATGGTGGCCGCGCCGATGACCGGCTGAACGGCGCGGCCGGCGCCGTCGGCCAGCACGATCGTCTCGTCCTGCAGCCACACGCCGCTGCCGCCGCCGGCCAGATGCGCGAGCAAAGTGGCGTTGGCCGGATCCATGGAAAAGAAAATTATCCCGGCATCCGGCGCCAGGCGCGCCCGCGCGTCCACGCAGTGCGGGTCGTCGGCGTTGAGCACGGCCGTTCGCGCGCCCGCGATCACCGTCGACTTGACCCGCGCGAGATCCTCGACGGTCTCCACGCCGTCCAGGCCCAGGTGGTCGTCCGAGACGTTGAGCATGACGCCCACGGCGCAGGCGTCGAACGCCAGGCCGCGCTTGAGCAGGCCGCCGCGCGCGGCCTCGAGCACGGCGAAGTCGACTTCGGGAGAACCGAGGACGGTGCGGTGCGACCAGTAACCGGTGCAATCGCCCTGGCCGACCATGCGCTGGCCGATGAAGATCCCTTGCGTGGTGGTGTGGCCGGTGCGCAGCCCCGCCAGCCGCACGGCGTGCGCGATCATCAGGGTGGTGGTGGTCTTGCCGTTGGTGCCGGTGACCGCGATCACCGGGATGCGGCCCTGGCCCGGCTGCGCCAGCATCCGGCGCGCCCGCGTGGCGGCGTCGGCGACATCGGCCGGCGCGCCGGCGCCATCGATGGCGGTCACCAGCGGTCCTGATTCGCTTTCGACGACGCCCACCCGCGCCTCGGCCAGCCCCAGCTTGGCGGCGGCGCCGAGGCACAGATGGCGCACCTGCGCCGACGCGTGCAGGGCGCCGTCCGCGCCGACCGGCACGATGGCGAGCGGGCCGTCTTCAAAGCTGTCGATGACGACATCGCCGCCGGCCGCGTGCACCAGCGCGAACGCCGCCGTCAGCTCCGCTTCGCTGGTGCAGCGCCATTGCCGGTCGTCGCCGGTCGCAAGGCGGCGCTTGACCACCGCCTGCCAGTCGTAACGGCGGCCGACGCGCAACGCGTCCTCCAGCCGGTTGACGGTGGTGCCGGCCGGGACATCGATATTCGCCTCGACCATCAACGCCCGTGCGAGCAGGCGGTCGCGCACGATGGTGTTGGTCAGCAGCGGCGTATCGGCCACCGGCGCGTCGACGAAGCGCCACTGCCGGCTTCCCCACCCGAACTGCACCAGATCGGCGTGCTCGCTGGCGCGCAGCACGGGAATGCCCAGCGCCCGCGCCTGGCCGACCAGTTCGCCGATGCGCGGCGGCAACGCCAAGGCCCTCGACAACGCGCGCAGCGCCGCGTGGGCTCCGGCGGCGTCGTAGTCTTCGCCGCGCATGGCGGCGCCGACGATATCGGTCGCCATCGCCAGCGCCCGCTGCGCCACGTGCTCCAATGCGTACTCGATGACGACACGGCGCTGTGCCGAGCCGGGCGCCAGCGCTTCCGCATGGGCGAAATCGAGCGCGTGGCCACAGCAGCGCTGCAACTGCAACGCGGCCTGCGCCACCAGAACGCCGACGTCCGTGCTCGCGGCCGAAGGCAAAGGCGACGCCACTTGCCGCGCCACGGCGCTGGCGACGTCCGCCAGCGGCACCTCGGTGGCATCGAACGAAATGGTGGCGGCAATGCACGGAAAGCGGCTATACAGATTGGCGCCACGCAGCAAACGCTGCCGTAATACCTTCATCATCATACCTTCACCGGGCAGCGGCTTTTCTGGCCAGCAGCATGACGGCGGCGATGCGGTCGACGCCGGCATAGGCCGGGGTATCGAGTTCCTCGCCAAACACATCGGGATCGATTTCCTCGTACTTCCACGACATCCGCGCCGCTTCGAGCATGCTGCCGGCCTGTCGCAGGAACGGGTCCTCGCCATTGTCGATCGCCACGCCGGTGTACAGCAGCAAGGTACCGCCGGGCGCGAGCCGCGCGATCGCCGCCTCGACGATGCGCAGCGACAAACCGGCCCCCAGCTCGCCGCCGCCGTGGCGGTAGGCGCGCTGGTCGGGGTCGAGCAGATACGGCGGATTGGAGATGATCACGTCGAACTCGCCCTCCAGGCCCGACAGCATGTCGCTGTGCACGCAGGCGACATTGCCGACGCCGGCCAGCCGGCAATTGACGTCGGCCAGCGCCAGCGCCCGGTCGTTGATATCGACGGCGTAGACTTGCGCCTCCGGGAAGCGCTGGGCCAGCATGATCGCGCCCGGCCCCGCGCCGCAGCCGATGTCGGCCGCGCGCCGCACGCCGGCGCCGGGACTGGCGGACAGTTGGTCCAGCACCTGGCCGGCCGCCCGCACGAAACGGTAGGTGTCCGGGCCCAGAAACACCGAGTCGGCGTCGCCGGTCGGATAGGCCGAATGGAAGTACAGCCGCTGGCCGATGGTCGAGGCGCGCACCGTGCTGCGCAGAGTGCCCGCTTGTTCCCGCAGCACGCCGGCTTTCCGCATCTGCCCGAGAATCGCCGCGTCGATCTGGTCGGCGCTAAACGGCTTGTTCCAGCCGAACACGTCGCGCAGGCTGGGCGCGCCCTGCGGCGCCGCGCGGCTCAATACACGGCCGTGGGTGGCGGGCGTGACGGTGGTGAACCGGTAGCCCTGGCGCTGCAGCAGCGCGGCCAGCGCCACCAGCTCGTCACCGGCGGGGGTCGCAGGCGCCGTCATTCGGCACCGGCGGCGCTGCCGGTCTGGGCGCCGGCGCGGCCCTGGGCCGACGACAGGCGGAATTTACTGCGGCGGTCACCCATCAGGTCCTGCAGCGCGCGTACGCTAAGGCCGGTCGCCTCGTGGATGCGCACCAGCAGCGCGCCGCTGACCGGCATGCGGTGATGACGGATTTTGCTGATCACGGGGGCCTGGATATCCAGCAAGCGCGACAGTGCTGCGTCATTGCGCAGCTGCATTTTTGCCAGGATGGTGTCGAGCATCGCGTTTGGATCGTAGGGTTTGGGTTGAGACATGAAAGCTCCTTGCTAGAAATGCCTTATTATTAACATTTTACCGGGCAAAACGAGCCTTGTTCAATCGCGCGCGGCGGTAATTAACAACGTATGTGTGTGCCATCACACGATACAGGCATTTTCGTTACCGCTTTTTGCTGCGGGTGGCCCGGATCACCGTTTTTGCTTGCGCTCCCGCTCCGTCCGCGGCCGGGGTTTGCGCCGTTTATCATTGTTCGTTTGCGTTTTATCAATCCCCCCCCTCGCTGGCGGGCCAACATCGATTCGTATCAACGCACTTATTTTTACGCGCGGGGCGGACATGGACGAGCACGAATTGCGATCCCGCATGGCGGTCGAGGCGGCAGGCATGGCGATCTGGGACGCCACCGTCGTCAATGGAGACGTTATGGATGGGACCATCCACTGGTCGGCGCCCGGCGCCGCCATGGTGGGCCTGCCGGCGCGGGAAACCGACCAGCCATTCCCGCAGTTCCTGGCGCTGGTGCACGCGGACGATCGCGACTCGGTGCTGCGCACCATGCAGGAGGCCGTCGACGCGGCGGGCCAATACCACATCGGCTATTGCGTGCGCCCGGCCGACGGCGCCGTGCGCTGGCTGCGCGCCGAGGCCAAGGTGCTGTGCGACGCGCTGGGCCGGCCGGACCGTACGCTGGGACTGATCCGCGACATTTCCGAGGTGGTCGAAAAAGAACGCGTCGCCGACCAGCGCGAACGCGTGTCCGAGGCCACGCTCGACTGCATCGGCGACGGCGTCATCACCACCGACGCGCACGGCGCGACGCGCTACATGAACCGCGCGGCCGAGCGGCTGACCGGGTGGACGCGCGAGCGGGCCGCCGGACGCGACATCGTCGAGGTGCTGCCGCTGGTCGACGAGGCCGGCGGCCGCCCGCTCGACCACACCGTCTACAAATGCCTGCTCAAGCGCGAAGCGGTCGGGCCGCCGGCGCGCGCCATGCTCGTCACGCGCGACGGGCGCCGCATCGCCATCGAGGACACGGCCGCGCCGATCCGGCTGGCGGACGGCGAAATGCTGGGGGCGGTGGCGGTGTTCCGCGACGTCACCCACCAGCGCGCGCCGTCGAGCCAGTTTTCCTGGCACGCGAACCACGACGTGCTCACGGGCCTGTGCAACCGGCGCGAGTTCGAGCGGCACATCGCCAACGCGCTGCACGTGTCGAAGCAGGACGACCACACGCACGCGCTGCTGTATATCGACCTCGACCGCTTCAAGCTGGTCAACGACACCGCCGGCCCCGCCGCCGGCGACGCGCTGCTGCAGATCCTGGCCAACCTGCTGCGGCAAAAGATGCGCGAAAGCGACGTGCTGGCGCGCCTGGGCGGCGACGGGCTGGGCGTGCTGCTGGGCCATTGCCGGCTCGACCAGGCGCGCCTGATCGCCGAGGAGATCCGCCGGCTGGTCAAGGACTTCCGCTTCGTCTGGGACGAGCACAGCTTCGGGACCGGCGCCAGCATCGGCATGGTCGAGATCAGCGCCGACAGCAAGTCCGTCAGCGACGTGCTGATCGCCGCCGACGAGGCCTGCCACATGGCCAAGGACCAGGGGCGCAACCGCATCCACGTCTATTCGGAGGGCGACGCCACGCCGGCGCGGCGCCACGGCGAGATGATGTGGGTGCCGCGCCTGAACGACGCCATCCAGCGCGACGGCTTCGAACTGCACGCGATGCCGATCGTGGCGTTGCAGGGCAACCGCCGCGGCCACGAGGAGATCCTGCTGCGGTTGAAGGCCGACGGCGGCGAGGTGATCCGGCCGGACCGCTTCATCCCCGCCGCCGAGCGCTACCACATGATGCCGACGCTGGACCGCTGGGTCATCCGCGCCGTGTGCCGCCACCTCGCCGGCCAGGCGCCGGCCGGGGCGCCGGAGCGTGGCGCGGCGCCGCCTATGCTCTCGGTCAACTTGTCGGGGCCGTCGATGAACGACGACACGCTGCACCTGTTCATCATCGACCAGTTCGTCGACAACGGGGTCGACCCGGCGCGGATCTGTTTCGAGATCACCGAGACGGCGGCGATCCGCAACCTGCCGAAGGCGCAGGACCTGATGTCGCGGCTCAAGCTGCTGGGCTGCCGGTTTTCGCTGGACGATTTCCGCAGCGGCCTGTCGTCGTTCGGCTATCTGAAATCGCTGCCGGTCGATTTCCTCAAGATCGACGGCTCCTTCATCCGCGGCATCGCGCAAAATCCGGTGCACCGGGCGATGGTCGAGGCGATCCACAAGGTGGGCCGGGTGATCGGCATCCAAACGATCGCCGAGTTCGTCGAGGACACGGTGACCCTGGACGTGGTCAACAACATCGGCATCGACTACGCGCAGGGCTACGCGGTCGGCCGCGAGCGCGCCCTGCACGGCTGAGCCGGGGGCCGCCACGGCGCTATCGCCCCACAAGCATCCAACACCGCCAATCGATGGCCACACGACCTGATGTCACTACGGAGACACGTAGGGCGGATTAGCGCAGCGTAATCCGCCATGCACGCGCCGCCGGCGGCCGATCACCCGGCCAGGCCGGCCGCCCGCCCCAGCTCCTCGGCGCTGGCCGGCTTGGTCAGGTGCAGGTCGAACCCGGCTTCGGCGGCCCGCTCGATATCCTCCTTCTGCCCATACCCGGTCAGCGCCACCAGCCGCAGCGGCGCCTGGCCCTGCGCGCGCCGCAGCGCCGCCGCCAGCGCGTAGCCATCCATGTCCGGCAGGCCGATGTCGAGGATCGCCACCGCCGGCGCGTACTGGCGGAACTGCGCCAGCGCCGCCTCCGCGCTGTGCAGCACGCGCACCTCGTGCCCCAGTTGTTCGAGCAGCGCCGCGCCGGACGTGGCGGCGTCGACGTTGTCGTCCACCAGCAGCACGCGCACCCCGGCGCTGGCGCCGCGCGGCGCGTCCGGCGGCGCGTCCGCCGCCGCCCCGCTCAGCGGCAGCAACACCTCGAAGCGGCTGCCCCGGCCGGGACCGTCGCTGTCGGCCGTCACGGTGCCGCCGTGCAGCTCGACGAGCTTGCGCACGATCGCCAGTCCCAGTCCCAAGCCGCCGGTGCGGCGCTCCAGCGTCTGCGGCGCCTGCATGAACGGCTCGAACACCCGCGCCAGCAGTTCGCGGCCCATGCCGATGCCGTTGTCGCTGACCACCAGGCGCGCCCGGGCGCCGTCGGCCGCCAGCGACACGCGCGTGTCGTCGCTGCCGAAACGGACCGCGTTCGACAGCAGGTTGTTGAGCACCTGGGTCAGGCGGCTGTCGTCGCCGCGCACCCACAGCGCCGGCGGTGCCGACAACATCACCGGTTGCGGCGAAGCCGCCACCGCGTGCCGCACCACGTCGGCGAAATTGACTTGCCTGGCGTCGATGCGCAACTTGCCCGAGGTGATGCGCGAGACGTCGAGCAAGTCGTCGACCAGGCGCCGCAGGTGGTTGGTCTGGCGCCGCATCACGGCGCGCTCGCGCCGCGCGCCCGGCTCGTCGCGCATGTCCATCAAGTCGAGCGAGGTGACGATGGGGCTGAGCGGGTTGCGCAATTCGTGGCCCAGCACCGCGAGGAACTCGTCCTTGGCCCGGCCCGCCTCGCGCGCGCGCGTCAGCGCCTCCTCCTGGTTTTCCATCGCCCGCTGCAGCGAATCGAGCAGCAGGGCCCGCTCCCGCTCCTGCGCGGCGCGCTGGCGCTCGGCCTCCTCCAGCGCCGCGCCGATCAGCTGGAACTCGGCGATGCGCGACGGCACCACGGTGACCGGGGCGCCGGTGCCCAGCGCCGCCGCGCCCGTTTGCAGTCCCTTGATCGTGGTGACGATGCGCGCCGACAGCAGCGAGGCGATGCCGATGCACACGGCCAGCGAGGCCAGCATGCCGGCGCCGTAGACCGCCAGGCGCTGGTAGGCGGCGGTGCGCAACTGCGCGGCCGGCTGCCCCACCACCACCGTCCAGCCGTAATGCGACAGCGTGGTGTAGGCCGAGACCACCGTCTCGCCCTCGAGCGTGTCGGCGGTGCCGACGTTTTCCGACTTGGCGCTGCCGATCAATTGCCGTAGCGACGCGCTGGGCGTGCCGGCCACCGTGCCGTCCTGGTTGCGCGACCGCGCCACGATCTTGCCGGCGGCGTCGATGATGGAAATGACCGAGCCCTGCGGCATGCTCTGGCGCTGGATCATCTGCACGATGCGGTCGGGACGGATCACGGCGGTGAGCGTGTAGAGCTCGCCGTCGTCGTCGATCACCGGGATGCGCACCGGAAACGCGGCGCGGCCCCGCGTACCGCGCAGGATATGGCCCACCACCGGCTGGCGCGTGGCCAGCACGCGCTTCAGGCTTTCGGTATCGACCACCCTGGGCGGCGCGGCGTCGCGCCCGGCCATGGTATTGAACAGCACTTTGCCCTTGTCGTCCGTCAGGATCAGGGCCTGCCATTCGGCCTGGGCCTCCGCCAGCCGGAACGCCACGTCATAGAAGCCGTCGACGTCGCCGGCCATCAGCGCCGGCGCGCGCGCGGCGCTGGCGAGCATGGCGACCGAGGCGTCGAGTTCGGCGTCGGCCGCGCTCGACAACGCGCGCGCCAGGTCGAGCATCGATCTTTCCTGTTCCCGCAGTTGGTACTGGCTGGCCGCGTGGATGCTCCACACGCCCAGCAAGGCCATGGGCAGCAATCCGATCGCGGTCAGGATGATAAGCAGGTGCCGAAGCGACAAGGTTCGCCTGGTGAGAAAAGACATAGAAAGCGTGATGGATGATCGAACTTGTCAATCTACATCAAAGCAAACTAAACAGGGGGGCGCGGCGCGTAAAAAAACCACATGGTGGATTACCGCCACGTAATCCACCAAAAACCCCCTACTCCAGGAACGCGTCCATGATCGCGGTCGGCTTGCCGCTGTGGTCGAAGGCCCCCATCGGATAGCCTTTCCAATCGTAAGCCTGCGGTTCCCAATAGAACGCGCCGACGCCCTTGCCGTTGTCGACCTGGCGCACCTTGGCGATCAGGTCGGCGATGATGGCCTTGCCCTCGGGATGGTTCCACGGCGCGCCCACCTCGGCCAACATCACCGGCTTGCCGTAGCGGGCGGCCAGGTCGTTCATATTGTGCAGGCAGGCCGCCGTCGCCGCCCGCCAGTCCACGCCCTTGACGGTGGTCGGATAGGCGGACGCGCCGATCACGTCGAACTTGCCGCCGTGGGCCAGCAAGCCGTCGAAGTTCCAGCGGAACTGGCGGTTGTCGTGGCAGTTGTCCACATGGACAATCACCTGCGCGTCGGGGAACACTTGCTTCGTAGCATAGTAGCCGCTGGCCACGAAGCGCGCGTAGTGGTTCATGTGGACGCCGGCGGCGCCTTCCGGCCACAGCATGCCATGCGTGGTTTCGTTGCCGACTTGCACCCATTCCGGCGTGATGCCGGCCGCGCGCAGCGCCTCCAGCGTGTTGCGGGTATGCTCGCCGACGGCCTTGGCCAACTGCTCGACGCTGTAGCCCTTCCACGCGGCGGGCTTGAATTGCTTGCCCGGATCGGCCCAGTTGTCGCTGTAGTGGAAGTCGATCATCAGCCGCATGCCGGCGGCCTTGGCGCGCCGCGCCTTGGCCAGCACATCGGCCAGACCGTTGTAGCCTTCGGCGGGATCGACCCACACGCGCAGGCGCACCGCGTCCATGCCCTGTTCCTTGAGCGTGACGAACACATCCTGGCGCTTGCCGTCGCGGTTGAGGAAGGGACGGCCGGCCGCCTCCATTTCGGTGATCCAGCTGATATCGGCGCCTTTGGCGAAGCCGCCGTCGGCCGCCTGGACGCCATTATGCTGCAGTGCGGCCAGCACTATGCCGGCCGCCAGCGCCGTCGCGCGTCGCGTGATGGCGGTCATCAGTCGTGGAAGGCGTCGACGACCTTGCGTTTGCCCAGCATGAAGGCGTCGGCCACGTGGCGCAGCGGCGCCACGTCGACATCCGAGCCGCCGGTCTTGACCAGTTCGGCGAAGCGGCGGTACAGCGACGGATACTCGGCCTCCTTCTCCAGCGGCTGTTCCTCGCCGGCTATCCACAGGCGCGCGCCGCCATCGCTGAGCTTGACCTCGCCCTGCGCGGTGCCGACGACGATGTCCCAGCTCTGCTTGCCGGTCTGGCGCCAGTCGAACTCGGCGTGGACGGGCACGCCGGCGGCGTTCTTGAAATGCAACTCGGCGGCGATCGGCGCGTCGCGGTTCTCCGGGAATTCCAGGGTGGCGCCGGTCAGGAACACCAGCGACGGCAGGATCTCGGTGACGATCGACAAGGCGTTGATGCCCGGATCGAACACGCCCAGGCCGCCCGCCTGCCAGATCCAGTCCTGGTTCGGATGCCAGTGGCGCACATCCTCCTTCCAGGTCACCTGCATATTAATAGGCGGGTGCGCCGCCAGGTAGGCCTTGGCCGGCTGCACCGCCGGCGCGTAGCGCGAGTGCCAGCTGGTGAACAGGGACACGCCGTTGGCGGCGGCCAGCGCCTCCAGGTCGGCCACCTCGGACAGGGTGGCGCCGGGCGGCTTCTCCAGGAACACATGCTTTCCGGCAGTCAACGCCACGTGGGCGGCGGCGTAGCGGTACTGCGGCGGCATGCACAGCGAGACCGCTTCGATCTCGGGCATGGCGGCCAGCATTTCCTCGATCGACTTGAATCCCGGTATGCCTTCGATGGTGTGGTTGCGGCTGGCCGAGGCGACCAGCGCGAAATCGGTGTTGGCGGTGATCGCCGGCACGTGCTGGTCATGGACGATCTTGCCCACGCCGACGATGGCAAGTTTGATTGGTGACGTAGCTGACATAGATAAGCATCTTTCTGAAAAGTGAATCGCGGGCTGAACTGCGTGCCGAATTACCTGCGACGCTATCCTAAAGCCTGCATGGCGGCGCAACCAATCATTTTTATCGTTGTAAATATACTCAAATGACATGACAAATTTCCCGCCGATTGCTGCGGTGCAACAAAAAATGAGGCATCCGTACAACTCATCCTTAAATAAGTGAAAGTAAGTGTAAAAACGATAAGTGTGTGATTGAAAATGCAAATCAAAAGGTGCTACTATCGGTCTCAGTTACACCCCCCTGATGAACCACCCCCACCTTCGCCGAGGATTGATATGAAATTAAAATCTGTTGTTGCAACTGCCGTGCTTGCTGCAGCGTCGTGGAACGCTTCGGCGGCCGTCTACGACCTGGGCACCCTCGATCCATCCGGTTTCGATACGTCGAGCCTGTTCTCGGCCAAGTTCGCGGCCAACACCGCGATCAACGACACCTGGAACTTTACCCTGGTGGAGCCATCGAGCACCTCGTTCGCGGCCCTGCAGACGTTCGCAGTGAGCGCTGGCCAAATCCTGGACTTCTCGGCAGTTCTGAACGGCACCAACCTGACCCAAACCTTCGGCGCCGGTTCGCAGACGCTGAGCTGGGTTGGTAGCCTGGCTGCCGGCACCTATAGCGTCAATGTTACCGGTACCTCCGCCCTGGCCAATTCCCAGTACCTCGCCACCGTGTCGGCCATCCCGACCCCGGTGCCGGAGCCAGAGACCTACGCCATGATGCTCGGCGGCCTGGCCCTGCTGGGTGCCGTTGCCCGTCGCAAGGCCAAGAAATAATCGCGCAGACCTAGCGCTTCGGTAACAAACCGGCGCGCCGGCCAGCCATCTCCCCGATGGCCGGCCGGCGCGTTTTTTTATGCTCGTGCATTCCGTTATTACCTGCCATATGCTGCATAGCGAACATAAGACCCCGCCCTATCACCTTACAATCCAGCAATAACTGCATACTGTAAGGACACCCCATGAAAAAGCTCCTGACGGCGTTCGGCGCGATCCACGCGCTGATCGCGTTCCTGTTCGCGGCCGCCGCGCTGTTTCTCATCGCCATCAGCGCGCGCATCGGCTGGGACGCCGCCGCCGGCGAGCTCGGCCTGGCCGCCGCCCAGCAGGTGATCGAGGCGATCGGCATCCTGGCCGCCGCCGTGGTGGCGCTGCAAATCGCCGAGACCATCATCGAGGAGGAAGTGGTGCGCGACGCCGACATCAGCGCGCCGACGCGCGTGCGGCGCTTCCTGTCGCGCTTTTTCGTGGTGGTGGTGGTGGCGCTGGCGATCGAGGGCCTGGTGGCGACCTTCCACGCGGTGCATGACGATCTGGCCGGCCTGGTGTACGTGGCCGCGCTGGTGGGCAGCGTCGGCGTGCTGCTGGCGGCCTGGGGGGTGTTCGTGCACCTGAACCGCTCGGCCGAGGAACTCGAGCCCGAAGCGATGGAAAAAGCCCAGTCGGAAGACCACAAAGTGCAGACCTAAGCCCTGGCCGCGGCCGGCGGTTTTTACCAGTACTACGATCTGGTGATATCTGCCATATCGAAAAAGATATAGGACATTGTTTTTTATTCATTGGCAAGATTACGGGATTGGCTCTACCATATTCCTCCCGCTTGTTGGAAAGGAAAGATTATGGCAGCGCCCATTTCATCTGCTCGCACTATGGAGACGACCTCGTCTCCCGTTGTCAGCTATCGTGCGACGATGTCGCTGCTTGCAAGTCTGTTTTTTACCTGGGGTTTCATCACGGTAATTAACAACACGCTGCTGCCGCACCTGCGCAGCGTATTTGACCTGAACTACACGCAAACCACGCTGATCGAGTCGGTCTGGTTCATCGCCTATTTCGTCGCCTCGATCCCGGCCGCGCGCCTGATCGAACGCATCGGCTACAAGAAATCCATCGTCGTCGGCCTGGCCATCATGGCCGCGGGTTCCTTGATGATGATCCCGGCGGCGCGCCTGCCGTCGTATCCGGTCACCCTGTTCGCGCTGTTCGTGATCGCCTGCGGCATCGCCCTGCTGCAAGTGGCCGCCAATCCCTACGTCGCCGTCGTCGGTTCGCCGCAGACCGCCTCGTCGCGCCTGAACCTGGTCCAGGCGTTCAACTCGCTGGGCACCACGTTCGCGCCGTTGTTCGGCGGTTACCTGATCCTGGGCCGCTCCAACTCGGGCACGCTCGAAGCCGGCCAGGTGCTGTCCCAGGCCGAGCGCCTGGCCGACGCCCAGGCGGTGCAACTGCCGTACCTGATCGTCGCCGGCGTGCTGATCGTGCTGGCCGTCATCATCGCCCGCTTCCCGCTGCCGGAAATAAAATCGTCCAGCACCAGCCGCGTGAGCAAGGAACAGCGCGGCAAGCACTCGCTGTGGCGCCACCGCAACCTGGTGTTCGGCATCCCGGCGATCTTCATCTACCTGATCGCCGAGATCGGCGTGGCCAACCTGTTCATCAACTTCGTCTCGCAGCCTGAAATCGGCAACGTCAACCACCAGACCGCGTCGACCTACCTGTTCATCCTGTGGGGCGGCATGATGGTCGGCCGCTTCGTCGGCGCCGCGCTGATGCGCACCGTCTCGGCCGAAACCGTGCTGGCCGGCGCCAGCATCGGCGCCGCCATCGTGATGCTGATCGCCACCTTCACCACCGGCCACGTCGCCATGTGGGCGCTGATCTCGGTCGGCCTGTTCCACTCGGTGATGTTCCCGACCATCTTCACGCTCGGCATCAAGGGCCTGGGCCCGATGACCGAGGAAGGCGCCGGCTTGCTGATCATGGCCATCGCCGGCGGCGCGCTGGTGGTGGTGCAGGGCTGGCTGGCCGACATCTACGGCCTGCAGATGTCCTTCCTGCTGACCGCGCTGTGCGAAGTGTATGTGCTGTTCTACGCGTTGTGGGGCTCCAAGGCCACCAACGCCTTCCCGGACCAGGAAGCCAGCCCGACCTAAGCTGGACGCGGTCGCCGCCCTCCGCGGGCGCGACCAGGATCCAAGGCCGATGCCGATGCCGACGTTACACAACGTCCGCGTCGGCCTTTTTATTTCCGCGGCACGTCACTTCGCCCAGGCCGGATCGCGTCCTCGTTACCGTCCCCGCCGTGCGCGGCGACGATGCGCCGGATCGCGTCCTTGTAGCTGTCGCGCAGCGCCGGCGTTTCCGAATGGTAGGCGCCCACCGCGTCCCAGTTGTTGCCGTACTTGAGCATCATCTTGCGCAGGTGCCAGGCCGCGACGTAGACGCTCACGCACGGCTGCATCAACTGCTCGGCGGCGATGCCCCAGCGCTTGAGCTCGGACTGGTGGATGGAGTTGATCTGCATGATGCCGTAGTCGACCGAGCCGTTGTCGTTGCGGTGCAGCGCGTCGGCCCGGCCGTGCGACTCCTGCCAGGCGATCGCCCGCAGCACCGCCGGGTTCACGTGCTGGTAGGCGGCCGCCTCGTCGAAGCAGTCGGCGCGCGCGGCCGGCGCCAGCGCGCAGCCGGCCGCCAGCGCCAGGGCCATGGCCGGCCGGCGGCCCATCAGCCGCCCTCCGCGCGCACCGGGGCGGCCGGCGGCGGCAGGTCGGCCCAGGCCCGTATCATGTTCGGCGGCGCCGCCGTCGCGTACAGCTCGCGGTCGCTGGTCATGGTGAAGTTCGAGGTGGCCACGGCGCCGAAGTTCAGGCCGGCGACATCGCTGGCCGACTGCGCCTCGAACGCCTGGATCTGCATCGGCACCCACGAGCGCTCGTCGTTCAGTTGAGCCATCATGTGGGCCGATATCTGCGCCAGGCGCGGATCGTCCGGGTTGCGGCGATGGATGGTGGTGGCCAGCGCGGCGCTCTCGTCGAGCCCCCGGCGCACGTCGGAACGTATCCGCGAACGCATCGAGTAGTGCTGGCCAGGGCCGGCCCAGTTGTCGAGCTTGGCGATGAACTTGTCCATTTCATCCTTGGCCTTGTCCGCCCCGTGCACCGCTTCGAACACTTTCTCGTACTGGGCCTGGCGGCTCGGCTCCTGCAGCATCGCTTTGAAGTGCCCGGCGTCGCGGTGCTCGACCTCGCGCAGCGTGTACGTCTCCGACAGGCGCCCGTTCTCGACGAGGGCGCGGAAGGTCACGTTCATGCCCTGGTCCACCAGGCTGAGGTTGGCCTGCTTGCCCAGCAGCGGTATGGGCGCGTTCAGCACTTCGGAGGTGGGCCGGCCGGGATCGGGCTGGATGCTCAAGCGCTGGTCGTCGGGCGTGACGATGTGCAAGGTGGGGCCCGGCTCGCCGTTGTCGACCGGGATGCTCGGACTGGTGATGGCCGCGCCGGCCGTGAGGTTGACCTGCAGGCGCGAGTTGTGGTTGTTGCGCACCATGCGGTAGGCGCCGGTGTTCTCGGTGCGC
The DNA here is from genome assembly GCF_059418705.1 of Duganella sp. GW821-FHT07F09. Taxonomy (NCBI): domain Bacteria; kingdom Pseudomonadati; phylum Pseudomonadota; class Betaproteobacteria; order Burkholderiales; family Oxalobacteraceae; genus Duganella; species Duganella sp. GW821-FHT07F09. Next base: position 27,910 of record NZ_JBWKQJ010000024.1, on the reverse strand, counting down.
TTGTTGTTGGCGGCCGAGGCCCAGTCGGTGCTGACGGTGAGGGTGCCGCCGATGCCGATCGATTCATACGGCTTGTGCAGCGCCACCATGCCCGCGCGCACGTTGCCCGACGCCATGGACGTGTGGCGCAACGTTTCGGCCGACTGGTTGTGCCAGCCGATCGACAGGGTCGGGCTGTCGAAGAACTCGTTGGCGATCTTCTCCCACGATTGTTCCGGCACTTGGCGCTCGCCGCCTTCCGCCTTGGCCAGGCCGAAGGCGAAGTCGATGAACCGCACCATGTCGTCGCGCGCCAGCGCGCTGTTGAAAGTCATGCCGTCGGCGTTTTCCGGGCGCAGGGTGCGCACCATCACGCCACGGGTGTAGCCCTTGTCGCCGGCCAGCGGCGTGACCGTTGCCGACGCGCCCGCCTGGGCGCTGAGAATTTTGGCGAAGCCGGCGCGGATCGAGGCGCCGAAGCCGCCGCCGAGCGCGCCGGCGCCCTGCTTCTGCGTGCCGAGGAACAGTTCGCCGCCATGGTGGCTGGTGCCGAAGCTGATCTGCGCGGTGTGGCTGCGCACGCCGCGCACGTCGGCGATCGGTCCGGCCGCCCCCGTGACCACGCCGCCGGTGACCAGGCCGCTGATCTTGCCGGCCACCTTGCGCAGGCCGACCGTCAGCGGCGCGACGTTGACACCGACCGCGCCGCCGCTGCCGGCGGTGACCACGTTGCCCCACGAGGCCTCCTGGACGAAGGTGCGCACGTACTGGTGGGCGCCGTCGGCCGTCATGGCGGCCGGACGGTTGCGGGCCGGGTCGATGGTGTTTTCCGCCTGGCGCAACGCCTTGCCGAACACGGTCTCCTTGCTCAGCGTCGGCGGTTCGCCCGCCACCGCCGCGCCACCATCGGCGTGCGCGGTCGGTACGCTTTCCGGCAGCCCGCACTCGGCGCCCCACTTGCGCAGATCGGACACCCCCACGCTGTGCCCTTCCCAATGTCCCAGCTTGGCGGCGATGGCCGCGGCGGCGTCCGGCACGCCGTGATCGGCGGCGATGCGGTCGGCGATGCTTGCCAACGCGGCGGCGTCGAACTTGTTTCCCATCGGGCGCCGCGGCGTCGCCTGGTCGGCCGGGTTCTGCAGATACGCCATCAGCGCGGTACGTTCAAGCTCCCGCGGCAGCGGGGTATTCCGGTCGGCCAGTCCGGCCTGCATCGCCTGGTGCTGCGGGCTGCCGGCCTCCGGCAGCCGGGGCGCCAGTTGCTTGCCCAGTTCGTCCATCGCGGTGCCGACGTACTGGTCGAGATTGATCACGTCGTCGTCCGGGTGCATCAGGGCGGCGTTGTTGACGCCCAGCGAACGCATCGGCGACAGCGGCGACTTCTTCTTGCCGAACACCTGGTTCACGCTGGCGGCCGTCATCCTGGCGCGCGCCTTGATGAACTTGCCGTTCTTGAGCGGATGGGCGAAGTCGAAGGCCACCGAGGCGTTCTTCTCGTGCTTGGCCGCGCGCGCCACGTATTTGCCCATCTTGGCCAGCCGGCCCTGGGTCTTCGACAGCTCGGTGCCCGGTCCGCTTTCGCGGAAACCCTGCTTCCACGAGAACACCGAGGTCTTCTCGGCCGGCGTCAAGGCGGCGTACGGGCTGGCGGCGCCCGCCACCGCCGGCGCCTTGTGCATGCGCAGCTCGATAGCCAGCACCTTCTCGGCCAAGGTCGCCCGGGTGGGGGCGGCCGACACCCTGAGCGAGGCGCGTTTGCCGCTGCCGGCCAGCGCGTTGGCGATGCCGGCGTCGGCCCCTTCCTGCGCGACCTGGCCGACGGCCGTCAACAGCCGTTGCAGGCCGGCCTGGCGCTCGGGCGCCGGCGCCGGCCGCATCATCGTCATCAGCGCGTTGAAGCCGCCGGCGGTGGACGCCAGCGTCGCCGCCGTGTGCAACGCGTCCAGCGCGGCGCCGGACAAGGTGCCGGCGTCCAGATGGCGCAGCGTTTGCTCCATCGCCTCCCCCGACGTCAGCACCCCCAGCGCCGCTTCCGCCCGCACGGCGTCGCGGCCGCACGCCAAGGCCAGGTCCTCGGCCACCAGCACGTGATTGGTGTACGAAAACCGGGTCGGCGCGGCGACGTGGACCGCGTTCGAGCCACCGGCCTCGGCCGGTTCCAGCGCGGCGAACAGCGCGTTCCGCACGCGATGCGGGTTGGTCATCGCCTGCAGGGAGCCCGGACCCGGCAGCGGGAACATTGCCCCGATCTCCGCCTCCAGCGTGGCGCGGTCGGTCAGCGCCGGCATCGGCTCGGCCGGCTTGTCGGTCATCGCCGGCTTCGGCACCTCGGGGGAGATCTGCGTGACCGCGTTGCGGATGGTCTTCTGCATCTTGTGGTGGTCGCTGTTGAGCAAGCCCTTGGCGAACCCCGCGGACACCCCCGGCGGCTCCGGCGTGCCGCGCTGCGGCGCCGGCGCCTTGGCAAACACCTCGCCGGAGATCGGCAAGTGCATCCCCTTGCCGGGCGCCTGGCTCACCCGGGCGAACAGCGACGACGTCTGCGTCGATTCGAGCTTCGGCGACGGATGGGGCATATTGGAGGCGACATCGGCGATGTTGCGAAACACCGGGGGCGCCGGCGGCTCCCGGCGCGGCGATGGCGGCGGGGTGTGGTGGGGCGAGGACGGCGCCGTCCCGAACGACGACGAGGTGTCGCTGTTGAACGAATGGAAGGAATCGTGGGACCCTTCGCTGTTGAACGAGTGGAAGGAATCGTGGGACCCTTCGCTGTTGAACGAGTGGAAGGAGTCGTGGGACCCTTCGCTGTTGAACGAATGGAAGGAGTCGTGGGATTCTTCGCTGTCGAACGAGTGGAAGGAGTCGTGGGAACTCCCCCCCGATGCCTCGCTACGCCGCGACGACGTTGCCGAGCTGCTGGTTTCTGTCTTGGCGCCACCTCCGCTGCCGCTAGATTTCGGCAACTTCCCCTTCACTCTTGGGCCGCTGCCGCCGCTACTCTTCGCCCACCGCGGTACGAACCCCTTCAATGTCGACAGCACGTGGCTCCCGCCCGCGCTTGACGAAGCCCCCTTGCCGCGACGCGGCGATCCGGTCGGACTCGGCGTGCCGCTGCGCGGATCCGGCAGCACGTCTGTATCGTGGGTTTCGACGGAACGATGCTGACTACTGAAAATGCCGCCGGTTTTAGGCATGTGTATGCTCCCTGAGTTTAATGGTGATGTCCTGCGGAACCACGTGGAGCGGATCGGGCGGGACGCCGTCATCCGCCATGTATGAGCCGCCGACGGCGCCTGGCGGATTACGCTGCGCCAATCCGCCCTACGTGGTTCCATGGTCGGTCGGCGGCGCGGTTCAATCAGCTTAGCCCGCCCCGCCGACGCCGACGCTCGGCAAACGAAGCCGGCGCTCCCTTGGCGAAGCGCCTCACAGCGGCGTGACGATGCGCGGCGTCAGCAGGAACAGCCGCTGGAACTTCTGCTTCTGGTCCTGCTTGTTGCGGAACAGCCCCCCCAGCAACGGCAGGCGCGACAGCAGCGGCACGTCGGTGTTCTGTTTGCTGCTCTGCTCGACCGAGTAGCCGGCGATCAGCAGGCTCTCGCCGTTGCGGATCAGCGCCTCGGTGTCGATCTCGCTGTTGCTCACCACCGGCAACTGGCCCACCAACTGGCCCGTCAACTGGCCGTCCTCGATGTGCACGGTCAGGCGGATCTGGCCTTCGCCACCGGCGTCGGCCGTTTGCGGCACCACCATCGGCAACACCCGCAGCGAGGTGCCGGCCGACACGCTGTACAGGTCGGACGACTGGTAGCCGGCCACCGGCACGTAGAAGGTGGTCTTGTTGTCCATCACCGCCTCCACATGGTCCAGGGTCGCGACCTTGGGACTGGCCGTGATGCGCGCCTCGCTGGCCTGCTCGAGCGCGCTGACGCGGGTCATCAGGAAGCGCCCGGCGCCGCCCAGCACGGCCGTCAGCGCGGCGCCGGTCGGCGTGGCCGCCGCGACGCCGGCGGCCACGCCGTTCGGATTGGCGAAGCCGTTCGGATCGAGCGAGCCGGGGAAGGCCAGTTGCGCGGCGTTGCCGGCGCCGGTTTCAAAGTCCACATGGCTGCTGCGCAGGCGCCAGTCGACGCCCAGCTGCTCCAGGCCGTTCTCGGTGACGTCGATGATGCTGGCGCTGATCTCGAGCACCTGCGGCCGCGTGTCGAGCGCGGCGATCAGGCGCTGGTAGTCGGCCATCTTCTCCGGCAGGTCGCGGATCAGCACCGCGTTGGTGCGCGGATCGGGCTGGATGGTCGGCATGTCCTCCTCGGCCCCGCCGCCAAGCCCGCCCCGGTCGGCGCCCCCGCCGCCCGGCAACGGCGCGGCGGCGTCGGCATAAGCGCCTTGGGCGGCGCCCTGCGCCGCCCCGGGCAGCGGCGGCTTGCGCGCGGCGTTGTCGCCGTTGCCGCCCAGGCCGGGCAACGCGGTGTTCCAGAAACTGTTCGCGGCCGGCGCCGGCGCCGCCTCGTTCCTGGCCGCCACGCTGCCGACGCGGGCCACCGACGGCGACGACAGCGGCGCCATCTGCGCCATCGGCGCGTTTTTCTGGTACATGCCGCGCAGGATGTTGGCCACGCCGGTGATGGTCACTTGCTGCCCGCCCACCTTGAGCGGATGGTCGGCCGCCCACGCGTATTGCAGCGGGAACACCCGCACCGCGAGCGCCCGCTTGTGCTGGTGGTCGACGTCGATCTTGCGCGCCAGCTCGCCGATCAATTCCACGTAGCGCGGCGGCCCGGACACCAGCACGGTGTTGGTCTGGTCGTCGTAGACGATGGCGAAGCGCGGATCGGCCACGCGCAGCCGGGCGACGGCGCTGCGCAGGTCGGCGGCGCTGGCGTGCGACAGGCCGATCGAGACGCTGCGCGCCTCGTTGGCGCCGGCGATGTAGAGCACCGTGCCGTCGTAGTACCAGACGAAGCCGAACGAGGCGGCCAGGTGGTCGAGGAAGCGCTGCGGCGACTCGCTGAAGTTGCCGGTGACGTTGCCCTCGACCTGCGGCGAGATCGAGGCCATGACGTTCTGGCTGGCGGCCAGCGCGCGCAGGATTTCCTTGAGGTCCTTGTGGTCGGCGACGTACTTGATGGAGCCGGTCTGCCAGGGGATGCGCGAGGCGGCCGGGACGGCCGGGGCGGCGGCGCGCGGCGGCGCCGGACGGTCGGCGGCGCCGGCGATGGCGCGGGCCGGCGATGCGGCCAGCGCCGCGGCCAATGACGCGGCTAACAGCGCGCGGCCGGACGAACGGCGCGGCGGGGTCGAAATCTTCATGGGTTTCCTGTATGGCGGGAGGGGATCAGCGGCAGGCGCTGGCCGAAGGCGCTTCGTTGAACTGCTTGCGGTAGCCGCGTATCAGCGACGACCGGCTTTTCAAACCGAGCCGGTTGGCGGTCTTGAGGATGCCCTCGCCGCCGCCCTGCTCGGCCAACAGCTCGGCGCGCACGGCGTCGAGCCGCAGGCGCCGCAGCACCGCCGTCGGCGACATGCCCAGGCGCTCGCGGAAGGCCAGTTGCAGCGCGCGCTCGGTGACGCCGATGTGGGCGGCGATCTCGCCCGTGCTCAGGTCGTTGTTGCGGTAGTTGTCGACGATGTAGCGGTAGGCGCGGCGGTACTTGGCCGGCAGGCGCGCGCTGATGTCGTCGCTCGGCTGGCCGACCGCCTCGCGCACCACGCCGTCCAGCGCCTTGATGACCTGGGTCTCGCTGCGCAGGCACTGCAGCGCCTCGCTGGTGTAGCCGGCGTAGAAGCGCAGCGCGTCGTCGGCGTTGCCCTTGAGCATGGCGATCTTGGCCTGGCAATAGCGTTGGTCCAGGCTCCAGCGGTGGGCCCGGCTGTCGGCGCGCTGGCCGCGCTGCAAGGTCTGCTCGGCCAGGTCGAGCTGGCCGCCGGCCAGCGCCGCCAGCGCGATCTCCACGTGCACGCCGCTCGAATACGCCAGGCAGCTCCAGCGGCGCGAGCGGTCGACATGGCGCTGCAACGCCGTCATCGCGTCGCGCTCGCCGCCGGCCAGGCGCAACAGCAGGCCCAGGCAGGCGTGGCGCTGCGCCGCCAGCTCCGGCGCCGGCCGGGCGGCGTCGCACCCGGCCATCGCGTCGGTGAAGCGGCGCAGCAGCGGCCGGGGATCGGCGGCGGCCGCGCCCGGCTGCCAGAACACGTGGTCGCGCAGGCCGGCCGAGCAGCGCACGGCCAGTTGCACGGCGCAGTCGAGCGCCAGCAGGTCGACCAGCAGCGCCCAGCGGGCGTCGTCCGCGGCCGCCGCCAGCGCGCGCGCGTGGCCCAGCGCCTCGTCGCAGGCGCCCTGCTGGCCCAGCTGATGGTGGATCAGCGCCACCCCCAGCATGGCCTCGATCTTTTGCGCCGCCGACGCCGCGCCGTCCTGGGTGACGCGGGCGAAGCATTGCAGCGCCGCGCCGTAGCGGTGCAGGCTGAGCGCCTGCCAGCCGGTGTTGCGGCACGAAACCACGCGCAGCTCGTCGTGCGATGGTTGCAAGACCCGCAGCAGCTTTTGCGCGCGGCGGAAATGTTCTTCGGCGTCGACCTCGTGGCCGAGCAGCAGCGCGGCGTCGGCCATCGCCTGGCAGGCCGGCGCGGCGGCGGCGTGGCCCGCGCCCGGCCCGTCCGGGCCGGCGCTGCGCTGCGCGTGCCGCAGCGCAGCGTCGAAGTCGCCGTCGTGCATGGCGCGGGCGTACGATGGCAGCTGGTCGGCCTGCGACAGCGCGGAAACGAGTGCGAAGTAGATCTGGAACATGGGCGTCACCTCATCGGAATAGCGGCATTGGAATGTCGTTCGTCGGTCACCCGCTGCGCGGCCGGGGCGGCGCCGGGGATGCACAGATGATGACCGGGCGCGGCGCCGCTGGCGATCCCGCAGATGTCGGGGCGACAATACCCGGCGGCGTGCGGCGGACCCGACAATTGTCGGACGGCCGCCCGCCCGCACGCTTCGCTGAATCGTGCATCTTGGCAACGTTGCAAGTGGTAAGATCACGCCCAGCCGAACGGCCATTGACACGGAGGATGGATGACGGGTGCATCGGAATTGACGATATTGCTGCTGGAAGACCAGGGGCTGGTGCGGGCCGGCATGCGCGAATTGATCCGCATCGCCCAGCCCGGCGCGCGCATCGAGGAGGCCGCCGGCTACGACGAGGCGGTGGGTAAATTGCGGGAACAGCGCTTCGACCTGGCGTTCATCGACATCGACCTGAAGTCGGCCAAGAGCGGGCTCGATCTGCTGAAATATTTGCGCGAAGAGCAGCTCGAGACGCGCGCCATCATGCTGTCGGGGCGCTCGGAGCGGCCGCTGGTGCTCGAATGCATCAACGCCGGCGCCTGCGGCTACATTCCCAAGGACATCAGCAGCGACGGCGTGTTCCAGCGCGCGCTCGACACCGTGTTCCAGGGCGGGATCTTCATCCCGGTGACGGCCATGGCACGCGACGGCGTGCCGGCGCCCGTCGCGCCGCCGGTGCCCAGCATATCGGCGGCCGAGCTGGGCGTGTCGGGGCGCTGCCTGGAGGTGCTGTACCACCTGTGCCAGGGCTTGCCCAACAAAAGCATCGCCAGCAAGATGCAGGTCGAGGAAGGCACGATACGCAAGGATTACGTGCCCAAGCTGTTCCGGATTTTCCAGGTCACGCGCCGCACCGAGTTGCTGGTCGAGGTGGCGCGGCGCGGCGTGATCATTCCGCCGCTGCCGCGTTAGATCGCGCAATCACGTAGGGCGGATCGGGCGGAACGCCGTAATCGGCCATGCATGCGCCGCCGGCGGCTCGTCAACGGCCGATTACGCTGCGCTAATCCGCCCTGCGTTTTTCCGCGACAATTTCGTCTCAAGAAACGCAATGGAGCCGTACGGCGGCCAGCAACACCTTCGGCGGCAACGGCCGGCACAGCATCGCCGCCGGCCGCCCGGCCGGGTCGGGCGCCGCCGTCGTCGCCTGCCGCAGCGCCTGCCTGGCCCAGGTGCCGGCGGCGCACACCGCGATCAGCGGCGGTGCCGCGCCGAACTCGGCGCTCACGGCCCGCCGCACGCCCTCGGCCATGCCATCGGACAGCACGTCGTCGCTCAGGATCAGATCCGGCATCCGCTCCATCCCCGGTAGCAAGCGCGCCAGCTCTGCCAGCGAGCCGGCGCTGTCGCACAACACCCCGCAGGCCTCGAGGGCTGCCGCCGCCTCCTCCCGCTCGCACTGGCGGCGCGCCACCTGCAACACGTACAAGCCGGTCAGTTCACCGCAGTCCGGTTCGGCGCGCCGGCGCAGCGCCAGCTGCGCCGCCTGGCGCGCGCCGGCCGCCGGCACGAGCAGCCGCGCGCGCGTGCCGGCGCCGGGCAGCGAGCGCAGTTCCAGTCTATGCCGCGGCAGCAACGCCAGCATCGAGGCGACGATGGTCAAGCCCAGGCCGATGCCGCGCGCGCGTTCGCGGCCCGGATTGTCGGCCTGGAAAAACGGCTTGAACACCTGCCGCTGCAACGCCTCCGGAATGCCCTGGCCGTTGTCGACGATGTCGACCCGCCACTGCCGCCCCGCGGCCACCACGCGCGCCAGCACCCTGGGCCCGCCGGCGCGCTCCGGTTCGCTGAACTTGATGGCGTTCGACAGCAGGTTGCGCAGCACCCTGGCCAGCAGCTGGCGATCGCTGCGCACCAGTGCCCGCCCCGGCCACGCCGGCAGCCGCAGCCGGACCGTCACGCCGCGCGGCTCGCTCAGCGGGCGCAGCGCCCGCACCACCTCGGCCACCAGCTCGGCCAGGTCGAAGGCCTCGTCGTCGACGGCCACCATGCCGCACTCGAGCCGCGACAATTCCAGCACCGCGTTGAAGGCGCCCCGCATGGCGTCGCCGGCCTGGCGCGCCATGCCCAGCAGCGCGCCGGTGCGGGCGACGTCGCCGCGTCCGGCCGCGTGCGCGGCCGCGCCCAGCAGGCTGCCGATGGCTTGCATCGGCTGGCGCAGCTCGTGCGCGGCGGCCGCCACGAAGCGCGACTTGGCCAGGTTGTCGCGTTGCGCCAGGCGGCGCTCGCGCTCGCGCCCGCGCACCGCGAAATACCCCAGCGACAGTCCCAGCGACAACAACAGCAGGCAGATCGCCAGCCACAGCCGCTCGGTGCGCAACGCCGCACGCTGCAGGCGGTTTTCCTGTCCCAGCAGCGCCAGGTTCTGCTGCCGCTGGCGCGCCTCCAGCGCGGCGCGGTGGCGCTGCACGCGGCCGTCGAGGATGCGGCCCTCGCGGCGCTCGCGCAGGCGCCGCAGCTCGCGCTGCGCCGCCAGCGCCTGCGGGTAGCGGCCGGCCCGCTCGTAGGCCGTGGCCATCCAGTCCAGCAACAGGGCGACGTAGCGCTCGTTCCTGGCGCGGCGGTAATACGCCAGCGCCCGCTGCACCTCGCGCTCGCCGCGCGCCAGGGCGCCGCCATCCATGTGGCACAGGCCGGCCGTCGCCAGCCAGCCGTCGGGCACCGCGCCGCCGATGGTGGCGCGCAGCGCCAGTCCCCGTTCGGCCAGCCGCAGGCAGTCGCCGTAATCGCGCCGGTCCCACGCCAGACTGGCCAACAGGTCGAGCGCGGCCGCCTCGCGGTCGCGGTTGCCCTCGTAACGCGCCCCGGCCAGCGCGCGCTGGCATTGCTCGCGGGCGTAGGCGGCCCGCCCCATCCGGCGCGCCAGGCGGCAACCGTCCAGGTCCAGCTCCAACAGCAGGCGTGGCAATTGGAAGCGCTCGGCCAGCGCCCGGCTTTCGGCGCCGTACCACAGCGCCATGCCGGTGTCGTCCATGCGCGCGTACGTGGCGCTGATGCTGGCCAGGGCGCGCGCGCGCGCGCCCGGGTCCAGGCCCTGGCGCTCGAGCACGATGCGGTGGTGGGCCAGCGCGCCGGCGAAATCGTCCTCGATCGCGGCGATCTCGGCCACCATGACGTGCGCGCGCAGCGCCATGTCGCCGTCGCCGCCGCGTTCGGCCTCGCCGAGCACCTGGCCGGCGGCCAGCAGCGCGGCGTCGATGTTGCCGTCGATGTAGCGCCATACCTGCGCCTGCAGCCAGTGCGCCCACAGCAGGCTGGCCGGATCGCCGGACTCGGCGCCGAGCACGTCGAGCTGCGCCACCACGTCGCGCAGGCGCGGATCGCGCTGGGCCAGCAGCGCGTCGGCGCGCGCCAGCAGCGCGGCCCGGGCGGCGCCCGGGCCGGCCACCGGGGCCGACGCCGTCAGCGCCAGCGCACATCCCAGCGCGCCCAGCGCGATGGCCAGCCTGCGACCTAGCGTTCGCCACATAGCGCGCGGATCTGCGTCAGCAGGGTCGCCGACGCCACCGGTTTGCGCAACACCACGGCCCGCGCCAGCTCCGGCCCCAGCGCCAGCGCCTCGCTCTCGCCGGTCAGCACGATCACCGGCAAGGCCCGCTCGAACTCGGCCGCCACCGCCCGCACCACGTCGCGCGCGGTGTGCGCGGCCGACAAGGTGTAGTCGGTCAACACCAGGTCGGGCATGCGCTCGAGGCTGGGCAGCAGGGCCTCGAGCTCGGCCAGCGAACCGGCCGGCTCGCACAACACCCGGTATTCCCGCAGCAGGGCCTCGGTCGATTGCCGCACCAGCCGGTCGTCCTCGACATAGAGCACATACAGCCCGGCGACGTCGTCGGCGCTGGCGACGGCGGCCGGCGGCGGCGGCGCGGCGATCGCCTCGTCGTGCGCGGCCACCGGCACGCCGACCGAGAAGCGGCTGCCGACGCCGTCGCGCGAGCGCAGGCGCAAGGTGTGGCGCGACAATAACGTCAGGATGGAATCGACGATCGCCAGGCCCAGGCCCATGCCGCGGTCGCGGTCGCGCCCGGGATTGTCGGCCTGGAAGAACGGCTTGAACACCTGGCGCTGCAGCGCGTCGGGGATGCCGACGCCGTTGTCGACGATGTCGATCCGGCAATGGCACCCCAGCCCGACCACGCCGACCACCACCACCGCCCCGCCCGGCTTGGACGGGTCGCTGTACTTGATCGCGTTCGACAGCAGGTTGCACAGCACCCGGCCCAGCAACTGGCGGTCGCTGCGCACGGCCAGCACGCGGCCCGGGCGCAGGCGCACCCGGATGCGGACGCCGCGCAGCTCGCTGAGCGGACGCAGCGCGAACACCGATTCGTTGACCAGCTCGGTCAAATCGAAGCTGCTGTACTCGGCCGCGATGGCGCCCGACTCCAGGCGCGACAACTCGAGCACGGCGTTGAACGAGCTGCGCATGGCGTGCGCGGCCTTTTGCGCCGTGTCGATCAGGTCGCGGCTCTTGTCGACGTCGCCCCGGCCGATGGCGTGCGAGGCCGCCCCCAGCAGGTTGCCGATGGCCTGCATCGGCTGGCGCAGGTCATGCGCGGCCTCGGCCACGAAGCGCGACTTCTTGTGGTTTTCCTGCTGCGCCTTGCGGCGCGAGCGCTCCTTGTCGCGCAGCTTGAAAAAGCCGACCACCCCCACCAGCAGCGCGATCAGGAAGCCGACCGCCAGCTCCAGCTGGCCGTTGGTCAGCTGCGCCTGCTGGAGGCGGTTCTTCTCCTGCAGCGCGACGATCTCCTTTTGCCGCGCGGTCGACTCGAACGCCGAGCGCATCTGCAAGGTGGCGCGGTCCAGCTCGCGCTGGGAGGCGGCCTCCTGCAACGCGCTGTGCTCGCGCAACGTGGCGAACGCCTCCTTGAACATGCCGGCCCGCTCATAGGCCGTCGCCAGGGTGGACAAGGTATCGCCGATGGCGGCGTCCTCCTTGCCGTCGCGGTACACCTGCAGCGCCGCGCGGATCTCGCCCTCGCCCTGCGCCACCGCCCCCAGGCCGATATGGCACAGGCCGATGTCGGCCAGCGCGGCGGCGCGCGCCCTGTCGTTGTGCTGGGCGGCGCGCAGCGCCATCGCCCGTTCGGCGAAACCGAGGCAGGCCGGATAGCGCCCGGCCTCCCAGGCGGCGTTGCCCATCATGCCCAGCAGGTCGGCCTCGATCTGCCGGTCGCCCACCTTGCGCGCCAGCGCCAGGCCTTGCCGGCAGGCCCGGTCGGCCTGCGCGGGCTGCTTGAGACGGACGTAACTGCCGCAGCGGCCCAACGCCAGGGTCGCCAGCATCGCTTGCGCGTGCAGCCCCTCGGCCACGGTGCCGGCCTGGTGGTTGTAGTCGAGCGCCTGGCGCTCGTCGCCCATCTGGCTGTACAGCGCGCTGATGTTGTTGAGCGCCACCGCGCGGTGGTACAGGTCGCGCTCGCCGTGGCCTTGCAACAGCCCGAGCGCCGTCTTCTGGTGCGCCAACGCGCTTTTGAAGTCGCCCAGTTCCTGGTGGCACATGGCGGCCGTGTCGTGCAACGCGCCGGCCAGGCGGTTGCCGACGCCGTCGGCCCGCGTCAGCGCCTGCTCGGCCAGCAGCGCGCCGTCGGCCGGCTTGGCGTCGAACAGGGCCAGCACGCGCGCGCGGTAGTTTTGCGCCCACAAGGTGCTTTCCTTGTCGCCCGCGCGCTCGCCCAGCGCCGCCAGCTCGTCGATATAACGGCGCGCCTTGGCGTCGCCGGTGTCGATGTAGAAATTGATCAGCGTGTTGAGCGTCTTGCTGCGGTCGTTGAAGGTGGCGCCGGCCGGCATCTGGTCCTGCAGCGCCTGCAACTGGGCGATGGCGCCGGGGCGGTCTTGCTGGAACAGCGCGTTGATGCGCACCAGCTCGGTGTAGACGGGGGTCGGCGGCGGTGGCGCGGCGGCGGCCCGGCCGTGCGGCCAGGCCAGCGACAGGGCCAGCGACAGGGCCGGCACGAGCGGCGCCAGCAGGCCGGAGGAAAGGAGGGATAGGGACGGTCGGGGTCGCATCCGTTCTCCTAGCGCGGCGCCGGGCCGTGCGCGCCCAGGGTGCCGCGCTGGACCAGGGCCTGGAAGTGCTCGAACGTGAACTCGGTCTTGACCTGCTCGACCAGCGCGCCCGTCAGCAGCACCAGCATCAGCAGCGCGATGGCGCCGCGCACCGGCTGGCTCAGCGACGTCGGCTCGAGCTTGTCGGCGGCCTTGGCCACCAGCCCGAAGCCCAGGTCGATCAGCACCAGCACCAGCATCACCGGCGCGGCCAGCTTGACGGTGGCGCTGGCGATGGTGTCGACCCGGCTGATCAAAAAGCTTTGCGTCATGGCGTCGAGCGAGGGCAAGCTGGCCGTCAGCGGCCACCAGCGGAACGATTCGAACAGCGCCCCGAGCAGGAACAGCATGCCGCCGGAGACGTAGAACAGCACGATGGCCATCTGGATCAGCACGTTGGAGATGGGCGTGCTCTGCTCGCCGCGCAGCGGGTTGCTGGTTTGAATATTGTTAAAGCCTGCCATATTGTCGATGATCACTCCCACACTTTGCGCTATCCAAAATACCGACGAGGCCGTATATCCGATCACCAGCCCGATGAACATTTCCTTGCCGACGATGATGAGCATGGTGAGCCCGTCGATCCTGCTCAACGTGTCGGCCGGCTGGCCGGCGGCGATGAACAGGCTGATGGCGTACACCACGCCGTTGCGCACGCCGCCCGACAGCACCTGGTCCGACGCCGCCGGCAGCACCACGAACACCACCAGGATGCGCACGCTGCACAGGGCCAGCAGCATCAGCAGCGCCAGCAAGCCCTCGTGCGAGGACCACAGCGCGGCCAGGCCGTCGTTCAGGGTCACGCGGCCTCCCCGGCCTCGGCCTGTGCTGCGGCGGCCTCGGCAGCGCGCTTGGCCAGCATGCGCGCCAGGCCGGTGTCGGCCGCCTCGTCGTCCTGCGCGTCCTGCGACGCCGCGTCGGCGGCGCGGCCGGCCGCCGCCAGGCGCTCGACGATGCCGTCGCGCCGCGCCGTGGCGGCGCCGATCTCGCGCTGGGTCTGTTCCAGCTCGCGCCGCTTTTCAATAATTATAGCTTCTGCCGCTTTCTGCGCGGCAATTGCCGTATCGTGCTCGCCGGCCAGGCGGGCGCGCCAGGCGTCGTGCTCCAGGTACAGCCGGGGCGTCAGGGCGGCGCCGCCGGCCAGCAACGCGTCGAGCCGGCCGGCGTGCGCGTCGAGCGCATCGCGGCAAACGCCGACCTCGTCGGCGCGCCGCCGGGCCGCCTCGACGCCGGCCGCCAACGCGGCGCGGCGCTCGGCCAGCAACCGCTCGAGCCGGCCGATGGCGCGCGTCTTGACGTCGCGCAGGGTGCGCCAGGCGCGCAGCGCGGCCGGCCTCACCGGGCGATCCCGGCCAGCCGCCGCAACGTGTCGTCCGGCGCGGCGCAGTCGTCGGTCTCCTGGCACAGGAAGGCGTGGATTGCGTCGTGGCGGGCGATGGCCTCGTCGGCCATCGGATCGGCGCCGGCCTGGTATTCGCCGATCTGCAGCAGCGGTTCGACCTCGTCGTACTTGGCCATCAGGCGCCGCAGCCGGCCGGCGTGGGCCCGGTGCTCGGGGTCGACGATCTGGCTCATCACACGGCTCAGGCTGCCGAGCACGTCGATCGCCGGATACTGGTTGCGGGCGGCGATCTGGCGCGACAGCACCAGGTGGCCGTCGAGGATGCCGCGCACCTCCTCGGTGACCGGGTCGCTGCCGCTCTCGTCCTCGGCCAGCACCGTGTACAAGGCCGTGATCGAGCCGTGTTCGCCCATGCCGGCCCGCTCCAGCAGGCGCGGCAGCTCGGCGAACACCGACGGCGGAAAGCCGCGCCGGGTCGGCGGCTCGCCGGCGGCCAGGCCGATCTCGCGCTGGGCGCGGGCGAAGCGGGTCAGCGAATCCATCATCAGCAGCACCCGCAGCCCCCGGTCGCGGAAGTGCTCGGCGATGGCGGTGCCGGTCTGGGCCGCCTTGGCGCGCTCGATCGCCGAGCGGTCCGAGGTCGCGCACACCACCACCGTGCGCGCCATGCCCGCCGGGCCCAGCACCAGCTCGATGAACTCGCGCACCTCGCGTCCGCGCTCGCCGATCAGCACGATCACGTTGACGTCGGCGGCGGTGCCGCGCGCCAGCATGCCCAGCAAGGTGCTCTTGCCGACGCCGGCCGGCGCGAACACGCCCATGCGCTGGCCCTCGCCCAAAGTGGTCAACGCGTCGATGATGCGCACGCCGGTCGGCAGTGGCGTATCGACCAGGCGCCGCGTCATCGGATTGGGCGCCGGCGCCTGGATGCTGGCCAGCTGGTCGCAGCGCAGCGGCCCGGCGCCGTCGATCGGCTCGCCCAGGCCGTCGACCACGCGGCCCAGCAGGCCGTCGCCGACCTTGATCGACAAGGCCCGGCCGTGCCCGCTCACGCGGGTCTGGCGGCACAGGCCCTCGACGCTGCCGAACGGCGCGAGGATCGCCTGGCGGCGGTTGAAGCCGACCACCTCGGCCCGCTGCAACAGGGTACCGTCGGCCTGGCGCAGGTCGCACAACTCGCCCAGCTTGACGGCCAGGCCGCCCACGCGCAGCAGGGTGCCGGTGACCTCGACCACCTTGCCGACGGCGGCGTGGGTCGGCTGGACGGCGATGGCCGCTTCGATGGCGTCGGCCAGCAGGTGCAGCCGATGCGGGACGTCGCGCTTCACGGCCGGTCTCCGCCGTCGCCGGCCGCGTCGTCGCCGGCCTCGCCGTCATCGGCCGCGCCCGCCTCCTCCAGCGCCTGCCGCAGCGACTTGCGCAGCGCCGCCAGTTGCGCCGGCAGGCCGGCGTCGAGCACGCCCGAATCCCATTCGCACAGGCAGGCGCCGACACCGGCGCCCGCGTCTTCGATGATGGTCGGGCGCAAGGCCAGGCCGGCTTCGCCGAACACCTGGCGCACCTTGTAGGCGTCGTCCGGATGCACCGTCACCGACAGGAAGGATGCCTGTTCCAGCTCGGCGCCGACGATTTCGGCGGCGCGCTGGAACAGGCCGTCGCGCCCGGTGCAGGCCAACAGCCGCTGCACCGCCTGGTGGACTATGGCGGCCAGGCGTTCGCGCATGGCCATCAAGGTGGCGCGCTCATCGCGCATGCGGGTTTGCATGCGCGCGTGGTGTTCGTCGAGCGCGCGCTGGCGGCCGGCGGCGTAACCGAGGCGCGCGCTGTTGGCGCTGCGCCGTTCGGCGTCGGCGACGATGGCGCCGGCCTGCTCCCCGGCGGCGGCGACGATGGCGGCCGCGCGCGCGCGCGCGTCCTCCAGCAGGGCCGCGCCGCGCTGTTCGATCGCCTGCCAGCCCTGGTCGAGCTCGAGCACCTGCGCCAGTTGTTCGCGGCGCACCACGTCCGTACCCAGGCCCAGCGGACCGGCCTCGCCTCTCAGCCAAATAACCATGTCAACTCCGGAAACAATGTTGGTAACAGCGCCAGCAGCGCGTCGCTGTCGGTGGCCGCCGGCGCCGCGCGCGCGATTCTGTCGTCGGCCGCCGCCACGGCATCGGCGGCGGCAGGCAACACCAGTTCGATCAGCCGGCGCAGGCTGGGGTCGCGCCAGACGGCGTCGCGCTCGAAATGGCCGTAGCCGTCGATGGACCACGCCAGCAGGTCGGCATGGGCCGGCAGCGGCGACGGCGCGACCGCCGCGCCGTCGCCCGCAGCGGCAAAAGCGGCGGCGCGCAGGCCGGACAGCGCCACCGGCCCGAACAGCGCGCGCAATCGCGCCAGCACCGTGCCGTCGACGCACAGGCCTAGCGCGGCACGGTGCGCGTACAGCGCCCGCGCGGCCAGCACCAGTAGCAGCGACGGCTTGTCCAGCACCGCCAGGCGGTGCGCCGCCGGCGTAAAACTATCGGGCGCGACCGGCGCCAGGCCCAAACGGCCGCGCAACGACGCGCCGCGCCGGGCCAGCGTACCGCCCGACGGCAACGGCGGCAGTCCCTCCTGCAGCTCCAACCGCCGCAACCAGCTGGCGTCGATATCCTCGGCCAGGCACATCAGCCGGCCCTGGTAGGCCAACAGCAGCGGCGCCAGTTGCTCGACCTGCAGCATCGCCGGGCCATCGGCGCCCGTTTCGCCTGGCGGCGAACCGGCCGCCATCAGACCACCCCGCGCGGACCGGCGCGGCGCGCCTGCAGCCAGCGCGTCGCCGCCGCCTGGCCCGGCAGCGGCACGCCGCGCCGGCGCAGCAGCAACGCCGCCAGCCCCAGCAGGGCCAGCGCCAGCGCGGCGCCGCCGCCCCATAGCAGGCCGCGCGGCAGCCGTTGCGGCCTGGCGCCGACGGGCGCCGGCGTGGCGCCGGCCACCATGACCACGCTGACGTTTTCGTAGCTCAAGCCCTCGACGCTGTGCACCACCAGGTTCTTAATGCTGGGCACCAGCGAGGCGACATCGGTGTTGGCGCGGTACTTGATGAACACCGACGCGCTGGGCGGCTTGACCACGCTCGACAACGGATCGTTGTTGGGCAGCGCGATCTCGACATGGGCCATGGCCACGCCGTCGATATCGTTGAGCGTGCGCGACAGCTGCTGCGAGACGCCGAAGATGAAGCGCACCCGCTCCTCGGTCGGGGTCGAGATCAGGCCGTCCTTCTTGAACATCTCGCCCAGGTTGGTGTACTTGGCGTGCGGCAGGCCGTGCGCGTGCAGCGCCTCCATGGCGCGCGCGAAGTCGTCCTCGTCCACGCTGATGAGCCAGGTCTTGCCGTCGTCGGGCGAGCTTTTGTCGGCGTCGATATCGGCCTGCAGCAGCACCGTCAGCATGTCGTTGGCGTCGGCCTCGCTCAACTGCGCGAACAGTTGCTTGCCGCAGCCGGACAGGGCCGCCGCCAGGCACAAGGCCAGGCAGACATGCGCCGCAATGGCCTTGCCGCGTTGCAGGTGGCGTTTCACATCGGACTCCCGGTACGTGGCGTTCATGGGCTTATTGGTTCTTCATCAAGGTCTGGACCGCCGACTTGCTGGACTCGGCCATCGTGTTGACCATGTTCAGCTTGAACGACAGCATGGCCATCTCGCTTTGCATCTTCATGACGCCGGCGGCCGCTTCCGGCCCGCTGCCCAGGTCGCTGATCGACAGCGACTGGATGTTGTCGAAGGTGGTCCTGGCGGCCAGGTCCTGGTCGTCTATCATCCGGTGCAACTGCGACGGACCATGCGCGTGCACGCGGCCGGCCGGACCGTGGCCGACCTCCTGCATCAACGCGCTGAAGCGGTCGACCAGGGCGGGCTCGGGCGGTGCGGGGACCGCCGGCGCGGCGGTGGCAGCGGTGGCGGCGGTGGCGGCGGTGGCCGGCGCGGCGCCGACCGGGGGAATCGGGGGAATGGCGGCAATCATGACGGTCTCCTCAGGCGCGCAGGTAATAGGAATGGGAGATCGCCTCGTCCACGGCCGGCACCGGCGACGCGGCGCCCTCCCCCGCATCGTCCTCGGCCGGTTTGCCGAGCATCAGGTTGACCAGGGCGACGGCGTCGGGGTCCTCGTCGCGCTCCAGCACCTCGTTGGCGCTGATGCGCCAGGCCGGATCGCCCGAGGCGTACAGGCAACAGGCGTGCAGCGCGGTGCAGATCGGCAGGTTTTGCAGCCCGCTGTTGCTGTGCAGCGTGCGCAGCACATGGGTCGCCTCGATGTATTGCCGGCGCTTGATGAACAGCCAGGCGTCGAAGGTATCGAGCTCGCGGAATTTCGGCCGCAGCACGCGCAGCGCGGCCAGCAACGCCTCGGCCTCGGCCAGGCTGCCTTGATTGATGCCGGTCATTAATATCTCGATCAAGCCGGTGGCGACCGTCCGGTCGCAGTTGCTGTAGTCGTTCTCGCTGTGGTTCATGATCTTTCCTGGTGGTGATGGTCATCGGCAGCTACCCGGGCGACATGCCTGTCCTGCGTCTGATGGCGACAATAGCCCGCCGGCGCGGCCCGGCCCGGCGCCAAAGCGAACCGGCGCGCCGCCAAACGAAGACGGCGCCGGGGCTTCGGCACCGGCGCCCGCGCTTCGTTTGGCGCCCCGCCGCCGCCGGCGCGGCGCCCGACAATCGGCCGTACGGGTTGCCACCCGACCTCCCACCCTCGACCTCCACCGGCGGCCATGTCAGACGAAAAAACCGAACAACCCAGTAGCCAGAAACTGGAGGATGCCAAGCGCGACGGCAAATCGCCCAAAAGCACCGACGTCGTCGGCGCCGCGGTGCTGCTGTCGAACGCGGCGCTGATGGTCATGGCCGGCCCGGCCCTGGGCGCGCGCCTGCGCGCGCTGCTGGCCGGCGCGCTCGACATCGGCGCCATCGCCCGTCCCGACGCCGACCTGCTGCTGTACGCGCGCCGCATCGGCCCGGACGCGGCAATGTTGCTGGCGCCGTTCCTGCTGGTGAGCATGCTGGCGGCGGTGGTCGGCAACTGGATGCAGACCGGTATCAACCTGTCGATGAAGCCGGTCGAGTTGAAGTTCGACGCCGTCAACCCCGGCGACGGCCTGACCCGCATCTTTTCGATGCGCTCGATGATCGACCTGGGCAAGATGACGGTCAAGGCGGCGCTGATCGGCTGCGTCATGTGGAAGACGCTGATCGCGCTGGCGCCGCTGATCGTCGGCGTGCCCTACCAGCCGGCGCTCGACGTGGCCCAGCTGGCATGGCAGATGCTCAACCGTTTCCTGCTGGTCGGCGGCGTGCTGTTCCTGCTGATCGGCGGCGTCGACTTCGGCATCCAGCGCTGGCTGTTCATGCGCGACCAGCGCATGAGCAAGGACGAGGTCAAGCGCGAGTACAAAGAGTCCGAGGGGGACCCGCACATGAAGGGCCAGCGCAAGGCCATGGCCAAGGAGATCGCCGAGGGCCCGGCGCCGGTCGCCCCCGAGCAGCTGGCGCGGGCGCAGGCGGTGATCGTCAATCCGACCCACTACGCGGTGGCGGTCAGCTACGACCCGCACGGCTTCGGCCTGCCGCAGGTAGTGGCCAAGGGGCTCGACGGGCAGGCGCTGGAGATCCGCCGCCTGGCCCAGCAAATGTCCATCCCGATCATCGGCAACCCGCCGCTGGCGCGCGCGCTCTACACCGTGCCGCTCGACGACGCCATTCCCGAGGCGCTGTTCGAGACCGTCGCCGCCGTCCTCAAATGGGTGCGCGACATCGGCACCCCCGACGCCGGCGCCCTGCCGCCGTCGCACTCTCACCTGGTGGAACCGCTATGAACGTCTTGAAAAAAATGGAAGTGGGCGGCGAGGTCGCCGTCGCCGCCGTGGTGGTGGCCGTCATCGCGCTGATGATCCTGCCGCTGCCGACCTTGGCCATCGACGGCCTGTTGGCGCTCAACATCGCCATTTCCGTGATCCTGCTGATGATCACGATGTACATCCCCAGCGCCGTGTCGTTCTCGTCGTTCCCGACCTTGCTGCTGTTCACCACCATGTTCCGGCTCTCGCTCAACATCGCCTCGACCAAGTCGATCCTGCTGCACGCCGACGCCGGCCACATCATCGAGAGCTTCGGCCAACTGGTCGTCGGCGGCAACATCGTGGTCGGGCTGGTGGTGTTCCTGATCATCGCCACGGTGCAGTTCATCGTCATCGCCAAGGGCTCGGAACGGGTGGCCGAGGTGGGCGCGCGCTTCACCCTGGACGCCATGCCGGGAAAACAAATGAGCATCGACGCCGATCTGCGCGCCGGCAACCTCACGCCCGACGCCGCCCGCAAGAAGCGCGCCAACCTGGCCACCGAGAGCCAGCTGCACGGCGGCATGGACGGCGCCATGAAGTTCGTCAAGGGCGACGCCATCGCCGGCCTGATCATCACCATGGTCAACATCCTGGCCGGCATCGTGGTCGGCGTCACCTACCACGGCATGAGCGCCGGCGAGGCCGCCAACCGCTTCGCCGTGCTGTCGGTCGGCGACGCCATGGTGTCGCAGATCCCATCGCTGCTGATCTCGGTGGCGGCCGGCATCATGATCACCCGCGTGGCCGACGAGCACGCCGAGGGCGAACAGTCGCTCGGCGCCGAGATCGCCCGCCAGCTGACCGGCAACGCCCGCGCGCTGTACACCGCCAGCGCCCTGCTGAGCGCGTTCGCCTTCGTGCCGGGCTTCCCGTCGGCCATGTTCCTGATACTGGCCGCGCTCGTGGCCGTGGCCGGCGTGGTGCTGCGCCGCAAGGAAAAAGCGGCCGGCGGCGGCGGCGTCGAGCTGCCCGCGCTCAAGCGCCTGGCCGGCACCGAGGACAAGCAGGGCATGCCGACCATCGCCGACAACGCGCCGGACTTCTCGCCGCAGATCGCGATCCGGCTCTCGCCCGCGCTGGCCGCGCTGCTCGACGCCGACGCCCTCAACGGCGCCTTCGACGCCGCCCGGCTGCGCCTGGTCGAAGAGCTGGGCCTGCCCTTCCCCGGCGCGGCGATGTGGAAAAGCGCGGGGCTGGCCGGGCTGTCGTACGAACTGGCGTTGCAGGACGTGCCGATGGGCGTGCTGACGCTGGAGCCGCCGGCCGCCGCCGGCGCGCTCGAGGACGCCATCGTCACGCACACGGCCGCCACGCTGCGCGCCCACGTGCAGCTGTTCGTCGGCCTGCAGGAGACCCAGTGGCTGCTCGAGCGGGTCGGCGCCGACTATCCGGGGCTGGTCGAGGAGGTCAAAAAGGCGCTGCCGACGCAGCGCATCGCCGACGTGCTGCGGCGCCTGCTGGAGGAGCAGATCCCGATCCGCAACATGCGCGCCATCCTCGAGAGCCTGGTCGCCTGGGGGCCGAAGGAGAAGGACATCCTGACCTTGAGCGAATACGTGCGAGGCGACCTCGGCCGCTTCATCGCGCACCGCGCCACCGGCGGCCAGCGCAAGCTGCCGGCCATCATGCTCGACGCCAGCGTCGAACAGCTGATCCGCCAGGCCATCAAGGCCACGCCGGCCGGCAACTACCTGACCTTGCCGCCGGACCAGGTGCAAGCGATCATCACGCGCATCGAGCAGATCGCCGGCCCGGCGCCGGCGCCGCTGCTGGCGGTGGTGACGTCGATGGACATCCGGCGCTACGTGCGGCGCATGATCGAGCACAAGCTGGGCTGGCTCAACGTGTATTCGTTCCAGGAGCTGGGCGGCGACGTCGACCTGCAGCCGCTGGGCAAGCTGGTGCTGTAGAGGGGCGCCAGGCATGCCGATCAAATCGCCCCCGCCGCAAACGGTGCGCCTGCTGCCCCGCACCGACCCCGCGCCGGCCGGCGCGGGCCGCCAGCGCGCGCTGCGCCAGCAATTCAAGAACAGCTACGCCAGCCCCCCGCAGCCACCGTGCACCGAAGGCAGCGAACCGGACGAGTTCCACGTAGGGCGGATTAGCCGGCACGGCGTAATCCGCCAAGAGCCGTCGGCGGCCGACGACGAACCACGCGACCCCGGCCGGCCCGGCGAACCCACGCCGGCCGAACCCACGCCGCCGCCCGCCGCCGCCGCCACCCTCTCCAACCGCATCGCCCGCGCCTGCCTGCGCGACGAACAAACCAACCTGCGCAACGGCCGCCTGGCGGCCATCATCGCCCGGTTCTGCAACGCCCCCGGCATTTTGGACAGCGGCGGCTGGCACCTGCAGATCGCCATCGACCCGGCGCTGCTGCCGGCCACCCGGCTGCACCTGACGCTTTCGTCCTGTCGCCTGTTACTTCGGTTTGAGACCGGCGACCACGACGCCCATCGCTTAATCTTAGACAACAGCAAGGAGTTGCAGCATCGTCTGCACGCCCTGCTGCCGGCGCAGATCGAAGTGGACATCGTCTGCTGGTGACGCCGGCACCGACAACCAGGAATCGTCATGCCCCGAGATAGCAAAACCATACAGCCGTTGCGGGCCAGGGTGGCATCGCTGGCCGCGCCGCTGGCACGGCTCACGCGCAGCCTGTTCGAGCGCCGCACCAGCGCGCTGGCGGCGCAGCTGGGCATCACCATCGCGCCGCTGCCGGCGCCGCCCGGCGTTGGCGCCATGAAGCGTCCCGCCAGCCTGCAACTGCACAGCCCGCAGGGCGATCTGAGCTGCGCGATCGACCTGTCCAAACACCCGGCGCTCGAATGCGCCGCACTGGCGCCGTCCGGCCGCTGGCGCGCCACGCTGGCCGACGCCCTGCTGCAACCGTGGTTCGCGCTGCTGCGCGAGCAAGGCCTGCCGGCCCTGTCGGTGACGGCGCTGCTGCCGCTGACCGACACCGGCGACGCCATGGACCACGCGCTCGCCGCCGGCCTGGCGCTGCAATTGCGCTATGACGAAGACGAGGACGGCGCCACCACGCTGGTGGTGACCGACATCGACGCCGCGCTGGTAGCCGCGCTGGAAGCGACGCCGCGTCCGCAAGTGCTGTTGCCGGAATGGCTGGGGGCGCTGCCGCTGGCCGGCGGCGCCGTGCTCGCCGCCCGCCGCTGCCGCGCCGACGTGCTGTCGTCGCTGCGCGAAGGCGATGTGCTGCTGGGCTGGCGCGCCGGCCTCGCCGACGGCCTAGCCACCCTGCCCGGCGTCACCTTGCGTTGGGGCGCGCCACAGGGCCTGCACTACCGCGCCGCCGCCGGCATCGCCGACGGCGTCATCATCCTCGACGCCCCCCCCACCCTTTGCCTGGAATCCTCGACCATGGACCACACCACCACCAACGGCGCGCCAACCGACCTCGGCGCGTTGGAATTGCCCGTCACACTGGAAATCGTCACCCTGGCCATGCCGCTGCAGCAGATCGGCATGATGCAGCCGGGCCAAGTGCTGGAACTGCCGCTGTCGCTGGCCGACGCCCGCGTGCGCATGGTCGCCTGCGGCCAGACCCTCGGCCACGGCACGCTGGTGGTGGTCGGCGAACAACTCGGCTTTCAAATCGGCGCGATGGTGAACACCGATGAACCAGACGCCTGATTTCGCCTCGCTGATCCTGGCGGTCTTCGCGCTCGCGCTGCTGCCGTTCGCCGCCATGGTGGTGACCTCGTACACCAAGATCGTAGTGGTGCTGGGCCTGCTGCGCAACGCCATCGGCGTGCAGCAGGTGCCGCCCAACACGGTGCTCAACGGCATCGCCATCATCGTCTCCTGCTATGTGATGGCGCCGGTGGGCATGGAGGCGATGAAGCAGTCGCAGGCCCATGGCGCGGAGACCGGCGGCAACGGCATGGTGCAGCTGCTCGACAACGCGCGCGAACCGTTCCGCCAGTTCCTCGTCAAACACACCAACGAGCGCGAAAAAGCGTTCTTCCTGCGCTCGGCCGCGCAGGTCTGGCCGGCCGACAAGGTCGCCCAGCTCAAGCCGAACGACCTGGTGGTGCTGGCGCCGGCGTTCGCGCTGACCGAGCTGACGGCCGCGTTCAAGATCGGCTTCCTGCTGTATCTGGTGTTCATCATCATCGACCTGGTGGTGGCCAACATCCTGATGGCGATGGGCCTGTCGCAAGTCACGCCCAGCAACGTCGCCATCCCCTTCAAGCTGCTGCTGTTCGTGGTCATGGACGGCTGGTCGACGCTGATCCACGGCCTCGTGCTGACCTATAAGTAACATTCACGGGAGAATTTATGGACTTTGACAATATCGGCCGCATGACCTCCACCGCCATGACGCTGTGCCTGCTCGTGTCGCTGCCGGCGGTGCTGGTGGCCGCGCTGGTCGGGCTGGTGGTGTCGTTCCTGCAGGCGGTCACGTCGCTGCAGGACTCGAGCATCTCGCACAGCATCAAGCTGGTGGCCGTCTCGGTGACCGTCATGCTGGCCGCGCCCTGGGGCGCCTCGGCCGTGCTGCAGTTCGCGCGCAGCGTGATGGAATCGATCTTCGTATGAGAATCGGCGGGTCCGGTCCCAGCGACCTGCAACAGTTGCTGGCGCAGGCCGACGTCGAGGCCAGCAACCGGCCGACCATGACGGCGGCGGCGGCGGCCCAGCGCAGCCTGGCCGGCCGCCGCGCCGGCCACCACCACTTGTCCGCCGCCGCCGAGGAGGCGGCGCGGCCCGACCGGGTGCTGGCGCCGCTGAACAACGCCCACATCGCAGCCCTGCTGGCCAGGCTGCGCGCGCGCCAGAAACGCGGCGCGCCCACCCCGGAGGCGAGCGACAACGCCGGCGAACTCGAAGAGCTGTTATTGATGCTCGAATCGCAGGCGCGGGCGCAACCGCCGCAGCGCCCGGTGATCCGCGCCGGCGCCCGGCAACACCAGGGCCAGGCGGGCGGGCAAGCCTGGCAAACGCCGCGCGACGCCTGGCGCGGCGACGACCGCGGCGCCACAACGGGCGAGAAGGCAACGGCGGCGCCGCCGGACGACACCATCGACGCCATCGGCGCCGTGCTGCGCGACCATCTGGCGCCGGCCGCCAACCAAACCGATCCGGCCGCCGGCGCCCACGCGCTCGAGCAGGCCCTGCTGGCGCTGCACACGCTGCAACGCGCGCCGGCGCCCAACCCGCCGCTGACCGCCTCGCTGCTGCGCCTCACCCATGCCTATCTGAGCCAGCCCGGCGCCACCGGACCCGGCACGCTGGCCGCCGTCAAGCAACGCCTGATGGCGCTGTTGCCGCCGCCGGCGGGCCCTTGCTCGCCCGCGCTGCGCCAGCTGCACCTGTTCCTGCCGGTGCTGCTGCTGAACGCGGCGCGTCCGCGCACCGCGCGCCAGCGCGACCTGGCGCTCGCCAAGATCGCCGTGCTGCTGGCCGGCGCGCGCCGCGTTTCTAAACTCTAAGCTTTAAGCTTTAATCCACAAATACGAACCGTTGGCGACCTGCTCGAACATGTCGTCGTCCATCTGGAAGATATTGTCGCGCCAATAGCGGCCGTGCTCGGCGTAGTGCGCCAGCAGTTCGGTCAGCCAATCACCGCCCACCTCGTCGCCAAACTCCACCCGCACGATCATGACGATGCCGCCGGTCTCCGCGTCCATGCCGAGCTGGGCCTGGTCCTGGGCGTAGATCACCAGGTTCGCCTCCAGCAGCAGCCGGAACGCCTTGAGCGTGCGTCCGCTGCTGACGATGCCGTAGTTGAAATGAAGATAGAGCGCGTGCGGGTCGACCTCGACATGGTCGACCATCACGTCGAAGCCTTCGACCTCCAGCATGCGGTGCTCCAGCACCGCGTCGGCGTCCGGGATCTCCATGCTGACGCACAAGTCACGGAGGACGGCTTCAAAGCGTGCTTCGCTCACGATGGGGGCCCGATCAAAAAGAAGATGTAAAAAAACCGGCTGGCGCCGGTTGCAAAGGTGGAGGGGCGGAACACGGACCTGGCGGTACCGCGTCCCGCGCCGCCGCCGCGCCATCGGGCGCGACGGGATGCAGATTATTGCGCCAGCGCCTTGACGCCCTTGCCAATTTCTTCTTGCACGTGGCACATGGCTTCGTTCAGTGCGATGGCATTCTGGATTTTGGCCATCTCCACCTGGGCGGCCATGGCGATGGCTGCCGACGCCTGGGCGGCGCTGATGCTGGCCATCGCGCCTGCTGCTTCGGCACCGGTGCCGAGAAGGGCGCTGCCTGCCGCGACCCCAGGAACAACGTTAGGGTTAGGAGTTGCTGGTGGTGGGGTGTTTACTTTGTCGACCATGGTGATACTCCTTAAAATTAGAAAAAGTTAAATACGACTGGACAACGTGACTGCGGGTGTTGCGGGTACTGCGGGTACTGCGGGTGCTACGGTTTAAACTTGTTGCCGCGACGCTGGCTGGCAAATCTTGGCGGCCGCCAACAACCCTGCGTGCAAGGTTTGTTTTTCCTTGCGCAGCATGGGGTCGGCCTCGATGGCCCAGTTGGCGAAGGCGTCGGCGCTACGCTCCAGCGCGGTGGCAACGGCCAGGCAGCGCGGATCGGCGGGATCGACCTCGAGCAGCTCCTGGAAGCGCTCCATGTCGGTCAGGACGTTAGTGGTTAGAAATGGAAACATGTAGCGCTCCAGGGTCAGTGGGCGACGGCCAGGGCCGCCGGATCGGCGCTGGCGGTCAACGCCGGCGCCGGGAAGTGTTTGCTGCCGTCGAGCGACTGCACGTAGCGCAGGCCGCCGGCGTCGAGCGCGGAGTCGCTGTCGGCCACGCTCCAGCCGGGCCGCACCTCCGTCACGCGGGCCTCGAGCTGGCGCACGGCGGGGCCGAGATCGGCGGCCAGCTGCGCCAGATGTTTGTGGACGATGGCGCTGTCGCGGGTGGTGCCGGTGACGACGAAGCGGCCGTCACCTTCATAGCCGGCGTTGAGCGTCGGTTCGCGCAGCGATTCGGTGATACTGGCAAGCACGTCGTTGACTATGGCCAAGTGGGCGATCGTCTTGTCCGGCGCGGTCCGATGCAGCAAGTCCCGCACGGCGGTCGCGTCGGCGCCGGTGCGCACCACGCCCCGCACCACGATCAGGCCGTTTTGTTCGTTCACCTGCAAGCCGGTCTGGCCGATGCCGGCCAACAGGCCCGGTATCTGGCGGCGCAGGCTGTCGAGTTGCGGTGCGGCCGGGCTCACGTGCGCCGGCTGCATCGCCAGCAAGGCGGTGCTCAGCATGGCGGCGGGCACCGCCACCGCGCCCAGCGCCAGCCAGCGCGTCAAGCCGTTGCGGGACGACTGCGCAGGCGCGACCGGCGGGACCGGCTTGGCGAGCTCCAGCGGCGCGGCGGCGACAACCTGGTCCGGGTCGCCGATGCTCAGTGCGATATCGTTGAATTGGATGGTTTGGTGTTCGATGACCGGGACCGCCGTGTCGGCGTCGCCGCCGGTCCAGCAGATGCGGCCGTCCTCGGCGATGGTCAAGGTGACCGGGGCGTGCAGCCAGTCGCTGATGTGGACGCTGGCGGCATCGTCGGCGCCGATGCGCCAGCTTCCCGCCGCGAGCCGCAGTGCCGCGCCCCGATGGCGCCCGCTCAAAATCCGGATTTCCTTGATCATGTGCCCACTCCTTCTACCGTTCCGCCGCATGATTGCCGCAGTCCATGAGTGGTACTGTATCGTCCCCATCCAACGCCGCCGGACGCGAAACCGAACTTCTATCGCGAATTCCGCATCTCCCAAAAAAAACGGGGGTCAGGTCCTGAGCCTTCCCCTCAAATATTGCTTGTAAACAGAGTGGGTACCTGTTAACTTTCAATCCTAAAAA
>NZ_JBWKQJ010000023.1:0-48241 GCF_059418705.1 Duganella sp. GW821-FHT07F09 | reverse complement strand
AGGACCGTGAAACAACTCTGCGCCGATGATAGTGCTGCAACCAGTGTGAAAGTAGGTTATCGTCAGGCTAGTTATATAGAAAAACCCCCATCAGCCTGAACGCGCTCAAGATCGCGTTCGGTGCCGATGGGGGTTTTTTGCGTTTAAGTTCCGGAACTGGCCATAAAAAAAAGCGCTTCCGAAGAAGCGCTTATCTGGTCAGGTACTTGATTAAAAGTGGTACGCCGCTTTGAGTTCAAGGAAGTTCGCGCCGCCATTCGGGCTTTTGATGCTGGCGTTAGAGAAGTGCTGCAACTTGAGGGCAACTTCCCAATTGTTCTGCATCACATAGCCGATGCCGATGTGGTCGCCGAACTGGAAGGCGGTCGATAATTCCTTGCCGTCGTTCCTATACAGGCTGGACAACAGGTGAACACCGACGCCGGCTTCGTAGTAAATGCCCTTCTTGTTGTCGTTCTGGAAGCGGAACACCGGGGTGAAGCCCACGTCCCACAGGCCTTTTTCCCAGCCCGGCACATTGCGGTATTGGTTCTGGCGCCAGTAACCGACGCTGCCTTCCCAGTAACCGCTCAGATGCGTGCCGTTGGACTGGAACCATTTTTTATCCCAGTCATTGGCGGCGCTCAGGCGCACCATACGTTGCTTCGACGCCGTGCCGTAGTCCACCGACACCGAGTCGATCAGTTGTTGGGCCATCGCGGCCTGGCTCATCAACAGCGCGACCGCTGCTGCCATCATTGTTTTCGCGAACATAGTATCCTTGTATTGAGTGCTGTATTCATGTGTGTATACGGCTGCCAAGATTGTACCGGTGTTCCGAAATTTCTTCCGGCGCACCGTTGTTTTGACTATTCCAGGAGCAGAATTGTCTACGCGAATCGCATTTCTCGGTATTGGCTTGATGGGAGACCCGATGGTACGCCGCCTGCTAACGGCCGGCCATTCCGTTACGGTCTGGAACCGCACCTTCGCCAAGGCGGAGGCGCTGGCGTCCGCCGGCGCGCTGCCGGTGGCGCGGCTGGACGAGGTCGTGCGCGACGCGGGCATCGTCATCTCGATGCTGGAGGCGGGGCCGATCGTGGCGCAAGTATTGCGCGACGCCTTGCCGGCGCTGGCGCCGAATGCGTTGTGGGTGGATATGAGCTCGACGCAGCAGGCGGAGGCACAGGCGTTTCATGCGCTGTTGCAAGCGCAGGGCAGGCGCTTTATCGATGCGCCGGTGTCCGGTGGCGTGGGCGGCGCGGCGGCGGGTACCTTGGCGATCATGGCCGGAGGCGATCCTGCGGACTTCGCCGAGGTGGAGCCAGTGTTGACGGCGATGGGGCGGCCGACACTGGTCGGGCCTGCCGGCAGCGGCCAGGTGGCCAAGCTGTGCAATCAGTTGATCGTCGGCGCCACAATCAATATCGTGGCCGAGGCGATGTTGCTGGCGCAAGCGGCCGGCGCGGATCCGGCGGCGATGCGGGCCGCGATTCGGGGCGGCTTCGCCGAGAGCAAGATTTTGGATGTGCATGGCCAGCGGATGCTGGAGCGGAATTTCGTCGCCGGCGGCAAGGTGACGACGCAGCTGAAGGATCAGCGCAACATCCTGGCGGCGGCGGAAGCGGCGGGGGTGACGTTGCCGGTGACGGAGTTGGTGACGGAGCGATATCGGGTGTTGGCGGAGACGATGCCGCAGGCCGATCATTCGGCGGCGCTGGTGGGGTTGGAGCAGCTCAATCCTGGGCAAAGGGTGGGCAAGGCCAAGGACCGTGTGTAACGGTTGCTGGCACCTCTGGCGCGGAAAATACCACGGAGATACGTAGGGCGGATTAGGCGGAACGCCGTAATTGGCCATTTGTGAGCCGCCGGCGGCGCATGCATGGCCGATTACGCTTCGCTAATCCCCCCTACGTGTTACCTCGGTAAGCTTTTCTCTGCCAGCCGCACCCAGAAACTCGCGCCCACCGGCAACAGATTGTCGTTGAAATCATAACTGCCATTGTGCAGCACGCACGGCCCCAGTCCATGGCCACCATCGCGGTGATCCCCCTCGCCATTCCCGATAAAAATATAGCACCCAGGCTTAGCCTGCAGGAAGAACGCGAAATCCTCCGCCCCCATGGTCGGCTCGACGTTGTCATCAACCTTATCCGCGCCAACCACCTCTTTCATCACCTCGACCGCGAAGCGCGTCTCGACCGCATGATTCACCAACGGCGGATAATTTCGTCGGAACTTGTATTCCACCTCCGCCCCGAACGCCGCCGCCGTGTGCCGCGCGATCTCGCCCATGCGCGTTTCGATCATGTCCAGCACCGGCGTGGTGAAGGTGCGCACCGTGCCAACCATCTTGGCCTCGTCCGGAATCACATTGGTGGCGCTGCCGGCGTGGATCTGCGTAATCGACAGCACCGCCGTATCCAGCGGACTTTTCTGCCGGGAGATAATGGTCTGCCAGCTCTGAGCGATCTGCACCGCCACCATCACCGGATCGATGCCCTTGTGCGGCTGGGCCGCGTGCGCGCCCTTGCCCTTGATCGTCAGATAAAACTCGTTACTGGAGGCCATCATCGGCCCCTCGACCACACTCATGTGGCCCGACGGAATTCCAGGCCAGTTGTGCATGCCGTAAATGGCGTCCATCGGACATTGCTCGAACAGACCGTCCTCGATCATGCGCTTCGCGCCGGCGCCGCCTTCCTCGGCCGGCTGGAACACCACGTACACGGTGCCGTCGAAGTTGCGGTTCTCGGCCAGGTGCCTGGCCGCGCCCAGCAGCATGGCGGTGTGGCCGTCGTGGCCGCAGGCGTGCATCTTGCCTGGATGGCGCGACGCGTGCGGGAAGGTGTTCACCTCCTGCATCGGCAGCGCGTCCATGTCGGCGCGCAGGCCGATCGCGCGGTTCGAGCTGCCGTTCTTGATGATCCCGACCACGCCGGTGAGGCCGAGGCCGCGAATCACGGGGATGCCCCATTCCGTCAGCTTGGCCGCCACCACGTCGGAGGTGCGCTGCTCTTCATAGCAGAGTTCCGGATGGGCATGCAGGTCGCGCCGGATGTCTTGCAATTCGGACTGAAAGGCAATGATGGGATCAACTAGTTTCATTTGCTTCTCCAAAATGGGTCGCCTGCCTTGTGGGCGGTGAGAATAGCCATTGTAGCCCTTGTCGTACGAGTTTATCCAGAGCGGCCCCAAGCTTGGTATCCACCACCCCGTAATGGTTTACGATACTGCTTTCAGTGTACGCTTTTTGGACTTTTGACAATGACAACCACACAAGTTCGCGCGGTCTGCCCGCACGACTGTCCCGATACCTGCGCCCTGCTGGTGACCGTGGAGGATGGCGTCGCGACCGCCGTCAAGGGCGATCCCGACCATCCGACCACCGCCGGTGTGCTGTGCACCAAGGTGGCGCGCTACACCGAGCGCACCTACCACGCCGAGCGCCTGCTGCACCCGCTGCGCCGGATTGGCAAGAAGGGCGAGGGCAAGTTCGAGCGCATCAGCTGGGACGAGGCGCTGGCCACCATCGCCGCCCGGCTCAAGCCGATCGCCGCGCGCGCGCCGGAAGCGATCCTGCCGTACAGCTACTGCGGCACCATGGGCCTGCTGCAGGGCGAGTCGATGTCCTCGCGCTTCTTCAACAAGCTCGGCGCCTCGCTGCTGGACCGCACCGTCTGCGCCACCGCCGGCGCGACCGGCTACAAGTACACGATAGGCGCGTCGGTCGGCACCGACATGGAGCAGTTCCAGAACGCCAAACTGATCATCATCTGGGGAGGCAATCCGATCGCCTCCAACCTGCACTTCTGGACGCGCGCGCAGGAAGCCAAGCGCAACGGCGCCAAGCTCATCGCCATCGACCCGTACCGCTCGCTGACGGCGGAGAAATGCCACCAGCACATCGCGCCGCTGCCCGGCACCGACGCCGCGCTGGCGCTGGGCCTGATGCACGTGCTGATCGCCGAGGACTTGCTCGATCATGACTACATCGCGCTGCATACGCTCGGCTTCGAGCAGCTAAAAGCGCGCGTCGCCGAATGGACGCCGGAACGCGTCGCCGAGACCTGCGGCATCACCGCCGCCGAGGTGGTCGACCTGGCGCGCCTGTACGGCGGCACGGCCAAGGCCGGCGAGCCGGTGGCGATCCGCGTCAACTACGGCGTGCAGCGCGTGCGCGGCGGCGGCACCGCCGTGCGCAACATCGCTTGCCTGCCGGCGCTGGTGGGCGCATGGCGCCACGCGGCCGGCGGCATCCAGCTGTCGTCGAGCGGCTCCTTCCCGTCCAACAAGGTGGCGCTGCAGCGGCCCGACCTGCTCAAGTCCATGCCGCGCACCATCAACATGACCACCATCGGCGACGACCTGCTGCGCCCGGCCTCGCCGGAGTTCGGGCCGGCGGTGGAGGCCGTCATCGTCTACAACTCCAACCCGGTGGCGATCGCGCCGGACTCGTCGAAGGTGGCGGCGGGCTTCGCGCGCGAGGACCTGTTCACCGTCGTGCTCGAGCACTTCCAGACCGACACCGTCGACTACGCCGACATCGTGCTGCCCGCCACCACGCAGCTCGAGCACGTCGACACGCACACGTCCTTCGGCCACCTGTACATGATGGCCAACAATGCCGCCATCGCGCCGCTGGGCGAGTCCAAGCCCAACACCGAGATCTTCCGCCTGCTGGCGGCGGCCATGGGCTTCGACGATCCATGCTTCCGCGACAGCGACGACGAACTGGCATCGATCGCCTTCAACACCCAGGACGTGCGCGCCGTGCACTTCGATTGGGAGTCGTTGAAACTGAAGGGCTGGCAAAAGCTCAACATGCCGGAGGCCCCGTTCGCACAGGGCGGTTTCACGACGCCGTCCGGCAAATGCGAATTCTATTCCGCCGCGATGGAAGCGGACGGACTCGATCCGTTGCCGACTTATCTACCTCCGTATGAATCTGTTGCTAGCAACCCTCAACTTGCGAAAAAATATCCGCTGGCGATGATCTCTCCGCCGGCGCGAAATTTTTTGAATTCGTCATTTGTAAACGTCAAGAGTTTGCGCTCCGCGGAGGGCGAACCGCACCTCGACATCCACCCCGACGACGCGGCGAAACGGGGTATTTCCGACGCCGATATGGTGCGCATCCACAATGACAGAGGCAGTTTTATCGCCAAGGCGCGCGTCACGGACAAGGCCCGTCCGGGCCTGGTTGTCGGTTTGTCAGTGTGGTGGAAGAAGCTAGCCAGGGATGGTAAAAACGCCAATGAGGTCACCAGCCAACGCCTCACCGACATGGGCCGCGCGCCGACTTTTTACGATACACTCGTAGAGATTGAAAGAGTCGTTGCTTGAAGGTAGCATATGCGCAATTTTCTCCGCCGTGCCATGCGGGCCAAGTACTGGCTCGCGACGGCATGCTCCGTACTGCTGCTGGCCGGTTGCGCCCAGCTGCGGTACTACGTACAGGCCGCGCAGGGCCAGTACGCGCTGTGGTCGGACGCCCGTCCGATCGACGACTGGCTGGGTGATCCGAACACCGATCCCCGCCTCAAGGCCCGCCTCGAAAAAGCCTTGCTGATCCGCCGCTTCGCGGTGCAGGAACTGGGCCTTCCCAACAACGCCAGCTACAAGAACTACGCCGCGCTGTCGCGTCCGTTTGTGCTGTGGAACGTGGTGGCGACGCCGGAGCTGTCGCTGAGGCCGATCCAGTGGTGCTTCCCGATCGCCGGCTGCGTCAGCTACCGCGGCTACTACAGCAAGGCCGACGCCACCGCTTACGCCGACGAGCTGCGCGAGGAGGGCAACGACGTCCAGGTCGGCGGCGTGCCGGCGTACTCCACCCTGGGCTGGTTCAGCGATCCGCTGCTATCGACCTTCATCAATTATTCCGATGCCGAACTGGCGCGCATGGTGTTCCATGAGCTGTCGCACCAGGTCGTCTACGTGCAGGGCGACACCCAGTTCAACGAGAGTTTCGCCACCGCCGTCGAGGAGGCCGGCGTGCAGCGCTGGCTGGAACTGTACGGCACGCCCGAGATGCGCGAGAGCTACGTGCGCAACAACGCGCGCCGCCAGGATTTCCTGGCGTTGCTGGTCAGGCACCGGCAGATGCTGGCCGATAATTACGCCAGCAAGACCAGCACCCGCCACCGTCGCGCCGAGAAGGCCCGCATCTTCGCCCACCTGAAATCGGACTACCAGAAACTCAAGGAAAGCTGGGGCGGCTACGCCGGCTACGACCGCTGGTTCGCCGAGCCGCTGACCAACGCCCACCTCAGCGCTGTGGGAACTTACCACGATTATTTGCCCGCCTTCCGCGAACTGATGAAGCAGGAGCGAACGTTCGTGCGATTTTATGGTGCGGCGCAAAAATTGGCTTTGCTTGATTTCGCTCAACGCCAACAGCAACTCGACCACCTCACCCGCCTCGCAATGCTGGACGCCGAGCGCCTTGTACGACCGCAGCAGCAAGCTACCATCGCCGAAGGCGTAGTTGATGCTGCTATGCAGCATAAATAGCCGTTAGAAGCGATGTTCTAATTATGCTTAAATGCGCTTGCGTCCGGGCTGACTGCCCGATAGCATCGCATCATAAGCAGGCTCAGGCTGTTCGCGCAGACGATCCCACCTGCCCTGGAGCGGCACTGTGCGCCGCGACTATAATGATAATGAGACGAGAGGCACAGGATGGAGAAAATCTGGTTGAAGTCCTATCCGCCGGGCATGCCGACGGAGGTCGACACGGCACAGTACCGTTCGCTGGTGCAGTTGCTGGAGGAGTCCTTTCATAAGTTCGCGGACCGTAACGCCTACGTCTGCATGGACAAGTTCCTCACCTACGCCGAGGTCGACGCCCACTCCCGACGCATCGGCGCCTGGCTGCAAAGCCGCGCCATGAAGAAGGGCGCGCGCGTCGGCATCATGATGCCCAACGTGCTGCAGTATCCGATCGCCATCGCCGCCATCCTGCGCGCCGGCTACACGGTGGTCAACATCAATCCTCTGTACACGCCGCGCGAACTCGAACATCAGCTCAACGACTCCGGCTGCGAGGCCATCGTCATTCTCGAGAACTTCGCCAACACGCTCGAAGAGGTGCTGGGCCGCACACAAGTGCGGCACATCCTGGTCGGCAGCATCGGCGAGATGCTGGGCGGGCCGAAAGGCATGCTGGTTAACTTCGTCGTGCGCAACGTCAAGCGGCTGGTGCCGCCGTTCTCCTTGCCGAACGCGGTGCGCTTCAAGGATGCGTTGTCGCAGGGCGGCGGCATGAAGCTGACGCCGGTCGAGATCAACCAGGACGACCCGGCCTTCCTGCAATACACGGGCGGCACCACCGGCGTGGCCAAGGGCGCCGTGCTGACGCACAAGAACGTGATCGCCAACCTGCTGCAAACGGAAGCGTGGGGCCGCCCGGCGATGGGCGGCCTGTCCGAGCAGAACGTCATCGTGGCGGCGCTGCCGCTGTACCATATCTTCGCGCTGACGGCCTGCGCCATGTGGGGCATGCGCGTGGGCGCGCTCAATCTCCTGATCCCGAATCCGCGCGACATCGGCGGCTTCATCAAGGAACTAGCCAAGTACCGCTTCCACATGCTGCCGGCGGTCAACACGCTGTACAACGCGCTCCTGAATCATCCCGATTTCGTGCACCTGGATTTCTCGGCGCTAAAGATGTGCAACGGCGGCGGCATGGCGGTGCAGCAATCGGTCAACGACCGCTGGCGCAAAGTGACGGGGGTTCCCATCGTCGAAGGCTACGGCTTGTCCGAGACCTCGCCGGTGGCCACCTGCAACCGCACCGACATCGCCGACTTCACCGGCACCATCGGCCTGCCGATGCCGTCGACCGACATCGCCATCCTCGACGACGACGGCAACGAGGTGCCGCTGGGCCAGCCCGGCGAGATCGCCATTCGCGGCCCGCAGGTGATGGCCGGCTACTGGAACCGTCCGGACGAGACGGCCAAGGTGATGACCGCCGACGGCTTCTTCAAATCGGGCGACATCGGCGTGATGGACGAGAACGGCTACACCAAGATCGTCGACCGCAAGAAGGATATGATCCTGGTCTCCGGCTTCAACGTCTACCCCAACGAACTGGAGGGCGTGATCTCGTCCCATCCGGGCGTGCTGGAATGCGCGTGCATTGGCGTGCCGGACGAACACGCGGGCGAGGCGGTCAAGGTGTTCGTGGTGCGCAAGGACCCGAGCCTGACCGCCGACCAGCTGATGGCCTTCTGCAAAGAGCAATTGACCGGCTACAAAAAACCGAAATACATAGAGTTCCGCGAGGAACTGCCAAAAACCAATGTCGGTAAGATCCTGCGGCGCGTGCTGCGGG
Source organism: Duganella sp. GW821-FHT07F09 (assembly GCF_059418705.1). Lineage (NCBI taxonomy): Bacteria > Pseudomonadati > Pseudomonadota > Betaproteobacteria > Burkholderiales > Oxalobacteraceae > Duganella > Duganella sp. GW821-FHT07F09. The sequence continues at coordinate 39,924 of NZ_JBWKQJ010000023.1, read as the reverse complement.
ACGAACACACCAATGATAAGAAAAAGGCTGCATAAGATGGAAAAAATCTGGCTCAAGTCCTACCCCGCAAACATGCCGACGGAGATCGATCCGACGCAATACCGTTCGGTCACGCATCTGCTGGAGGAATCGTTCCGCAAATACGCCGACCGCAACGCCTATGTGTGCATGGATAAATTCCTCACCTACGGCGAGCTGGACAAGCTGTCGCTGCGCATGGGCGCCTGGCTGCAAAGCAAGGGCCTGCAGCCGGGCGCGCGCGTGGCGATCATGATGCCGAACGTGCTGCAATATCCGGTGGCGATGGCCGCCGTCCTGCGCGCCGGCTACACGGTGGTCAACGTCAATCCGCTGTACACGCCGCGCGAGTTGCAGCACCAGCTGGTGGACTCGGGCTCGGAAGCGATCATCGTGCTGGAGAACTTCGCCACCACGGTGGAGCAGGTCATCTCGCACACCAAGGTCAAGCACGTGATCGTCGCCACCATGGGCGACATGCTCGGCACGCTCAAAGGCGCGATCGTCAACCTGGTGGTGCGCAAGGTCAAGAAGTTGGTGCCGGCGTTCTCGCTGCCCGGTTCGATTTCGTACAAGAAGATGCTGTCCGAGGCGGCCAACATGACCTTGCAGCCGGCCAAGCAGGGACATGAGGATATCGCCTTCCTGCAATACACGGGCGGCACCACCGGTGTCTCCAAGGGCGCGATTCTGCTGCACAGTAACATCATCGCCAACGTGCTGCAGAACGAGGCCTGGCTGCAGTTCAAAGAGCACAAAGAGCAGATCGTGTTCGTCGCCGCGCTGCCGCTGTATCACATTTACTCGCTGACCATCAGCGCCCTGATGGGCATGCGCATGGGCGGGTTGACCCTGCTGGTCCCGAACCCGCGCGACATCCCCGGCTTCATCAAGGAACTGTCCAAGTACCGCGTGGCCGTGTTCCCCGCCGTGAACACCTTGTACAACGCGCTGCTGAACAATCCGGAGTTCTCCAAGCTCGACTTCTCCAGCTACTCGGTGTGCAACGGCGGCGGCATGGCCGTGCAAAAGGCCGTGGCCGACAAGTGGCTGAAGGTGACCGGCACGCCGATCATCGAAGGCTACGGCTTGTCGGAGACGTCGCCGGTGGCCACCGCCAACCGCGTCGACATCAAGGAATTCACCGGCACCATCGGCCTGCCGATTCCGTCGACCGAGGTGCAGATCCTCGACGACGACGGCAATCCGGTGCCGCTGGGCCAGACCGGCGAAATCGCGATTCGCGGTCCGCAGGTGATGGCCGGCTACTGGAACCGCGCGGACGAGACCGCCAAGACGATGACGGCCGACGGCTTCTTCAAAACGGGCGATATCGGCATCATGGACGAGCGCGGTTATACGCGTATCGTCGACCGCAAGAAAGACATGATCATCGTGTCCGGCTTCAACGTGTATCCGAACGAGGTCGAGGGCGTGGTGGCGGCGCATCCGGGCGTGCTGGAGGTGGCGTGCATCGGCGTGCCGGACCAGAACTCGGGCGAGGCGGTCAAGCTGTTCGTGGTGCGCAAGGATCCGAACCTGACGGCCGAGCAGTTGCTGGATTATTGTAAGCACGAGCTGACGGCGTACAAGAAGCCGAAGTTCATCGAGTTCCGCGACGAGCTGCCGAAGACCAACGTCGGCAAGATCCTGCGGCGCCAGCTGCGCGACGAGAAGCCGAAGACCCCAGCGTAAATTTTGATCGCGGAATCACGTAGGGCGGATTAGCGGGCGAGGCCCGCTAACCGCCCCGGGGGCCCATCGAAGGGGCAGCCTACCTGCCGGTAGGCTTTAGAGGCGGAACGCCGTAATCGGCCATGTGTGCGTCAACGGCGGCGCATGCATGGCCGATTACGCTTCGCTAATCCGCCCTACGTGTTTTTTCTTCGGATTCAATATTGTCAGCCGCCGCGATTTAATCGTGGCTTACCGTTCTCTACCACGAAACTGGCGGCGGTCGCGATGCCGCTGGCCGCGTCGTGCACATCGTTCAGCCCAACGAAATGCGTGGTGGTCGCCGCCGGCGTAACGTTGAGCAGCATGAAGCCGCGCTTGTCGCTGCGGCCGTACTTGATGCCCGGGTTCATCGCCACATACTGCTCGGTACGCGACTGCGGGCGCGATGGCGACGTGATCGACGTGCCGCAAAATTCCGTGGCCAGCACCGCGTTCGCGCCCGACTTGGCGCGCGCCGGATCGCGGCTGATCTCGGCGGCGAAGAAGCTGTGCACGTCGCCGGACAAAATCAATGGATTGCTCGCCTTGCTGATGGCCAGACCGTCGAGCAGACGGCGGCGCGCCATCGGATAACCATCCCAGCCATCGGTCCAGATGCGCGTGTCGCCCTCGCTCTTGAACGGCACCTGGCTGTTGTGCGCCATCAGCGTTTGCTGCGCCAGGATGTTCCAGCGGGCCCGAGAGGACTTCAGGCCATCGTCCAGCCAGCGCTGCTGCACCTCGCCCAGCATCGTGCGTCGCGTGTCGCCCAGCGCCGCGCACTGGCGCCGCACCACCGACGACGAGCCGCCGCGTTCCGCCGGCGCGCAAGCCTGCCAGGCGCGGTACTGGCGGTCGTCCAGCACGTGGAAGCGCGCCAGCCTTCCCCAGTCGTAGCGCTGGTAGATGCGCATGTTGGCGAAGTCGCCCGGCTTGGGCAGCACCAGCCGCACCGGCATATGCTCGTAGAAGGCCTGGTACGCCGCCGCGCGCCGCTCCATGAACTTCGGATTCAGACGCTCGTCGCGGTCATCGGCGTAGTCGTTGGCGACTTCGTGGTCGTCCCAGGTGACGATCCACGGCGCCACGTGGTGCGCGGCCTGCAAATCGCGGTCGCTCTTGTACTGGGCGTAGCGGTTGCGGTAATCGGCCAGCGTGAAGCACTCGGAGGACCGTACGGCGCGCTTCGGGTGCCGCAGCTGGTACGGCCCCCACTCGTAGATGTAATCGCCCAGGAAGGCCACCAGATCGGGCGAGGCGGAGGCGATGTGGCGGTGCGCGGCATAGGTGCCGAACTCCCAGTGCTGGCACGAGGCCACGGCCAGTTTGAGCTGGTCCGGCATGGTGTCGGCGGCGGGCGCGGTACGGGTGCGCCCGATCGGGCTGACGGCATCGCCCAGCATGAAGCGATACCAGTACCAGCGCGCCGGCGACAGGCCGGTGACATCGACATGGACGCTGTGCGCCAGCTGCGGCGCGGCGCCGGCCGTGCCCTTGGCGACGATGCGGCTGAAGCGCTCATCCTCGGCTACCTCCCAGCGCACGGCGAAGGCCACCGACGGCATCGCCGCCGCGTTGAGTGGATCGTGCAGGATGCGGGTCCAGATGACGACCGCGTTGGGCAGCGGAGAACCGGAGGCGACGCCGAGGCCGAACGGATAGCCGGCTTTTCCGGCGCCCGCCGGTGCGGCGGGAAGGGCGCCGGCGCCGGCGCCAGCCGATGCCGCCAGCGCGGCGAGGAAGATGCGGCGTTGCGCGTCCACCCGGGCGGCCGCCGATTACGGGTGCATCAGCGTTTCGATCGGCGGCACCTTGCGCGGTTTGCGGTCAGAATCGGTCGCCACATAGGTCAGCACCGCCTCGGTCACCTTGACGGTGTCGGCCTGCAGGCGGTTGCGCTCCGCGTACACCTCGACGTTAACGGTGATGGACGTATTGCCAACCTTGACAATATCAGCATAGAACGACAGCAGGTCGCCCACGAACACCGGATTCTTGAACAGAAACGAGTTCACGGCGATGGTCGCCACGCGGCCGTTGGCGCGGCGGGTGGCCGGCAGCGAGCCGGCGATATCGACCTGCGACATGATCCAGCCGCCGAAGACATCACCATACACGTTGGCGTCGGACGGCGACGGCATCATGCGCAGTTCCGGCATTTTGCCGGCGGGCAGGCCGCGGTTGACCGTGGTGACGGCGATGGGTGTTGGATTTTCGGGCGTGGTCATCGTGAATTCTCTTCAGGGGCTACAATTACCGGGATTGAACCATAAAAAGCCGACATCCGCCATGCGCCGTTACCCGAATTCCCCGCCAGACCCCGTCGGCACCGCCGCCGCCTCCACACCCACCCGCAGCGACAGCGCCACCCTGAAGACACTGATTCCCTACCTGTGGGTCTACAAATGGCGCGTGCTGCTGGCGCTGGGCTGCCTGGTCGGCGCCAAGCTGGCCAACGTCGGCGTGCCGGTGGTGATGAAAAAGCTGATCGATTCGCTGACGATCACGCCGTCGCATCCGCAGGCGCTGCTGGTACTGCCGGTCGCCGCGCTGGTGGCCTACGGCGTGTTGCGCGTCTCGACCACCCTGTTCACCGAGCTGCGCGAATTCCTGTTCGCGCGCGTCACGCAGCGCGCCGTGCGCACCATCGCGCTGCAAGTGTTCCGCCACCTGCACGCGCTGTCGCTGCGCTTCCACCTGAACCGCCAGACCGGCGGCATGACGCGCGATATCGAACGCGGCACGCGCGCGGTCGGTTCGCTGATCTCGTACACGCTGTTCAACATCCTGCCCACCCTGGTGGAGATCACCTTGGTGCTGGGCTATCTGGTTCTGCACTACGATATCTGGTTCTCGGTGATCACCTTCGTCGCGCTGGTGTTGTACATCACGTTCACTGTCGTCGTCACCAATTGGCGCACGCACTTCCGCCGCACGATGAACGATCTGGACTCCAAGGCCAACACCAAGGCCATCGACTCGCTGATCAACTACGAAACCGTCAAGTACTTCGGCAATGAGGACTACGAGGCCAAACGCTACGACGAAGGCTTGCAGCGCTACGAGTCGGCCGCCGTCAAGTCGCAGACATCGCTGTCGTTGCTGAACACCGGGCAGTCGATGATCATCGCGATTGCCGTCACGTTGATTTTGTGGCGCGCCACGGTGGGCGTCATCAACGGCACCATGACCTTGGGCGATCTGGTGCTGGTCAACGCATTCATGATCCAGCTTTATATTCCGCTCAACTTCCTCGGCGTAATCTACCGCGAGATCAAGCAAAGCCTGGCCGACATGGAAAAACTGTTCTCGCTGCTGGACCAGAACCGCGAGATCGCCGACGCCAAGGATGCGCAGCCGCTGGTCACGCACGGCGCGCAGGTGCGCTTCAACCACGTCGACTTCAGCTACGAATCCAAGCGCCAGATCCTGTTCGACGTCGACTTCACCATCGCGCCGGGCACCACGACGGCGGTGGTTGGGCACAGCGGTTCGGGCAAGTCGACCTTGTCGCGATTGTTGTTCCGCTTCTACGAAGTCAACGCCGGCGGCATCACCATCGATGGCCAGGACCTGCGCTCGCTGACGCAGGACTCGGTGCGGCACGCGATCGGCATCGTGCCGCAGGATACGGTGCTGTTCAACGACACCATCGAATACAACATCGCCTACGGCAAGCCCGGCGCCACGAAGGAGCAGATCGTTGCGGCGGCGAGGGCGGCATCAATCCACGACTTCATCGAAAGCCTGCCGGACGGTTACGGCACGATGGTCGGCGAACGAGGCTTGAAATTGTCGGGTGGTGAAAAGCAGCGCGTGGCGATAGCGCGCACCTTGCTGAAGAACCCCGCCATCCTGATCTTCGACGAAGCCACGTCCGCGCTGGACTCGAAGGCCGAGCAAGCGATCCAGGCGCAGCTCAAGGAAATCGCCAAGAGCCGCACCACAATGGTCATCGCGCACCGCCTGTCGACGGTGGCCGACGCGCAGCAGATCCTGGTGCTCGACCACGGCCGCATCGTCGAACGCGGTACGCACCAATCGCTGCTCGCGGCGGACGGTCTGTACGCGCAGATGTGGCAGCGGCAGCAGGCCAAGGCCGAGGAGGAATTGACCTCGTCGCCCGAGGACGCGGTGCGCGCGGAATAGGTTGTCCCATTTTTTTAACCGTTGATAAGGAACCGACCATGAAGTCACGCTTTGTCCTGGGTGCTGTCACCGCGCTGGTGGCGTGTATGCAGAATGCCTACGCCGATCCCACCGAACAGCAATTCCGCGCCCTCTACAAAGAGCTGGTCGAAACCAACACCACCTTATCGTCGGGCAGCTGTACCCTGGCGGCCGAACGCATCGCCACGCTCCTGAAAGCGGCGGGCTTCCCGGACTCGGACCTGCATCCCTTCGCCGATCCGAAGTTTCCTAAGGAGGGCGGCCTGGTCGCCATCCTGCCGGGCACCGATCCGAAGGCCAAGGCCATCCTGCTGCTGGCGCACATCGACGTGGTCGAGGCCAAGCGCGAGGACTGGGTACGCGACCCGTTCACGTTGATCGAGGAGGACGGCAAGTTCTACGCGCGCGGTGCGCTCGACGACAAGGCGCAGGCGGCCATCTGGGCCAACTCTTTGATCCGCTTCAAGCAGGAAGGCTTCAAGCCGCGCCACACCCTGAAGATGGCGCTGACCTGCGGCGAGGAGACCGCCGGCGCCTTCAACGGCGCCGAGTGGCTGACCAAGAACAAGCGCGACCTGATCGACGCCGGCTACGCGCTCAACGAAGGCGCGGGCGGCGAGCTCGATGCCGCCGGCAAGCGCGTCTCGATGACGGTGCAGGCGGGCGAGAAGGTCGCGCAGAACTACCGGCTGGAAGTGACCAATCGCGGCGGCCACAGTTCGCGTCCGCAAAAGGACAACGCCATCTACCGCCTGGCGTCCGCGCTGAAAAAGGTCGAGGGTTACGAGTTCCCGATCCAACTGGCCGACGGCAGCCGTGGCTACCTGAACGGCATGTCGAAGATCCAGGCGGCGGCCGGCCGCAAGGATGTCGCCGACGCCATGCTGGCGGTGGTCAAGAACCCGGGCGACGCCAAGGCGGTCGCGCTGGTATCGTCGACCGATTCCAGCTGGGGCGCGATGCTGCACACCACGTGCGTCGCGACCTTGCTCGACGCCGGCCACGCCACCAACGCGCTGCCGCAGCGCGCCCGCGCCAACATCAACTGCCGCATCTTCCCCGGCGTGACTCAGGAAGAAGTGCGTCAAACCCTGGTCAAAGCGATCGACGACCCGGCCGTGAAGGTGGAAACGCTGGAAATCCGTGGCGAGAACTCGGCACCGCCGGCATTGACGAAGGCGATCCTGGAACCGGTCGAGCGCATGACGGCCAAGATGTGGCCGGGCGTGCCGGTGATGCCGATCCTGCAGTCCGGCGCCACGGACGGCCAGTTCCTGAACGCCGCCGGCATTCCGACATACGGCATCAGCGGCATCTTCCTCACGCCGGACCTGGGCAACATCCACGGCCTGAACGAATACATCGGCGTGCAATCGCTGATGGAAGGCCGCACCTTCCTGCACGAGCTCGTAAAAATCTACGCCAACCAGTAAAGGCAACTCCGGGGTCAGGTCCTAATGCCGCTAAGTTAAGCGTTCATCTAAATCACGGAGGGCGGATTAGCGCAGCGTAATCCGCCAAGCTCCGTCGGCGGCTCATGGCGGATTACGGCGTTCCGTCTAATCCGCCCTACGAAAATCGCCTTAACTTGGCGGCATTAGGACCTGACCCCGGATTAAAAAAGGCCACCTGACGGTGGCCTTCGTTCTTTCGCTGCGTGTATTACGCGGCGTCTTTTACCATCTCATCTTCCTGGCCCGGTTCGAGCAGCTCGCCCTCCCACTTGGCGACCACCGCCGTGGCGACGCCGTTGCCGATGACGTTGGTCGCGGAACGCGCCATGTCGAGGAAGTGGTCGATGCCCAGCAGCAGCAGCATGCCTGCTTCGGGGATGTTGAACTGGCTCAGCGTGGCGGCGATCACCACCAGCGAGGCGCGCGGCACACCGGCCATGCCCTTGGAGGTGAGCATCAGCACCATCATCATCGTCATCTGCTGGCCCAGCGACATTTCGATGCCGTACGCCTGGGCGATGAACACGGTGGCGAAGGTGCAGTACATCATCGAGCCGTCCAGATTGAACGAGTAGCCGATCGGCAGCACGAACGAGGCGATCCGGTTGCGCACGCCGAAGCGCTCCAGGCCTTCCAAGGTTTTTGGATAGGCCGCTTCGCTCGAGGCGGTCGAGAAGGCCAGCAGGGCGGGGCCGCGCAATTCCTTCATCAGGCCGAACACGCGGCCCTTGAGGAACAGGAAGCCGGCGAAGATCAGCAAGCCCCACAGCAGGATGATGCCGAAGTAGAACTCGGCCATGAACACGCCGTACGTCGACAGCACGCCCAGGCCGCTCTTGGCGATGACGCCGGCGACGGCGGCGAACACGGCGATCGGCGCGAATTTCATCACATAGCCGGTGACCTTGAGCATCACGTGGGCGACGCCGTCGAGCGCGTCGACCATGATGTCGGCCTTCTTGCCGACGGCGGCCGCGGCCGAGCCGAAGAACAGCGAGAAGATAACGATCTGTAGGATTTCGTTCTTGGCCATGCCGTCGATGATCGACGACGGCACCAGATGGGTGACGAAATCCTTCAACGTCAGGCTGGACGTGGCCAGCTCGACCTTCGACGAGGCGGTGGCGGCCATATGGCCCAGCAGCGCGTCGCCCGGGCGGAACAGGTTGACCAGCACCAGGCCCAGGCTCAGCGACATGACCGAGGCGATGAAGAACCAGCCCATGGTCTTGAGACCGATGCGGCCCACTTCGCTGGCGTCGCCCATGCGCGCGATGCCGACGACCAGGGTCGAGAACACCAGCGGCGCGATGATCATTTTAATCAGACGCAGGAACAAAGTCGTAATCAGCGACATCGAATCGGCGAAACTGAGCGGGTTTTCCATGTTGGCATGAACGATGTAGCCTGTAAGGATACCTAGCGCCAGTGCGATCAGGATGTAAGTGGTCAAACGACTTTGTTTATGCATGTTCTCTGTTTTCCATGGTAGTGTCTCTATGGACGCTGGCTGTGGCGGGATAAATCCGCCAAAGCACAATCTCGTACAAAATAATGTCATTTCCCCGCAATGTGGAGGTATGATCCAGCCAATGCAGCTTTGTAAGCTGATGAAACATTGAGCAAGTTCCGCAGTATCCTTGTGGTCAAGGGTACTGTCAAGTTCGCGTGGACGCAGGTCCACATACCTGTCGCGGGCACTCTAACTTTGCCAAAAATATGATAGCGATAAATAATCTGAGCAAATGGTATGGCCAGTTCCAGGTATTGGCCGAATGCACCACCAGCGTCTCCAAAGGCGACGTGATGGTCATTTGCGGGCCGTCCGGTTCGGGCAAGTCGACCCTGATCAAGACCGTCAACGGCCTGGAGCCGTTTCAACAGGGCGAAATCGTGGTCGACGGCATCTCGGTCGGCGCCAAGGGCACCGACCTGCCCAAGCTGCGCGCGCGCATCGGCATGGTGTTCCAAAATTTCGAGCTGTTCCCGCATCTGTCGGTGCGCCAGAACCTGACCCTGGGCCAGGTCAAGGTGCTGGGCCGCAGCGAGGACGAGGCCAACGCGCGCGGCCTGCAGTACCTGGACCGGGTCGGCCTGCTGTCGCAGCAGGACAAATATCCGAACCAGCTGTCCGGCGGCCAGCAGCAGCGCGTGGCCATCGCCCGGGCGCTGTCGATGGACCCGATCGCGATGCTGTTCGACGAGCCCACCTCCGCGCTTGACCCGGAGATGATCAACGAGGTGCTCGACGTGATGGTCGGCCTGGCGCAAGAGGGCATGACGATGATGGTGGTCACGCACGAAATGGGATTCGCCAGGAAGGTGGCCAACCGGGTCGTCTTCATGGACAAGGGGCGGATACTGGAGGACTGCACCAAGGATGAATTCTTCGGCGCCCCGCGTTCCGAGCGCGCCCGGGATTTCCTGGCGCGGATTATTCACTAGCTTGGCTTCGGATCCACCTGCATCACAGATAGCATGCGCCGGCGCCCGCCGGCAGGTCGTTTTTGACGTTCATTGTATTTTTCTTAGGAGGAATCATGTCGTTACCGCGAGTGCTCTATCGTTTTGCCATCGTCGCCGCTAGCGCGGTCTTCGCCACCGGCTCGGCCGCCGCCCAGGAAGCCGGCGGCACGCTGGCCAAGATCAAGCGCACCGGCACCATCACGCTCGGTGTGCGCGACGGCTCCATTCCCTTCTCCTACCTCGACGACAAACAGCAGTACCAGGGCTACTCGGTCGACCTGTGCCTGAAGGCGGTGGCGGCGATCGAGAAGAACCTGGGCCTGTCCGGGCTGAAGGTGGTGATGAATCCCGTCACGGCCGCCAACCGCATTCCGCTCATGGCCAACGGCACCATCGATCTCGAATGCGGCTCGACCACCAACAACGCCGAGCGGCAGAAGCAGGTGGCGTTCGCGCCCACCATGTTCGTCATCTCCAACCGGCTGCTGGTCAAGAAGGCGTCGAACATCCGCAGCCTGGCCGACATGAAGGGCAAGACCCTCGTGGCCACCGCCGGCACCACGACGCTCAAGCAGATGACGATGCTGAACAACGAGCGCAAACTCGGTATGACGATCGCCGTCGGCAAGGACCACCCCGAATCGTTCCTGATGCTGGAAACCGGTCGCGCCGCCGCCGAGGCCAACGACGACATCCTGCTGGCCAGCCAGGTCGCCACCGCGCGCAATCCGGCCGAGTACACCATCCTGCCGGAGGCGTTGTCGGTCGAACCGTACGCGATCATGATGCGGCGCGGCGACCCTGCCTTCAAGGCGGTGGTCGACGCGGCGCTGACGCAGTTCTACCAGTCGCCGGAATTCTCCAAGACCTACGACAAGTGGTTTATGAGCGCGATCCCGCCGCGCGGCATCAACCTCAATTTCCCGATGCCGGCCACGCTCAAGGCGGTCATCGCCAAGCCGACCGATTCGCCCGATCCAGCGGCTTACGCCGTCACGGCGGCGGCACCGGCGCCGGCCGCGCAGAAAACCGACGCCAAGAAATAAGCGCGGCGCGTTGCGATGAACTATCAATGGAACTGGAACATCTTCTGGGAGATGTCGCCGGACGGCGTGCAAACGTACTGGCAGACGTTGCTTTCCGGGCTGGCCTGGACGATGGCGACGTCGCTGGCTGGCTGGGTGATCGCGCTGGCGCTGGGCTTCGCCGTCGGCGCCATGCGCACCTTGCCCAACCGCTGGCTGCGGATGGTGGGCACCGGCTACGTCGAGCTATTTCGCAACGTGCCTTTGCTGGTGCAGATGTTCCTGTGGTTCTTCGTGATGCCGGAGCTGCTGCCGCAGGCCGGCGGCGACTGGCTCAAGTCCCTGCCCAACGCCCCCTTCGTGACGGCGGTGCTGTGCCTGGGCTTCTTCACGTCGGCGCGGGTGGCGGTGCAGGTCACGGCCGGTATCGAGGCGCTGGCCGGTGGTCAGCGCCTGGCCGCGCTGGCGCTGGGCCTTGACCTGCCGCAGACCTACCGCTTCGTGCTGCTGCCGCTGGCGGTGCGCATGATCCTGCCGCCGCTGACGAGCGAATTCCTCAACATCATCAAGAACAGCTCCGTGGCGCTGACCATAGGCTTGATGGAGCTGACCGCCAGCGCCCGCGCCATCCAGGAGTTTTCCTTCCAGGTGTTTGAAGCCTTCACCGCCGCCACGCTGATTTATGTGGTGGTCAACCTGGTGGTGATCGCCGCCATGCGCTGGCTGGAGCACCGCCTCGCGCTGCCCGGCACACTGGGAGGCCGCTGATGTTCGCGCAATTCGACTTCAGCGTCATCGCCAACTCGTGGGTCTACCTGTTCCAGGTCGGCATGGCGTTCACCCTGGAGCTGACGGTGCTGTCGATGATCGGCGGCGTCGCGCTGGGCACCTTGCTGGCGCTGGGGCGCATGTCCAGCTTCAAGCCGCTGGCGCTGGTGGCCGCCGCCTACGTCAACCTGATACGCGCGGTGCCGCTGGTGCTGGTGATCTTCTGGTTCTACTTCCTGGTGCCTTACATGGCCGCGTGGGTGATCGGCGCGCAGGAGCCGGTCAAGGTCGGCACGTTCTGGTCGGCGCTGATCACGTTCACCTTGTTCCAGGCCGCGTACTACTGCGAGATCATGCGCGGCGGGATACAGGCGATCCCGCGCGGACAGGTGCTGGCGGCGCAGGCGCTGGGCCTGAGCTACTGGCAGACGATGGGCCGCATCGTGCTGCCGCAAGCCTTCCGCAACATGCTGCCGGTGCTGCTGACGCAGACCATCGTTCTGTTCCAGGACGTGTCGCTGGTGTATGTGCTGTCGGTGCCGGACTTCGTCGGCGCGGCCAGCAAAGTGGCGCAGCGCGACGGCCGGCTGGTGGAGATGTACACCTTCGTGGCGCTGGTCTACTTCGTTCTGTGCTGCCTGTTGTCGTGGCTCGCGCGGCAGCTGCACAAGCGCGTGGCGATCGTGCGCTAGGCTCTGTTAGTATGGCCCGATTCGAACCAAACAAATGACATCGCATGCCATCCATGAAGACAATCGCCGGCGCCCTGCTGGCGCTCGGACTGCTCGCCAGCGCGCACGCCGCCGATAAAATCGCCGCCGATCTGGTGCTCACGCAGGCCACGCTGATCGACGTCGCCAACGGCGCCGCCATCAAGGGCAAATCGGTCGTGGTGAAGGACGGCAGCATCCTGGCCGTGGTCGACGACCGACAGCTATCCGGTTACGCCGCGAAGACGATCATGCGCCTGCCCGGTAAATATCTGATGCCGGGGTTGTGGGACACCCATGTGCATTTCGGCGGCGGCCCGGCGCTGATCGACGAGAACAAGCATCTGCTTCCGCTGTATCTGGCCAACGGCATCACCACCGTGCGCGATTGTTCCGGCGACCTGCCGGACACCGTGCTGGCATGGCGCGACCAGATCAAGTCCGGCCAGCTCGAAGGGCCGACCATCTTTACCTCCGGCGCCAAGCTGGAAGGCTACAAGCCGCTGTGGAAGGGCACCATCGAAGTCGGCACGCCGGAAGAGGTGGGCAAGGCGCTCGACGGTTTGCAGGCGCAGAAAGTCGATTTCGTCAAAATCACCGAGAACACGCTCAAGCCGGAAATGTATCTGGAAGCGCTGCGGCAAGCCAAAGCGCGCGGCATGCGTACGTCTGGCCACGTGCCGGTGCAGATGACGCTATCGCAGATGTTCGACGCCGGCCTGGGAACGGTGGAGCACCAGTCGTATCTGCTGCGCGCCGCCACGCCGCTCGAGCGCGAGCTGACCGACAAGGTGGCGGCGGGCACGCTGACCGGCAAGGAGGCGATGAAACTGAGCCTGCAAAGCTACGACGAGCAGACCGCGCGCGGCGCCTTCCGCTACATGGCGTCCAAAGGCACGGCGGTGGTGCCGACGTTGTCGGTGTCGCGGGTGGTTGCTTATCTGGACCAAGACGATCATGCGCACGATCCGGCGTTGCAGTACATCGGCAAAGGGTTGCGCGCGACGTACGAGTGGCGTGTGCAGCGCGCCGCGCAGGACGACGCCGACGCGATCGCGCTGCGCAAGGCGACGTTTGAGAAATCCGCCGCGCTGCTGCCGCTGCTGGAGCGGGAGGGCGTCAGCATCATCGCCGGCACCGACGCGGGATTTTTGAACTCGTACGACTATCCCGGCCAGGCGCTACATGACGAAATCGGCTTGTATGTGCGGTACGGCCTGACGCCCGCGCAGGCGTTACGCACGGCGGTGATCAACGGGCCGCGCTTCCTCGGCAAGCTGGATCGCTACGGCGCCATCGACGCCGGCAAGACGGCCGATCTGCTGGTGCTGGATGCGAACCCGCTGCGCGACATCGCCGCCACCCGGCAGATCCGCGTCGTCGTCAGCCGGGGAAAAGTCTACGATCGCGCACAGCTCGACAAGATGCTGGCCGATACCAAGGAGTGGGTCTCGTCGCAGTGAGCGTCACGCGTGCGCGGCGTAGTCCTTCAGGCTGGTCTGCATGAAGTCGATGAACAGCCGCACGCGCGAAGGGATCAGGCGCGACTCGATGATCGCGTGGACCGGGGCGGGCGAGACGTCCCAATCGGGCAGCACGCGCTGCAGCGTGCCGCGCAGGGCGTCGTCGCGCATCTGCGGGCCCGCCGAGATGGCAATGCCCACGCCGAGTGTCGCCAAGGTGCGGCACATGCTGACGTTGTTGGCGCAGTAGCGGCCGGAGACGTCGACCGTGGTGGTTTGTTTTCCCGACGTGAGCGTCCATCGCGATTGCTTTCCCGATGCCGCCTGGATCACGCACTGGTGATGCGCGAGGTCTTGCGGGTGGTTCAGCGGCGGCGCGTCGCGCAGGTACTCCGGTGCCGCGAACAGATAGCGCGGCAGCAGTCCGATCTGCCTGGAGATCAACGTGGACGGCGTCGGTGGCGGCGTGCCGATGCGGATCGCGCAGTCGAAACCATCCGCCACCAGGTCGATGCGGCGCGGTGTCAGATCCATCTCGAAATCGATCAGCGGATACAGTTCGCCGAAGCGCTTGATCGCCGGCGCCAGGTAGCTGATCGCCAGGTCGACCGGCATCGACACGCGAAGCAGGCCGCTGGGGCGTTCGGCCAGTTCCATCAGCGATTCGTGTGCGATGCGTGCTTCGGCGACGATGCCCTGGCAGCGTCGGAAGTACGCCTGGCCCGCTTCCGTCAGCTCCACCTTGCGGGTGGAGCGGTGGAACAAGCGCACGCCGATTTCTTTTTCGAGATCGGAGATGCGGCGCGAGAGCGTCGAGTTGGGCATGTCCAGCTGCTCGGCCGCGCGCCGGAAGCCCTTGGCGTTCGCCACCGCCACAAACAACTCCATACTCGCCAGCAGTGTCATCGATTGCTCCATCTATGGATCAGTGATTTCATTTTAAGCTATTTATCCACCGGGAGAAACAATGGATGATGGCCTCACTGTCATCCACTTCCCGAGGAATCGCAATGAACCAGCTCTCCACCGCAGTCAAGATCGGCCCTTACGACCTTCGCAACCGCATCATCATGGCGCCGATGACCCGCTCGCGCGCCAACGACGCCGACGGCGTCCAGTCCGACCTTGCCGTCACTTACTACCGCCAGCGCGCCAGCGCGGGCCTGATCATCACCGAAGGCACCTTCCCGAGCGCTATGGGCAAGGGCTATGTCGCCACGCCCGGCATTTACAGCGATGCCCAGGTCCAGGCCTGGAAGCGCGTCACCGACGCGGTTCACGCCCAGGGTGGACGGATCTTCCTGCAGTTGATGCACACCGGCCGCATCTCGCATCCCTCGATGCTGCCGCAAGGCGCGCTGCCGGTGGCGCCGTCGGCGATCAAAGCGGCTGGCCAGGCGTACACGATGTCCGGCATGGCCGATTTCGTCACGCCGCGCGCGCTGGAGACGGCGGAAGTGGCGGCGGTGGTGGACGAATACCGCGTGGCCACGCGCCGCGCGCTGGAGGCGGGCTTCGACGGCGTCGAGCTGCATGCGGCATCGGGCTATCTGCCGGAGCAGTTCCTGGCATCAGGGACGAACGTGCGCACGGACCAATACGGCGGATCCGTAGCGAACCGCGCGCGCTTCATCCTGGAGGTGCTGCAAGCGATGATCGCGGAGGCGGGCGCGGACCGCGTCGGCATCAAGATCTCGCCCGAGATGGGCTTCAACGACATCGCCGACGAGAATCCGGTTGAAACCTACACCTATCTGGTGGGTGAACTGGCGCCGTTAAAGCTCGCATATCTGCATGTGGCCCTGTTCAAGGCGAACTACGATTATCACGGCGCGCTGCGGCCGTTGTTCGGTGGCGCCTACCTGCTGGGTGGTGGCCAGAGCCGCGAGTCCGGCGAGCAGCGCATCGCCGCCGGCGAGGCCGATGCCGTTGTCTACGGCAGCACCTTCCTGGCCAATCCGGATCTGCCGCGCCGCTTTGAGT
Organism: Duganella sp. GW821-FHT07F09; assembly: GCF_059418705.1. NCBI lineage: Bacteria > Pseudomonadati > Pseudomonadota > Betaproteobacteria > Burkholderiales > Oxalobacteraceae > Duganella > Duganella sp. GW821-FHT07F09. Next base: position 24,151 of record NZ_JBWKQJ010000023.1, on the reverse strand, counting down.
TGAACGCGCCGCTCAACACGCCGAATGCCGCGCTGTTCTATGTCCCTGGCCCGCTGGGCTATATCGATTATCCGGCGCTCGATGAACGCGCCAACCGCGCGCTGAGCATCCACGCGTATGGCGGGCCGGAGGTTTTGCGCTGGGACGAGGTGTCGATGCCGCAGCCCGGCGAAGGGGAGGTGCTGGTGCGCGTGGCCGCCGCCGGCGTCAACGGCCTCGATTGGAAGATTCGTGATGGCTTGGTGCAGGACGCGTTCCCATTGCCGTTGCCGGCCACGCTGGGCATCGAGCTGGCCGGCGAGGTTGCCGCTGTCGGCGCGGGCGTTGAAGGCTACGCCATCGGCGACCGGGTGCACGGCGCGCTCGGAGCCTTGGGCGCGTATGCCGGCCACGTGGTGATCGGCGCCGCCAAGCTGGCGCGGATTCCCTCGGCCATCGACGACGTTACGGCGGCGGCGATTCCGGTCGCATCGCTGACGGCCTGGCAATCGCTGTTCGAGGCGGGACAACTTCAGCGGGGCGAAACGGTGCTGATCCACGGCGGCGCCGGCGCCATCGGCAGCTTCGCCGTGCAGTTCGCGAAGCAGGCCGGCGCCCGGGTGGTGGTCACCGCGCGCGGCCGCAACGCCGATCTGCTGCGCCGCCTTGGCGCCGACGAAGTGATCGACTACCAGGCCGTCCGCTTCGAGGAGACGGTAAAGAATGTCGACCTGGTGCTCGATCTGGTCGGCGGCGAGACCCTGAGCCGCTCCTGGCAAGTGCTGTCGCCGAAGGGCCGCATCTTCACCACGGCGGCTCCGGACATCGCGGCGCAATTGTCGGAGGGACGGCGCGGCGGCTGGTTCCGAATGCGTGCTGACGGCGCCCAACTGGCCGAAATCGCGGGCAAAGTCGCGACCGGCGACCTGACGGTGGTGATCGACGAAGTGTTGACGGCGGAGCAGGCCAGCGAAGCTATCGAGCGCAACAAGCAAGGCCACGGCGCCGGCAAGACGGTGATCCGATTCTAGAGCTACCGGGTCATAGAACTACGGGCTCAAGTCCGACATTCGGACACGGCCTCGGCGCTAATGTGATGGCAAATTGTTATTTCTAGCGTTAGCTGTTGTGGGCTGCGGATGGGGTCGTGTCCGAATGTCAGGCTTGACCCCAATCTTTCTTGGGCGCTGGCCGGCAACAGGTAAAATGTCGGTATCCGCACTTTGATAGCCAGAAAGCCCGCAGCCATGTCCGACTTCGAAAACACTCCCGACAGCATCACCATCGCCCGTCCAGACGACTGGCACCTGCACCTGCGCGACGGCGCCACGCTGGCCAGCGTGCTGCCGCACAGCGCGCGCCAGTTCGCCCGTGCCATCGTGATGCCCAACCTGAAGCCGCCGGTGACCACCACCGCCGCCGCCGAGGCGTACCGCAGCCGCATCATGGCCGCGCTGCCCTCCGGTATGAAGTTCGAGCCGCTGATGACGCTCTACCTGACCAACAACACGCCGCCCGACGAGATCCTGCGCGCGCAGGAAAGCGGCATCGTGCACGCCGTCAAACTGTATCCGGCAGGCGCCACCACCAATTCCGACGCCGGCGTCACCGACCTGTCGAACTGCTACAAAACGCTGGAGATGATGCAGGAAGTCGGCATGCCGTTCCTGGTCCACGGCGAAGTCACCGACCAGGATATCGACCTGTTCGACCGCGAGGCCGTCTTCATCGAGCGCGTCATGCGCCCGCTGCGCCGCGATTTCCCGGCGCTGAATATCGTCTTCGAGCATATCACCACCAAGCACGCCGCCCAGTACGTGGCCGAAGCCGAAGGCCCGATCGCCGCCACCATCACCGCGCATCATCTGCTGTACAACCGCAACGACATCTTCAAGGGCGGCATTCGCCCGCACTACTACTGCCTGCCGGTTCTCAAGCGCGAAGAACATCGCCTGGCGCTGGTCACCGCCGCCACCAGCGGCGACGAGCGCTTCTTCCTCGGCACCGATTCGGCGCCGCACGCGCAGGGTGCCAAGGAGGCCGCTTGCGGCTGCGCCGGTTGCTATACCGCGCTGCATGCGATGGAGCTGTACGCCGAAGCGTTCGAGCGCGCCGGCGCGCTGGACAAGCTGGAAGCCTTCGCCAGCTTCAACGGCCCGGCCTTCTACAACCTGCCGCGCAACACCGACACCATCACGCTCAAACGCGAGCAGTGGACGCTGCCCGAAACGCTGCCGATGGCGGACCAGCAGGTGGTGCCGCTCAACGCCGGCGAAACCATCAACTGGAAAATGGTATAAGCAGTGCTGGAATCGATCGACTGGTCGCGCCCCTGGTATGAATCGGTACGGGACGCGGCCGGAAAGCTGACAGCGGACGTCCATTTCAGAGACGCCTTCAGCGCGCAGGCCGCCGCACTGGGCCTGCGCAATCACCTTGGCTTGCCGCTGTCCTTCGTGCCGCAGGATGCGCTGCCCGATGGCACCGCGTACGAAGCCTTCATCGGCGCCACCGGCGGCGTGCCCACGCGCGACAATCTCCACGACTTCTTCAACGGCCTGGTATGGCTTAGCTTCCCGCTGATCAAAGTGCGGCTGAACGCCTTGCAGGCGGGGCAGATCGCGCAGGACGGCGTGGGCAAATCGCGCGGCCCCGCGCGCGACGGCGCCACCATCTTCGACGAAAACGCGGCGCTGCTGGTGGTGCGCGATTGCGATAGCGGCCATCGCCTGACCGAGGCGCTGCGCGAACATCGCTGGCACGACGCTTTCGTCGGCCGGCGCGCCAGCTTCGGCCCCGACGCCCAGGTATGGCTGTTCGGCCACGCGCTGATGGAGAAGTTGGTTGCACCTCGCAAGGCGATCACCGCGCACACCCGCGTGGTGGTGGCGGGCGACGATTTCTTCGCGATGGAGCACGCCGCGCGGCGCGCATGGCTGGACCGCAAAGTGGCGCTGGACTTGGCCGACAATGGTCTCAGCACCGCCGACTTCACGCCGATGCAGGCGCTGGGCGTGCCCGGATGGTGGCCGGACCAGGACGACGCCTTCTACGCCGACGCAACGGTGTTCCGCCCCAAACGGCCAGTCGCAGTAAAATAGCATCTCGACATTACGCCGCAGTTGACCGCAGCACAACCACTATCGCCGCCGACGCGGCAGAAAGATCACGCCATGACGCAGGTAATTCGCTGGGGCATACTCGGAACGGGCAAAATCGCCAAGGCCTTCGCCACCGCATTGCAGGACACGCCGGGCGCAAAACTCGCGGCGATTGGTTCGCGCTCCGTAGATAGCGCTACCAAATTCGGCGCGGAGTTCGGCGCCGAGCGTTTCCACGGCAGCTACCAGGCGCTGGCCGACGATCCCGAGGTCGATGTCATCTATATCGGCACGCCGCACCCGATGCACCACGAGAACGCGCTGATGTGCCTCAACGGCGGCAAGGCGGTGCTGGTGGAGAAGTCGTTCACGATGAACCGCCGCCAGGCCGAGGACATCATCGCGCTGGCGCGCGAGAAAAAACTGTTCGTCATGGAGGCGATGTGGACGCGCTTCATGCCGGCCGTGGTCGAGGCCAAGCGCATCGTCGACAGCGGCGAGATCGGCAAGCCGGCGCATGTCACCGCCGATTTCGGCTTCACGTCCGACGCGGGGCCGGAGCATCGCCTGTTCAATCCGGAGCTGGGCGGCGGCGCGCTGCTGGACCTGGGCATCTATCCGCTGTCGATGTCGTCGTTCTTCCTCGGCACCGTCACCGGCGTGAAGGCGCAGGCCGAGATGGCGCCGACCGGCGTCGACATGCAGACCGCGTTCACGCTCACGCACGAAGGCGGCGGCGTGTCGGCGTGCGCGTGCAGCCTGCGTTCGCGCACGCCGACCGAGCTGACGATCTCCGGCACCAAGGGCTTCGTGCGCCTGAGCGACCGTTTCCACAACACCGAGACCATCACCGTCACCCTGGTCGACGGCGCCGCGCGCAGCGAGCGCACGATGACGATCGCCCGCACCGGCAACGGCTATACCCACGAAGCGCAGGAAGTGGGCCGCTGCATCCGCGAAGGGCTGATCGAAAGCCCGGTCATGCCGCACGCGGAAACGCTCAACATCATGGGCACGCTGGACTCGATCCGCCAGCAGATCGGCCTGCGCTACGGCGCCGACGAATGAGGTAGCAAATAAGTTAAGTTCAAGCGCGGTTGGCGGGAACTGGGTAAAATCGGCAGATGTCGTTTCGATAACCGGGAAAACCCATGTTTGTCGCCAGCCGCGCACCCTCGCTCAAAACCGTGTTGATCGCCACCGGCGTCGTCCTGACGCTGGCGATGGGCGTGCGCCACGGCTTCGGCTTCTGGATGCAGCCGATTTCCCAGGCCAACGGCTGGACGCGCGAAACCTATTCGCTGGCGCAGGCCTTGCAGAATTTGATGTGGGGCGCCTTCGGCCCGTTCGCCGGCATGGCGGCGGACCGCTTCGGCACCATGCGCGTGGTGCTGGTGGGCGCGCTCAGTTACGCGGCGGGATTGATCTGGATGGCGGTGGTGACCGATCCGACCATGTTCGTCATCGGCACCGGGGTGCTGATCGGCCTGGGGCTTTCCTGCACCGCGTTCGGCGCCGTCAGCGGCATCATCGGCCGTGTCGCGCCGGCCGAGAAGCGCTCGTGGGCCTTCGGCATCTCCGGCGCCGCCAGTTCGTTCGGCCAGTTCCTGATGATGCCCGTCGAGCAGCAGCTGATCTCCGCGATCGGCTGGCAAAACGCCTTCTATGTGCTGGCCGCGCTGGTGCTGCTGTTGATGATACCGATGACCTTCTATCTGCGCGAGCCGGCGCTCGACCATGGCGACGGTCCGCAGCAAAGCATCCGCGAGGCGATGAGCGAGGCGATTCGCAACCGCTCCTTCCTGTTCCTGGTGGCGGGTTACTTTGTCTGCGGCTTCCAGGTGGTGTTCATCGGCGTGCATTTGCCGGCCTATTTGAAGGACAAGGGCATCGGCGATCCGAGCGTGGCGGTGATGGCGCTGGCGCTGATTGGCTTGTTCAATATTGTCGGCTCCTACTATGCCGGCAAATTGGGTGGACGGCTGCCGAAGCGGTATTTGCTGTCGTCGATTTACTTCACGCGGTCGATCGTGATCTCGCTGTTCCTGCTGGCGCCATTGACGCCGTTTTCGGTGTACGTGTTCGCGGCGGCGATGGGGTTGATCTGGCTGTCGACGGTGCCGCTGACGAACGGGATCATCGCCGGGATTTTCGGCGTCAAGCATATGTCGATGCTGGCGGGCGTGGTGTTCTTCTCGCACCAGGTGGGCAGCTTCCTTGGCGTGTGGATGGGCGGATTCCTGTTCGCCAAGCAGGGCAGCTATGACATCGTCTGGGGCATCTCGATCGCGCTGGGCGTGATGGCGGGGCTGATTAATCTGCCGATCAACGAGCGGCCGGTGGTGCGCAGCGTATTGAAGGCGGCGTAGCGATGAAAACGTGGGCGCTGCGGGCGGCTGGAGTTGTGGTGGTGGCGCTGGTGTTCATGGCCTACCTGCAGCCGGAGTTCGTGGTCGATCTGGCGAACCGATTCTACATGTGCTTCTGAGCGGAGCGTACATGGCGGATTACGGCGTTCCGCCTAATCCGCCCTACGTGTCTCCACGGCTGAGCCGCACGCCGTGGCCCCCGCGAATTACATGATGGCCACCAAGGTCAATAATAATGAGGAAACACGTAGGGCGGATTAGCGAAGCGTAATCCGCCAGGAGCCGCCGACAGCCTTGTTAAAGCCCAGCCCGTGTAGCAATGGTGGACCTGACCCCGGATTAGACTTTGAGGAATTCTTCGCGGCCGCCTAGCCAGCGGGCCAGGTGCGCTTCGACCGTGGCGGCTTTTTCGGCGCTGTCGGCGTGCAGCAGGTCGTGCGCGACGTCGCGCGCCTGGTCCACCAGCCAGCCGTCCGTCTCCAGATCCGCGAACCTCAGCATCGCTTGCCCCGATTGCCGCGCGCCGAGGAATTCGCCCGGCCCGCGTATCTCCAGGTCGCGCCGGGCGATCTCGAAGCCGTCGGTGGTTTCGCGCATCGTCATCAGCCGCTGCTTGGCGACGCCGCCCAGCGGGCTTTGATACAGCAGCAAACACACGCTGGCGGCCGAACCCCGCCCCACGCGCCCGCGCAGCTGGTGCAGCTGCGATAGCCCGAAGCGCTCCGCGTGCTCGATCACCATCAGCGACGCATTCGGTACGTCGACACCCACCTCGATCACCGTCGTCGCCACCAGCACCTGCATTTCGTTGGCGATGAAGGCGTCCATCACCGCCTGTTTTTCCGCCGGCTTCAGGCGCCCGTGCACCAGGCCCACGCTCAGATCCGGCAGCGCTTCGGCCAGCAGCGCGTGCGTGTCGGTCGCCGTTTGCAGTTGCAGCGCTTCCGATTCCTCGATCAGCGGGCAGACCCAGTAAATCTGCCGGCCTTCGAGCGCCGCCGCGTGCACGCGTTCGATCACTTCGTCGCGCCGGTTCTGGTCGATGGCGCGCGTGACGATCGGGCTGCGCCCCGGCGGCAGTTCGTCGATGACCGACACTTCCAGGTCGGCGTAGTAGGTCATCGCCAGGGTGCGCGGGATCGGCGTGGCCGACATCATCAACTGGTGCGGGATCGCGCCTTCGTTGCCCTTGTTGCGCAAGGTGAGCCGCTGGCCGACGCCGAAACGGTGCTGCTCGTCGACGATCACCAGCCCCAGATTGGCGAAGATGACCGCTTCCTGGATCAGCGCGTGCGTGCCGATCACCAGTTGCGCTTCGCCCGATTCGATCAGTTCATACGTGGCCAGCTTGTCCTTCTTTTTCAAGCTGCCCGTCAGCCACGCGACCTTGACGCCCAAGGGCTCCATCCACGCGGCGATCTTGCGGAAGTGCTGGTCGGCGAGGATTTCGGTGGGCGCCATCAGCGCGGCCTGGAAGCCGCTGTCGATCGCTTGCGCGGCGGCCAGCGCGGATACCACCGTCTTGCCGCTGCCTACGTCGCCCTGCAACAGCCGCTGCATCGGGTACGGGTGGCGCAGGTCGGCGCGGATTTCATCGAGCACGCGCTGCTGCGCGCCGGTCAGCTTGAACGGCAGCGCCGCCTGGAAGCGCTGCGACAGCGCGCCGACCACCTTCAGCGCGGCGGCGCCCTTGGAGCGGCGCGCGCGTTGTGCGCGTTTCAAGGACAGCTGCTGCGCCAGCAGCTCGTCGAACTTCACCCGCGTCCACGCGGGATGCGAGCGGTCGGCCAGCGCGTGCTCGTCGACCTGTTGCGGCGGATGGTGCAGCAGCCGGACCGCCGGTTCGAAGTCCGACAGCTGCATCTCGGCGCGCAGCTCGGCCGGCAAGGTGTCGGTCCAGTCGACCCGTTTCATGGCGTCGCCGATGGCGCGCCGCAGGATCGGCTGCGACAGGCCTTCGCCCGACGGATACACCGGCGTCAGGGACGTCGGCAGCGGGGCGCCCTCGTTGATGACCTTATAGGCCGGGTGCACCATCTCGGCGCCGAAGAAGCCGTGCTTGAGCTCTCCGCGCGCGCGCACCCGCGTGCCTTCGGCCAGCTGCTTGACCTGGCTGCCGTAGAAGTTCATGAAGCGCAGTTGCAGGTCGCCCGTTTCGTCGGCGATGTGCACCAGCAGTTGCTTGCGCGGCTTGTAGGTGATTTCGTTCTTGACCACCACGCCCTCGACCTGCGAGGTGTCGCCGCCGTGCAGGCGGGCCTCTTCGATGGTGATGACCTGGGTTTCGTCCTCGTAGCGCATCGGCAGGTGCAGCACCAGATCCATGTCCGTGTGCAGGCCGAGTTTGGCCAGCTTGGCTTCCGGGCTGACGGCCTTCCGGGCGGGCTTGGGCGGGCTTTTTAGCGCGCTGTTGGGTGGCGGCAGAGGCATATTCGAGCGTTTTTCGGGCACTAGCGTAAAATAGAGGGTTGCCCGTGACAAATCAATGGCAATAACGCCGGTATTGTAAGGCTCCCACACTAAGTGGCGTAGCCGATTTTCTTCAACAGTTTCCAGAAGTCCGCAAAATGTACTCGCTTTCCGATTTCGATTTTAACCTGCCGCAAGAGCGTATTGCGCAATTCCCGCTGCCGGACCGCAGCGCCTCCCGCCTGCTGCATCTGGACGGCGAGACCATTGTCGACCGCCAATTCGCCGACATCGTCGGCCTGCTGCAAGCTGGCGACCTGCTGGTGATGAACGATACCCGCGTGCTCAAGGCGCGTTTCTTCGGCGTCAAGGAAAGCGGCGGCAAGATCGAGGCGCTGGTCGAGCGCGTGCTGGACAACCGCACCGTGCTGGCCCAGGTGCGCGCCTCCAAGTCGCCCGGCCCCGGCGTCAGGATCCGCCTGGCCGACGCCTTCGACGTCACCGTCGGCGAGCGCGCCGGCGAGTTCTTCACCTTGCATTTCGACGCCGACGTATTCGAACTGATCGAGGCGCACGGCCGCCTGCCGCTGCCGCCCTACATCGAGCACGACGCCGATTCGTTCGACGAGACGCGTTACCAGACCGTGTTCAACAAGGTGCCCGGCGCCGTCGCCGCGCCCACCGCCGGCTTGCATTTCGACGAAAAGCTGCTGGCCGAGCTCAAGGCCAAGGGCGTCGAGTTCGCCTACGTGACCTTGCACGTGGGTGCCGGCACCTTCCAGCCGGTGCGCGCCGAGGTGTTGTCCGAGCACAAGATGCACACCGAGTGGTACACCATGCCGCAGGAGACCGTGGACGCGGTGCGCGCGGCCCGCGCCGCCGGCCGCGACGTGGTGGCGGTCGGCACCACCAGCCTGCGCGCGCTGGAGTCGGCCTCGCAGGGCGGCGAGCTGGAGGCCGGCAGCGCCGACACCGCGCTGTTCATCACACCCGGCTACCGGTTCAAGACGGTCACGCGCCTGATCACCAATTTCCACCTGCCCAAGTCGACCCTGCTGATGCTGGTGTCGGCCTTCGCCGGTTTTGAACCGATCCGCGCGGCCTACGCCCACGCGATCGCCAACGAATATCGCTTTTTCAGCTATGGCGACGCCATGCTGCTGACGACGCAAGCCCGAGCATAATAAGGAATCTTCAATGTTGGAATTTACGCTACACAAGACCGATAGCAGCGGCCTGACCAAGGCCCGCCGCGGCGAAGTCAAACTCAACCACGGCGTGGTGCAGACCCCGATCTTCATGCCGGTCGGCACCTACGGTTCGGTCAAGGCGATGTCGCCGCTGGAGTTGAAGGAAATCGACGCCCAGATCATCCTGGGCAACACCTTCCACCTGTGGCTGCGCCCGGGCAACGACGTCATCTCCAAATTCGGCGGCCTGCACGACTTCATGGCGTGGGACAAGCCGATCCTGACCGATTCCGGCGGCTTCCAGGTGTTTTCGCTGGGCGCGATGCGCAAGATCACGGAAGAGGGCGTCCATTTCAATTCGCCGATCAATGGCGACAAGCTGTTCCTGTCGCCGGAAGTGTCGATGCAGGTCCAGCGCGTGCTCAATTCCGACATCGTCATGCAGTTCGACGAATGCACACCGTACGAGATCGACAACCGCCCGGCCACCCTTGACGAGGCGGCAAAGTCGATGCGGATGTCCTTGCGCTGGGCGCAACGATCCAATGACGAGTTCCATCGCGGCGAGAACCCGAACGCGCTGTTCGGCATCGTCCAGGGCGGCATGTTCGAGAACCTGCGCGACGAGTCGCTCGCCGGCCTCGAAGAGATCGACTTCCCGGGCCTGGCCATCGGCGGCCTGTCGGTTGGCGAGCCGAAGGAGGACATGATGCGCATCCTGGCGCACGTCGGCCCCAGGCTGCCGGCCAACAAGCCGCACTACCTGATGGGCGTGGGCACGCCGGAGGACCTGGTGGCGGGCGTGTCGAACGGCGTCGACATGTTCGATTGCGTGATGCCCACCCGTAACGCCCGCAACGGCTGGCTGTTCACCCGCTTCGGCGACATCAAGATCAAGAACGCGCGTTACAAGGATGACAAGGAGCCGCTGGACAGCACCTGCTCCTGCTACGCCTGCCGCAACTTCTCGCGCGCCTATCTGCACCATCTGAACCGCACCCAGGAGATCTTGGGCGCGCGCCTGAACACCATCCACAACCTGCACTACTATCTGGACATCATGCGCCAGATGCGCGAGGCGCTGGATGACGACCGCTTCCACGCCTGGACCTTGCAATTCCACGCGGAACGGGCGCGCGGCATCTAATTGCTTCAACAACTGTTGCAAGTCTTGTAAAAAGAATTCAACCACCCATATAGCCGGAAGTCCTTTCGGCTTCCGGCCAGTGCTAGAATACAGCGCTGTTTTTTCAAACTATTATCGGAGTCACCTGTGTTTATATCCAATGCGTATGCCCAAAATCCACTCGACGCCCTCGGCGCGACCGGCGGCTTCCTGGGCCAGTACGGTTTTCTGATTCTGATGTTCGTGGCGATGTACTTCCTGATGATCCGTCCCCAGCAAAAGCGCGCCAAGGAACAAAAGGCCATGATGGAAGCGCTGGCCAAGGGTGACGAAGTGGTCACCGCCGGCGGCGTGCTCGGCCGCATCTCGAAGATTTCCGACCTGTACATCACGCTGGAGATCTCCAGCGGCGCCGAACTGGTGGTGCAGAAGAACTCCGTGACCATGGTGCTGCCGAAAGGCACGCTCAAGGCGCTGTAACCGGCCCAGGCCCCGGCCCGTTTATCGCGCGATAAGCGGGCCGTATTGCATCCGACGCCTAACCCTGATCGTTGAACAATATGAATCGCTATCCCGTCTGGAAATACATACTTATTGCCGTCGCCATCCTGCTCGGTGCGCTGTACTCCGCGCCCAACTACTTCGGCGAATCGCCGGCGGTGCAGGTGACGAGTGGCAAATCGACGCTCAAGCTGACGTCGGACATGATCGCCAAGGTCGATGACGTGCTGACCCGGGAAAAAATCCCGCACAGCGAGCTCACCTTCGACGGCACCGGCACCTACGCCTCGGTGCGCGTGCGCTTCCCCGACCCCGACACCCAGTTCCGCGCCAAGGCCGTGCTGGAAAAAGGCCTGAACGCCGACCCCGCCGATCCGTCGTACCTGGTCGCGCTCAACCTGCAGCCGGACACCCCGAAATGGATGCAGGCGCTGCACGCGACGCCGATGTACCTCGGCCTCGACTTGCGCGGCGGCGTGCACTTCCTGATGCAGGTCGACACCAAGGCCGTGCTGACCAAGCGCGTGCAGGGCATGCAGGCATCCGCCCGCAGCCTGCTGCGCGACAAGAACGTGCGCCACGCCGGCATCGAGCGCGTGGGCGACACCATCGTCATCAACTTCCGCGACGACGCCACCCGCCAGAAGGCCAAGTCCGTGCTGGGCGACCAGCTGCCGGACGTGACGTTCACCGATGCGGGCGCCGAGGCCGACCTGAAAACCGTGATGACCTTGAAACCGGCGGCGCTCAAGCAGACCACCGACGAAGGCGTCAAGCAAAACATCGCCACCCTGTCCAAGCGCGTCAACGAGCTGGGCGTGGCCGAACCGATCATCCAGCAGCAAGGTCCGGACCGCATCATCGTCCAACTGCCGGGCGTGCAGGACGTGGCGCGCGCGCGCGCCGTCATCGGCCGCACCGCCACCTTGGAAATCCGCATGGTCGACGAATCGATCACGCCGGGCACCGAACTGACGTCGTCGATTCCGCTGAACTCGGAACTGTTCACCGTCGGCAAGGGCGTGCCGGTCGTGCTGAGCAAGGACGTGATCCTGACCGGCGACTATATCTCCAGCGCCACCGCGCGCCAGGACCAGAACGGCCAGCCGGCCGTCAGCATCGACCTGAACGGCGACGGCGGGCGCCGCATGCGCGACGCCACGCGCGACCGCATCGGCAAGAAGATGTCCATCGTGCTGTTTGAAAAAGGCAAGCCGGAAGTGTTGTCGGTCGCCACCATCCAGGCCGAACTGGGCAGCAGCTTCCAGATCACCGGCATGGGCAACTCCGAGAACTCGGCCGAGCTGGCGCTGTTGCTGCGCTCGGGCGCGCTGGCCGCGCCGATGGACGTGATCGAGGAACGCACCATCGGGCCGCAACTGGGCGCCGAGAACGTGGACAAGGGCCGCCATTCGACGATGTACGGCTTTGCCGCCGTGGCCGTCTTCATGATCGCCTACTACATGATCTTCGGCCTGTTCAGCGTGTTCGCGCTGGCGTGCAATCTGTTGCTGCTGGTGGGCCTGCTGTCGCTGATGGGCGTGACCTTGACCCTGCCGGGCATGGCCGCTATCGCGCTGGCGCTCGGCATGGCGATCGACTCGAACGTGCTGATCAACGAGCGGGTGCGTGAGGAACTGCGCGCCGGCGCCTCGCCGCAGTCGGCCATTTCGGCCGGCTTCGACCACGCATGGGCGACGATTATCGACTCCAACGTCACCACCCTGATCGTCGGCATCGCGCTGTGGGTGTTCGGTTCCGGCCCGATCCGCGGCTTCGCCGTGGTGCACACGCTCGGTATCCTGACCTCGATGTTCTCCGCCGTGTTCATCATGCGCGGCGTGGTCAACCTCTGGTACGGCCGCAAGAAGAAGCTGCAATCGATCGCCATCGGCACCGTCTGGCGGCCGGACAACGCGGCTGGTGCGACTGCGGGCGGCAAGGTCGCGACGCGTCCTGATACCAAATAATTCGAGGCTATCACATGGAATTTTTCCGCATTAAAAAAGATATACCGTTCATGCGGCATGCGATCATTTTCAACGCCATCTCGGCGTTGACCTTTGTCGCGGCCGTGTTCTTCCTGTTCTATCGCCCGTTGAACCTGTCGGTGGAGTTCACCGGCGGCACCGTGATGGAGCTGCGTTACGCGCAACCGGCCAACCTCGAGGCGATACGCTCGACCCTGCGCGGCATCGGCTACGAGCACCCGGAGGCTGCCGGCTTCGGCACCGCGCACGACGTGCTGCTGCGTCTGCCGGTCGTGAAGAACATCACCGCCAAGGATGCGTCGCAAAAGGTCTACGAGGCCTTGTGCGCTGCCGAAAAGGGCGGTCTGACCCAGATCGACAACATCAACGCCAAGGGCGAGCACGTGTTCAAGCAGGCGTGCACGGGGCCGAACAACGTCGAGCTGGTCGAGCTGCGCAAAGTGGAGTTCGTCGGCCCGCAGGTCGGCGACGAGCTGACCCAGAACGGCCTGAAGGCGCTGGTGATGGTGGTCATCGGCGTGATGATCTACCTGGCGATCCGCTTCGAGTGGAAGTACGCCGTGTCGGCGATCATCGCCAACTTGCACGACGTGGTGATCATCCTCGGCTTCTTCGCCTTCTTCCAGTGGGAATTCTCGCTCACGGTGCTGGCGGGTATCCTGGCGGTGCTCGGCTACTCGGTCAACGAATCGGTGGTGATTTTCGACCGGATCCGCGAGAACTTCCGCAAGCAGCGCAAGGCCAGCGTGCATGAAGTGATCGACAGCGCGATCACCTCGACCATTTCGCGGACCATCATCACCCACGGCTGCACCCAGATGATGGTGTTGGCGATGCTGTTCTTCGGCGGTCCGACCTTGCACTACTTCGCCATGGCGCTGACCATCGGTATCTGCTTCGGTATCTACTCGTCGGTGTTCGTCGCCGCCGCCATCGCCATGTGGCTGGGCGTGAAGCGTGAAGACCTGATCAAGCCGGTCAAGGAAAAAGACGAAACGGATGGCGCGGTCGTGTAAGCTTCGCCGCTCCGCCCAAGCCCTCCCCGCGTTCGCGCCGGGAGGGTTTTTTTATGGTCGGGGGATCAGTGAAAAAACGTGGGCGGAGACGGATCTGTCGCCCAGCTTGAGACGGTTGCGCGCCAGGCCTTCATGCAAGGCGTTGGCCTTGAGCGCGAGGGCGAAACTGGCGGTGTTCTCCGCCGCGACGACGATCTCGACCCGCGACTGTGCCAGCGGTCCGAAGGCGTGTTCGGCCAAGGCGACGGTGGCGGCCAGTGCCGCGCCTTGCCGCTGCGCGGACTCGCGTACCCAGTAACCAAGATTGCAGAAGTTGTGGACGGTGTTGAAGCCATTCAGACCGGCGCCACCGACAAAGCTCACGCCATCGGCCTGGAAGATGCCGAATTCATGTGCGCTGCCGTTGTCGCGGGAGGCGGCGCAATGCGCGAACCATGCCAGCGCTTCTTCCTCGGTGTAGCCGGCGGTCGCCCATGGCATCCATTTACCGACCGTCGAGAAGGATTCCCGGACGGCGGCGGCGAAGGCAGGGGCATCGGCAGCGGTGAAGGGGCGAAGCAGGAAACCGGCGGCATGCAGTGTCGTCATTGTTGGCGCAATCAGGGGTTGATATTTTTATATCATAATCGGCTATGCCGGCGGCGGCAAGCGCCGCTGGAAAGCCGGGTACGGCGGGGCGGTGAGCGTATTCCACTCCCTGTGGAGCGCGCAGCTCCGCCCCACCCGCTGGCTATGCGGACTTGAGCATGTCGTATAACGCCCGCGCGGCCGGCGACAGGTGACCGGCCTTACGGGTGATCAGGGCCAGCTGGCGTGAGATGGTCGGCTCCTTCAGCTTGATGATGCGCAGGCGCGGATACGTGCCTTTCTGGATCGCCAGGTTGGGCACGATGGCGGCCGCCACGCCGGCCGCCACCAGCCCGATGGCGGTGGAGCTGCGCTGCACCTCGTACTGGAATTGCAGGCTCAGATTCATGCTCTTGTCGCCAAGGTAGCTGTCCAGCAGCGCGCGGTTGCCGTTGACGTCGCCGGAGAAGATCAGCGGGTAGGGCTGGATCTGCACCCACGTCAGCGAGCGCCGTTTCGCCAGCGCGTGGTCGTCGCGGCACAGCAGCACGAAGTCGTCCTGCACCACCGGCACCGAAACCAAATCGGGGTGTGTGCTGCCGGACAGGTTGATGCCGAATTCCGCCTCGCGGCTCAGCACCGCCTCGGCCACGCGCGCCGATGCGTGATCGAGTATCTTGACCCGGTTCGCGGGAAAGCGCGCCGAGTACTCGCGGATGATCTCGGGCAGGAATTGGATGCCGGCCGTCGGCACGCTGGCGATCGTGATGTCGCCGCGCTGCGCCTTGCCGGTCTCGCGGATTTCGGTCAGCGTGGACGACAGCTCCAGCAGCAGCCGGCGCGCCTGCGGCAGGAAATCCTTGCCGATGCCGGTCAGCGCGATGGTGCGCGTGGTGCGCTCGACCAGCATCACGCCGAGGAAATCCTCCAGATTGCGCAGCCGCTGCGTCACCGCCGTCTGCGTCACGTGCAGCGTGTCCGCCGCTTTCTGAAAGCCGCCAAAGTCCGCGATCGCGACAAACGCCTGCACGCCGAGAATATCAATCTTCATCGAAGGCTTTCATAAATTTATTGAATGAATGGTCTAAATAAATTCATTGTACTTATATTTGCCGGAGGAGGAAAATTCCGCCATCGAGTCCAGGAGTACACACCATGCACACCCAGGCAGGCGCGCTGACCGAGCGCACAGACCAATTGTCACCCTCAACGATTTTCCTCGTGTTCTCCAGGCTGGCGCTGATGGGCTTCGGCGGCGTGATGCCGTTCGCCTACCGCGCCCTGGTCGAGCAGCACAAGTGGCTGACGGCCGAGGAATTCGCCAAGTGCATGGCGATGAGCCAGATGCTGCCCGGACCGACGGTCTGCAACGTCGGCCTGATGGTCGGCAACCGCTATGCAGGCATCGCCGGCGCGCTGGCGGCGGTGGGCGGCTTGATACTCGGTCCGTTCTTCATCGTCATCGGGCTGGGTGTCGTGTATCAGCAGTTCGGCGATCTGGAGATCATCCGGCGCGCGATCGGTGGCATGGCCGCCGTCGCGGCGGGCCTGATCCTGGCGACGGCGGCGAAGATGGCGCTGGCGATGTTCGCCAAAGCGCACTGGCGGCGCAAGCACGATCAACTGAAGCTGCTGATGATGGTGCTGGCCTTTATCGCCCTTGGGCTGTTGAAGTGGCAGCTGGCGCTGGTGTTCTGCGTGCTGGCGCCGTTGGGCACCGCCGCCGCCTATCTGCTGGGAGACAACCATGAATGAGCCATCGCCGGTCGCCGAGCTGTCGCTGCATATCGCGCTGATGTCGCTGATGGCCGTAGGCGGCGGCGTGGTGCTGCTGGCGCCGCAGGTGGGGCAGTATGTGGTCGAAGGCCGGCACTGGCTGACCAACGAGCAGTTCTCCGCCGCCTACGCCATCGCCCAGGCGGCGCCTGGTCCCAACCTGCTGTTCATCTCCCTGGTGGGATGGCTGATCGGCGGCTGGTCCGGCGCCATCATGACCACCATCGCGGTGATCGTGCCGTCCACCTTGTTGACCTTGACGGCGATCCGCTGGCACGCCGGCCGCGCGGGCGGGCGCTTGTCGCGCGCGCTGGGCGAAGCGTTCGGCCCGATGTCGATCGGCCTGATGGCCGCCACCGCGTGGCTGTTCACCGGCATATCGAACACCGACTGGCGCGCCGATGTCGTCACCTTGTTGTCGGCGCTGATCCTGCTGCGCACCAAACTCAATCCGGTGGTGCTGATCGCGCTTGGCGCGGCCGCCGGCGCGCTGCGTATCATCTGAACCAATGCAAAAGTTAAGCGGTCTTCGTAGGGCGGATTAGGCGGCACGCCGTAATCGGCCAATCGATTCGCCGTCGAAACGCACGCATTGGCCGATTACGCTGCGCTAATCCGGCCTACGAAAAATTTACTGGGTGCGCGCCCGGAGGCTCGCCGACGGGCATAGTCCGAACAGCTTGCGGTAGTCGCTGGAGAACTGGCTGAAATTACTCAGCCCCCAGGCGTCGGCCACATCGCCTATCGCCACCTCGCCCGGCGCGCCGTCGTTCAACTGGCGGCGCACGCCGTTCAGCCGCATCATGCGCAGGTACAGCATGGGACTCATGCCCAGCACATCCTCGAAACAGTATTGCAAGGTGCGGCGGCTCACGTGCACCTGCTCGCACAGCTCCGGCACGGTGATCGCCTCGCTGCGGTGCGCGTGGATATACTCGCGCGCCAGCGCCACCACGCGCCGCCGCCGTTGCAGGCTGGCGGCGACCTCCGGTTCCACGCAGCGGTGGTCCAGCATATCCAATAACGCCAGCAGAACGCCTTGCTGCCACTGCGGCTCCGCTTCGCCGCCGGCCGGTTGCGTCTCATCCGGCAGCAGCCGCGCCAGCGTGCGCAGGAACGCCGCGCGACCGCCGGCGTCGACCTGCAGCAGATCGGCCGACTGCACGCGCTGCCAATCGATCTCGCAGCCGTGCGCGCGCGCGGTATCGGTCAGCAACTGCCGGCTGGCGACGATGCCGTAGATACTGTAGTCACTCGGCGTGACCAACTCAAACTCAACATTGCCCGGCTGCACCATGATTGAATCGGCTTCGGTCTGGCGGCCGTTGATGCGCGTGGCCGCCGCGTGGTCGGGCAGGCCGAACCAGATCGCGTCCGGCCACACGCGGCACGACTGCCGCACCGACTGGCTCAGGCGTTCGCGGAATACTTGTAGCTGGGGTAACTGACGTTCCGTCAGGGCACCGCGAAACAGGCCGGAGCTGATCTGGTCGTAGCGCTGCTGCCAGTTGGTCAGCTCGCTTGCCAACGCGTCGGCGTCGTGCGCCAGCACCGTGCGTACCTCGCGCGCATGGTGCAACAACTGTGTTGCAGTCTGGTGCATATCCCTTCCCCCGCTGTTGTCGCTTGTTGTATTTCCCGTCGCCGCCGGGCAGGGCGGCCTCAAGTTTGCCGATTTTCGATAACGGCGGGCCTGGCCCCGCTTCTATACTGAAATCCGCAGCAACTTCCATACCCGCCCGGACCAGGCGTCCATCCGGGCTCAGACGCGGCTAAATTAGGGGAAAAAATATGAACGCAAAACAAGCGGCCGGCAAGCCCGCGCTGCAGCAGACGCTGAGCACCTTCCAGCTATGGGGCATTGCCGTCGGGCTGGTCATCTCCGGCGAATACTTCGGCTGGAGCTATGGCTGGGCCTCGGCCGGCACCCTGGGTTTCACCATCACCGCGCTGTTCGTCGCGGCCATGTACACCACCTTCATCTTCAGCTTCACCGAGCTGACCACCTCGATCCCGCACGCGGGCGGCCCCTTCGCCTACAGCAAGCGCGCCTTCGGCCCCACCGGCGGCTACCTGGCCGGCGCCGCCACCCTGATCGAGTTCGTGTTCGCCCCGCCGGCCATCGCGCTGGCGATCGGCGCCTACCTCAACGTGCAGTATCCGCAGATCGACCCCAAGCTGGCGGCCGTGGGCGCCTACCTGATTTTCATGACGCTCAACATCGTCGGCGTGCAGGTGGCCGCCACCTTCGAGCTGCTGATGGCCCTGCTGGCGATCTTCGAGCTGCTGGTGTTCATGGGCGTGGTCGCGCCGGGCTTCTCGATGGCCAACTTCACCAAGGGCGGCTGGTCGGGCTCGGACAGCTTCAGCCTGGCCTCGGTGCCGGGCATGTTCGCGGCGATCCCGTTCGCCATCTGGTTCTTCCTGGCGATCGAGGGCGTGGCGATGGCGGCCGAGGAGGCCAAGGACCCCAAGCGCTCGATTCCCATCGCCTACATCACCGGCATCATCACCCTGGTGCTGCTGGCGGTCGGCGTGATGGTGTTCGCCGGCGGCGCCGGCGACTGGACCAAGCTGGCCAACATCAACGACCCGCTGCCGCAGGCGATGAAGCTGATCGTCGGCGAAAACAGCGGCTGGCTGCACATGCTGGTGTGGCTTGGCTTGTTCGGCCTGATCGCCTCCTTCCACGGCATCATCCTGGGCTACTCGCGCCAGATCTACGCGCTGGCGCGCGAGGCCTACCTGCCGCATTACTTCGCCAAGATCCACCCGCGCTTCAAGACGCCGCACCGCGCCGTGCTGGCCGGCGGCGTGGTCGGCATCGCCGCCATCTACAGCGACGAGCTGATCAAGATCGGCGGGCTGACCCTGACCGCCAACATCGTCACCATGTCGGTGTTCGGCGCCATCACGATGTACATCATCAGCATGCTGAGCCTGTTCAAGCTGCGCCGCGCCGAGCCGCACATGACGCGTCCGTTCCGCGCGCCGCTCTACCCGCTGTTCCCGGCCATCGCGCTGGCCGGCGCGCTGGTCTGCATGGGCACGATGATCTATTACAACCCGCTGATCTTCGCGCTGTTCGTCGGCTTCCTTGCCGCCGGCTATGTGTTCTTCCTGCTCACCAAGGACAGCCGCCGGCAGCACGCCGCCCTGGACCCCGTTTAACTTATTTATTCTGGAGCATACTTTAATGTCTAAAACTATCATCACGCTGGGTTGTATCGCTTTGTTCTCCGGTGCCGCGATGGCCGCCGATCCGGCGCCGGCGGCGCCAGCCCCCGCGCCCGACTGGACCGAGAGCGGCAACGTCACCGTCGTCTCCGACTACCTGTTCAGGGGCATCTCGCAGACGCAGGCCAAGCCGACCATCCAGGCCACGCTGGACTTCACGCACTCGAGCGGCTTCTACCTCGGCCTGTTCGGCTCGGGCGTCTCGCACGCGGCCTATAACAACGGCGCCGGATCGGAGATCGACGTCTACGGCGGCTACCGCCACAGCCTGAACGCCGACACCGTCATCGACGCCGGCCTGGTCACGTACTGGTTCCCGGGCGCGCATTACGCGACGGGCGGCCAGGACATCAAGTACCATACGCAGGAGGCCAAGCTGGGCGTGAACATCGGCGCCTTCAACGCCTACGGCTGGGTGTCGCTGAACAAGCGCTGGTTCGGCTTCACGATCCAGCCCACCACGGGCGAGCTGGTCGACACGCGCGGCACCCTGTATGGCGAAGTGAACTGGAATCCGGAACTGGCGCCGGGCCTGGTGTTGAACCTGCACGCGGGCAAGCAGAACGTGCGCCACATGAGCGAGTTCAATTTTTATGACGTAAAGGCGGGCGTAACGAAGACGATGGACAAATGGGCGTTCTCGGCGGCGGCGGTGTACAACAGTGGCGACGCCAGCAAGAACGGCACGCCGCTGTGGACCTTCTTCAATGCCGACGGCAGCGGCAAGAACGTGGTGCAAAAGCGGTTGCTGGTAACGGCCACGCGCACGTTCTAGAAAGTCTGCGTCTCGACGGCGCATGCATTGGCGGATTACGGCATTCCGCCTAATCCGCCCTACGTGTTTGCGTGGAACGAGTACAGTAACGCAAGCCCATCCGGAGCCATGCATTGCGTGTTGGCGCGGAACCAGGACAGTAAAGTAAGCCCAACGCGGAGACACGTAGGGCGGATTAGCGCAGCGTAATCCGCCATGCGCGAGCCGCCAGAAACGGCATTAGCATCGGAGACACGAATGAGCAGCTTCTCGCACACGGTAGGCAGCAAAACCTACCAGTTCCGCGACCTCAAGGACCTGATGGCGAAAGCCACGCCGGCCCGCTCCGGCGACTACCTCGCCGGGCTGGCCGCCGCCAGCGCCGAAGAGCGCGTCGCCGCGCAAATGGCGCTGGCCGACCTGCCGCTGACGCTGTTCCTGAACGAACTGGTCATCCCCTACGAACAGGACGAAGTCACGCGCCTGATCATCGACGAGCACGACAAAGCCGCCTTCACCCGCATCGCCCACCTGACCGTGGGCGACTTCCGCAACTGGCTGCTCGGCGACGCCGCCGACGAGGCGGCCCTGGCCGCCGTCTCCCCCGGCATCACGCCGGAGATGGCGGCGGCGGTCTGCAAGATCATGCGCGTCCAGGACCTGATCCTGGTGGCGAAGAAATGCCGCGTCGTCACCCGCTTCCGCAACACCATCGGCCTGGAAGGGCGCATGGCCACGCGCCTGCAGCCCAACCACCCGACCGACGACGCCACCGGCATCGCCGCCAGCGTGCTCGACGGCCTGCTGTACGGCAGCGGCGACGCCGTCATCGGCATCAACCCGGCCACCGACAACGTGCCGCAGGTGATCAAGATCGTCACCATGCTCGACGAGATCATCGCCCGCTACGGCATCCCGACCCAATCGTGCGTGCTCACCCACGTCACCAACACCATCGCCGCCATCGAGCGCGGCGCGCCGGTCGACCTGGTGTTCCAGTCGATCGCCGGCACCGAGGCGGCCAATGCCAGCTTCGGCATCGACATCTCGCTGCTCGCCGAGGCGCGCCAGGCCGCGCTGTCGCTGCAACGCGGCACGGTCGGCAATAACGTCATGTATTTCGAAACGGGGCAGGGCAGTGCGCTGTCGGCCAACGCCCACCACGGCGTCGACCAGCAAACCTGCGAAACGCGCGCCTATGCGGTCGCCCGCAAGTTCCAGCCGCTGCTGGTGAACTCGGTGGTCGGCTTCATCGGCCCCGAATACCTGTACGACGGCAAGCAGATCATCCGCGCCGGCCTCGAGGACCACTTCTGCGCCAAGCTGCTGGGCCTGCCGATGGGCTGCGACGTCTGCTACACCAACCACGCCGAGGCCGACCAGGACGATATGGACATGCTGTTGACCCTGCTCGGCGCGGCCGGCTGCACCTTCGTCATGGGCATCCCGGGCTCGGACGACATCATGCTCAACTACCAGACCACGTCCTTCCACGACGCCCTGTACGCTCGCCGCGTGCTGGGCTTGAAGACGGCGCCGGAGTTCGACGCGTGGCTGAAGGCGATGCACATTTTCACCGACGATGAACGCGCCACCCTGGGCAACGGCATGCCGGTGGCGTTCCAGCGCGCGCTGGCCAGTTTGACGTAAGCAAGCACAGGAATACTATGGACGATGCCGAGAGCAACATCATTGTCGGCCAGCCGGCGCCGACGCCGGAACCGGAAAGCGGCGCCGACGGCGTGGTGACCGCCAACCCCTGGCAGTCGCTGCGGCGCTTCACGGCTGCGCGCATCGCGCTGGGCCGCAGCGGCGTCAGCCAGCCGACCGCGCCGCAACTGGCGTTCCAGCTGGCGCACGCGCGCGCCCGCGACGCCGTCCACCTGGCGCTGGACCCCGCCGCGCTGGGCGAGGCGCTGCTGGCCGCCTGCGGCCTGCGCTGCCTGCCGCTGCACAGCGCGGCGGCCGGCCGCGACATCTATCTGCAACGGCCCGACCTGGGCCGCCGGCTCGACGACGCCTCGCGCGATGTCCTGCTGCGGCGCCGGGCGGCCGAGCCCGGCGACTACGACCTTGCCATCGTCATCGCCGACGGCCTGTCGGCGCTGGCCATCGAACAAAACGCCGTCCCGTTCATCAAGACGCTGATGACGCGGCTGGCGGAGGACGGCTGGTCGCTGGCGCCGCCGGCCATCGTCGGCCAGGGCCGGGTGGCGGTCGGCGACGAGGTGGGCGAGCTGCTCGGCGCGCGCGCGGTGGTGGTGCTGATCGGCGAACGGCCCGGCCTGAGCTCGCCGGACAGCATGGGCCTGTACCTGACGTGGGCGCCGAAGGCCGGCTTGACCGACGCCAGCCGCAATTGCATCTCGAATGTGCGTCCGGCGGGCTTGACCTACG
The DNA here is from genome assembly GCF_059418705.1 of Duganella sp. GW821-FHT07F09. Lineage (NCBI taxonomy): Bacteria > Pseudomonadati > Pseudomonadota > Betaproteobacteria > Burkholderiales > Oxalobacteraceae > Duganella > Duganella sp. GW821-FHT07F09. Next base: position 1,738 of record NZ_JBWKQJ010000023.1, on the reverse strand, counting down.
ACGACGCAGCGTTCAAGCTTCACTATCTGTTGTCCGAAGCGCGCAAACGGCAATTGTCCGGCGTCGCGCTCAAGGATGAAACGGCCACCGACAACCACGCACTGGACGCGCCCCGGCGCAACTTCCTGCTCGACCACGACTAACAACATGAGCCGATCCGGCCGACTTTTCCTGTTGATGGACGCGATGCGCGGCTACCGCCGTCCCGTCACCGCCGCGCGCCTGGCCGAACAGCTGGGCGTTTCCGAACGCACCATCTACCGCGACATCCAGACCCTGTCCAGCCTGGGCGCGCCGCTGCAGGGCGAGGCCGGCGTCGGTTACATGCTGAAAGCCGGCAGCTTCCTGCCGCCGCTGATGTTCGGCCCCGACGAGCTCGAGGCGCTGGTGCTGGGCGCGCGCTGGGTGCGCCGCCAGGGCGACGAGGGACTGGCCGCCGCCGCCACCAGCGCGCTGGCCAAGATCGCCACCGCCACGCCCAAGGACTTGCGCGACGACATGGCCGAAACCAGCCTGTGGGTACCGATGGGGGTGAACTGCGACCAGGCCGCCGACGTCCACGTGCGGCCGGTGCGCGAAGCGATCCGCTACCAGCACCGGCTGCGGCTGGGCTACCGCGACGAAAAGGGCGCGGCGTCGGAGCGCATGGTGTGGCCGTTCGCGCTGGCGTTCTTCGAGGGCAGCCGCATGCTGGCCGCGTGGTGCGAACTGCGCATGGCGTTCCGCCACTTCCGCATCGACCGCATCGCCGAGGTGCACACCACGGGCGAGCGCTACCCCGCGCGCCGCCACGACCTGTTGCGTTCGTGGCGCAAGGAACACGCGATCCCCGAAGACTCCTGACAAAAACTGTCGCGCGGTGGCCGTACGATGAAGTCCTCACCCACCCACTCATCGGAGCATGCCATGCGACTCTACCACCACCCGATCTCCTCCAACTCGCGCCGCGTGATGCTGGCCGCCGAGACCATGGGCACGCCGCTGGACCTGACCGAGGTCAACCTGATGAACCCGGACGACCGGCGCCTGCTGACCGAGCTCAATCCCAATTGCAAGCTGCCGGTCCTGCAGGACGGCGACTTCACCCTGTGGGAATCGTGCGCCATCATGCAATACCTGGCCGACCGCACCCTGGGCCAGACGCTGTATCCCGACAACATCCTGGTGCGGGCCGACATCAACCGCTGGATGCTGTGGTCCTGCCAGCACTGGGCGCCGGCGATCGGCTACCTGACGTTCGAGCGGATATGGAAGGGCTTGATCGGCCAGGGCGGGCCGGACGCGGACGTCGTCGCCCGCGCCGAGATCCAGCTGGCGCAGTTCGCGCAGGTGCTGGACGGCCATCTGGCGGGGCGCGAATGGCTGGTCGGCGACAAGCTCAGCCTGGCTGATTTCGCGGTCGCGCCGGCGCTGATGTACACCGAGCAGGCCCGGTTGCCGGTCAAGCAGTATCCCCACATCATGGCGTGGTACGAGCGTGTGCGGCAGCTCGACGTCTGGAAGAACACCGAACCGGTATGGGGATAACGAAATATGTCCGCTATGTGAATTGGCGCACAGAGCAAGGAGGCGGGGGCGGGTATTCTTGAACTGTCTCCTCTGGAGGAGATCCCTAGTTTTGGACTTTGCCCGCTACCAAGCGGGCTTTTTTTTGGCTGCAACTCCGGGGTCAGATACCGTCTTGAATAGCAAGCCCTTTCACCAAGTAATTGGAGTCGAAGGGCTTGCCGTTGTGGAT
>NZ_JBWKQJ010000022.1:0-50370 GCF_059418705.1 Duganella sp. GW821-FHT07F09 | reverse complement strand
CATCACACCAAAACAGAAGCTTGCCCTGGCCGCTTAACCTCTACTTTTAGCGCGCTCTAAAAATGGGGGGATTACCCAATCTTTAACCCATCTTGAGGCAAGAGCGCGAGGGGCTAACGCATTACCCACATCGCCACTTAGCCGCCTCCAGCCACTCTTCGGAAGAAGCAAACGCTTGCCGTGCGGACCAGAAATGGACCGGACTTCCAGATCTGGCTTTCTTAATAACGAAGTCCCTGCCTATGAGTAAAGCGGGCCAACACCTAATGACACAGATCCCGCCCCATTAAATCTTAATCCACGGATTCGAACTTCCAGTACCCAAGAACGTACCGCCATCAACCAACCTATCCGCCATAGGAGCGTAAACAGTGTGCAAATGTGCAGAGGACACGCGCCTCAGTGTCGATACCTCGTATGTGGAGTGTGCAGACTGTGCAGAGGTTGGGTATCTAAAATCTTTCACTCAAACCTCACCTTGGGGCAGTTTTTGAATCACCCCGGGTTTGAAGGAGGCTCCAACATTTGAGAAAATGGAGCCACCATGAAAAAATCAGTCCGATATTCCCCCGAAGTGATGGAGCGCGCCCTGCGCATGGTCCAGGAGGCCGGCAGCGAGCACGAGTCGCAGTGGGCGGCCATCACATCCATCGCAGCCAAGATAGGCTGTACTGCCGAAACCTTGCGTCGTTGGGTGCGCCAGCGTGAGCCTGACACAGGCCAGCGTGAGGGCACCACTACTGCCGAAAGCGAGCGCCTGAAAGCGCTGGAGCGCGAAGTTAAAGAGCTACGCAAAGCGAACGAAATCCTGCGCTTGGCCAGCGCGTTTTTCGCCCAGGCGGAGCTCGACCGTCGCTTCAAATCGTGAGAACGTTCATCGACCAGCACCGCCAAGCGTATGGGGTCGAGTCGATTTGCAAAGTCTTGCTGGTCGCCCCGTCCGGCTACTGGCGTTACGCCGCGCAGCGGCGCAATCCGGCTCTGCGCTGTGCCCGTGCAAAGAGTGATGAGGTGCTGGCTCCTCAAATTGAACGGGTCTGGCAAGCCAATATGCAGGTCTATGGCGCGCAGAAGATCTGGCGCCAGCTGCGCCGCGAAGGCATCGAGGCCGCCCGCTGCACCGTCGAACGTTTGATGCGCCGTGCCGGCTTGCGCGGTGTGAGTCGAGGTAAATTCGTGAAGACCACCATCGCCAACGCAGCCGCGCCTTGCCCGCTGGACCGGGTCAACCGCCAGTTCAAGGCACAGCGCCCCAATCAACTCTGGGTATCCGACTTCACCTATGTCTCGACCTGGCAAGGCTTTGTCTATGTGGCCTTTGTGATTAATGTCTTCGCCCGGCGCATCGTGGCTGGCGCGTCAGCAGTTCGATGCCCACCGACTTCGTCTTGGATGCCTTGGAACAGGCGCTGTACGCCCGACAGCCCGAGCGAGACGACGCCTTGATTCATCACAGCGACAGAGGCTCGCAATACGTTTCTATTCGCTACACTGAGCGCCTGGCCGAAGCCGGAGTTGAGCCTTCCGTGGGAAGTAAAGGCGACAGTTACGATAACGCGTTGGCCGAGACCATCAACGGCCTGTACAAGGCAGAACTGATACATCGCCGTGCTCCTTGGAGGACACGCGAGGCCGTCGAACTGGCGACGCTGGAGTGGGTGACCTGGTTCAATCATCATCGATTGCTCGAACCCACTTGGCTATATACCGCCGGCCGAAGCCGAGGCAAACTACTACCGACAACTTTCCGAGCAGGCGCGGTCGCCTGACTCACACCAAACGGCCTCCTAAATTCCCGGGGCGATTCATTTTCGGTCAACCTGGCACTATGTTTTCGTGAGCCCACAGGGTCAATCACAATAAAAAAATAGGAAGATACCGAGAGATGGGCCTTCAAGAATGGCCCCCGGTCAAATCAATAGGTCTGCGCCTGCTTTTCCCCGCCTATATCACGCGTATCTCGACAGCAATTGACGAACAAAAATGTTAAAATAATGCCACATGTTAATTTTTGCGGGAGGGGGAAATGGCTGATCGCGGAAAGGCGGCACCCGACCGGGTCACACAACAACGACTGTTTGCGGCGTGCGCTGGGCACTGCCAAAACCCCCACTGTAATGCGTCACTTTTTGAGGAACACCAAGGAGGCACTGTGCATGTCGCTGAGATGGCACATGTGTTTGCCGCTAAGGATGAAGGCCCCCGTGGTCGTGCGGAGCTATCGCCCGCTGAACGAGGGGCTTTCGAAAATCTGATAGTCCTTTGTTCTTCTTGCCACACGAAAATTGACAAAGCTGAAGCAGACTATCCACCGGAGATGCTTCTCGGGTGGAAGGCCTCCCACCAAGCTGCGATAGAAAAGCTGTTTGGTGCGGTGAAGTTCACGAGCCGAACCGAAGCACTGAAGGCAATCGAGCCATTGATGTTAGAAAATAACAGTCTCTTCAGCAGCCTGAACCCGAATCTCCCTTACGGAGAAAATCCAGAATCAGAATTGGCAGAAAAATGGAAAGCTGCGATGAGGACACGGATTCTTCCCAATAACAGACGAATTCTAGTACTTATGGACCGGAACCGAGATCTTATGAACGAAACCGAGCGCCGGACTCTAGAGGAGTTCCGCCAGCATGTGGACGATCTAACGGTGCGCCACTTTACCGAATTCGCTAGCGCTGACCAGCGCAGGTTTCCGCCCGGCATGGCAAAGATGATGAGGGACGAATAATGGCCCGCCCGATCAGTGAGACTACAGCCTGGGTCGCGCAAGTCATGCGAGAGAAAGGTGGTGTTCGCGGCGTAGACCAGGTGAGCGACAGATCTATTCGTATCTCAAGAGATAGGCATCCTCCTTACATCGCCGGAATTATCTCAAAACGGGACGTAGTGGCCGACGACGTCAATGCAGTTCTTGGAGAAGAACCTGACGTTGACATCATTATCAATGTACCTTCGTCGGGAGTTTGGCAGGGGTCTGGCATCTTTGCCACCCAGCTCGCGGGTGTGGCTTTCGGGGGGATGGGTGACCTCCAGTCCTGCATCGATCGAGAAGATCCCAGCGCCTACGTCAAGTCAGAGTACGAATTCATCGAGCGAGGACTACGCCAGCACAACCGTGTGCAAGCCATTATTCGTGAGGCGGACCGGTTATTCTTGTTACATCGGAACGGCCTCCCCGAAATTCGGGTACTTGCCCTGTATGAATACGAACTGACCGCAGATCACATAAGGACTGCACGCGAGCGCTACGGCAGCTTCGACCTTGTTCTCATTAGTAATCCGAATGGGCGCCCGACAGAAGGCGCAGCCAACGTAGCGGCAGAGCTAGGCGTAGAGCTGTTAATGTTCCGAGAGCTCCTTAGCCGTCTGAACAGATGACCTCTCGCGTACGTCCACTTTCGGAACTTCTAAACAAATTGTCCGAACTAAATGCCCTCCATCCGGCGATCCGCTGGTATGGTTTTGGTTCATTTTTTAGAAGTGGCTGCTCGTTTAGTGACATTGATCTACTCGCAATCTCCCCAACCGACGGGGATACAAGCGCCATACGATCCTCACTGGACGAGTTGCTGGCGACGTGGCCAATTCACTTAACCATAATGACCGAGACAGAGGAGGCAGAGACAAAGTTCGTTGCAAATCAAGGATGCCACCTCTTGACCTTAGCAACAGCCTAGTACAGGCAAAACGGCTGCCCCAACGAACAGGCGAGCCTCAAGCGGCCAAATTCTTCGCAAAGCATGCGAAGCCGTAAGCACAGGAAATATTCCTTCAATCTCAAATGAAAACCGCTCATGGAACTGCCAAAGCGAATCAAGCAGCATAAAGCAGAGTCCGACTCTTATGCAATATTGCTATATAAACTCCGGCACATTGGAATCTTTCGTAACGTCACGGAATGTGATTACGGAATTGATTTCGAAGTCGAATTGGTCCGAGGAACCGAGGTAACGGGCCGATACTTTAAGGCTCAAGTGAAGTCCTCGGAAAATCTACGAATACGCAAAAAAGATGAGATTCCAGTAGTGGGAGGGATCAAGGAAAGCACTCTATATTACTGGACTGAGCTTAGCTATAAGACGCATGTCATAGGATTTGCCGTCGACTTGAAAAGCGAAGACATTTATGTTTCGCGCCCCCTATTCTGGCAAGCAACTACATTGATCAATGGAGATGAAAAATCAAAGTCCATTGAATTCCTAAAAGCTGTGGACGCAAAGGAAGATAAGAAAATTAGGGACATAATGCCAGGTCTTCTTGCGGTCACCTTCGCGGTACAGCCTTCGGTGCCCGATACGATCTATAGCCATAAACTGGCGCTTCGTTATCTTGAACAGTTCTTATCACTTTACGTAGACGTTTTTCATTATGATGGCCATGTAGAAATGCATGATGTGGATGCCTTCAAGACACTGCTTGATGCCTCAAAAATCCTGCTCGCCGAACATGAAGACGTTGATTTCAAAATGGGGGAGCACGACATTCGCTATCGCTACAGCTTTGATTATTGGGTGAGAAATTCCGGCGATTGGGCAACTGACGAAGTTACCAACTATAGCGCACAGGTTCCAGTCAAAGCTTTGGTCCCAATGCTTGTAGCGAAGCTGAAAAAACTTCGCGCCTTAGTTTTCAAAGGGAAATACTACTGGGCATACAAGGACCCCACATATCTGCGTCTCGTTTACGAAACCAAACTACCGCCTGACTCAAGTGACGAAACGTTAGATAAGTGGGGCCGCGAGTTCCGGGACTTCCAACACGAAATCATTCACTTTAGTCTCTTCAGGAAGATGACCCAAGCCGACCTAGAAGAATCTGGGATAGCGTAACGAAAAGTTGCTTGCGAAGGGCCTCAACAATCAATACGCCAACGCCATTATGAAGAATCCCGCACGGCCTACCAAGATTCATCAGAAAAGCTCACAAATTTCGGTTTGTGGGCTTTTTTGTTCTGGGTCGCTCTCTGGGTTTGCTTTTTTTGCTCCATCACCATCAACGCACAAATAGTCTGCCCTCATACAGCAATTACCCGTTAGCAAAGCTTTGATTTTCTAAACATCCGTCGGAAATCAAACAACACAACTGCTCCTCGGTACCGACCAAATTGTCGAATTTCTCTAACTTAGGCATTGGCACTCTTCATCGAGCAGTTGCGCTCCTTCAAATGCCGTCGCTCTACGACGCAGTAGTCTTGTCACACACCATTGACAGGAATTCACCGTGCAACGATCCGACGAAGAAGTGTTCGAAAACGCGATCAAATCGCTCGAAGCGGCAACTGCCAGCGCAGGGATGCATCTAGAGCTTGATTCCACAGCCCGCCGGATCTACGCACGCGAAATAAAAGCCATGTCAGACAGTCTGCGCCGCGAAGTCGTCAGCGGCAAGATGAGTTGGGCGCAAGCGGCGGAACAGGCCCACGACACCCGAAACGTCGTCATGCAACTTATCAGATCACGCACCACTCCTGCCGCCCGCGCTTACGCAGAGTACAGAAAGGCGGAGGGTCGTAGTCTGAATGCGCTAATCGCTGAAAAAACTTCGAAGCTGTTCGGGAAAGGTGCGATCTTCGCAAAACTCACCCCGTCACAGCAGAATCGCGTCTTTGCCGAAGTTGTGGCGTCAGCCGGTAGATCTCATCCTGCGGTTACACGCAATGCGATGCGATTGTCTTACTTGGGCCGTGGCGTCATTCTGCTGTCACTGGCACTATCGATGTATAACATTCTCAACGCTCCCAATAAAGCCACTGCGGTCAAACGCGAGCTTATCACCACGGCGGCAGGAATCGGTGGGAGCATTGCCGCAGGGGCGCTCGCGGGTTTGGCGTGCGGCCCTGGCGCCCCGGTATGTGTGACAATAGGGGCGTTTGCTGGAGGAGCTCTGGCCGCCTTCAGTGCTGGCTTTATTTGGTAGAGCACGCTCGTGAGATTACTCCCGACCTCAAAGTTTGCGGCGCGATTGGCGTCACCTCCGTCCGACACGGAACTGCCGTCCTCTGAATTGCTTTTAGACGGTAGGCCGAGTGGATTAATCGTGACCGGAGCCGTGCTGGAGACGGCCTTGGAATGGCAAGGTTGCAGCATTGCCTTCTTTACTGATGACATCCCCTACGAAGACATGCTGCGGATTTACATGTTCGACGCCAATATGACATTGGTCGATTCGGCAGTGCTCGGCTCGAGGTATTCCACAGGCACGTTTGCTGAGCTGAATCTCCTGCCGCCGAATTCACTGACGTTCCGCTTTTTTGGTGGCACTGTTTGGCGCTTGATACTACTCGACAAGCAGGAATTTTCCCTTCCCTTTCTTTCCGACCCTGGCGGCGTGAGCCGAAAGTTCAAATTCTTCCGGCATTTCCGCATCGAAGGCAAACCACAACCGCAAGGGGCATGCGAGATTTCAAATCAAAGTGAGAAGGCGCCGCGGACACAGGTCGCCACATCGCTACCACGCCGCTCGTCAAGAGGCGAAACGCAACACTCGTTCATCGCCCTGGCCTCATCCTTTTAACCCCTTTGGTTGGTCGCCGGTTCGCATCTTGCATTCCGATCCGACGGCAAACTGGCTGAACGAAATCACATTGACATATCGAGAAACTTAGATATACTGCGTGCATGGACCTTCTCGAAATCTTCAAAGCCCTTTCAAACCGCACCCGTCTTGATATTTTGAAGGGGCTGAAGGATCCGGCGAACAGCTTCCCTCCCCAGGATGAAGGCGACGTTCACACGGTGGGCGTCTGTGTCAGCAGTATTCAGGAAGGCGTTGGCTTGTCGCAGTCCACCGTGTCCAATTATCTTGCCACGCTACAGCGTGCGGGATTGGTCGAGGTCACGCGCATCGGCCAGTGGACGTACTACAAGCGTAACGAAGCCACCATCAAGGCGCTTGCTGACGTCATGGGGACAGAGCTGTAATTTTTTTGTCACGATATATCGATAATTATCGATATCTATTTTTAACGAAATGAGGATTTAAAATGAAAGCAATGACACTTACATCATTTGGCGGTCCCGACTCCTTCGAGCTTCGCGAAGTGCCCAAGCCGATCCCGCAAGCTGGACAGGTCCTGGTCCGGGTACACGCCACCTCCATCAATCCGCTGGACTTCCAGGTCCGGCGCGGCGACTATCCCGACCTGGTGCCACTGCCCGCCATTACCGGACACGATGTCTCGGGCGTTGTCGAGGCGGTCGGGCCGGGCGTGACATCCTTCGCGCCAGGGGACGAAGTCTGGTACACGCCGCAGATATTCGATGGTCCGGGCAGCTATGCCGAGTACCACGTCGCCGCGGAAAGCATCATCGGCAAGAAGCCTGCCTCGCTGAGCCATCTCGAGGCCGCAAGCCTGACCTTGGTTGGCGGCACGGCGTGGGAAGCGCTGGTCGTGCGCGCTGGCCTCAGGGTCGGGGAAAGCATCCTTATCCACGGCGGCGCGGGCGGCGTCGGCCATGTGGCGATCCAACTGGCGAAAGCAATCGGTGCGAAGGTATTCACCACCGTGCGCGAGGCAAACTTCGAGTTCGCCCGCAGCCTGGGGGCCGATGTGACCATCGACTACGAAAAAGAAGATTATGTCGACGCCATCATGCGTGAAAGCGGGGGACGTGGTGTCGATGTCGTGTTCGACACCATCGGCGGCGACACCCTTGCGCGTAGCCCCGACGCGCTCGCGCAACTTGGCCGCGTGGTCAGCATCGTGGACATTGCAAAGCCACAGAACCTGATTCAGGCTTGGGGCAAGAACGCGAGTTATCACTTTGTGTTCACAAGACAGAACCGTGGCAAGCTCGATGAGTTAAGCGCGTTGATCGAGCGCGGACAGTTGCGGCCACACGTTGGCGCCGTCTATTCGCTTGCCGACATCCCGCAGGCCCATGCGCGGCTGGAGAGTGCCAACAACGGTCTTCGGGGGAAAATTGTGATCGACGTCAAAGGTGCGTCATGATTTACGAGATCGCCCTGCTCCCGGTTCGCCATGAAGACGTTGATACCTTCAAGCGTGCATTTGCAGAGGTCGCTCCTTTGCTCATTCGCGCCAAGGGTTACGGCGGTCACCTGCTCGCGCAAGGAGTTGAAACACCGCAGCGTTTCAATCTGATCGTGCGATGGCAATCGCTTGAAGATCACACACCCGGCTTTGAAGCGAGTGAAGACCATCGGCTGTTCATGATGGGCATACAGGACTATTTGTCGGAGGAACCGACGGTCTATCACATCGAGGGAGCGGCTTTTTAGGGATGCGGATCAGATAACCACCCACGGATTTCGGTTCGTGGGCTTTTTTTTTTGGACGCTCAGTGCCAGCTCGCTGACAGTATGACAAATTAGGTTCTCGCTCCTTCTCTTCTTATGTCGATCAACGGATTTGAGTGTCACGGCATAGCGCAATCCATCTGCGTATAATCGTTAAATCATGAGTAAAAACCCATCCCCACTCGAACCCGAGTTCGCGACGCCGGAAGATGCTGCGGCCTACGATCGGTGGTTTCGTGCGAAGGTTCAAGCATCGCTTGACGATCAGCGCCCCACCCGCTCTCACGAGCAAGTGATGGCGACGCTTCGCAAGATCATCGAAGCGAAGCGTGACGACAATGCTTTCGATCCGATGGCAAGCTGAAGCGGAAGCAGATTTGGCGACGATTCTCGCCTACATCACGCAACGTAACCGTCAAGCAGCCGCTGACTTGTACAACAAGATCAACCAGACCATATCAAAACTCCCACGGCATCCACACCTCTATCGTCTTGGACGAGTAGCGGGAGCGATTGCGAGATGATCAGCACTAACCGACGCCAGCCAAATTCGAATCTGCGAGAGCAAATGAATAAAATCTCGTGGGCAGCACTTCTCTTTGCACTTCCCTTGGCATCGGCCAGCGCCAGCACTTGCTACGGTACGCCGGCTCAAGGACGCTTGCAAGACGGCGTGCAACTTCCAGCCCAAGGACAAAATTATGTTCCGTATAGCACGCTCGGCGTCACTCTCGGCAGAACCTATGTACACCAGACGGTGCGGGACATCATCGTCGATGCGTATGCAGCGACGATGAACAACGCACCAGAAAAGCGTTTCATGTATGGAGAAACCGGTCTGGCGACTGGAGGCCCATTCAAGCCTCACCGGACTCACCAATCCGGTGTCTCGGTCGACTTCATGGTGCCCGTCGTCGACCGCGCACACAGGTCCGTGCTGATGCCAACGTCGATACAGAACAAGTTCGGCTACGACTTGGAATTTGATGAGCGCGGTGCGCTGGACGATCTGCAGATCGACTTCGACGCCATGGCGGAGCACCTCTACCAACTTGCCGAAGCGGCGAAGAAGCATCAGGTGAAAATCAAGACCGTGATCTTCCAGAAGGAGCTCATGGAATTACTGTTCCAGACAAAGCGCGGCAATGTACTTCGGAACACGGTTCCCTTTATGAAAACGACGCCGTGGATCAAACACGACGAACATTATCATGTGGAATTTTCGCTTCAGTGCCGCCCTCTCCGTGAATATGAGAGAGCCGCAAAGTAGTTAGATGATGGTTGAACAGCCGCGATCCCGCTCTATTTTTGAGGCCTGATGACCGCGTCGAAGCTTCCGTCATCATTCAAATGGCCGGTCGCCCAAGCCACTCCGCGCGCGACCAGATTCAAATAGCGCTTATCGGCAATGGTGTTCTCGTTGTGTGCCAACGTCAAGCTGAACACTTTCGCCTTGGCCGGCCCATACTCATGGGTCCAGGCCACCGTGAACTGCTGGCTGCGCTCGCTTTCCTTCACCGCGTTCGGCTGGATGCCCGCCAGGATCGGCGTAACGCCGAAATCCGTCAGATTGTTGTAGAGCTCTTCATTAGGCGTGGTCCACAGCTCCAGCCCCTTGGCGATCGGGTGCCCCGTGTTGATCGCGCTGAGTTTGATCGGCGACTGCGGCCCGTGACCGGTGGACTGGATGCCGGTGAACGCGAACCACCGCGCATCGGCGGCACCCGGCTTGGCCGGCTCACGCCAGGTTTCCAATCGGTAGGAATGCATCGCGCAGTGCAGGTTGACGGCCGGGACGCCGCGCCGATGCGGCGCCAACGCACTGTCGAGCGCGACCGTGTCGCCCGGTTGGGACGAGCACTCATTGTGGATGATCACGTCGTAACCATCGCCATAGTTCGCGTTGCCGATGATCGGACGTCTCTCGGCCCCGTTCGTCTCGTTGAACAAGTGCGACACCTCGACATTGAGCGCCGCCTCCAGCCCGTCCTCCAGCAGACGCCGTTGTTCGGGATAGTTGTGGTATCCGCCGCCGCTGACGATCAGCACACGCAAGGGCTTGGCGGGCGCCGCCTGGACCGGCAGCGCGAGCAAGGCTGTGGCGGCGGCGAGCGCCAAGGCGATATTCTTCATATGGGCAAAAGTGATCGAAGTGGCAAGGGAAGTCAACTATAGCGGGGCTCCGGGGTCAGGTCCACCATTTCCACACAAGCCGATGCATAGGCGCGTCCTGTTGCGCTGCCGCGCATCGCCAGCGGTGCTAACATGGACATTTACTCATCAACGTGGGAGGCATCATGGCTTTGGAACACGCGAAACCGGGAGAAGTCATCGCATTGGCACACGCGGGCGAGGACGTCTCGACCTTTTCTTCAATCGCGCTCACCAAGACCGAGCAAATCGAATTGATCCGTCTCGTGCTGCCCGCCGGGAAAGAGATGCCCGAGCACCATGTCAAAGGCGACATCACCTTCCAATGCCTGTCCGGTGAGATAGCGTTTATCACGCGCGGTCAGCCCACCACGCTCAAGGCCGGTGAGATGTTGTACGTGGAAGGCGGCGCCCCGCACGCGGTCCGCGCGCTGGCCGATTCGGTGGCGCTGCTCACTATCGTCCTGCGCCACTAGGCCGGGGGCCAACCGACCTTCGCGGCACGACGCAGACTGGCTTTGACCACCATGCGATGAAATGGGGCAATCACCATGATGTAGACGCGCCCCAAAAGGTTGTGGCAATGCACGACCGTGGACATCGTCAGCTGGCGGCCACTGTCGGGCGCCGCACCCGTCGAACATAGAACCGACAGCCTGAAGTCAAGGTGCTTGTCGTCCTCCCCCAGCACGATCTCGGTCGCGTTGGTGCTGTAGATCTTGAAGATTCCGACACGCTCGGACGTCTTCGCCCCGGCAGCGACCACCGCCAACTGCTTGCTCGTCTTCAGACCGAAACCGGCGACGATCACATCCCGCAGGGCGAGGAGCTTTCCCACCCAGGCTGGCTGGTGCGCGAAGATAAACCTTGCCAGCAAATCCGGATCGTTGGAGGCGTTCAAGGGCAGTCGTATCGCAAAGGCGTCGGCAAGATTGACCGACCGATACACATGGGTGACGCCAGACTCGACAGGAAGCGCGACCGGCGTCGCGAGCGTGAATTCATTGACCATGTGTACACCTTCGAGATTGAGCGAATGAAGATGACTTCCGCTGCGCGCGTATCCGCACAGGCGCATGACAAGATTAACACTTTAATAGCGATCGCATTGAAACGCCTCGCGTCCTGTTGCTCTGTCGAGCATCGCAAGCGGTGCTAAGATGAAAACACCACTAGCGCGTACCACCGCGAAAGGACATGTCATGGACGAACTGATCGCCAAGGCGGAAATGCTCATTGGATGCACCGCGAAGGAAGCCTTCCAGGCTTTCGCCGAACCCGAACGCATTACCAAATTCTGGCTGAAAAGCACCACCGGCCCGCTCGCGCTTGATGCGAGCGTGGAATGGGAGTTTATGGTGCCCGGCGCCATCGAGCACGTCGTGGTGACAGCGTTTTCTCCACACGACCGCATCGCCTTCACGTGGTCCGGAGGCAAGCTGGACGTGGACCTCAAGTTTTCCGAGACAGCAAGTGACGTCACCGTTGTCGGCGCCGAGGTGCGCGGTTTTGAGCGTGACAATGGCATCAGTCAAGTGGTCGACGCCACCGAGGGATTCAGCATCGTATTGTGCGACTTGAAGATCCTCCTCGAAACCGGACGCTCGGCAAATCTGGTGAGGGACAAGGCCGAGTTGATCCAATGCGCAGCCCCCTAGCGCGCTGATCGCAGGCGCCGTGCGCCAAGTCAATCCTCAAGGAGAAAAATCGCAATAACATGCGAAGGCCCCCTTACGCATGTTGCCGCCGCGTTCAATGCGGACTAAAAAATGAACGCGATTAAAAGTTCCCTGCTGATGTCGTTCGCCGAGAAGTACACCGTGCTGGTGATCGGCATGGCCGGCGGCATGATCATCGCGCGGCTGCTGACACCAGGCCAGATCGGCATCTTCTCGATCGGCGCCGTCGTCGTCGGCATCACCCAGATGGTACGCGATTTCGGCGTCGGACAATACCTGATCCAGGAAAAGGACCTGAGCCCGGAACGCCTGCGCGCCGCCTACACGCTGACGATGCTGATCTCCTGGAGCATGGCCGCCCTGCTCGCGCTGGCCGGCGATCCGGTCGCGGCCTTCTACGACGAGCCCGGTGTCGGCGAGGTCCTGCGCGTGCTGGCGCTCAACGTCCTGCTGATCCCGTTCGGCTCCATCACGCTGCCCGTGCTGCGCCGGCAACTGCGTTTCCGCGCGCTCTACTGCATCAACGTCGCCAACGCGCTGGCCAACCTGCTTGTCTGCCTGGTGCTGATCAAACTGGGCTTGGGCTACCTGAGCCTGGCGTGGGCGGCGGTCGCCGGCAGCTTGGTGACGGTGCTGGCGAGCCTGCCGTTCCGGCCCGCCGACATCCCCTGGCTGCCCGGCTTCACCGGCATGCGCAAGCTGCTGCGGTTCGGCGCCTACGCGACCGGCTCGAACGTGATCGACGAATGCGGTGTCGCCGCGCCCGACATGATCATCGGCAAGCTCATCGATGTCGAGGCGGTGGGACTGTTCGGCAAGGCGCAGGCCACCTTGAATATCTTCAACATGCTGATCACCCGCGCCGTCACGCCCGTGCTCCTGCCGCTGTTCGCCGCCAACGTCCGCGACGGCCACGACGTCAAGCGGCTATATCTGCGCACCGTCGCCTATATGGCGGGGCTGGCGTGGCCGTTCTTCGCCGTGCTGGCCGTGCTGGCCACGCCGCTGACACGGCTGCTGTACGGCCCGCAGTGGGATGCCAGCGCACCGCTGGTGCGCATCATGTGCATCTCGACCGCCACGTTCTGCCTGTTCGGCATGGCGCGCGATCTGTTCGTCGCCATGGGACAGGTGCGGCTGCGCGCCCAACTGGAGGCGGTCGGCGTATCGGTGCGCGTCGCCGGCATCGTCGTGGCGGCGCCGTTCGGGCTGGAGGCGGTGGCCTGGAGCATCGCCGCGACATCGCTGCTGCGTTCGGCGCTGCTGTACCGCGGCCTGGCGGCGCTGACCGGCATGCGCGTCGCCGAACTTGGGCGCGGCGTGGCGCGCTCGGCCGTCCTGACGGGGCTAACGGTGGCCGGCCCGGCGCTGCTGATGCTGTCACCCGGCCTCGACGACACCAGCCCGCTTGTCCTGCTCGCGCTCGCAGGTACCGCAGCGCTGGCCTGCTGGGTGGCGGGGATAGTCTTGCTCAACCACGAGATCAAGCCGGACCTGATGGCGACGGCGCGCCCGCTGCTGCGCCGTTTGCTGCCGAAGCCGGCACGGCGCTAGGAAACGATATGCCACTACACTCCGTCATCATGCCCGTCTACAACGGCCAGACCTATCTGGCCGAGGCGATCGACAGCATCCTGCGGCAGACCTGCGCGGATCTCGAACTGATCATCGTCAACGATTGCGCCACCGACGACTCGGCGGCGATCGCGGCCGACCATGCCGCGCGCGACACAAGGGTGCGCGTGGTGTCGACGGCGGTCAATTCCGGCGCGCCCGCGCTGCCGAAGAATGTCGGGCTGTCGCTGGCGAGGGGCCGGTACATATCCTTCTGCGACCAGGACGACGTGATGCTGCCGGACAAACTGGAACACGCCACGCGCGTATTCGAACAGCATCCCGACCTCGACATCCTCTTCGCGGACTTCGAACCGTTCGGCCATGCGCTGCGCGGGCAGCGCGGCTACCTGGCGCACAAAGAGTTCACATCGAAGGCGCGGGCCTACCTCGAGCCGCTGGGGGACGGGCTGTACCGGTGCCGCAACTTCTGGGGTTGCATGGCCGGCCTGCAGACCGGCATGAGCACGCAGACCATCCTGTGCCTGCGCGAAGTCATCGTCGGCCAGCGCTTCGACGTCCGTTACCGCATCCTGGACGACATCTCGATGTGGTACCGGTTCGCGGAGACGGCGCGGATCGGCTTCCTCGACCGCACCGTGGCCCGATACCGCCATCACGACCAGGCGCTCACGACGGACGAAGCCCTGCTCGCGCGGGAGACGCTCGCCTTCCACAAGGAAAATTACTTCCGCCAATCCCATCTGTTCAACGCGGCCGAGAACCAAAGGTATCGCAGCATGCTCGCCGGATTCCTGATCCGCGTGGCCTCGTGCCCCAACGTCAGCAAGCTGGAACAGCGCGCCCATCTTGCGCAATCGCTGATTTTCGAGGTTCGCCTAAGCACGTTGCGCTGGCTGCTGCAAACATTTGCGTGACTTGTCGCCAATAAGCCGCACCCTCCCAGGAAGAAATCCCGCATGCGGTGAGCGGTGTTAAACTTTCTTCCATGCATTCACCGTTCACGTCACACTTTTCAGCGGACACACAGCCCGACACGTCGCGCCGGACCTCGCTACTGGCCTTGGCCGCATTGGCGCTCGGTACGCGCGACGCGCTGGCGGCGTCCGACCCGATGGTTTACCGCTACTGGGACTGGGGCAAAACCCCCAAGCGCGATCAATACCAGACCGCCGCGCTCAAACTGGCCCTGCAAAAGACAACGCCGGCCTATGGCCCGTTCTCGGTGGTGCATGTGGTCGATACGATGAGTACCTCGCGCATCCGGCGCGAAATCCACTCCGGCAAACGCATGAACGTCCATGCCGGCCCGTGGCGCGACCTGGACGCCGACGACCCGGAGGAGCGCGCCATCATGGTCGGCACGCCCGTCCTGAGCGGCTTGCTGGGCTACCGCCAACTGATCGTGCGCCGCGACGACCTGCCGAAATTTCAGGCAGTCACCTCCGCCGCGCAACTAAAACGCTTGGTGGCCGGACAAGGCCGGGGCTGGGTGGATAACGCCGTGTTGCGCCACAACGGCTACCAGGTCGTCGACAGCGGCAACATCGCGACCTTGCTCGACATGCTGGTCAGCCACCGCTTCGACTACCTGCCGATCAGCGTGGTCGAAGCGGATTTCCTGATGAAGGAACACGCGCAACTGGCCGACACGCTGGCGCTGGTGCCAGGGTTGATGCTGTATTACCCCTTGCCGGTGGTGTACTACGTCAGCGCCAACGAGCCGCGGCTGGCGCAACGGCTCGAGACGGGTCTGTCGATGGCCAAACGCGACGGCTCGCTGGACGCGCTGACCGTGCGCTACTTCGCCAAGGAAATCGAACTGGTGAAAGCCAGCGCCGACCGCTGCTTCACGCTGGCCCATCCGCTGCTGCCGAAAATCTATGCGTCGGAGCCGCCGCGATTGCTGGGCCGCTAGCGCCGCGCCGGAGCCATGAAAAAAGGCCGGGTCCCGCATGCCACGCGGAACCCGGCCTTTCTCTTCGAAGCGGACTTAGAAAGCCATCCGCACGCCGAGGTTCACACGGCGGCCCACATCTTCCAGGGTCAGGAACTGGCTCTCGTTGTTGGCGTACTCGCGCATTCTCGCGTTGTTCAGATTGATCGCGTCGAGGTAGAGCGAGATCTTCGGCGTGATGTTGTAACGCAAGCTGGCATCGGTCTGGCCATACGCCGCGCGGTTGCGCGGCATGGTGCTGCCGCCGCCGCAATCGACCGAGAAGTGGTTACGCCAGTTGTAACTCACGCGCGCCGAGAACTGGGTGTTCTCGAAGAACAGCGAACCGTTGTACGACTGCGGCGACAGGCCTGGATAACCGCAGGCCGGCGCGCCGCCCGCACGCTCGGCGCTGGCGTCCACGTAGGTGTAGTTGGCGGACACGCCGAAGCCCTGCAGCCAAGGGATCGAGTCGTCGAAGGCGTACTGGCCGGCGATCTCGATACCCTTGATCTTACCTTTCTGGCCGTTGCGCACGCGGGAGTCATGCACCACCTCGTCGAACTGCGGTATGCGCATGTCCTGCAAGGTCGTCTCGAGGAAGTCGGACACCTTCTTCATGAATACGGCCGTGCTGACATAGTTGGTCTTCGACAGATACCATTCATACGAAATGTCGAAGTTCTTCGACTGCATCGGCTTCAGGTACGGATTGCCGCCGCCGGTCTGCACGTCGCCGAAGCGGCCGCCGTACCAGTTGTCCACGCTCATCTGGCTCAACGTCGGCCGGGTCTCGGTCTTGGAGGCGGCGAAGCGCAGCAGCATGTCCTTGGTCAGGTCGACTTTCAGATTGGCCGACGGCAGGTAGCTGTTATAGCTGTTGTCGACGGTGATGATCTGGTACGGGCCCCACTGCGAAATGAAGGTCGTGTCGTTCGGGCTCTTGACCGCCGACAGCAGCACGCGGCTGGTGCCGGTGGAGGTCGAGTTCACGCGCACCATGCGCATGCCGGCGTTGGCCGACCAGCCGCTGCCCTCCCAGCGCGTGTCGAGGAACAGGCTCTTGACCTTCTCCTCCACGCCCCACGACGACGGCTTGGTGTAGTCGATCGCCATCGGGCCGTTCGGATACTTGGTCTTGTCCGAATACAGCGCCGGATCGTTGGACTGCGGCAGCAGCGACGGCTGGTTCAGGTAATTGATGTAGGCGTGCGGGTCGAAGCGCAGATACGCCGACGGCACCTGGGCGCCGCCGCCGATGAAGTTTTCCAGCGGCGTCACCGTGAACAGGCTGGCCGGCAAGCTCACGTGGTAGCCGCTGAAGGCGTTCCACGAGTCGCTGCTGTAAGTAAGGCGGCCGACCTCGCGCTGCGAATACGCGACGCCGGTATCGGCGCCCTTGAAGAAGCCCATGTCGTGGTCCCACGACAGGTTCATGCGTCCCTCTTTCAACTTGTCGTGGAGGTTGACCTGGCCGTTGGAGACGGCGTGCGCGCGCACCGCCGTCGGGTCGGCCAGGCCGTCGCCGAAGGTGATGCTGGGCGTGCCGTTAAAGCTGAGCACGTCGCCGTTTTTCGGCACCATGCCGGCCACCACCCACATGTCCGGCGTGGCCGACGTCGAGCGCGAGGTCGACACGTCGCCCTCCAGACGCAATTCGTCGGAGAGCTTCCATTTCGAGTTCAGGCCGAAGGCGCGGGTGATCGACAGGCGGTCGCCGCCCTTGACGATCATGTCGTTGGAGGCCGCTTCGCCGAGCAGCTTGCCGGGGCCGGCGATGGCCGGGTTGTTGGCGAAGAAGGTGGAACCGGGACGCAGGAAGCTGGTCACCTGATCGTTGTTATCGTACTTTACTCCCAGCTGGACCGGGTTGTTCCAGTCGCTGACGGCGATCACATCGTTTTTCTGGTCCAGACGCGAAAACAGGGCGTCGGCGCTCAGCTTCCACGTCGGCGACGGATTGTATTGCACGGCCAGGTTACCGACCAGGCGCTTGCGGCTTTCCTCCTCCTGCTGGAAGCCGTAGCTCTGCGGCATGTACAGCTTGCGGGTGGTGACGTCGGCCATCGTCAAGCCGCGCGAGTTCAGGTCGCCGTTGATCATCGACACGTCGCGGTAGTTCCAGGCGTCGGTGATGGCCTTGTTCTGCTTGGACGAGCGGTCGGTGTAGGACACCGAGCCGGCCACGCCGAAGGTGCGCGCCTCGTTGGCGAACGAATACATGCCGCTGGCGTTGGGCGTGTACTTTTTCGAGTTGTCGTCATAGGAGCTGGACGCGTTGAACACGGTCGAATGCCCCACCTTGCCCGACAGCGGACGCGCGGTCTGGATATCCACCGTCGAACCGATGCCGCCCTCGGGCAGGAAGGCCTGCGAGGTCTTGTAGACCAGCACCTTGGAAATCAGGTCGGACGACAGCATGTCGAACGAGAACTCGCGGCCGCCGGTGTCGCTGGTCATGGTGCGACCGTTGACCAGCACGTTGTTGAACTCAGGTCCCAGCCCGCGCACCGAGATGTAGCGGCCCTCGCCGCCGTTACGCTGGATCTGCACGCCGGTCACGCGTTGCAAGGATTCGGCGATATTGGTGTCGGGGAATTTGCCGGCGTCCTCGGCCGAAACGGCGTCGACCACGCCGTCCTGCATGCGTTTGGTGTTCAGCGAGGAACTGAGGGAAGCGCGAATACCGCTGACGACCACTGTCGCCGAGGGATCGACTACCGGCTGGTCGGCCGTTTGCGCGTTGGCGCTGAGGGAAATCACCATTTCGGCGATGAGGGCGGCTAATACGGTCTTCCGCATACGGGTCTGAGGCGATGTCATTGTTGTCTCCTATGTTGTTATTGCAGTCCTTTTTTGTACTTGCCATGGCTGCATGACTTTCATATTACGCCCCCCTTAACAATGCCAATCTATCATTTATTTGCAAATTCATATTCCAAAATCATATAACTAGCACCGGAGCTTTTTGTCATGAACCAGCAAATGAAAAAAGCCAACCCTTGATGGATTGGCTTTCGGCACTCCTACAGACACTTCAAACCGCCTACGCGGTCGCCGGTCGCAGGACGGTTTGACCGGCGCCGCGCTGGGCCAGCCGGGCCAGTGGCGCCTCTACGCAGCTGAAGAAAAGGGCTCCCGCGGCCAGGCTGGCGGCCCACGCCACGAGCATGCCAAACGCCTGCAATTCCGGCTCGGGGGGCACGAAACGGGTGAAAGCCGCGTTCACCAATAGACATACCGGAAAATGTATCAGAAACACCGAATACGATATCCGAGCCAATCCGTTGACCATCGACCACATTTGACCATTGGATGTTGTTTTCGCGCGACCAAACAGAACCAAAACACAGGCGACCGCCATCGCCAGCGCGATACGGCTGCGGAAATCGAGCGCCTGGGCGGCGATCACCGGCAAAAAGGCCATTCCCACCAGCAACGCGGCGGCGCCCGGTTTGCGGCGCGGATCGCCGGCCCACCAAGCCATCAGCCCCAGGCCATAGCTGCCGAAGAAATACGGCGCCCAGTTATCCCAGTCGGCATCCAGATTGAAGTACACAAGGGAAAGCGCGACGGCCAGCGAGATCATGCTTGGCATCAGCCACGGCAGCCGACGCTCGGCGGCGAAGCGCCCCCCGAGCCACAACATCAGCGCCATCAGCGCGTACAGCTGAAAATCGATGGCGACATACCAGGCGCCCGCCGACAAGGAGGGATATCCCAGCACGCCATGCAACAACAGCGCGTGCGCGGCAAGCTGGCTCAAGCTGGCGGGCTCCGAGATGGAATCGTGTGCCATTAACTTACCGGCCAGTATGGAAGCGGCGGCGGCCAGCAAGGTGGCAACCATGAACGGTGGCGCCAGCTTGACGTAGCGCCGCCAGATCGCCCCGATTGGGTCGGCCAAGCCGGCGTGGCCGGTGGGCGCAAGGGATTTGGCGGCCAAAAAGCCGCCGATGACGAGAAAGGCCTGGACCGCGATGCGCGCGCTGTCACCCAGCCACTCTATTAGCGCCGGCAACATAGGCCGCACGTGATCGGCCATCGGACCATAGAAGGCGAGATGATGCAGCACGATCAGCTGCGCCGCGCCCGCCTTCAACAAATTGATCAAGCCGAATTGCGATGGCGGCCGTTTCTCCGCCCCGACCGCTCCTTTTACCACTAGCGTCATTCCCGTCCCTTGCCATGCCAAAACCATTCAACAACATGTCGAGAAGCAATTAAATTGCTGTCAATGTTGTAGACCGGTCGCTATCATAGCTGAGGCTGGCATATCGGTGGCGCGCGCATGGCCGCGTTACCGTTGAGGAATCAACGTTTCTTCATGATCGATCCGAGCACGCCACGGATGATTTCGCGGCCGACCTGGGAGCCGATGCTGCGCACGGCTGACTTGACCATCGCCTGCACCGCCGTGTCGCGCTTGCCGCTCTGGCCGAACAAGCCGCCCAGCACGTCGCCGAACATCGAGCCGCCGGCGGCCTCCTGCGGTTGCTGCTGCGATGGCTGCCGCGTTGACTGCGCCGGCGATGTCCCACCTCCGGCGGCCGCGTCGGGGGCGTCCTGCGCGGAGCGGGCGCCGGCCGCCACCCGGCCGTTCAGCTTTTCATAGGCCGACTCGCGGTCGATCGTCTTTTCGTAGACGCCGGCCACGATGGAACCGTCGATGGCGGCCTTGCGCTCGGCCGCGTCGAGCGGGCCGAGCTGGCTGGCCGGCGGCAGGATGAAGACACGCTCCACCATGCGTGGCGCGCCCTTCTCGTCGAGGAAGGACACCAGCGCCTCTCCCACGCCCAGTTCGGTGATCACCTGCGAGACATCCAGCGCCGGATTGGGGCGGAACGTCTCGGCGGCCGCCTTGACCGCCTTCTGGTCGCGCGGCGTATAGGCCCGCAGCGCGTGCTGGACGCGGTTGCCGAGCTGGCCCAGCACCGTGTCCGGGATGTCGATCGGATTTTGCGTGACGAAGAACACGCCCACGCCCTTGGAACGGATCAGGCGCACCACCTGTTCTATCTTTTGCAGCAAGGCCTTGGGCGCGTCGGTGAACAGCAGATGCGCCTCGTCGAAGAAGAACACCAGCTTCGGCTTGTCGAGGTCGCCCACCTCGGGCAGGTTCTCGAACAGCTCGGACAGCATCCACAGCAGAAACACCGCGTACAGGCGCGGCGCGTTCATCAGCTTGTCGGCGCTGAGGATGTTGATCACCCCCTTGCCGCGCGCGTCGGTCTGCAGCAGGTCGTCGATGTTGAGCATCGGCTCGCCGAAGAACTGGTCGCCGCCCTGCTCCTCGATGGCGATCAGGCCGCGCTGGATGGCGCCGATGCTGGCCGCGCTGATGTTGCCATAACTCGTCTTGAAATCGGCCGCGTTGTCGCCGACGTGCTGCAGCATGGCGCGCAGGTCCTTGCTATCGAGCAGCAGCAAACCGTTGTCATCGGCGATGCGGAACACCAGTTGCAGCACGCCCTCCTGCGTATCGTTCAGGTTGAGCATGCGCGCCAGCAGCAGCGGGCCGAGGTCGGAAACGGTCGCGCGCACCGGATGGCCCTTTTCGCCGAACACGTCCCAGAAGGTGACCGGGCAGCCGGCCCACTGCGGCGTCTCCAGCTTGAGCGCGGCGAGGCGCGCGCCCATCTTCTCGCTCAGCGCGCCGGCCTTGGCGATGCCGGACAAGTCGCCCTTGACGTCGGCCATGAAGACCGGCACGCCGATTTCGGACAGCGACTGCGCGATCTTCTGCAAGGTCACGGTCTTGCCGGTCCCGGTGGCGCCGGTGATGCAGCCGTGGCGGTTGACCAGGTTGGACAGCATATCCAGTGAAAGAGTGTCGTTCTTCGCGATGGTGATAGGAGTCGGCATGATCGTTGTGGGCAGCTATATGTTGGAGAAACGATCATACCGCAACTGCGCTATCATGCATTCCACCGCAGCGGCGAAGATCGCTAACTCAAGCGCCCATCTAAACCACGTAGGGCGGATTAGCGACAGCGTAATCCGCCAAGCTCCGCCGACGGCTTTCGCGAATTGCGGCACTCCGGCGCACCCAGACAGATAAATCATCCCAGGCCCCAATTGAGCAAACGAAAATTCAAACCAGATGTCATCGGCATCGCCATCGCACTCGCCACGCTTGCCGTCAGCACCGCTGCGCTGAACGGCGGCTTTTCGGGAGGCCAATCGCACTGCGGCACTTACAGTCTCGACTGCGTGGGGATTGCCGGCGTGCTGATGCTGATCGGAACGCTGATCGGACTGGCAACCGCACTGATCAGCTTGATTCGGAGCGGCGGAGGCTCATGGTACGGTTGGATCGCGTTATTTCTGAACGGAGTGCCGGCGCTGTTCTTGCTCGTCCTTGCGCTCCAAATCGCGATGAGATAGCACCGACCCGGTTGCTCCTCCATGCCCCAACGCTTGAGTCGGGACAACCCGATTTGTTTCGGCCCGGCCTATCCTGAATGTCTCGATACATAAAGGAGTAGCGAAATGACGACCGGCTTGAGCACCATTGCCCGCGAATAATCAAGCGAGTATGTACGGCATATACTCTACAGGGACTTTTTCGTTGCCGGATATCGTTCCTCCAGACACCGTTCGATTCCTGTTCTTTGGCGGCGTAGTGTGGAGCTTGAAAATGTCTGACCACAAAATGTTAAGGTTTCCCGTCCTGTCCGATCCGCACGGAGTTCGTCGGCCATTCAGCTTCCATCGCCAATTCAAACTGAACAGCGCCCCAACAGTTACCCCGTCGTCACGGACAAGCTAAGTCAAGGCGCCCGAAATAAGCGAAGCGCGCCAAAGTTTGCCAAGCTTCACTGGAAGACAGGCCGGAAGAAGCTGCGCTCGTAGCTGAGGATGCAGCGGGTTTCCTCCGCGTACTTGAACGCGGCCTGGCACGCCGGGTCGTTCATCGACTTTGCTCGGTAGTCTTCATACGCGGCGAGCGAGGGAAACGTGAACATCGCCAACGCCACGTTGTTGGCGCCTTCCGACGGAAGAAAATATCCATGATGCTGACCGCCAAATTTTTCCACCAGCGGTATCCAGATTTTGCCGTAGCGCTCAAATTCGTCGAGCTTGTATGGATCAATCACGTAGCGCAAATAGCAGGTAACCATGGAATCTTTAAGTGTAGGCGTCGAGGGCTAACTATAATATAAAAAAACAAATACGCCTGCTATTTGTATAGGTCAAACGGGACTTTTTCGCGTGTGGCGAGCTTCACGTACGCAGCAAATACATCAAGTCCTCACGGTCGCGCCCCGGTGGCTGGCTGTAGAGACAGGTATCCACGCCCAGCCGCGCGCCATTGGCCTCGTCCAGGCTGAAGCCACGCACATCCTGCGCGCGCTGGATCAGATGGACTTCGTAGCACATATCCACGCCACATTGCAGCGCCAGCATGGCCGCCAGCCGGACCGCGCCACTGTTCCCGGGCAGGAAGCGGTCGTAGGCTTCCCGGTCCAGCGGTCCTATCCGCAGCCGCACGCGGGCGTCGCAGCGATACAGCCGCTGGCCCAGCAACACACCGCCGCCGAGATCGACATTCGCCATGCCCAACCGCGCCTGGTCGCCGGCGGGCAAGTCCAGCCACTCCCCCACCAATTGCTCCACCGCGAACGGCACGTCGAAGTATTCCGCATACATGCCGGCCATCAGTGGCGCGGAGACCGCCCGGCTGCGGATCTGCATGGCATAGAACGCCATCGTCTCGCGCTCGATGCCGTCGTCGTCCGCTGCGAAACACGCGCCCGCCAGCGACGTCAGCATGCCCATGAACGCGTCGCCCCCTTCCGGCATGGCCATGCACTCCGGCCGGTGCCTGGCCCAGGCCTCGTAAAACATGTCCAGCGCGCGATGCGAGAACATGTCGAGAAACGCCCTCGGCCCGCCGTCGCTGTTGCCTTTCTCGTGGCGGTTGATACGCTCCGAATAATGCAGCGGCAAGCTGCCTTGGCCGCCCAGCAATCCCATGAACGCGGGCGTGATGCGGATGCCCTTGTCGTCGCTGCTGACGTTGTCGATCTGGCTGGGCGGGAAGCCCAGCGACAGCCGGTTGCGAAAGCGCACGTCGCCGGCGCCGCCCTCCTGCTGCCGCGCCAGCGCGATCAGCCGCACCGCCTGGAAGAACTCGAAGCGGTGGGGTTCGGCCAGCAGCTCGCCGATCAGGCCAAGCTCAACGCGCCATTGCGGGGCAGACATCGCAGCAACTCCTTTCCATTGATACCGGAGACAACCACCAGCTGGGTGTAGCTGTTCAGATGGACGTGCAACCCAAACAGATGCTCGAGCAGTTGCGCGAAGATATGCAGCCCGGTGCCGGCGAACGCCTCCTCGTCCAGCATGACCGTCACCTCGGTGCCGCGCAGATACGCGCTACCCCGCGCTTGCCGCACCAGCTTGGTGGCGGGCCGGTGCGACAGGCCGACGATGCCGTCGATCTGGCGCTGGGAAACGGCATTGTCCCGCCGCGCATAAAGCCGCAGCATCTCCGTCAACGCCGGCAATCCCTCATGCGTCAGCGCGCGGTGGCTGAGCGCCAGATGACTGATCAGTCCCCACTGGCCATTGCCGTTCGCGCTCAGCCGGTACGAGGTGGTCGGCCGGCGCAGCACGCGGATCGGAAAGTCGCCGGCGGCCGCCTCCGTGGCCAGGTCGCCACGGGGCCGGCCGTATTCCATGTAATGGGGCAGATCGCGGTTGGTGCAGGTGGTGCGCACCGACGCCGTGGCGTGCTCGTCGCGCAACGGCGAAAAGTCGTGGTCGACCAGGGTCAGCGAAAGATCGTGGCCCGCGCCGCCGGCGGTGGGCGCCTCGTCGCGGCTGGCCAGCCAGTAGCGGCCCTTGCGGCTGGCCGCGCCGCCATGACGCAGCGAATAGTATGGAAAGAACTCGGCCACACGGTCGCCGTCCGGCGACGGCCGCACCAAATGCACCGAGTCGATGCTGTAGATCTCGCTGCCGCCGGCCGGCATCTGGTCGGGCATCAGCGGATAGCTGCTGCGCGCGTGGGTGACGCGAATCGGCGTGGCCGGCTGCGCGTACAGATTGACGATGGGCGTGCAGCCGAGCACCAGATTGTCCGCCAACAGCGCGCGCAGGATGCGTGGGGCGGGCATGTCGGGCCGGCAGCCGGCCAGCGCCAGCCGCAGTGTCAAACGGCCGCAACCGGCTGGCACGTCGGCCAGCACGGCGCCGAGGTCGATATCGAAGAAGTCGAATTTTTCAGGGAAGGCGAAGTACTCGCCGAGCAGCCGGTAGCCGCCGTGCTCGGAGGCGGCGGCCGGCAACAGCGCCTCGTCATCGGCAAAGCCGACCGGCATTATCGGCGACCCGGACAACACGCTCCACCGGCCGTCCGCCTCCACGCAGGCGCCGGCGGCGCGCAGGAACAGCGTGTCGCGCAAGGCGGCGCGCAGCGACGGTTCGCCATCGATGAACACCCTCAGCCTCGACAGTCCGTCCAACGCCGGGCCAAGCGCGCAGCCGACACTTTCCAGCGTGATGCAAATGGCCGCGGCGGCGTCCGCCGGTAGCGGCAGCCCCGGCGGCACCTCGATGTGCGGCTCGAACCATGCGGCACCGATCGCCACCGGCGCGACCGCGACGTCGTAGACCGTGCGGAAGCGGCACGCCACCTTCGCCTGTCCCAGCGCCGTCATCGCCGTGCCGCGCGGCAGTATGCTGACGCCGGCGATCTCGCCGGCCCTGGCGCCGCCATGGTCGACGCGCGCGATCGAACACGACGGCATCGGCCGCAGGTAGTGCGGGTACAGCATGCCGAGCAGCGCTTCGGTGAAGCCGGCATAGCCGTCGTCGAGCAGCTTGGCCACGCGCGCGTTGAGGACGGCGGCCCCCTGGATCAGGCGGTCGACATGCGGATCGGCGCCGCCCTCGGCTGCCGTCCCCAGGCTACCGGCCAGCTTGGGATAGCGCCCGGCAAACTCGGCGCCGGCCTGCCGCAGCAGACCCAGTTCACGCTCGACATACGGCAGCAGTTTTTCCATCGTGGCATCCGTAACTAGCCGTGCGTCCCCAGCCGTGATGGCGATGGTCGAACCGCACAGGCTGTCGATCATCGCATTGCCACCGAAGAACTTATTGACATGTAGCAATAACAAGGCGCCATGTCGCTAGTCGCGCAACACTTAGCGCAGTCGCTTGCGCGGCCACAATTCGCCCGGCCCGGATATCTCTAACCTGTGAATTCCTCTTTATTTTTCATCGTAATTTTTCACCATAACTAGACAGGGATGAGCGACATGGCGACAGCGACCAAAGATGAGAACCAGGAACTCTTCGAGCAGACGATCCGGTCGCTCGAGGCGCAGCTTGCCAACGCCGGCGCCCATTTGACCATCGACGCCTCCGCCCGCCTCGCCTACGCGCGCGAGATCAAGCACATGGCGGACCGGCTCCGCACCGAGGCGTTCACCGGCAGGATCACCTGGGCCCAGGCGGCGCAGCAAGCACAGCAGACGCGCAACACCGTCATGACCATCATCCGTTCGCGCAGCACGTCGGTGGGCCGCGCGGTGGCGCAGCGCATCAAGGCGCAGGGCTACACGCTCAACGAGTTGGTGGCCCGCCAGACCACCCGCATGTACGGCCCCGGCGCGACCTTCGCCCGGCTGACCGCGTCACAGCGCAACATCGTCTACGCGTCCATCGTCAGCTCGGCCGGCAAGTCCAATCCGGCGGTCACGCAAACGATGTCACGCCTGTCGTACGTGGGGCGCGGGGTGATCTTCGTGTCGCTGGGATTGTCGATCTACAATGTGGCGACCTCGACCAACAAAGTGGCGGCGACCGGCAAGGAAATCGCCATCAACGGCGCCGGCATCGCGGGCGGCATGGCCGGCGGCGCGCTGGCCGGCCTGGCATGCGGGCCGGGCGCGCCGGTTTGCGTTACAGTGGGAGCTTTCGTCGGGGGCGCGCTGGCGGCCTTCGGCGTCAGCTCAATCTGGTAGACCATCATGAAACTGTTTTCGACAGACGACCTCTCGATCCGCCCCCGGCAGGCCATCGACGACCTGCCGCGCAGCGAACTCATACTCTACGGCGAAACCACGGAAAAAATCGTCGAAGGCGCGGTGCTGGAAGCGGCCGTTTGCTGGAAGGGCCACTTCCTGATCTTCCTTACCGACGACATCGTCCACGAAGACACGCTGCGCATCTACCTGCTCGATCCCAAGCTCGACATCGTCGACGCCGCGCGGCTGGGCGCGATGTACTCGACCGGTGCCTTCACCGGCCTCGAACTGGTCGAACCCAATATCGTCCACTTCGACTTCTTCGGCGCCACCACTTGGACCCTGGAGCTGCTCGACGAGCAATCCTTTGCCGTGCCGATGGTCTCCGACCCCAAAGGCGTGACCCGGCCGTTCAAATTATCCTGCCGCTTCAAGCTGCACGGCGACCCGCAGCCAGATGCCTGATCAACGCCGGAACTTTTTCGGCTGACGCTTGCGGGCGGCCGAGTTCTGGTCCTGCAAAATCGCATCGACGCGCTCCGACGCTTCGCGCGACAGCTTTTGCGCCAACTCCGTGTCCGGGAAATACTCCGGCTGGCGATAGGCCAGCCAAGCGTAGGCCGAATACAGCCGGCAGGCGTCCTCCACCTCCTGCAAGTTCATGAAATGCAGCGGATTCTGCTCCGGCTTGAGGCGCGTGATTTTCTTGTGCGCCAGCGCGGTGGCCCAGCCTTCCCACGCGTGCTGCAAGGTGTGTACCTTGGACGAGATCGGCACCAGCGACAGCGCGAACTTCTCCGCCACCGTCAACTGCAAGGTATCGAGCCAGGCCGCACGCTCGAACTGGTCCTCGGTGATGCGCGGGTAGAAGAAACCGTCCGGCACATCGATGTTGTGCACGAAGCGCTTGAGCAGCTTGGCCAGCCCATGCTCGTTGGTCACCGATGAAATCCGGTGTAAATGTTCCAACGTTGGCGCCACGGCAAAGCCGGTGGTTTTCAGCGGCACCGGCTTCTCCTGCAACAGCGAACGCATCACATTATGCGTCTCGTTGTCGTAGCCGGCCACCAGGCCCTCCTCATGCACGCCGAAGCGCCCGGCCCGGCCGGCGATCTGCCTGGCCAGCGCCGCGGGAATCTCTTCCTCTTCATATCCATTGTATTTAACGGACGTAGTCATCACGATGCGCGCAATTGGCATATTCAGCCCCATGGCGATGGCGTCCGTACCGACCACCACGTCGGCCGCGCCCTCGCGGAAGCGCTGGGCCTGCGCGCGCCGCACCTCCGGCGACAAGTTGCCGTAGACGGTGGCCACCGACAGGCCGACCTCGGTCACCATGTCGCGCCACATCAGCACTTCCCGGCGCGAAAAGCAAATGACGGCGTCGCCGCGCCGCAGATTGGTCAGCTTGCGCACGGCCGACGGCTCCATCGACAGCGGCCCCTTGCGCTTCAACACATGCACTTCCAGCTCGCATTCGAGCCGCGCGGCCAGCACCTCGATGGCACGGCGCGCCTCCGGCGCCCCGACCAGGTAGACGGTATGCGCCGGCGCGCCGCAGACGGCGGCGGTCCAGGCCGAGCCACGGTCGCGGTCGGCCAGCATCTGGATCTCGTCGATCACGGCCACATCGACCGGCGTGCGGGTATCGAGCATCTCGACCGTGCTGGCGACGTGGGTGGCGCCGGCGACCAGGCGCCGCTCCTCGCCGGTGACCAGGCTGACGGCCAGCGGCCTGCCGTGCTGCTCCATGCCCTGCAGGCGCTCGTAGTTTTCCAGCGCCAGCAGCCGCAATGGCGCCAGATACACGCCGCTCGGCGCCTTGGCCAGCGCCTCGATGGCCTGGTGGGTCTTGCCGGAATTGGTCGGCCCCAGCAGCGCGATGAACTTGCGCTTGATGCGGCGGGCGACGTCGAAGGACGCCGGATATTCGGCCAGATTGATGCTTTGCCGGGTACGCTCGGCGTGCTGCTCCTCCATTTCGCGCTCGACCGCGTGTTCCAGCCGCTGGCGGATGCGGTCGAACACCGTGCCGGCCGGCTCGGAGATCTGCATGTCGGCCAGGGCCTGCAGGAAAGGTTGCGGGTCCAGGTCGCAATCGTCGCAGGCATCGGCCATCTCGCGGACGAAGTCGCCAACATACCCGTGCAGTTCGGCGACGACGGCATCGCTGGCGCGCTCGCGCAGCAGCGCCGACCTTGCGTCGCCATCCATCTTGCGCCACTTGGACGGCTTGGCCAGCACGCCTTGGGCCGGCACCAGATCGTAGGGGTAATGTGTGCCGTTATACTCGACAATGCCGGTCAGGCGTAAAAACACCCGCCCTTCCATCCGGGACAACAAAAACCCCTTGGCCGTCAGCCCGAGCTGGCGCATCAGGTCGTCGTCGTTTTCTTGATCTGCAATGTCTGTCATGGTGCTGCCTTGGCGAGTCCGTCTATGTTCGAGCGATACCGCCAGATTATATCGTGCCGCTCCAGCGCCCGTTTTTTGTATTTCCCAATGATATCTGGCACCATACGCGGTTCCGACCGCCGGCCAGCCCTCAAATCACCGCAATGCCTCAAACCATAATCGCCCCCGTCCAGCATGAATTGCTGATTAAAAAAAGCCGCTTTATTGCCTGCGTGCAGCCAATGACGGACCGGGCCGCCGCGCAAAAAGTGGTGGCGGAATTATGGACGCGACATCCGCAGGCCGCGCATGTTTGCTGGGCATTATTGGCGGGCGGTCAATCGGCGGCGGTCGATGACGGTGAACCCAGCGGAACGGCCGGAAGGCCAATGCTGGATGTATTAAGACATCAGGATCTGGAGGGAGTATTGGCCACCGTCGTGCGTTATTTCGGCGGCGTTAAATTGGGGGCGGGCGGTTTGGTGCGTGCTTATACCGACAGCGTCGCGCAAGCTTTATTAGGCGCCGAGAAAATCGCGATTATCAAGCTACGCCATTTAATCTGCACCGTGCCGTATGCGATGGAAGGAATGATGCGGCGCGAAATCGAAATGGTGGGCGCCACCCTCGATAATGTATCCCACGCGGATGACGTCAGGTTTGAATTCAGCCTGGCGGATGACGCCTCCGATTCATTCATTGCCCGCCTTAACGAAGCTGGCCATGGTCGTATCCTCTGGATCGATCCCGACGAGGATGCGGGGCACGAATAAGCAAACCCGTCTTCCGCCCCTCGCAAGCTCGATTTTGGTATATTCGCGCCAATAACTGGCACGCTCTACCTGGGAACGCCCACCCAGGTGGCCCGATGCCACAAAGTTTCGAACGGTCCCTGCTGATGATTCTTCAGCCACCACACGCTGAACTGCCGTTGTAGCAGGGCCAGCGCTATCCCTATCGCCAAGGCATAACTCGCGCCGGTATATTGATACATTCCCAAGCCGAAGCCATAATAAATCCAGGTGCCGACGATCGATTGCACGATATAACTGGTCATGCTCATCTTTCCCAATGGCGAGAAGAATGCCAGCCATCGCCAGAAATAAAACAGCAGCGCAAAGCCGGACACCAGCACCAGCATAAAGGCCACATTCGACCACGACGTGACAATCACCAGCAATGGGCGTTGAATCGCCTGACCTGCGATCCACCATTCCGGATTGGATTTCAGCAGATAGAATGGAATAAACACCAGTACCGAGATAACCAGCGTCCGCAACCAGAACGCCTTATTTTCGGGCGAGGTTTTGAATACGCCTTTTCTACCAGCGAGCATCCCCAGCATGAACAAAGCCGGTATCTGGAACATACGTCCATTCTCCCAGCTCCAGCGCAAAGCCGCGACTTTACCGTTGGTCAGATTACCCCACCACACATCAAAGACCGAACCGTTCGCCATATATTCAGCTGTACGGCCGAAATAAGCCCACGATGCGGGATCGGCCAGTTTCTCGTCCGGATTTGGCAGCGCCTGGAAAAACTCCAGCCATGCATAAGGTTGCAGCAGCAGTATCACGGCGATGGCCAGCACGGTCCCGCTGCGCAGGCGCGCGACCGGAATCAGCGCCAGTCCCATCACGGCGTAAAAACTCAGGATGTCACCCTGGTAGAACATGGAGTTGAACAGACCGAATGCCAGCAGCAACGCCAGGCGCCATGCGAAACGGGGCCGAAAATCCTCGCCGCGCTGCTCGCGGCTATGCCACTGAATATAAAAGGTGATGCCGAATAGCAGGGCGAAGATGGCGTAGGACTTCCCGCCGAACAGGAAAAACATGCTGTCCCAGATCATTTTGTCGACCACTTTCAGCCACTCGGGCAAGCCGCTTGGAGAGAAGTAGAAGTCGAAATGCTCGATGTTATGGAGCAGCATGATCGAGACGATGGCGAAGCCGCGCAGCGCATCGATCACGTCTAGACGGGAAGAAGTGGCGTTCATCGGTTCCATTTACCTTGGCAAAATGAGCAGAATGCCAAGTTTATATGGAAACGGTACCAGTAGTAAGCGATTTCGGGGAGCGCGGCACTGCATTTCGCAGGCCCGATCGCCGGAAAACTCCAGCCGCCACGCATATCCCCTGTCATTCGGCCGTCACACTTGCGACCTAAAG
This sequence comes from Duganella sp. GW821-FHT07F09, assembly GCF_059418705.1. Taxonomy (NCBI): domain Bacteria; kingdom Pseudomonadati; phylum Pseudomonadota; class Betaproteobacteria; order Burkholderiales; family Oxalobacteraceae; genus Duganella; species Duganella sp. GW821-FHT07F09. The sequence goes on along the minus strand of NZ_JBWKQJ010000022.1, from coordinate 19,226 downwards.
TAGCGGGGCCGTACAGCAAATTGGTAACACGAAGACAACAAACCACCGCGCATCTCCGGCGCGTGTCCCTCAACGTCCTCACACGAACTCTATGACCTCACGACGCAAATTCCTCCTCAACGGTGCCCGCGCGGGTATCGCTGCCGGCGCCTACGCGGCCTTCCCGCCGTCGATACAGCGCGCGCTCGCCATCCCGGCCAACAATGCGACCGGCACCATCCGGGACGTCGAGCATGTGGTGATCCTGATGCAGGAGAACCGCGCGTTCGACCATTATTTCGGCACGCTCTCCGGCGTGCGCGGCTTCGGGGACCGTTTCCCCATCCCATTGCCGGAGGGCCGCAACGTCTGGCAACAGCGCACCGGGAACGGCAACGTGATATCGCCTTTCCATCTGGATGGCAGCACCGGCAACGCACAGCGCGCCAGCGGCACGCCGCACGACTGGCTCGACAGCCAGCTGGCCTGGGACAACGGCCGCATGGACCAGTGGCCGCGCTACAAGAATCCGATTTCGATGGGCTTTTTCAAGGAAGCCGAGCTGCCGTTCCAGTTCGCGCTGGCCAATGCGTTCACCTTGTGCGACGCCTACCACTGCGCGATGCACACGGGTACCGACGCGAACCGCTCGTTCTTCCTGACCGGCACCAATGGCGCGGTGCCGACCGGCACCGCCTTCGTCAGCAACGAGTGGGACGCCATCGACGGCCTGCTCGGCGGCGTCGACACCGGCTACACCTGGACCACCTACGCGGAACGTCTGGAAACCGCCGGCGTGCGCTGGATGAGCTACCAAAACATGCCGGATGAATGGGGCGACAATATGCTGGGCGCGTTCCGGCAATTCCGGCGCGCCAACATCGCCTCGGGCTATCCCGTCTCCAGCGGCGGCTCGCCCGGCCGGCCCTACACCAACACCGGCCAGGCACTGCCCTATCACGCCTACGATGCGGCGACCGACAACGCCAACAACCCGCTGTACAAGGGTGTCGCCAACACCCTGCCGGGTACCCAGCCCGAGCAGTACCTGGATGCGTTCAAGCGCGACATCCGCGAAGGCAAGCTGCCGCAGGTATCGTGGGTAAACGCGCCGTCGATTTACTGCGAGCATCCCGGCCCGTCCAGCCCGGTCCAGGGCGCGTGGTTCGTGCAGGAAGTCCTGGACGCATTGACGGCCAATCCCGAGGTCTGGAGCAAGACCGTACTGATCGTCACCTACGACGAGAACGACGGCTACTTCGACCATGCGCCCTCGCCGTCCGCCCCCTCGCCCGATGGCAAGGGCGGCTACGCCGGCAAGACCACGCTGTCGCAAGCCCAGCTTTCGCCCGAGTACTACACCCACGGGAAACCGGCCGGCAGCACGGGGCAGCCGGCTGCGGACGGCCGCGTCTACGGCCCGGGCCCACGGGTGCCGCTGTTCGTGATTTCGCCCTGGAGCCGTGGCGGCTGGGTCAACTCCCAGGTCTACGACCACACGTCGGTGCTGCGCTTCCTGGAAGCGCGTTTCGGCGTGCAGGAGCCCAACATCAGCCCGTTCCGCCGTGCCGTCTGCGGCGATTTGACGAGCGCGTTCAACTTTGCCACGCCCAATTCCGAGGCGCTGCCGCAGCTCGCCGGGAAAAAGAACAAAAGCCAGGCCGACGCCCTGCGCGCCGCGCAGCAGCGGCTGTCGCAGATCCGGCCGCCCGCCGCACCGAGCATGCCCGTGCAGGCCGCCGGCACCCGGCCGTCGCGCGCGCTGCCCTACGAGCTGGCGACCACCTGCGAGGTGCAGCCCGGCGCCACGATGAACGCCGTGCGCGTCGCCCTGGGCTTCTTCAATACCGGCCGCCAGGCCGCCGTCTTCCATGTCTACGACCGCAAGGACCTGGCCGCCGTGCCGCGCCGTTACACCGTCGAGCCGGGCAAATCGCTGTCGGATGCCTGGACGCCCGCGGTCGGCGGCGCCTACGACCTGTGGGTACTGGGGCCGAACGGCTACCACCGCCACTTCACCGGCAGCGCGCTGCGCGCCGTCGCGGCGGGCCAGCCGCGCCCGGACGTGCAGGTGCGCTGCGACGCGGCCACGGCGGAGCTGGTGGTCCGCCTCGTCAACGCCGGCGCCAGCGCCTGCACGTTCAACCTGAACGCCAACGCCTACGCGCCGCTCAGGCAGCTCCACACGGTAGCGCCACGCACCGAACTGGTGGTGCGCATTCCGGTGACGGCGAACGGCTGTTGGTATGACTTCAGCGCCACGGTGTCGGGCCAGCCGGACTACCTGCGGCGCTTCGCCGGCCGCGTCGAGACCGGCCGGCACACGATCAGCGACCCGGCCCTGGGCCAGGCTTAAGCACAGGCAAGCGGCCGGCGCGGCCGGCCGCCGCTTTTTTTTCAATTTACTTCAACAGGACACTCATGCATTCCATCATCCGTAAATTGGCCTTCAGCGCCGCCATCGCGCTGTGCGGCTCCGTCGCCTCGGCAGGCGTGCTTACTTTCGACGACATCGTCGGTCCCGACGGCTACGCCCACGTGCCCGACAACTACGGTGGACTGGACTGGTCGGCCTCCGGCCTGTCGGTGTTCACCGGCGAGCAGGCGCCCTTCACCCCGCATTCCGGCAACGGCAGGGTGACAACGGACTGGATCGACGGCGGCCCGGTCGCGAGCACCATTCGCTTCCTGGCGCCGACCGTCTTCAACGGCGCCTGGTTCTCGGGTTTCAGCGATAGCAGCGTGCGCTTTGATTTGTATAGCGGAAATCAACTGGTCGCCAGCTCCGCACTGCTGCAACTGTCGGACACGCCGGCCTACCTGGCCGCCGGCTGGCACGGCGCTATCGACGCTATCGTTGTGTCGAGCGGCTTTCAAGGATCTTATGTGATGGACGACTTGAGCTTCCAAAGCGCGTCGGCGGTGCCTGAAGCAGGCTCTATGGCGCTGATGCTGGCCGGGCTGGGACTCATCGGCGCGGTGCGGCTGCGCCGGTCCGGGCGCGGGGTTGGCGTGCTTCCTCGGTAATTTTTAGCGGGAGAGTCGGAAGACTTTGACCGCTTCGGCCAGCTGGTCGGCCTGCGCCTGCAAGGCGCCGGCCGCCGCTGCGGCCTGCTCCACCAGCGCGGCGTTTTGCTGCGTGGTGCTGTCGATGCTGCCGATCGCTTGATTGATCTGCTCGATCCCCAATTCCTGCTCGCGGCTGGCGGTGGCGATCTCGCCGACGATGGTGTTGACGCGGCTGATGCCGGTGACGATCTCGTCCATCGTGCCGCCGGCCTGGCCGACCAGCACGCTGCCCGCCCCCACCTGCGCGACCGACGCGTCGATCAACTGCTTGATCTCCTTGGCGGCAGAATCGGACCGATGCGCCAGACTGCGCACCTCGGAGGCGACCACCGCGAAGCCACGGCCCTGCTCGCCCGCGCGCGCCGCTTCCACGGCCGCGTTCAACGCCAGGATATTGGTCTGGAAGGCGATTCCCTCGATCACGCCGATGATGTCGACGATCTTTTGCGACGAGGCGTTGATCGCGCCCATCGTCTCGACCACCTGCGTCATGACCGCGCCACCCTTGCTGGCGACCTGGGCCGCCGACGACGCCAGGTCGTTGGCCTGCCCCGCGTTGCTGGAATTTTGCTTCACCGCCGACGTCAATTCCTCCATCGACGAGGCCGTCTCCTCGAGGGAGCTGGCCTGCGACTCGGTGCGCGACGACAGGTCCATATTGCCGGAGGCGATTTCGCTCGACGCCAGGGCGATGGCGTCGGTGCCGCTGCGCACCTGGCCGACGATCGTATGCAGGCTGGCGTTCATATTGGCCAGCGCCCGCTTGAGCAAGCCCGTTTCCGAGATGTCGGCCGCGTCAAGCGTCATGCTGCCGGACAAATCCCCCTTCGACACGTTCTCCGCGAAGCCGACCGCCTCGTTCAGCGGCTGCATGATGGATCGGGTGATGATCTGGCCGATCACCAGCGCCACCACCACCGCCAGCAGCGAGAAGCCGATGATCTGGTAGCGCGAGTTGGCCACGGCGCTGTCGCCGACCAGCTTGGCCGACTCCGAATTCTTCTCAATCAGGTCGCTCAGCGTCGACATGCTCTTTTCCAGCACCCGGAAGCTGTCCATGAAGCCGGCGAACTTGGCCTGCGCGGCGTCCTTGTTGGTCAGCGACAGCTCGACCATTTCCTCGGTGTTTTTCAGGTAGCGTTCGACGTCGGGCCGCACCGTCGCGATGGCGGCGCGCACCTCGTCATCGATGTCGGCCGCCTCCATATCCTTGATGCCACTGCGGAACAGGGCCATATGCTCGGCCAGGTCTTCGCGCACGCCCTTGATCTCGGCCGGATCGTTCTTCTCGGAGGCGATGCGCGCGGCCAGCACATCGGCGCGCAGGGCGTCGTGCATCATATCGGCCTGCAACTGATCCTTCATCGCCGCGCTGTTGGTGCTGATGGCGTGGATCGCCCCGTCAAGTACCTGTACGGCCACATAACCGACTATGCCAACCAGGCTGACAAAGGCCAGCGTGACCACATTCGATAACAGCAAGCGCTGTCTGATCGTCAACCGCATAATAACCCCTGCTTAAAACTTCATGGAAAGGCCGATGGTCCAGCCCCAATCCGGCGTCCGGCTATTGAGGCCGCGCGACAGCGCGGTGTCGAGTTGCACGGTCTTGGTCAACAGGTAGGCCACGCCGGCGTTGAGGCTGCTGGACGTCCCGCCATCGCGCACATGGGCGATCTGCTCGGACGAATACTCGACAAAGCTGCGGAACTCATCGGTCCACCCTTTGCCGATCACAATGCCGAAGATGCCGCCGGTGTAGCGGTCGCCGTCGTCGTTGACCTGCGATGCGACGCCGGGCATCATGCCCAGCGAGAAGTCGTTGGGGAGCTCCCATTCGGCCACCAGCCGCAGGGAAGCGCCCTTGCCTTGGGCGCGGAAAGGCGCCGAGCCGCTGTCCAGGTCCACGTGGGCCAGCAGGCCGACCGACGGCCGCGCGTCCTGCTCGTCGGCGACGTGCCATTTGACGCCGAGCGAAACGTCGCCGTAGCCGCTTTCGGTGAAGCGGGCACCGCTGGCGGTGTCGGTCGACGTCGCGCGGATGCGGCCGGCAGTTTCCAGCCGCACCTCCCAATCCTCGCTGACGCCGTAGCGCAACAGGGTCGGTGTCGCGTATGCTTTGTCCTTGATGCCGTCGGCCTTGTTGCGATCGCCGGCGAGGCTGGTTTCGATCTGGAAGCGCCCCTTGCCGACAACGTTGCTGGACTCGACGAAATCGGGCCGGTCGGTGGCGATTTCATCCTCCGCCGCCAGTCCGAGCGCGGGCAACATAAGCAGTACGACAACAATATTTTTGATAGCCATGGCCCTTCTCCGACGACGATGTTCTGGACACCACCGTAACACATTGATTTAGATCAACGGTTGGTAAATTTCCACAGGAACACATTTCCCATATGACTTTAATCGAGCAACTCGCCCCCGAAGATTTCGATCTTTTCCTCGTCTATCTGAACGACCATTTGTCGGACAACGGCCGCGACGGCACCGGCTACTTCCAGCCGCTGTCGCGCGACGATTCGCGCTTCCCCGCCGACAAGGCGGAAGCGTTCAAGACCGGCATGGGCGTCGGCGTGGGCGCGCCCGGCTGGCGCCGCGTGTGGGTGGCGCGCGACGCCGACGCAGGCATCGCCGGCCACGTCGATCTGCGCGCCCACGCGGAACGCTACGCCGCCCACCGCTGCCTGCTGGGCATGGGCGTCGATCGCGGCCAGCGCAAAGCCGGCCTGGGCGGCCGCCTGATCGCGCATGCGCAATCGTGGGCGCTTCAGTCCGCGCGGCTCGAATGGATAGACTTGCAGGTGCTGTCCTGCAACACCCCCGCCATCAATCTCTACCTGCGCAACGGCTTCCACAAAACCGGCGAGATCGATGGCATGTTCGACATCGACGGCCAGCGTTTCTCGTACAGCGGCATGAGCAAGCGCCTTGACCCGGCCGCGACGTCATGGCCACGTAGGGCGGATTAGCGCAGCGTAATCGGCCATGCATGCGTCGCGACGGCTCATAGAGTGGCCGATTACGACGTCCCGCCTAATCCGCCCTACGTGTTTTAGAGGTATTAGAGGCTTTAGCGGTTCAGGGAACGCGGCCTGAGGTGTCCGTTTCCGGACGATGGTGGGCGAAGCCGGGCAACCGGTCCTGCGCCCGCGATCCCGCAGCCATCGCTACCGCATTGATTTATATGGCTTAATCAAAAACCAACCCGGTGGCACGGCGATTGCAATAGTGAGGGGAACACAACCTTCGCCGACGCATCAACATGGACCAGGCCCTCAACCCCAAAATCATCGCCGGCCGCCGCCGCAAGACCCTGCTCGCCATCGCCGCGTTGCTGGCCACGCTGTGCGTCGGCGCCTGGGGTATCAACCGCGCCGTCAGTCCCAGCGTGGAGGCCGGCGGCGTCAGCATCGCCGAGGTCCGCGTCGGCGATATCGCCAATACCATCAACGCCTCCGGCATCGTCATCCCCATCCACGAAGCGCTGGTCGCCAGCCCGATCCAGACCCGCGTGTCCAAGGTCCAGGCCAAGCTCGGCCAGCAAGTACAGGCCGGCGAGCTGCTGCTGGAACTGGACAACCGCACCGTGCTGCTGGCCATCGACAGCCTCAAGGAACAGCTGGCGCAACAGGAAAACCGCGTCCTGGCGCTGACCCTGGAGCTGGAACAGAAACGCAAGGAACTGCTGAGCGCCATCGAGTTGCTGGAGCTCGACCTGCAGGCGACGCGCGTGCGGTTGGGCCGCTACCAGACCTTGCGCAAGGCCGGCGGCGTCTCGGCCGAGGATCTGCTCACGGCCGAGCTCAACGTCCAGCGCAACGAGATCCAGCTGCGGCAAAAGCGCGAACAAATCGAGGACAGCAAGCGCGTCACCTCCAGCAACATCGAAGGCGCGCGGCTGCAAAAGAGCATCCTGCAAAAACAATTGTACGAGCAACAGCAACTGCTGGCGCAAACCCAGGTGCGCGCGCCGTTCGCCGGCATGCTGACCTTCCTGCTGGCCGACGAGGGCGCCAGCCTGGCCACCGGCCAGCTGGTGGCCAGGGTGTCCGAACTGAACAACTACAAGGTCGAGGCTTCGCTGTCCGACTTCCATGCGCGCGCGCTCAGCGCCGGCCAGCCGGTGCTGGTCGAACAGGGCAACGTCAAGCTCAAGGGCGAAGTCCACACCATCCTGCCGGAAATCCAGAACGGCACCGTCAAGCTGCTGGTGACCCTGGCCGACCCGCACCACGCGATGCTGCGCAACAAGCTGCGCGTCGAAGTCAACATCGTCACCGAGCAAAAAAAGAACGTCCTGCTGGCCGACAGCGGCCCCGCCTTCAACGGCCGCGGCCCGCAGGACATCTTCGTCGTGCGCGACGGCGTGGCCCGCAAAACCACGCTCGACATCGGCGCCAGCGACGGCAAGAACGTCGAGATCCGGGCCGGCGCCCGCGCCGGCGACCACGTCATCATTTCAGACACCCGCAACTACAAGGAACGCGACAGTATCCGTGTCAACTAAGCGTCCACTAATTTAGAGAGAGAAAGGCCCAACATGATTCGTCTGCAAAACGTCAGCAAAACCTACCAGACCGACAAGGTCGAAACCCTGGCCCTGAAAGACATCGACCTGCATGTCGAGAAGGCGGAATTCGTCTGCATCATGGGCCCCAGCGGCTGCGGCAAGAGCACCCTGCTCAACCTCATCGGCCTGCTGGACCATCCCGGCAGCGGCGCCATCCACGTCGCCGGCACGCCGGTGGCCTCGTACAAGGACAAGTATGTCGCCAAGCTGCGCAACCAGACCTTCGGCTTCATCTTCCAGAGTTTCCACCTGATCAACGACCTGCGCGTGATCGACAACGTCGAGCTACCGCTGTTGTACCGCAATATCTCGACCAAGAAGCGCCAGCGGCTGGCGCGCGAGGCGCTGGAAAAGGTCGGCCTGGGCGCCCGCATGGACCACTACCCCAACCAGCTCTCCGGCGGCCAGCAGCAGCGCGTGGCGATCGCCCGCGCCATCGTCGGCCAGCCGCAGGTGTTGCTGGCCGACGAACCCACCGGCAACCTCGACAGCAAGATGGGACAAGAGGTGATGGACATCCTGCTCAAGCTGCACAGCGAGGGGACCACCGTCATCATGGTCACCCACAACGAGCAGGAGGCGAAGATGGCCGGCCGCATCGTGCGCGTGTTCGACGGCCAGCTGGTCGCTTAAGGGGGCCGCATGTTCAGAAATTATCTGCTGACGGCGTGGAAGGTCTTCATGCGCCGCAAGCTGTTCACGGCGATCAACCTGCTGTGCATCGTGCTGACCCTGGTGGTGCTGATGGTGGTCAGCGCGCTGCTGCAAAACACCTTCTACCCCACCGGCGTCGAGGGCAGGAGCGACCGCTTCGTGCAAATGGTCATGATGCAGTCGGGTCACACCGACCGGAACGGTCAGTTCAGGGGTTTTTTCGGTTACAAGATCATCGAGCGATACCTCAAGCCCATGAAAGGCGTCGAGGCGGTGTCGGCATCGATGTTTCCGCAAGCGGTGGCGGTGTACCAGGCCGGCAGGGTCAGCGACGTGCAACTGCGGCGAACCGACGCCGAGTATTGGCGCATACTTGATTTCCGCGTCGTGGCGGGACGGGTCATCAGCGCCGACGATGTCGAACAGGGACGCTTCGTCGCCGTGCTCAACCTGTCGACGGCGCGCAAGCTGTTCCCCGGCCAGCCTTACCTGAACCAGAAAATCCTGATGGACGGCCAGACGTTCACCGTCATCGGCGTGGTCGAGGATGCGCTGCAAGTGAACGCCTATGCCGACGCCTGGGTTCCGACCACCACGCTGGCCTCCACCGATTACAAGAGCCAGGAATTCGGCAGCTTTACCCTGATGATCCTGGCGCGCACGGCGGCCGATCTGCCGGCCATCAAGCGCGACATCGTGCGCATCGCCAAGACGGTGCGCTATGACGATCCGAACCAATACAATGTGACGCAGTTCTGGGGTGACTCCAAGCTCGAACTGTTCGCCCGGACCTTGACGAGCAGCACCGCCGAGGACGCCGGCGTGGGCAAATTCGTCGCCGGCATCGTGGTGCTGATGCTGCTGTTCATGGCGCTGCCGGCGCTCAACCTGATCAACCTCAATGTCGGGCGCATCATGGAGCGCGGCAGCGAGATCGGCGTGCGCAAGGCCTTCGGCGCCACCAGCCGCCAACTGGTGGCGCAGCTGGTGCTGGAGAACGTGCTGCTATGCCTGATCGGCGGCGCGATCGGCCTGGTGTGCGCCGCCGGCGCGCTGTCGTGGCTCGAAGGTTCCGGCCTGATCCCCTATCTCAAGGTCGAACTCAACCTGGCGGTGTTCGGCTACGGGCTGCTGCTCACGCTGGTGTTCGGCGTGCTGTCGGGGGTCATCCCCGCCTGGAAAATGTCGCGCCTGGACCCGGTCCGCGCGCTGAAAGGAAATACCTGATGCTGCACCATCTCCTCAAACTGATCTGGAAGCGCAAATCGCGCAACATGATGCTGAGCCTGGAAATTCTGCTGGCCTTCATGGTGGTGTTCGCCATCGCCGCTTTCGCCGTGCGCAATTATCAGCTGCAACAGATGCCGACCGGCTTCGGCTGGCGCGACCAGTGGTCGGTCGTCATCCGCAACGCCCAGCGCCTCCCCAGCGACGCCGCCATGTACGACGCGCTCAAGCGCGCCCTGCTCGATCTGCCGGAGGTCGAAAAGGTCGCCTTCACCGCGGTGGCGCCGTACGAGATGTCACGCAGGATGGGCTTTTTTTCGCTGCCGGACGGCAGCAACCGCGTCGAGTCCGACAGCATGGGCAGCACCGACGACTTTTTCGACGCCATGCAAATGACGCCGGCGCAGGGCCGCTGGTTCTCCAAAGCCGACGACGGCGCCGACACAACGCCGGTCGTGATCAACCGCCTGCTGGCCGACAAACTATTCCCCGGCATCCCGGCGGTCGGCCAGGTGTTCATCGACGCCGAAGGCATGGCAATCGGCAAGCCGCAGCGCTACCGCGTCAGCGCGGTGGTCGAGCAGTACCGCACGAACGGCGAATACATGGACCCGGTCAATGTCGTGCTGCCGCGCTTTGTTCCCGGCGTCAGCGAGGACCCGCCCATGATCATCATGCTAAGGCTCAAGCCGGGCACGCCGCGCGCGTTCGAGGCCCGTCTCAGCGCCCGCCTCAAGCGCGAGCACAACGACTGGTCGTTCGTCATCAGCCCGCTGAGCGAGTCGCGCAAAACGATGCAGAAACTGCAGATGCTGCCGCTGGTGATCATGTCGGTGATCGCCGCCTTCCTGCTGGTGATGGTCGCCTTCGGCCTGTTCGGCGTGCTGTGGCAAAACACCACCCAGCGCATTCCCGAGATCGGCCTGCGGCGCGCGCTGGGCGCCGACGCCGGCCACATCTACCGGCAGATCATCGCCGAGCAAATGCTGCTGAGCACGGGGGCGATAATGGTCGCGCTGGTGCTGCTGGTGCAACTGCCGCTGACCGGCGCGTTCGGCGACAGCCTGAACTGGCCGGTGTTTTTGACGGCGGCGGCGCTATCGGCCGCTGTGATCTATCTGCTATCCTTGCTCTGTTCGCTCTACCCGGGCTGGCGCGCCGCGCGCCTCAGTCCGACCCAGGCGCTGCATTATGAATAAGGCTGTTTAATGTCGATGGAATCATCCCGTAAGCAACGCATATTAATTGTCGACGACGACGGCGCGGTCCAGGTGTCGCTGGCGTTGCTGCTCAAGCAGTCCGGCTTCGACGCCGTCTGCTGCGACGACCCGCCGCAGGCGCTGTCCACCCTGGCGCAACAACCGGTCGATCTGGTGCTGCAGGACATGAACTTCTCGCTGCACACCAGCGGCGAGGAAGGCCTGAGACTATTGGCCGACATCAAGCGGGCCCGCCCCGCCCTGCCGGTGCTGCTGATGACGGCGTGGGGATCGATCGCGCTGGCGGTGCGCGGCGTGCAGGCCGGCGCCGCCAATTTCTTCACCAAACCGTGGGACAACCCGCAACTGATCGCGCTGATCCGCGCGACCCTGGAAACGGCGGGCCCGGCCGCCTCGCCGCCACAGGCCGCCGCGTCGCGCCAGGCGCTCGACCAGCAGTTCGATTTCAGCGGCATCGTCGGCGAACATCCCCGCCTGCTCAAGGTGCTGGCCACCATCGGCCAGGTGGCCGCCACCCGCGCGCCGGTGCTGATCCTGGGCGAGAGCGGCAGCGGCAAGGAGTTGATCGCCGACGCCCTGCACCGCAACAGCCCGCGCGCGGCGCGTCCCATCGTCAAGATCAACATGGGCGCGATCACGCCGTCGCTGTTCGAGAGCGAGATGTTCGGCCACGTGCGCGGCGCCTTCACCGATGCCAAGACCGACCGCAAAGGCCATGTCGCCAGCGCGCACGAAGGCACCCTGTTCCTCGACGAGATCGGCGAGCTGAACCGCTCCGACCAGGTCAAGCTGCTGCGCGTGCTGCAAGACCAGACCTACCAGCCCGTCGGCGCCAGCCGCACCGAGCGCGCCGACATCCGCGTGGTGTCGGCCACCAACCGCGAGCTGGCCGAGCTGGTCGCCAGCGGCGAGTTCCGCGAGGATTTGTTCTACCGCCTGAACCTGATCACGATACGGCTACCGCCACTGCGCGAGCGCCGCAGCGACATCGCCCTGCTGGCGCGGCATATCATCGGCGAGGTGTCGGCCAGCTATGGACTGGGGCCGGCGACGATCGCGCCGCAGGCGCTGGACTGGCTCGGCGCGCAAGCGTGGCCCGGCAACATCCGCCAGCTCAAGCAAACCCTGGAGCGCACGCTGCTGCTGGTGGGCCGCAGCGAGTTGCGGCAGGCCGATTTCATCGCCGCCGAACAGAACGATGGCGCGCCGGGCGGATCGCGCGCCGCGCTGCGGGTCGACGGCATGACGTTGGAGCAGGTCGAGCGGCACATGATCGCGCACGCGCTCGACCAGCACCAGGGCAACATCTCGCGCGTGGCCAAGGCGCTGGGCCTGAGCCGCACCGCGCTATACCGCCGGCTGGAGCGCCATGGCTTGGGCGGCGTCCCGGACGGCGAGTCCCTTCCATGAGCTTGCCCTATCGGCTGTATGCCTACCTGATCGCCATCCACCTGCTGTTCGTTGGCGTAACGGTGGCGCTGTTGCGCGCCTCGCCGTGGCTGATGATCGCCCTGGAGGCGGCTTTACTGCTGAGCTTTATGCTGGGCGTGCGCCTCGTACGCCGCGCGCTCGAACCGCTCGGCTACACGCGCCACTTCCATGACCTGCTGCAGGACCAGCAATATGCGTCGCGCCTGCAACACAGCGCCAACCGCGAGCTGAACGAACTGATCGTCTTGTTCAACACCATGCTGGGCCGGCTCTATCAGGAGCGGCTGGAGATCGGCGAGCAGCAAGGTTTTCTCGACCGCCTGCTGGAGGCCACGCCCAGCGCGGTGATCGTGTTCGACTTCGACGGGCGTATCAGCCTGCTCAACGCCAGCGCGCAAGCATTGCTGGGGCTGGACGACGCCAAGGGCAAGCCGCTGCGGGCGTGGCTGGCCGGCGATGCCCCGGCAGGCGCGGGCGCGGGCGCGCCTGCCGGCGCCCGCTCCCCCGCCCTGCTGGCCCAGCTCGACCTGCTGCCGCTGGGCGATAGCCAGTTGCTGACCGACGCGGACGGCCGCCGCTACCGGGCCCAGCGCGGCCATTTTTACGATCGCGGCTTCGCCCGCCATTTTCTGTTGATCGAGGAGTTGACCGAGGAACTGGAGAGCTCGGAGAAGGACACCTACGACAAGCTGATCCGCGTTCTCGCGCACGAGGTCAACAACACGGTCGCCGCCACCGGCTCGGTGCTCGATTCGCTGCTGTACTACCGTGGCCAGCTCAACGAGCGCGATGGGGACGACTTCAGCACCGCCATCGTCGCCGTCAAGCGGCGCAATGTCAGCCTGGGCGAGTTCATCGAGCGCTTTACGCGCGTGGTCAAGATGCCGGCGCCGGAGCTGCGCCCCAACGCCGTGCGCGACATCATGGACGACATCCTGTATCTGTACCGCGAGCCGTGCCGCGCCCGTGGCATCCGCATCGGCTGGGCGTGCTGCGACGAGGTGCCGGCCGTGGGGCTGGACCGGCATTTGATCGAGCAGGCGCTGCTGAACGTGGTCAAGAACGCGATGGAGGCGGTGGAGGAAGCGGCGCTTGGCGAGCGGTTTATCGAGTTCGCGCTGGTGAACGAGGCGGATGGCGTGCGCCTATCGGTGACCGATTCGGGCAACCTGCTGGGCAAGGTGCCGGCGCGGCAGTTGTTCACGCCATTTTTCACGACCAAGAAGGGCGGCCAGGGGATAGGCTTGCTGTTCGTGCGCGAGGTGATGAATCGGCACGGGTTTGCTTATCGGCTGGCGGCCACCGGAGACGGGACTACGCGGTTTGATATTTTGCTGCGTTAAAACTCTTCCCACTCGGCGCCGGCCGGGGCCGGGGCCGGGGCGGAAGCGGCTGCGCGCAGGCGCGGCAGCGGCTTGGACGGCTTCATCAATGTGGTTTTGTGCGCCACCGCCATCGCCGGCGATGCCCTCTTCGCCGGCACACCGGCGCCGTCGACGCGGAACACGCTCACCACCCGCTCCAGATTGACCGCCTGCTGCTGCAAGGCTTCGGCCGCGGCGGCGGCCTGCTCCACCAATGCCGCGTTCTGCTGCGTCACCCCGTCCATCTCGATGACGGCCTTGTTGATCTGCTCGATGCCCAGGCTTTGCTCGTCGCCGGCGTTGGAGATGTCGGCCATGATCGTCGTCACCCGCTGCACGCTCGTCACCACCTCGCTCATCGTCAGCCCGGCCTGCTCGACCTGGCGGCTGCCGATCTCGACCTTCTCGACCGAGTCGCCGATCAACTCCTTGATTTCCTTGGCGGCGGTCGCCGAGCGCTGCGCCAGGTTGCGCACCTCGGACGCCACCACCGCGAAGCCCCTGCCCTGCTCGCCGGCGCGGGCCGCTTCCACGGCGGCGTTCAGCGCCAGGATGTTGGTCTGGAAGGCGATGCCGTCGATGACGGAAATGATGTCGACGATCTTGCGCGACGACGCGTTGATCGCGCCCATCGTGCCGACCACTTCCGACACGGCTAGCCCGCCCTTCTGCGCCACCTCGGACGCGGCGTGCGCCAGCTGGTTGGCCTGGCGCGCGTTCTCATTGTTCTGGCGTACCGCGCTGGTCAGCTGCTCCATCGACGAAGCCGTTTCCTCCAGCGCGCTGGCCTGCTCCTCGGTGCGCGAGGACAAGTCCTGGTTGCCGGTGGCGATCTGGGTCGAGGCCGTGGCGATGGTTTCCGTGCCGCTGCGCACCTCGGCGACGATGCCGGCCAGCGAATCGCGCATCAGCTTCATCGCGTGCAGCATGCTGTGCTGGTCGCCGGCCCTGGTGTCGACCGCCATGGTCAGGTCGCCGGCGGCGATGCGTCCGGCGATCTCGGCCGCGTAAGCCGGCTCGCCGCCCAACTGCCGCAGCAGCGAACGGCCGATGGTCACGGCGGCGCCCACGCCGATCGCTATGGCGAGGCCGCACAACACCAGCATCGCCATCCACGCCCGCGCGTAGGACTTGCTGGCCTCGGCGACATGCTCGTGGCTGTCTTCCCGGTGCAGGGCCGCATAGTCGTCCATGGCGTCCTGCCATTGCTGGGTTGCCGGGGCGGCCTGCGTCAGCACCACGGCGACGGCCTCGTCATCCTTGTGCGCCAGCGCCAGCGCGAACGCTTTGTCGTTGAGGGGGCGCGCCGCTTGGGCCAGCGCCGCGATGCGGTCGCTCACGGCCGCCTCCTTGGCTGTCATGGGCATCTTCGCCAACTGCTCGACCGCCTTGGCATAGGCGGCGCGGGCCTTTTCCAACTTGACCATCTCGGTGCGGATGGCGTTGTCGTCGTGCAGCAGCACCACCGCGTGCGACACCCGCGCGGCGATGTGCACGGACTCCGACATGTGCTCGACCATCTCGCTCTTGACCACATTCTCGTTGACGATCTCGTCGAGCTTGGCATGGATCGTGCTCATATTGAACACGCCGAGCGCGGCTATAAGCAGCAGCAACGTCAGGACCAGACCAAAACCCAGACTGAGCCGGGTACCGACTTTCATGCTGTTGAGTGCCATGCGACGCTCCAGGAGTGGCGGAAACTAAATTGATTGTACCCCCACCCTTGCGATAGTGATGAGAAACGATGCAGACACGCAACAACCTTCTTTATGCAAAAACCAAATAGCCATATAGCTAAATATTCGTTATATGAGCGATGGCGGGCTCGTTTATATCAGTCAACGCATATAAAATGGCCGACCGGTGACCTTTTTCCCGCTTAGGCGGGGCGTATGTGTGGTGTCGGATGATTTGTTTAACTTGTGGTCTTAATTCGTGGCAAAGGGTAGGCAATGGCTATCAACGTAATATTCAATCTGCTGGCGGCGCTGGTTTTGCTGGGTGTGCTGTACGCGCAGCAGCGCAAGCACGCGTCCTTTTCGGTGCGCGTGTTCACCGGCATGGGGCTGGGCATCGTGCTGGGCGCGGCGCTGCAGGCCATCTACGGCGCCGGCTCGGCCGAACTGAAAACCACCGGCGAGTACCTCGACATCGTCGGCTCGGGCTACGTCAAGCTGCTGCAAATGATCATCATGCCGCTGATCATGGTCTCCATCATCGCCGCCATCCTCAAATTAAAGGGCATGGATTCGCTCAGCAAGATCAGCGCGCTGACCATCGGCACCCTGATGGCCACCACCCTGATCGCCGCCGGCATCGGCATCCTGATGGCCAAGCTGTTCAGCCTGACGGCCGTGGGCCTGACCGCCTCGGCGGCCGACATCGCGCGCGGCGTTTACCTGCAAGGCAAGGTCGAAGCGGCGCAGGCGATCTCGCTGCCGAGCATGCTGCTCAGTTTCATTCCCGCCAATCCCTTCCTGGACCTGACCGGCGCGCGCAAAACCTCGACCATCGCGGTGGTGGTTTTCGCCGTCTTCATCGGCATCGCCGCCACCGGCATCCACGACAAGAAGCCGGACATCTTCGCCTCCTTCGACAACTTCATCAAGGTCGCCCACGCCATCGTCATGCGCATCGTCACCCTGGTGCTGCGGCTGACGCCGTACGGCGTGTTCGCGCTGATGGCGCAGGTGGTGTCGACCTCCAGCTACACCGACATCCTGCACCTGATCGACTTCGTGCTGGCCTCGTATAGCGCGCTGTTGCTGATGTTCCTGGTGCACCTGCTGATCGTCACCGCCGCCGGACTCAATCCGATCCGCTTCGTCAAGAAAATCCTGCCGGTGCTGACCTTCGCCTTCACCTCGCGCAGCAGCGCCGGCGCCATCCCGATGAGCGTGCAGACGCAGACGCTGCGCCTGGGGACGTCGGAAGGCATCGCCAACTTCGCCGCCTCGTTCGGCGCCACCATCGGCCAGAACGGCTGCGCCGGCATCTACCCGGCCATGCTGGCGGTGATGATCGCCCCGACCGTCGGCATCGACCCGTTCACCGCGCACTTCATCCTGCCGCTGCTGGCCATCATCACCATCGGCTCGGTGGGCGTGGCCGGGGTCGGCGGAGGCGCCACGTTCGCCGCGCTGATCGTGCTGTCGTCGATGAACCTGCCGGTCGCGCTGGCCGGGCTGCTGATCTCGATCGAACCGCTGATCGACATGGGCCGCACCGCGCTCAACGTCAGCGGCTCGATCACCGCCGGCACCGTCACCAGCCGGGTGCTGGGAGAGACCGACCTCGCCGTCTTCAACAGCGACGCCGACCTGCCGATCGACAGCGACAGCGAGCGCAAGACAGCCTGACTCAAAATAGCGGGAACCGCCCGGGCACGGGCGCTGTCTAATTTTTTCCCTGACCTTTTTTTGAAAGGAAAGAATGATGACTTCCCTGCATAAGACAACCAGCGTAGTGTTGGGCGCGGCCTTCGCGGTCGCGCTGCTGGCGGGCTGCAACAAGCGCCCTGCCGACCAGCCACAAACCCCCGCGCCCACACCGGAGAGCACGACGCCGTCAACGCCGTCGACCACACCGACTCCCGCGCCCACTCCCGCGCCCGACACCACCACGCCGCCCGCCACCGGCAGCGGCACGGGTAGTACCGACACCAAGCCCCCCGGCCAATAGGACATAAAAAAAAGGGCCATGAGAGGCCCTTTCCTGCGCGCGACATTCGCAGCGAGTTAAATCACGTAGGGCGGATTAGCGGGCCAGGCCCGCCAATCCGCCGGGAGCCCATCGAACGAGCGTCCTCCTGCCGGAGGACTTGAGAGCGCGCAGCGCGTAATCCGCCATGCGCGCGCCGCCAACGGCTCAAGCACAGCCCATCACCACATTGCGCCGAATCCGCCCTACGCGTTTTTAGAACTTGTAATTGTACGAAACACCGATCAAGGACAGGTGCGTATTGTACGTACCGCGCGTGGTCTCGCCATTACCGGTGCAGGTGCGCGACAAGGTATTGCACAGGTTCGTGTAATTCACCTGCGCATCCTTGAAGTCCACATAGCTGTACGCCAGATCGATCGACGAGCGCGCGTCCAGCTTCCAGTTCATGCCCAGCGAATACTGCATGCGGTCGCTGTCCGGCAGCGCCGGGTGGCGCAGTTCGGCGTTTTGCACCGGCGATTCGTCGAACGCCACACCGGCGCGCAAGGTCACGTTTTCGTTGTAGACATAATTGCCGCCCACCGCCACGCGCACCGTGTTCTTCCATTGCTGGCGGATTACCTCGGCGCCCTCGACGGTGCCAGGGAACTCGATGTCCAGGTTGCCCAGGCGGTTATGACGCGACCAGGTCACGTCGGCCATACCGGCCCACTTCGAATCGAACTGGTGGAAGACGTTGGCCGACAAGGTGTCCGGCGTGCGCAGCGACACCAGCGCCGCCGAGTTCGCGCGGTGCGACGCGGTCGCCAAGACGCCGTTGACGACCGGATCGGTGGTCGATTTCGAGAAATCCCAGCGGGTGCTGCCGCGCATATTGTGGCTGATCGACGAGCGATAGCTCAAGCCGAAGCGGGTATTTTCGTCCAGGGTGAACAGATAACCCAGGTTGAAGCCGAAGCCCCAATCCTTGACTTCGTTCTCGCCACGGCCGTCGCCGGCGGTGGCCAGCAGGGCCGGGTTGCCGCCCAGCGCGGTGATCTGACGGATCAGCGCGGCGCCTTGCGCGGCGTTGGCCGGCGTGCGCAGCGCGGCGATGGTGCCCGGCACGTCGACGGCCTGGCCCAGTTCGGCCTTCATGTGTTCCGCGTCGATACCGAAGCCGAACGAATGATGCTGGTTCAGTTTGAACGACACCGACGGATTGAGCGTGATCGCCTCCACCAGCACGTCGGTCAGCGCGTAGCGGCCGTTCCAGGTGCTGCCGTAGTCCAGCTTGGCGCCATACGGCACGAACAGGCCCAGGCCCACGGTCCACTGATCGTTGAGCTTCTTGGTCGCGTACAGCGACGGCGCGGCCACCGCGTCCGGCGCGTAGCCGGAGGCCTGGGTGCCGCCGGTGCGCGTACCGGTGAAGCGGGTCGAGCCGGTGTCGGTATAGGTCGAATGCGGCACCACGACGGTGGCGCCGGCGCTGATCTGCGTGCCTTCCAGGCGCGACATGCCGGCCGGGTTGTAGAAAATGGTCGAAGCGTCGTTGGCTTCGGCGCCGCTGGCGTCGGCGGTGCCTTGGGCGGCCACGCTCTGCGAACCGAAACGGTAGCCGGAAGCGCTGGCGCCGGTGGTCATCAGGCTCAGGGCGGCGGCGATAATCAGGGGAAGATGCTTGCGTTGCATGGTGGAGTCTCTCATTGTAGTCGGCGACTTTGCGCCAGGTTTTCTTCTGGTCCGGCAGCAAATCAAACCGATGAGGCCGGATTTGGTGCTGGAAGGCCAGCAGCTTACTACATTTATAAACTTTACCAAAAGGTGTGTTACTAGAGGGCAAACACTAATTTTCACCTTGAAACCGAGCGCTTGCTCTGCATTCCAGACGTAAAAAAAGGGCCAAAAGCCCTTTTCCACCCCCGGGGGGTCAGTGCCGACATTCGGACACGAACTTGTCCGCAAGGTGCCTTTACGGCGGAGCCCGTGTCCGAATGTCGGACCTCGTATATTGAGCGTACCGCATCTCCATTGGATAATGAAGATGTAGATGCGGCCAGGCGG
>NZ_JBWKQJ010000021.1:0-57858 GCF_059418705.1 Duganella sp. GW821-FHT07F09 | reverse complement strand
TGGAAAGGAGCCACTATTTTGACAGCTTACAGATCACTTGGGCCACTGCGGCGGCGATTAAATCAGCGCTTCCCTAGGGGATGGAAGCAGCGGTGTTCGCGGCCGCCGGCCGCGAACACCGGAGGGACCGCGTGGCAGGCGCCGCTGGCGCGCGCGCAGCGCGGCGCGAACGCGCAGCCCGGCGGCAGCGACAGCAGCGGCGGCGTCGCCCCGGGGATCGAATGGAGCCGCTGGCCGTGGCGCCCGCCCTGCGGCAGCGAGTCAAGCAGGCCCCGGGTATAGGGGTGCCGCGGCGCGCCGATCACCCGCGCCACCGGGCCGCGCTCGATGACGCGCCCCGCGTACATCACGCACAGCTCGTCGGCCAGGTCCTTGGCCACGCTGATGTCGTGCGTGATCCAGATCAGCGCCGTGCCGCTCTCGCGCGCCAGCTGCTTCATCTCGTACAGGATCTGCGCCTGGATCGTCACGTCGAGCGCCGTGGTCGGCTCGTCGGCGATGATCAGGTCCGGGCGGTTGATGATGGCGTTGGCGATCGCCACCCGCTGGCGCATGCCGCCCGACAGCTCGTGCGGATAGGCGCGCATGCGCTCCTCCGGCGCCGGGATGCCGACCCGTTTGAGCGCCGCGCACACCTGCCGCTCGATCTCCGCGCGCCCGGCCTTGCGGTGGATGGCGATCGTCTCGCCCAGCTGCGCGCCCACCCGCATGACCGGATTGAGCGACATCATCGGGTCCTGGAACACCATCGCGATGCGGTCGCCGCGCAGCGCGTTCCAGCGCCGCGCCGGGGCTTGGCGCAGGTCCTCGCCGTTGAAGCGGATCTCGCCGCCGGTGACGCGGCCCGGCTTGTCGATCAGGTTCATCAACGAAAACGCCGTGACCGACTTGCCCGACCCCGATTCGCCCACGATGCCCAGCACCTTGCCGCACTCGAGCGTGAACGAGACCCGGTCGAGCGCCTTGGCCACGCCGGCCTCGGTGTGGAATTCGGTGACCAGGTTCTTCACTTCCAACAATGCCATCATCGCCTCCTTTATGCGTCCAGCTTGGGATTGAGCACCACGCGCAACTGGTCGCCCACCAGGCTCACCGACACCACCAGCAACACCAGCGCGATCCCGGGAAACAGGCTGATCCAGTATTGGTTCGACAGCATGTAGTCGAAGCCGTTGGAGATCAGCAGGCCCAGCGAGGGCTTGGTCTGCGGCAGGCCGATGCCCAGGAAGCTCATCGTCGCCTCCAGCGTGATGGCGTTGGCCATCTGGTTGGTGGTGGTGACGATCAGCGGCGCCATGCAGTTGGGCAGCACGTGGCCGAACATGATGCGCCGCGCCGGCAGCCCCTGGCCCAGCGCCGCCTCGATGTATTCCTTGCCGCGCTCGACGAGCGCGGCGCCGCGCACGTTGCGCGCGAAGATCGCCCATTGCACCAGCACCAGCGCCATCAGCGTCTTGTCCACGCCCTGCCCCAGCACCGCCAGCAGCACCAGCGCGATCAGGATGGTGGGCACGCTGAGCTGGACGTCGACGACGCGCATCAGCAGGGCGTCGACCTTGCCGCCGAAATAGGCCGACGCCAGCCCGACGCAGGTGCCCAGGACCAGCGCCACCAGCGCGCTGGCCACGCCGATGCCCAGGCTGATGCGCAGCCCGTACAGGATCGCGCTCAACAGGTCGCGCCCGGCGCCGTCGGTGCCCAGCGCATACGTCATCGCCCCATCCGTGCTGGCCGCGCCGGGGGCGCGCTCGGCCTCCATGATCGACACCTTGGCCAGGTCGTACGGATCATGCGGCGCGATCAGCGGCGCCGCCAGCGCGGCCAGCGCCAGCACCAGCAGCAGCAACGCCGCCAGCGTGCCCACCCGGCTTTTGAAAAACCGCCGCCACAACAGCCGCAGCGGCGTCTCCACAGGGACCGCCGGCCCCGCCTCCGGCGGCACGGCCGCCCCCTTCGCCTGCTCCTGCAATGCGCGCGTATCGATATCGTTCATGATCATTTTTTTCTCCGCCCGGAGCCAGCTCCGGCCTTTCCCGCCCACGCGACCCGCCGCCGGCGCTTCCTGTTTCTTCCTGTCTTCCGGCCACGCCAGGCCACTCTCGCGCGCCGCTACGCCGCCTTGATCCGCAACCGCGGGTCCAGCACCAGGTACAGCACGTCGACCGCGAAGTTGATCACCACATACAGCAGCAGCACCACCATCAGGTACGCCACCACCACCGGCCGGTCCAGCTGCAGCACCGAGTCGATGATCAGCTTGCCCATGCCCGGCCAGGCGAAAATGGTTTCCGTGATCAACGAGAACGCGATCAGGTGGCCGAACTCGATGCCCATGACGGTGACGATCGGGATCATGACGTTGGGCGCGATATGGCGCAGCATCAGCCGCGCCGCGCCCACGCCCTTGGCGCGGGCGAACTTGACGTATTCCTGCACCGCCACCTCGCGCGTGCCGGCCTCGGTCATGCGCATGACCAGCGCCACGTTGTGCAGCGCCAGCGTGCAGGCCGGCAGCAACATGAACTTGGCGCCCTCCCAGCTCAGGAAGCTGACCTCCACGCCCAGCAGCGGAGTGGTGGCGCCGCGCCCGCCCGAGGGCAGCCAGCCCAGGTTCACCGAGAACACCAGGATCAGGATCAGCCCCAGCCAGAACACCGGAATGGTCACGCCCAGCACCGAGAACGCCATCGCGCCCTTGTGCAGCCAGCTGCCCGGACGCAGCCCCGACCACATGCCCAGCGGGATGCCGATCAGCCCCGACAGCAGCAGCGCCGCCACCGCCAGCTCCAGCGTGGCCGGCATGCGCTCGAAGATCAGGCCGATGGCCGAACGGCCGAACGCGAAGGAATTGCCCAGGTCGCCCTGCAGCGCGTGGCTCAGGAAGCGGCCGTACTGCCGGTACACCGGCAGGTCCAGCCCGAGCGCGTGCGAGGCGCGCTGGATCTCCTCGTACGAGGCGTCCGGCGCGACCAGCAAATGGATCGGATTGCCGACCAGGTTGATCCCGACGAACGCCAGGATCGACATCACAAACACCACCAGCACGCTTTGCAGCGCACGCCTCACCAGCATCTCAACCATCGCCACGCTCCGCCCGTCGACACCCATATCCCCGGACCGATCCCTGCTCCAGGGGAAAGCGCCCGCGCCCATCACACTCCGATCTTCCCGATCTATCGTGTATCAATGGTCGATACTATATATTATAGAACGATACGATGGCAAAAAAACTTAGGGGAACCTCGAATTACCGATGATCTCGGCCACGCACCGGGCATGCAGCGGCCCGAAGAGCGCCGGCGGCGCCAATCAGGTTGATGGCGGTTGTTTTGCGGTCAAGATCCCGGGCGTCAGAACGCCACGCCCCCCGCTCGCCTTCGACTAGACAAAGCGGCGCAAATTGCAAGTCGCCGCCTTCCAGTTCCGATGCAGCGCGGCGAGCGCCAGCGTCTATCGCAGCGGGGATCGGCGGCCACGTGTCGCTGCACATAGCCGCCACAAGATCTCACGGCCGCAAGCTCCGGCGTCATGTCATGAGAATGTCATGGAACAAGTTGGTTTCGTCATGATACTCATACTCGGGTTTGGCGAGATTGACGGTAAAACCGGCGCGCCGGCCTGTCCACAGGCCGGCGCAGCGGCGCAAAAAATCTCGAAAGGAACAGATAATATATGCATCATCTTAAAATCGGATCGGGCTCCTTCGATCCCGGGATGGAATCGCCGGTCCCGCCCACCCAAAAACCAGGCGCTCAAACCGTCTTTCCGACCTCTTCCAGCGGTACGGTTCGCCGTCCAGAAAATGCCGCACGCAGTTATGTGCTGGCGACATTGGAGCAACCGGCGCCGCATACATCCCGTCGCACCAAGCCCATACTGGCCAACGGCGTGAACTTGTGCCGGGAAACCGGCCGCATGCTTGGCACGGCGCGCCTGAGTGTCGATATACCGACGGTGATCGCCACCACCTATGGCGCCCGTATAACACATGACACCGCTGAAAACCTCGCCGCCAACCTGACGCTGGACCTCAACCTGATGTTCGAGGAAAAGTTGCAGCATGCGATAGAAAACGAGCCCTATTTCACGGCGGAGCTCAAGAAAGGAATCGAACTCATACACACGCAGCTCGGTATCGAATCCGTGATTGTCGATGAAAACCATCCGCTGGGCACCGAGCACCGCAATAAACGTATCGAATTTCTGTTCGATAAACTCAAGAATTACTACCCCGAACGGGCGCTCCGGACACTCATCGATCAGCAAGATGGAAGCGACGCGACCATCCAGAACTTCATCGCGAAACATCCGCTTGCGGACGAAGACGCCGACGAGAACGACAAAGCCAAAATCATCGGTTACGTGAAGCTGATCAAGCAACTGTTCGGCCAGCACCCCTATTTCGGCGGCTCGGTGGAGTACAAACAGGGAATCGACGACAGCATGGAATACTGGATTTACCACATGAGCACGCTAACCCGGGACCCGGACCGCTCAATTCCAGTTGGCAAAAATGGCTTCGGCCACCTGTTGCTCAAACCTCTGGCCGACTACGCGACAGCGGAGACCGGCATGATACCGCTAATGAACCAACGCAATCTAGGCACCGGCGTGGCCGAGGCGGAGTGGCGCGAGCTGTCGAAAGCGATGAAGAAATCGCTGAAAAACGGGGTAACCCGGTTTCGCGAACACCGCCTTCCGTATCGTCCAGAAAAACACATCCAGGACGAGAATTACAGCCAGAAGTTCGAGGCGTTGATGACCAAGGCTGCGCGCGCGCAAGGCAAACCGCAAGACCAGCTTGCCACCGAAGACATCTGGAACGCCGCCAACGAGGACGAACGCAAATTCCTGTACGGCGATATCGCCGAGATTCCCTGGTCCGACGCCCACCTGCACGGCGGGAAGAGTTTCGAACAGACGTACAACACCGACATCAATGCAGAGGAACTGGACTACCGCCATCCGCTCGTGACCAGGCAAAAGGATGTGGGATTGATGAACGTCGTTGGCGTACTAGGCAACATCCTGGAAAAACCCGAGGTCGCCTGCGACAAGTACATCAACGAAGTCCGCCGCAAGCTGAACATCCCCATGGGACAAAAGAATTTTCATATCCGCGACCTCGAATTCGGCATCGACTACTCTTCCGAGCTCCTGAAAAATGACTTCATCAGCAAGCAGCAAGCCTGGTATGACAACGCGTATGACAACCAGAAACCGATCATCGGCGGCATGAGCGGACACACGCTGGGCTACCTCAATCTGTATCGCTCGGCGGTAGACAAATGGACCTGGCAGGATCCGGGCAACAAGGAAGCGCTGGCGGCGTTTCCTTCGCTGGAGACCTTCCGCGGCATCATGTTGGCGGCGCTGGTCGGCAATAAACGTCACCACAGTTACGACGAAGTCATGGCGGCCAGCGTCGGGGCGAAATGCGCCGTCGACCACGGTCCGGGCTTGGCCTACAACGATCATGTCGGTTACCGCGACATCCTCGAGTCCACCGATCCGGTGTTGAGGCAATGCGCCCGGCGTGCCGCCTCGGAACTGGAAGAAAGTTATTTGTCGCTGAACTATGACACCGTCCTGAGCGCCATCGAGTTAAATCGTCCAGGCCTTCGTGCGGATCTCGAAGCGCCGATCAAAGGCTATTCCGAGGCCTTGTCCAGCGGCGATGCCGCGAAGGTCATTGCCGCCAAAAAGAACATCACCGAAGTGCTTGAGCAAAAACTCGGCAACGACTGATCCGCCCCGCTTGCCGATCAGGCCACACCGTGCGCCTTGCCGCCTGTGCCCGCCGTTCACCACGCCAGGCACAAGCGGACCCGACCGGATTTTTTTTCGCCCTTTTAAAAGTCGGTCTTCATGTTATTCCCATACGTGGAGGCTATAGATCCCAGAGAAATATCATGCACACCACTTTTCCTGTTTTACCCAATGCAGCCAGCTTGGCACTCGACAGCATCCACCCACCGATAGCTTCTCCGGAACATCAAGCGGGTGCCCATACACTGATAGACATCGATCCCGGCCCTCCCCCATCGCCTGTACAGCGCCGGGGAAGCAGCCCGATGCAACGGCAATTTCAGGAGGACAGGAAAGCCAAACTCAACAAAACACACCACGACATAATAATGCACACCAGCCATCGTCCGATTTCAGATGAGAATATGGCGCAAATTCGGGAAATCAACCAGTTGCTGCTCAAGCTGGACGTAACGACCCGAAGCAAGGAGGCGCTGCAATTCGTGGACCAGATCTTCGCGGCGCTTGGCGTCGATCCGAAAGCCGCGGCCAAGGAGCTAGCGCGAGAGTCGCTCACGCTCCAGGGCGCCGGCGCCGTCAACAACGCGATCGGCCTTGCGCCGACCTTGTACGGCGCCTTGGGGCCACACAGCAACGCCGCCGTCGTGTCTTTCGTGTGGTCGCTGCTGGCCCAGGTGTATCAACCCTATCTGGGTGTCCAGGTCTTTAACGCTGCTTTTTACCGCTTCGACTTTGCGCGCGATGCCGGGATTCCGGGACGAAGCAGGCAGCTGGAAAGCGCACAAACCCTTA
This sequence comes from Duganella sp. GW821-FHT07F09, assembly GCF_059418705.1. Lineage (NCBI taxonomy): Bacteria > Pseudomonadati > Pseudomonadota > Betaproteobacteria > Burkholderiales > Oxalobacteraceae > Duganella > Duganella sp. GW821-FHT07F09. The sequence goes on along the minus strand of NZ_JBWKQJ010000021.1, from coordinate 51,297 downwards.
CGGCGACATCCGCCGAACTGATTGCCACCAGCAGGAATCTGAAGGAAGCGCTGGCAGAGACGGAGAAAACGCCCTTACCGCCGGAAGCCCGGGCGCAACTGGCACTGGCGCTGGCCGCCAGTGAAGAGGCGCAGGAGCAGCGCTACCGGCGCGAAGCGCATGACGATAGTTTCGACCACGGACGCTGGGCGCAATCGACGCTCTCGGCGATGAGGCAGGTCTTGCTGAATTTGACCCAGTATATCGCTTTTGCGCAAAACGAAAATTGCAAAGGGGGGAAATACGCATTCTATGTCCAGATGGGAACGACAGCCGTGGTGCAATTGCTGCAACTCGCCGCCGCGCCGATGGACCGGATGCGGGAGGGCCGATTGATTATGGCCGCGAACATTTCCTGTGGCCCCGTCCAAACCAAGGACGACATTCGCGACATGTTCAGGGCGCGGTATGTCCAGCAAATGTGGCTGATTAACGATGGCATTGAGAACCGTTGCGACGCCGAGCTTGAAAAACTCGCGAAACAGTTCAATGTCGGCGCCAAAACGATCAAGCAGTTTGACGCGGCAGGCGGTTTCAATCAGGCCAAGTTCTGCCAACCGCTTGACGCCGAGGCGCGGCAGCGCTGGGATGAGTTCAAGACCGGCTGCGAGGGGGCCGCCTTGGCGGGTTGCCAGGGCGCATTGCAAGAACTAGGGAAACTCGTGGTATTGGATGAGTTGCAAAAACTGCTGACGCTGGAGGGGGCCGCGGACCACGGCGCGCTTGCCGCCGAACATGACAACACGCTGGCGTCATTGCAAAAGAAATACGAGACCGACGCGCCGTATGAACAACTGCGCGACGCCTTGGGGCTGGACTCGCTTGACGCGGCGAAAACGCTTCGGGCAGGAGCGCTTCCGGTCCCGCTGGCCGATCAATTGACCGATCTGCAAGAAAAGTACGAGACCCGCGAGCTGCTGGGGCCGGATGATTTCGTCGATGTGACGAGGGAACAGATGCTGGAGTGGACCGACATGGCGCGCGCCGAAGGCGCTGAACTGACGCCGCTCGAACTGGCGGTGCGCACGCGTCTGGAGTCGAAAGCCAGAGGCAGCACGCTGAATATCGACGGCTGGAGGAATCCGCCCGAGTCGCGAAGCGGCGAGGAAGCCCAGGAAAACCGGGTGCGCCGAGACAAATCGCTGACCCCGTACGAGCATGCCCTGTTACAGACGCTCCGTGTGCGGCCGCACCTCGACGCGGCAGCCTCCGAAGAAGCGGGCCGGCCCACCACCAATCACGACCTGGCAGCCGAGAAACTGACCCAAGACCCGCAATCGCCGGCACAGGTGCAGGACCTGCTCAGGAACCTCCGGCACCATCAATTGGATAAGATCCTCTTGCCCTTCGACTACACGCGCCTGACCCCTGAGACGACGCAGTCCATCGCCAACGTGTTCCTGAATGAAAAAAGCCAGTTCGGCAATACGAAGGACGCGGTCGCGACGCGCTGGAAGATGCCGGGCTATACCGTCCCCGCACTCGTGGTGCAAATCGCGCGCGCCACCTTCATGGGGGTCGGCGGCACCGGTTTCTTTTTCCTGCTGCAGGCGGGAGCGGGCCTGGTTCGCCAAGCGAACCCCGAAACGTTCACCTGCACCCCCGGCAAGGGGCCGAACAACCATTCACTGACCTTCTCCTACGCGATGATGGGCACATCCACCCTCGCGCTCGGATTCGCACTGCTCGCCGCCTGGGGCGGGCCGCAAGCCGTCAACACGGCGCGCGTGCGGCGGGAATTTTTTACCAGGAAAGAAGGAAGGCCTTCATTTGTCGAAATGTTCAAAGAGCATTATCTTTATTCCGCCCGCAGGGCCGTCACCGACTATGCCGGAGCGCGGCTCTTCACCGGTCCGGGTATCAAGGCCGAGGCGAAAAGGCTGATCGCGCAAGCGCACACCCGTCTTAACGCGCTGGCCAACGTCGCGGTCCCGTTGTCGGGGGAGCCCGCCAACACCGCACCGATGACGGCGTAGCAACGACGACCGCGGAGCCGGACGGTCATACCGGTTCCGCTGCAAAACAACACCACCGGGGAAATCGCACAATGAACCATAAAGCTACTTTTGAAACTTTCGTCCACGCGCTGAGCCAGGAGATGGGCATGGAACTGGACCCCTCGCCAGGCCTGCTGAGGTTGGACTTGAACGGGGTGCCGTTCATGCTCGCGCATGATCCCGCGCAATGGGGGGAAGAAAACGTGGCCGTCGCCTGCGATTTCGGCGCGGTCCCGCAAGAGAACCGATGCGCCATCCTGGAGGCACTGCTGGCCGCCAACCGCGACATGCACGGGCTGCACTCCCCCGTCTTCACGATGGATCCCGACTCGGGTCATGTCCTTTCCATGTCGGCGCTGCCGCTGGAGGGGCTGGATCCGGGACAGGCGATGCTAACCATGATGAAGCACGTGGCCGTGGTCGACTGCTGGAGGCAGACGTATTTTCTGCCACCCGAAGCAGCCTGACATCGGCCGTGCGGACCGTCACCCCCGCGATGCCGATGCCGGAACGTCCATCGCTTCCGTCAGGAGCGTCACCGTGTCGGTCTCTGTGCGGTTGTCGGTGACGGCGACATAAAAGCGCTCGCCTCCCGGCATCACGCGCACCACCACGTGGCCATCATGACTGCGCAGGCGCTTCGTCAGCCGGCCGTTGGCCAGCAGGTTCTCGCGCATGACCGTGGTGGCGAACACGTCGCGCGGCCCCGGATACAGACGCTCGCTGAACATGCGTTCAAGTTGCAACACGTCCGGATGCGCGATGTGCCAGGACGGGATGACCCAGACGCGCGGCCGCAGGGTGCGGACGATGTCGCCGTTCAGGCCGTCGAACATGCCGTGGTGGTCGGCGGTCGCCACCGTCGCGGCGCCCGCCGCGCGCGTGGCCGGACCCAGCATGTCCTGCCAGGGCAAGGCGCCGTCGTTCGTATAGCTGGTCAGGTCGCCGGCCGTGAAATAGCTGAACGGTCCGTAGGCGATACGGAGCGCCAGCGAACACTGGTTCTCGGTTGGCCAGTCGCCGCGGGGGATGGATGCCAGGTCGGGGAATACCGCGCGCGACGATTCCCCCTGTCCGGTCCAGACCTCGCCGTTGGCCGCGACGTTGCGCACCGCGAAGCGGTGCGGCGTCGTTCGGTGGCCCCGGGCGGCGATCTGCCCCGCGCTGCCGACCTGGAAGCGTTCCACGGCCAGGCCGGCGCGGCACCGCGCCTCGACGAACGCGCGGTAGTTGTCGGCGAAAGGCGCGGCGAAACGCTGCGGAAAGTCGTAGTCCGGGAAGCCGCGGTCGATCAGCGTGTGGATCGGCATCAGTTCCGCCACGTCGGTCATGCCGCCGAGCCGGTACGAGCCCCGCACCGACAGTGGCGACTCCGCGTCGACGTCACCGATATGGTCGGGATGCAGGTGGGTCGCGAGCATGTAGTCCAGTTCGCCCTCGAGGTCCGCACGCGTCAACTGGCGGCGCACGTACCGCGCGATCCATTCGCCCGGACGACGGCTGGCGTCGGGGCGCGGCGCCACCGAGACATCCAGCCGGTTCAGCGAGGCACCGGCATCGATTTGCAGGCTGGTGCCGTCGGGCAGCAGCACGAACGTCGCATTGCCGCGTCCGGTTGCGATGTGGTGGATGTCCAGCCAACCCGGCTGCCAAGGGGCCAGCGGCCGGCCCGCGCGGTCTGGCATAGGCCTGTCGCCCTGGGTCGGGGCGGCCAGGGCCAGGCCGGCCGGCAATGCCAGCAGGGCGCCCAGCAGCAGGCGCCGCGTTTCGTTCGGCGCGGCCATCAGAAGCTCGCCCTCAGGCTCAGGCCGAAAGTGCGCGGTTCGCCGACATAACGAGCGCGCACGACCTGGGTTGAACGGGTCAGCAAATACGTGGTGTCGTTGGCGTTCTTGACCCACGCCATCAGCCGCCAACCGCGGTCGGGGGCTTCCAGTCCGGCCGACAGATTGGCCAGGCCATAGCCGGGCAGCTGGAGGTTGGGGTCATTGGCCGCGCCCGTGTTGTAGCTATCCTTCCACGCGTAGCTGGCCGCGCCCACCAGGTAGCCGTAGGAGACGGGATAGCTGAAGTTCGCCGCCACGCCAACCTGTCGGCGCGGCGAGTTCGACAACGGATTGCCGCTGTTGTTGACCGTGCCAACCACAAAGCGGTCGTAGCGGCCGTCCAGATAAGCGGCGTTGGCTGACAGGTCGAGCCAGCTTGCGGCCTTGTACGCGAGTTCCAATTCGCCGCCATCGACATTGGCCTTGGCGGCGTTGACGATGGTGAGAATGCCGGTCAGCGTATTGTTAACCAACTCCTGCTTATTGCGGTACTTCATGCGAAATGCCGCGGCGTTGAATCGCAGGCGGTTTTGCAGCCACTGCGATTTCAGGCCGAGTTCGAAGTTGTTCACCGTCTCGGGGTCGAAGGGGGTGCGGAAGGCCGCGGCGCTGGACGCGTCGGCGTTGTAGCCGCCGCTGGTGAAGCCGCGCGCCGCGCTCAAATAGGCCATGAGATTGGCGCGCGGTGTCCAGCTTAGTACCGCGCGCGGGGTAACTTCGTTCCAGTCGTGCGACAAACCGGTAACGCCGAAGCTGTTCGACGCGCGCAGCCGGTCGGTGCGCGCCAGGCTGGCGTCCTTGCTGTCGCGCGTGTAGCGCGCGCCCAACGTCAGGTCGAACGCCGCGGGAAGATGCAGGACGCCGTCGGCAAACACGGCGAGGCTGCGCGTGTCGACCGTTTGTTCGGCCAGCGTGGCGCCGGTCAGGGCGCCGGTCCGCGCCGCCAATCCGCACGTGCCGAGCTGGCGGTTGCCGTCCTCGTCCGCATAGTACAGGCCGGCCACGAAATCGCCGCCCGCCCATTTGGGGCTGGCATAGCGCAGCTCTTGCGAGAAAGTGGCGATCTGGTCGGCGTCGCGCGTGACGCTCTGGCTACCGCTGGTCAGGAAGGTATAGCTGGCGCCGACGCCTGAATAATCCTCACCGCTTTGCGATCTGCGATAAGCGCTGATCGAAGTGATTTCACCGGCCGGCAGGCGCCAGACCAGCTTGCCGGACACGCCCGAGATGATGCGTGCGTAGCGCTGGTCGATGCCGAGTTCCGACGTGCGCGCATTGCCATCGTTGCCCAAGGTGTCCGAGGACAGCGTGCGGCCGCCGTTGCGGTCATCGCTGTAATCGGCGCCCACGGTTACCGCCAGTGCCGGGGTGATGCGCATGTAGCCCTGCACGCGGAAGTTCTTGCTGTCGATGTCATCCTGCTCGCGACCGGTCAGGCGGTCGCGGCCAAGGCCGTCGCGCTCGCGCAGCGAGGCCGACAGCTTGATGGCGGCCTGCTCGCCGATCGGCATGTTGATCAGGCCCTTGGCTTGCCGTTCGCCATGGTTGCCGGCGGTGAGTTCGGCTTCGGCCGCGAAGTCCTTGGGATCGGGCTGGCGCGTATTGATGACGATGGCCCCACCGGTGACGTTGCGTCCGAACAGCGTGCCTTGCGGTCCTTTGAGGACGGCGATCGATTCGAGATCGAACAGTTCGAAGCTTGCTGCGCTGTTGCGGGGAATGAAGACATCGTCGACGAAGATGCCAACCGGTTTGTTCACGCCGATCTGGGAAAAGGTATTGCTGATGCCGCGGATGGCGATCGTCGGATTGGCCTGGCTGAAGGCGGAGACCAGCAGCCCCGGGGTCAGGCGCGCGACGTCCTGCAAGTTCTGCACCCGGTGCGCGTCCAGGGTCTTGGCCGACAGCGCCGTCATCGCAATCGGCACCGCCTGGGCGGACTGGGCCCGCTTCTGCGCGGTCACCGTGACCGTTGTCAGTTCCGTGTCGGAAGCTTGCGCGGATGCGCCGGGCTGCGCTGCTCGAAAGATGAGCACCGCGCCGCTGCCGTCCTTGCGCACGGCCAATCCCGTCCCGGCCAGCAAAGCGTCCAGCGCCCGGGCGGCATCCAACTGGCCGTTGGCGCCCGGAGTGGTGCGCTCGCGCACGTCATCCGCGCGGTACAGCAGTTGCACGCCGGTCTGCGCCGCGTATTGGTCGAGTGCCGTTTTCAGGTCGCCGGCCGGGATGTGCATGGTTGGGGCCTGGGCGTGAAGCGTGCCGCAGAATATCGAGGCGCACAGCGCGCCGAACAGTTTTGGATTCGCCATCGTCGTTTTTCCTTGCTTATGGGGGGCCTTACGGCTTGATTGGTGACTGCTGCCATGTAAGACGCTTGGACGGGAAAAATCCGGTACGCTGTCGAAAAAAAAATCAGCGCGAGATGACGATATCCTTGCCTTGCGGACGCGCGCGCAGCGCAAAGCCCTTTTCGAGCAGGCGCACGAAGCCGTCGACGTTGGTCGGGGCGAAGCTGCCGCCGATCGCGATGCCCGCCACGCTTGGATCGGCCAAGATGAGACGCCGTTCATTGTAGCGATTGAATTCCGCGGCCGCCTCGGCGAGCGTAGTCTGGTCAAATACGATGCGCCCCTCGCGCCAGGCGAGGCGCCGCCCGGTCTGCGCGTCGGTGTGCTCCGCGCGGACGATGCGGCCGTCCTGCGCCACCGCCTCCTCATTGCGCGCCAGTTCGACCGAGGAGCCATGCCCCGCCAGCCTGACGCGCCCCTGGGCGACCAGCACGCGCACGCCGGCGCCCACACGGCGCACCGTGAAACGGGTGCCTAGCACCGTCACGCGGTTATCGCCGGCCACCACGACAAACGGATGGGCGGGGTCATGGACAATGTCGAAATACGCTTCACCACGATCGAGCAAGACGGTGCGGGCCGATGCCGCCGGCGCGCGCAAGCGACTATCCGTGTTGAGCGTAACGCGCGAGCCGTCGCTGAGCGCGACGATGCGGTTTTCTCCGACGCGCGTTTCGTACGGCGCCTGGTCGCGCCCCGCCATCCAGGCCAGTTGCGCGCCCAATGCGACGGCCATCGCGATACCGGCCGCGATCCGCCACGATGAAAAGCGCGGCCATGTCCTCGGCGGCCGGGCCTTCCCGACACTCCGCGCGGCCAACGCATCCGCCTGTTGCCACGCGGCGCGCAGGCGCAGGTACGCGACACGATGGCGGGTATCGGCGTTTAGCCAGGCGTCGAAGTCCCGCTGCAGGGCGATAGTCAAGGCGCCGTCGTCCTGACGTGCCAACCATTGGGCGGCTTCCACCCCCACCGTTTCCGCGTCTCTCCCGCTTTCTCTCATGTCCTTACCTGCCTTGTTTGCGCAACTTGCGTTCCAACTTGACGATGCCAGCCCCGATGCCGCGGGCGCCCAAGGCATCGGCCAGGGCGCGCATGCCTTTGGCGATCTGCTTTTCCACCGTATCTTCCGCGATTCCCATCTCTGCCGCAACCTCGCGCTGGGACAGGCCATCCACCTTGCGCAGCACGACGACTTGCCGGCACCGCGGCGGCAGGGCTTCCAGCGCCTCGACCAGCACCCCCAACTCCATTCTGCCGCTCGCATGCCGCTCCGGCGTCAGTTCGTCGATGGCGAGGTGCTCCAGTTCCGCGTACGCGTCGATCGACACGACCTGGCTCCTGCGGGCCCGGTCGATTAATAAATTACGGGCGGTGGTCATGACGAAGGCGGCTGGATGCTCGGGCAGTCCCAAGCGCGCCGCGTCGTACACGCGTGCGTAAACTTCCTGGCGCAGGTCGGCCCATTCGTCGGCATCGCGCCAGTTGCGTCGAAGGTAGCCCATCAGGACGGGCTCGATAGGGAGGATCTCGCGGATGAACAAATCGTCCAGGTTGTTGGGCATGCGGTTTAGGTATGGACGAATGGCGGAAAGAAATCCGGTATCACGACGGGCAAGGCAATCGGTTAGTGTATCAATCGTACGTGACACGATCATGACACGCCCTGGCTGTATGCGGGCGCTTCGGCGCCAGCTGACGGCCAACGCTCTCCGGCGCCATTTCAACGCGCTTTTGCCACTTTCGCGTCCAGAACGCCATCGCAGAGCGATACCGGTCAGCAGCAGGATACGTGCCAGCGCTTGCCGCCACGTTCGAAATGCATGGGCCGGAGGCGATGACAGCCGCCGCACCAAATAAAGCCGTCGTTGCGCCCGCGTGGTGCAAACGGCAGATACCCAAATGTGCGACAGAACAGATTCCATATGGCAATATTACTTAATTGTCATTTCCGTTCCGCCAGCGTGTGGCCATGCCGTTGATGGAACCGGACGCCAACCCACCTCACTTACTATCGAACTTCCGCATCGATCCGGTGTTTCAATCGGACCGCGCCGCAATGCCCGTCCACGTCGCCACGCCGCGTGATCCATGTGCGGAAGTTTTCACGCCGGCCACGCGCTTGGCACATCGTCCACCCGGAACCATGCGGCGAGCCGCTTATGGCCAGCACGTTCCCGCACGCATTCCAATCTCGCCAGACGGCATGGGCCGATGAATGAGAGGAATGGCGTGCCAACACAGAATTCAAGGAAACAGAACATGATCAACATCCCGTCTACCCAACCGCTCCCTGCGCCATATGGCGAGGATCAACTGGCGCTGCCGCTGCTGCAGAAAAAAGAGCCGCCATCGGCATCCGATCCGGCCGCGGCGGCCTCCGCCGCAAGCACGGAGACCTAATCCGGCACCCGCGCCATGACGCCCAACCGTATCCACGCGGATCGCACCAGGCTGCTGCAAACGCTGACCGGCGAAAATGCCGCGACGGGCGCGAGCCCGGAGATCGAGGAGCACGACGCGCCGCCGCCCGCCAGCCCTCGGTCCGGCGGCGACGCCGGCGGTTCCAGCGCCGCCCATGCATGGCCGGAGCTGCGGTGCACGCTCATGATCTCCCCGCATACCGGCGAAGTGGCGTGGGCCGGCGCGGACGCGGACCGCCAAAGCGCGCGGCGCGAGGACGCGGCGGCGCTGGGCGGCCTGTTCGCGGAACTCAACGGCAGCGCGGCCTTCAGGGAAAACATGAAAGCAATCGCGGCGCGGCTGCCCGAGGGCCAGCGCTTCGAGATCGCCTACCAGATGGGGGAATCGATGGATCGGCTGTACAACACGCTCCGTTCCCGCTTCGCCGTCGAGACAGCACATTTGTGGAAGGACGCGGATCATGCCGCGCAACGGCGTCATGCCGCGCCGACGGACCTGGAGGCGCGGGAGGACGACTATGTCGAGCACGACCTGAAAGGAATGAGCGTCCTGAGCACTGCGCTGTGCGGTATCGCCAAACAGGGGCGCGCCTGGGATGAAAAAACCGGCGGCCGCGACTATGCCAGCATGACCGAAGTCACGGCCGATATCGCCATCAGCGTGCCGCTCGACAAGGGCGATGCCGGCATCGGACAACCGGCCACCGAGGCGCCACGGGCGGCGCACGAGATCCAGGCGGCGATGGCGGAGGAATTGCGACACGACAGCCATGCCGCGTTTCGCGCCGGCCAGGCCAACATCCATGCCCGTTACCAGGCCGGGAACATCGAGCTTAACTGGGGGGCGCTGGCCGGCAGCATGATCGGTGGCGGCGTCTATTCGCTTGGCATGATGATGTTGAACAATCAGATCAACCGGAGCATGATTCCGGACGAGCTGCGGAAAGAACTCGGATTGGACGAACAATCCGAAATCCGGAAGTTGTTCGGCGATGTGTCGGAAGACTTGCTGTCGGTGGCCACCCCATGGCAAAAATTCCTGATGACGTTCAATCCCAGCTGGCAACTCGGCAGTTGGGAAATTTTCGACAACGTGATCCTGGACGCGGTATTGGGCGGAGACGAAGAGGAAGAGGCCGACGACGCGGCGTCGACGCATGCCGACGCCCCATCCGTTGCGGGCGGGGACGACCCGGCCCAACGTTCGTGGACGGCCGCGTTGTGGCAAGCCCAGGAAAAAACGCGCGCCGCGCTGTCGGAGTTGTCGGTCGAGAAGGTGAGATCCGGACTGACGTCGGCGGCCCTGGGCGTGTCGAAAATGGCGGAACAGATGGTGTCGTCGGCGCTCTTCGCGGTGCCGGCCGGCGTGATCTCGGGCGCGTTTTCCTGGCCCGACAAAGCCATCGAAATCTGGAAACCGGGTCCGTCCGGCGTACCGTTCAAGGCCGGCTTCAAGCTTGCGGTGACCTCGCCCATGTCCAGCCTGGCTTGCAGTTCGGGCTTCTTCCTGAAAATGGGCGAAGTCGCGGCCGAAACGGAGGCTGCCGTCTTGCAGGCGTTGGAGGACAAGCGCTTGGCGTGGCCGCAACACAATCCGTTCGACGCCTCCCGGGAATTCGACCCGGGCGACCTGGAGCAGGTAAAGCGGGCCGTCTGGGACATGACGCAAGACCAGTTGAACAATGAACCGGATTCCCTGGCGGTGCGCTTGTCGGTGCCGATGGAATTCCTGTCCGGCGTGATGCAAGGAGGCATCTCGCTGATCCCGGGCATGAACCAGGCCATTTCCTTCGCCTTGGACACGCTATTCTTCGGTCCGGGGGAATTGCTTTGGATGACCATCACCGGCCTCGCGTCCAATCATGCCAACGAACGGGAATTGCGCGCGAAACTGGCCGAAGTCGAGCAGCAATGCAGCGAAAGCAATGCGTCGCCGAAAGAGGTCCGGCGCGCGGTTCTGCAGTATTTACTGGACAACAAACTCATCTCGGAAGACGCGCTCCAGCAATGGCGGCAACAAACCATGTCGATGCTGGGCGGTGCGATGATCCACCAGGTCTACGAAAAGAGCGCCGACCTGAAGAACGCGGGCCGCATCGGCATGCGTACCCTGCTGGTCGACGCGCCCCGCGGCATCGACGCCGCCCTGCCGCAACCGGTGCGGGCGCTGACAGCGGAAACGGGCAGGCTCGCGGGCGAGACCGGCAAGCACATCGGCGCATACGCCGGCAAGGCGGTCGACACCGTGGTGGCGGCGGGCGTCCATGCCGTCCAGTCCTCCATGCAATACTTCAAGGGCGACGACTACGTGCGCGACGAGCAAACCGCCGCGCGCTACGCCGAGGCGCTCAAAGCCATGCCAACGAATGCCGCCGTTGCGATCGCCGATATGCTGACGCCGGCAGAAAACAACCTGCGCATACGGGCCCGCTTGCCTTACGAGAGGGTGCTTGAACTTTCAAGGTAGCCGGTAACTCAACGGCGTTATTGCGCGGCCCGCTCGCGATCTCTGTAAGCGTGCGCCGCGCATTCGTTGGCGATCCAATCATCCCAGCCGCGTAGCGGTTGAATAGTGATCGACCACGAATACTTATCAGCACTCGTGGCCTACCCGATGTCAAATTCCACACGGAACGGCATGGGACCGAAATTTTCGCTTACTTTCGTAGATGGAAGATGGAACCATTAAGGGCGCGGCATCAACTATTCAAAGGAGCAGTTGTGCATCTACTTGTGAATTTCCCAACAGACTTGAAAGTGTTGAAATGCCGAAAAGACTAGAATCGAGCGAACCACCCCTCACGTCATTGCCGCTTCAGGTTTTCCCGGATGACGAACCGGTATCGACACCCGCGGCACACCAAGTTGGCGCTTCTTCAATGTCATCCGCGACGTCTTCTTCTCATCTGCCAAAAGGAACAGCAAGGGCTAGGCAATTACGCGACCAATATCTGACAGATAATGCCAAGATTTGGTTGGATAGACTACGCCGGGAAGGCCACATTCCACTGCTACTGTTATGCAACAGGATTATAGATTTCAAAAACAAGGCGATAGACCAATTCGGTCAACTCAACGAGACGTATAAAGACCAGCGGCACGGGCAGAAACTGGATGAATACGTCGAAAAACTCGGAGTGACACGGGAAGTATTAACAAAAGAAATTGACTGCTCAGCCCAGGACATTTTTGACACAACACGCAAGGCAAAATTATGCCTCGATGAATTCGATGCCTTATCGGAAAAAACCAAGACCGGCCTGATACGCGCCCAAGAAGGAAATTATGACCTGAACGACATTGTCTCGGGCACAAAATGGTTTTTGTCACATCATCATTTTGAAAAAATATCCGCGCTAAATACCATAGGTGAAATCGATCTTCAAATCGCCAGTCAGAAGCTATTAATGCTCCAGGCGGAGCAAGCTGTATTGGAAGAAAAAATGTCCGCGCCAGAGGTTTCCTATGAAGTGTTAGCGGATGTCGACAGGATGATTGGCAGGCTTGGCAACTTGCGCATTCATTGCAAAGAGGCCGCAGATAAACAAGCCGATACGATCCTGGAGTGTGAGTTCTTGCTGAGTTGGAAAAATTTGAAGACCCTGAATGGTCGAGATAAAAGAAACGAATTTTCCCAAAATATCCGGCAACACCTAACAAAGGGGGCGAGGATACACTCGCTTCTCCTTTTCTACTACGTCGCGAATAATATTGTCGAGACCTTGCGCTTACTTATACTGCTGACCATGCACAAAAGTGGAGCAGACGAGGATATACGCCTGAGGAATTGGTGCGATATTACAGACTCCTTAATCGGTTCTGATCTTTCCAACACCCATAGGGGGCTCACCGCCCTGGATGAGCTGGAAAGTACATTGCTCGATGCCAAGAAATTATCCACAGAATGGACAAGGGAAGAATTCTCCATGCTGTTGCAGTTGTCCAGCCAAGTGCTGAATCAATTAGAAAAACTCGTCAGAAGCTGCGCTATCAGCATCAATGAATATGAAAAGCTCGAAGGCATCGCCAAGGATGGGAGGATGGTCCCATCGCTGAAGGCGTTGGCCGAAACGCTCTCTCTCTCCACTGACAGCCATAAGCGTATTGTGCAATTCTGGGCCGGCAAGCTGCAGGAGCTGGAGGATAGGGATTCTTTCTTGCCACCAAACGAGCGGGCGCGGCGGCAACGATCGCCAATGCCATCAATTTTGCCGCAAGACATACACGAAACGGCCGATGGTCTGGTGGTCGGTCAAATCAAACAAGACGGAAAACTTGAACGTCTGGGCAGAAAGGGAGAGGTCACAGACGCGTATTTCAAGGATGACAGCGGGCATTGGATCAGAGACTACGAAGAGCCCGCGCCAATACAACCTACGCCTGCTATTCTCACGACCAAGGCTACGGCGAGCGACAAGACAGAAAAGCTGATGGAGAAAGCTGGCAGGATCGCGGACACGTCCTTGCAGTCCTCCGTGCGGGCTCGCGCCGCGGTCAAGGAAATTGACGCCTTGGGCGACGATTACATGACGCGATTTGACAAGAAGTTCGAGATTTTAAACCGGGCCTCATCCCGTCAAAGCAGGGCCATCAATCAATTGGCAGAGATTCTGGCCGATCTATTGGTCATGCGGGCGCAAGACGAAGACACCCCTGGAGAAAATGCGAAAACCGTCGCGCAGAATCACCTGATACGCTTGAAAGAGGACAGAAAAAGCGTAAGAAGCCTGTTCAAACAGGTAAAGGACGAGCAGGATATCCATGCCCGAAAAATGCGAAACCCGAATGAGGCAGATCTCCGTTTCCTGCTGGGAGAGGATCAGGTGAAGTCGATCAAGAGAGTCTTCCAGCATCGCCAAAATCGAGCCGAAGGAAAAGAGATGGATTGGCTTGATCGTTATATTGTCTTTGTCAAGCCTGGCCCGCAGGGCGAACAATACAAACCTTGGATCGTCCACGCGCATTTCGATTCCAATGCCTCCGGAGCCAAACCAGTACATATACATATGAAGCGCGATGAGGAAAAGGATTGGGGCCCGGATAAGAAACCCTATCACTCTCTTCCACTCAGTCAGAATACTTTCGATATAATACAAAAGGAGGCGCAGAAAGAGGAGCCGCAGAAACAGCCGGCCGCATCGACAAAAAAGAGAGGTGGAAGACGTCGTTAGACTGTAGTCGAGTAACGCGCCAGGGGCAGTACTGAAGCAGGCAAGTTCTGCGCTGGAGCCAGCAATGCGCCTCCGCTCACCGCCACCAGCGGCAAGATCATGCCAAGCCAGGCATTGGCGCGGCCCGCCGCTGCCTTGAACGGCGCCATGGCGCGGCGTCTTGGCCGCAGGACTGGTGAATCGGGTGGGCGCGGACAAATAACATAAAAGCGCGGCGAAGGCGGCGGCAGACCCGGCGCCACAGCAGACAAACGGCCCTGCCAGCGCCATCGCGCTGATCCACGAAGAACAGCGCGACAAACACCACGATGAGTTCCCCTGCCGAATACAGGTCGTACACAATGGCCCGTGCGCACACCCCGCCCCCCCCCCTGTAGCGCACGGCAGAATACCAGGCCGGCCAATTCCGTGGCGAAAAAACAGCCGGCCGACGCCATGACAAACAACAGCAAGCCCGCCAGCAAGGCTGGGCGCCGGCCGCGGCGATCGGCCAGATTCCCCCACAAGACCTGGGTTGCGCCAAAGCCGAGTATCAACGCGGAAAAGCCCATTGGCGCGCCGCGCCATCCCACATAGCCAGCAACGGCAAGGTTGGCAGGATCAGCGCGCGGCTCAAGGCATGCATCGACAGCGGCGGCACCAGCAGGATGCGCACGGTCGCTGTCGCCAGTTCCCGCGCCATACTTAGCGCGTGGGCCGCAGGGCGGCGCGTGATGAACTGTCGCGTACCACCAGGCCGGCAGGGAAAACTTGCTGAACCGGCTTGCCGTCGGCACCCAGTATCCGGTCCAGCAACATTTGTACACTGGCCCGCGCCATCTCCAGCACCGGCGAATGGACGCTGGAAAGCGGCGGAATGCTGTAGTCATCGTAGTGCATATTATCGAAGCCGACCACGCTGACCTCGCGCGGCACGCCGACGCCCAGCTCATGCAAGCCCTTCAGCGCACCCAGCGCCATGCGGTCGCTGGCGAAGATGAGCGCGTCCGGCCGGTCGGCGCCGACGCACAACTGGCGTGCAATGCGATGGCCGCTGGCCAGGGACCAGTCGCCGTTGAGCGCCCACGGCATGTGCTCCGACAGGCCGTGACGCGCCATCGCTCCCAGGTAACCGCGATGGCGCTCCTCGATATCCTCGTTGATATGGCCATCGCGCTGGCCACCGATGAACGCGATGCGGCGGCAGCCCCCGGCATACAGGTGATCGACCACCTCGGCGGTCACCGTGTCGTTATTTTGCGCGACGTAGGAAAATGCCGGATCGCGCGTACCGAACACCACGAACGGCAGCCCGTCTTGCTGCAACCGCTCCAGCACCGGATGGCCCGTGCGCTCGACCACCGCCACCACGCCGTCGATGCGGCCAGCCAGATACATATCGCGCACGCAGGCGTAGGCGGCGGCATCGTCACCGATCTGGCTGCGCTGCATCAGCGCATAGCCGTGGCTATCGGCCACCCGGCTCAGCACCTGGACCACG
Organism: Duganella sp. GW821-FHT07F09; assembly: GCF_059418705.1. Lineage (NCBI taxonomy): Bacteria > Pseudomonadati > Pseudomonadota > Betaproteobacteria > Burkholderiales > Oxalobacteraceae > Duganella > Duganella sp. GW821-FHT07F09. The sequence goes on along the minus strand of NZ_JBWKQJ010000021.1, from coordinate 36,013 downwards.
TTGTTCCAATAGGTGTCCTGAATTTGAAACGAGCGGTTGTCGTAGGCGGCACGTTCGCCGAAAAAAACACAGGCCAGCGTATTGGTGCGGATGGCCCGCATCGAGCGGGCCGCCATGCTCGGCACGAAATTGAGCGCGGAAATCACTTCCCGCACCTTCTTCAGTGTTTTATCGGCCACCATTTCAGGATGGTTGAGCACCAGCGACACCGTCTGGTAGCTCACCCCGGCTATCCTCGCGACGTCCTTGATGGTCACCCGCTTCATCTTCGTTTCAACAGTCAAATTGGCTACCCCGGGATGCGCTGTCGCCCCCGTCCCACCCGGAACTGGGTGTCGAATGCGAACATATCGTAGAAAACGCAAAACGCGGGCGCGCCGATCTCAATGACCGGCATCCGCTTTTGCAGCATGCTGAAACAGTCGGATTGTACCGCGATATAGTCGCTTTCCTGCCGCGGCGCCATCCAATCGACCAGATAGGCCAGCGAGATATGGAAGCCATAACTATCATGGTCCGGGGCGCGCAATCGCAAGCGTTCGGCCAGGCGGTCACGCAGACGCCGCAGCTTGCGATTCTCGGCCTCGTCCGCCGGCAGCAGGCGCAGCGTGGCGCCGGGATCGCGGCGGACGCTGAATTCGTCGAGCCGCATGCGCAGCGGCAGCGCGGTTTCCAGCGCAAAGCCTTCCAGCTTGCGTTCCAGATGACGGTGGCTGGCCGCCAGCGGCGCATCCCGCGCCAGGTCGGCCGGCCAGATGCCGGCGCCGCGGCTGCTCTCGGTCACCCCTTCAAACACCGTCATGTGATAGCTCGACGGCGGCAGCAAGGCCAGGCAAGGCGCGAAGCTGCCGGCGGCCAGCGTGTCGCGCACGCTGGTGAGCGCGTCCGATAGCGCCGTTCCCAGCGGGATGTGGCTGACGATGGTGTTGCCGGGGAAGCGGAACGGGCTACCGTCGACGTTGAACTTGCGCCCCACCGACGGCGGCGGCTTGCGCGCGACGTTGCCGGGCGCGTCCTGCGGTTGGGCGGCGCCGGCGCCGGCCGCGACGGCGGTCAGCGAGGCGTTGAGGATAAAGGCACGGCGGGACGTGGACATCGACAAGGTTCTCCTCTGATTATAGTTTGACATTCAGGCCGACCAGCACCGACGGGTACAGTTTCCAGGCCGACTGCAGATACTGCTGGCCCGGTCCAAAGTTGTACTGCTGCCCCTGCGACGTGGCGTTGAGCACATCGAGCGAAATCGTCATCCGCTTATTGATATCGTAGGCCAACTGGATATCGATATTGTCGGTCGCCTACTGATAACGGTTGAAGACGAAACCGGCGGGCGTGAAATTGGCAAAGCGGCTGTCCCACAAGCGGCCCAGATGGCTCCATGCCAACGTGGCGTGCAGCGGGCCTTTTTCGTAGTACAGCGCGGCGTTCCAGATCTGCCTCGCTTGCTGCTGCAAGGCGTCGAGCACCACGCGGCTGCCATCGGACAAAGTCACCGGATAGTGAGCGCGGCTGAAGCTGCCGTTCACGCTGGCGCCCAGGCCGTTGAACGGCGCGGGGAGGAACGTGAAATCCTTGGTGATGCCGAACTCGATGCCCGTCAGGCGCGTCTGCTCGGCCGTGTTGCGGGCCTGGGTCACCAACACCTGGGTCGGCGCGCCATTGACGGTCAGCGATTGCATCTGCCCATAATTGAAAATCTCATCCTTGATACGCTTGTGGAACAGCGCCAGCGAGACGATGCCGCGGCCCTCGTCCAGATACCATTCGTGGCCCAGGTCCAGGTTGGTCGACAGCCTTGGCTTCAAATCCGGATTACCGGTCGACAGCGATGGCACGGCGCCGGTGGTGTTGAGCGCACCGCCATGCATGGCGATCTGGTCGAAGCGTGGCCGCCCGAGGTTTTGCGAAAGGCCGACGCGCAGCTTGCTGTCGGCGCCGGTCTCGGGCACGCCCGACAGCGATGGCAGCACCCGGCTGTGGGAACTGGCGGTCGACACGGGTACGTACGCTCCATTGGTGGCCAGGTAGCCGTCGCTGTCGAAGCGGGCCCGCTCCAGCCGCAGGCCGCTGACCAGCAACCAACCGTCGGTTCGGAACCGCGCCTGGACATACGCCGCATCGACGTGCTCGCGGATGGCGTAGGTATTGCCGTATTGCGAGGCCAGGTCGACCGTGGTCTTGGCGCTCGGGCCATACTTGGCAAACGCGGCATCGGCCAGCGCGAAGTCGATCACCGGAATGCGGCCGTTGCAGGCCACCGCGCACAAGCCGTCACCGCCGACCACGTCGGCCAGCGTGGTCGGCGAACCGCTGTAGTCGGTGCGCGAGAAGGCCGTTGCCGAATCGGTCAGCAAGACCCGTGCGCCGACCGCGCCGCCCCAGCCTCGGCCGCCCTCGCCCATGTTGTACCGCAGATTGGTCTGCACATCCTTGACGGTGGCGTGGTAGCCGGTGTCCTCGGCGCGAGGATACTGCAGCGCGTAACGGCCCGGATCGGCGGCATTGGGCGAGACCGGCGTAAACACCGGGTATTTGCCGCTCCAGTCATAATTGAAGGCCAGGCCAGGCTGGACGAAGCGCTCCCAGGTTTGCGGATTGTCGACGGTCGACTTGGACAGGCTGGCGCGCAGGTCGGCCGTCAGCAGCGGCTGCAGTTCCAGATTGAGTTCACCGTTGGCGCCGTACAGCGCGCGGTCCCAGCGCAACCGGCCGACATCGGCCGTCTGCGACGCCGAACCGATAGTGCCGCCCGTCGCGCTCTGGCCGGTGACCTTGGCCGAGGCATCGACCGAGGCCAGCAAGCCGTAGCGGTCCGAATATTCCTTCTGGCGGAAATCGTAAACGCTCACATAGGCGCCCATGCCATTTTCCGGATGCCAGTCCAGCCGCGCGGTCAGGCCGGTGCGGGTGCGGGTGTTATCGTAGTTATACCAGCGGCGCTCGGCCGGCACCGCGTAGCCGTTGCCACCGCCGAACGCGGCGCTGCGGACGCCCGCATCGGTATAGCTGTTCAGGGTGCTACCGGATTCGATCTGCGGCACGTTGATCGCGCGTGTCCAGTAACTGGCCGTGGTCATCAGGCAGAAGCTGTCGTTGGGGCCGAAGCGCGTGGCCCAGCGCCCTTGCGCCTCGCCGATCGGCCGCGGCCCGCCCGATGACGACTTGCCGAAGTTCTGGCCGGCCTTAGCGGAAAAATCGCGCAGGTCGGCGCGGTAATTGAACGCCCCGCCGCCGACCAGGTTGACCACGCCGCCGATGGCCCCGCCGTCGGTTTCCGGCAACGCACTCTTAGTGACGTCGACCCGCCGCACAAAGTTCGACGGCAGCACCTCCATATACACCTGACGCCCGCCGACATCGGCTGTCGCCATCGATCAAGGTGGTGTTGTAGTTAGCGTTCAGACCGCGCACGACGACAAATCGCGGCTCGCCCTGGTAGCTCAGGGTGGCCACGCCGGTCACCCGCTTGAGCACGTCGCCGACGTTAAAATCGGGCAGCCTGCCGATTTCGTCGGCGGCAACGCTGTCGACCACGGCGACCGAATCGCGCTTGGTGGCGATGGTTTTGGCGTTCGACGAACGCACGCCCTTGATTTCTATGGTTTGCGGGACCGCTGCGGCGCCATCGCCGAGCACGTCGTCCATTACGGTGTCGCGGGCATGGGCTGGAACGTTCTAATTTCAGTAAAATCGTAATTGGAACGTTCTAATGATAATGGCACGATATGACGCGCGGATGACAGGATAGGGGAAATTTTTCCGCATGGTCAGGACCAGGGGAGCAAGCGCGTGATGCGTTCTGCAAACTCGGCCAGCGTCCGCACATCCTCATGCTCAACGTAGTAGCCATATTCCCAGGCTATACGGCATCGCTCTTCGTCCACCGCCATGACGCCCATGCGGTCAATATCGCACATTGTTCCCAGCCTTTGAAGATCAAAGGGCTCTTTTGAGCGCGCCGCAGCATCCTTCTTCGCTTTCTCCAGATATGCCATCCTGTCGGCGGTATGGCTACGTTTGAGCCGCTCGTACAAGGCAAGCGCTTTTTCACCGCTTAGCGATATCATTGAGTTTCTTCCATTGAAAGCGGCCGAAAATATGGCCTCGAGTACGCTATTCAGACTGGGCGCTGTGCGTGTCAAGCGCCTGCATCCAGCTCATGCCGACATACCTGGCAAGCGCATCGCGGGCGTGCGGTGCTCTTTGCGTATCCAACTCTTTCGTCAAAGCATCAATCGACGGCTCATCGATTATTTTATTTCCCATCCGGGTGGAAACATTGTCCTGCATTGCAATCAGCTCGGAAAACAAATCCGTGTCGTAGACCGCCAGTTCTCCATGTTCTACGCCGGCAACCCGGATCTTGTCGCCGCCGGCGGCGGTTCCATACAGGGTATACGAGCCAAGTTCCGGATTGTCGAGGAAGGTATCGATGACGGCAATGCGATTGCTGCGGATGGCCGAGAATCCGTCGCACACCGCCCGATACGGCGGAACCGGATGCGCGCCATCCGGATCGCGTTCCAACACGCCGATCAGCGATTTCTCCAGCGCGGCGTCTATGTCGCAGAGCACAAGCTTGCGCTTGGAACCTTTGGCCATACCGGCGTAGCGCTCGATTTCGTTTGCGCCGGCAAGCCTTTTATCCACCAAAATACTCACCGAAGCGCCATCAGCGGTTTTGAGAGGAAGTAATGTGTCCTCCAATTGGTCCGATAACATGCATGATTCGGCATGCACCTGGGCCGAACTCAATTTGCCATTTTCACGCAGACGGCCTTTAAATATATCCGGATTGATGGATACGCCTTCGCTGTCCCTCAAAGCCTGCGCAAGCAGCGGAATCGCTGTTATCGCCGTGCGAGTTTTTCCCACAGCGGTGTTGCCGCGCATGGCATAAATTGCCGGCTCTGTTCCTTCATGTCGATGCACGGCTTCGGCAAATCGCAATGCCTTCACGGTCGCTTCCGCTATCAGAACCTTGTGCAATTCACGTCGCGTTTTCTGCCAATGCCGGGAGTCCGAGAGGTATTGCCAGCGCGTCGGCCCTTTGGGCGGAAGGGGGGCAACACCGTATAGCTCATCACTGGTTTTCCGAAGAGCCCGCCAATGGGCGGTCGTGGATATATTTTTCTGATGGATACCAAAGTGAACGGCTCTGCCGCCGAAAATTTCCGCTGTAGCTTGAAGGTGGATCTCCACAAGAAGCGCTTTTTGTATGGCACTCATTCTTGGATTCGACAATCCAGGTTTTTTTGTGGCACCCCGTTGGGAAACGCGCGGGAATCCGCGCCGCCCTGATCGGCAGTGCCGTTTACCAACGCACCGATTGATCCGGGGAGAACGGCATCCATGTTGTACGGCATGGATGATCCCGAGCGAAAATAATCCAGTCTTTGCGGCGAAAAAAAATGTCTCATTTTGATCAATAAATTCGTTTGATCTATTAAAGTGGCCGTGAACTTGAACGAAGTTCCGTTCATTCATCCATGCCCACTTCGCGGCGTTAGCCGGGTGTCCAGTCGCGTGAAGCGGTTGAGAATGGCGACGCGCACCTACAACTCGGCCACCTGCCGGTCGAAGTCGCGCGCCATCACCTGCTCGCCGAGCAGCTTGAAGCAGCGCTTTGGGGTTTCAACCAGGCTGCGCCGACGCTGGCGATCGCCTCGTCCACGCCAATCTGTTCCAACCAGCACGGCAGCATGGGCGCGTCGCCGGTGGCGTTGTCCCTATGAGGAAACATGGCTTTACTTTCTAGAAAGTTAGTAACAGCCACATCGCGCCGACTGTTACCCATAAACGTCGGCAGGACAAGGATGGATTTATGCAACAATACCAATTTTCAATGGAAAGATACCGGACAGTTTCTACATAGAGAGCCAATAGTTGGTCAACCCATCCTTCTCTGGATTTTTGAAATCCCTACGAATCATGTAACCCCCAGTACAGCCATCGGAACTGAAAGAAATTACGGTAACATTCGCACCTCCAATTAAATCTTGCCGTCCATCTACCCAGGAACTGGTTTTAACGCTGGAAAGTTTACGGCAGGCGGTAAACGGGTAACCGAACGAGTCAACAGTGGAGATATAGATAGATCTCATCTGAGGACTAATCTTTACCATCAAATGATGGTTTACAGACCCTGCCTGCGCGGATGAAGTGAGCAGAGTGAAAAAACAGACAACGCCTGACAACAACAAACTACGCGGGCGCGACTGAAACAATGAAGATTTACGCATGATCATTCTCTTTGTTAAAAATAAGATACTGTATGACGCATGAGAACAAGTAACCCCTTAATGCCTGTTTTTGAGGGCCTAGATCAGCCGCTGGGCATCAATTGCTTATGAGTAAAGAAATCAGGGACAGAGTTCCACAACACAGTCCGATTTATCGGTAACTATTCAGCCCGAGATGGTTACTTCCCAAACATACTGCAAACGCATGGGTTTCGATCATCATCGCGGGATGGTCAGTTCGACAACGGTCAGACTCCCAGGTAGTCCCGCACCGATCGATAGTCGTAGAGTTCATCCTTCATGGCGGAGATGGTGTCCGCCCGTTCACCGGGCGCGGCCTTCTTCTCCAGCCCGGAGCGCGCGAGTTCGTCGAGCGCCCGCCGTAGCGCTTTGCGCGCAAGGGTGATTTCGCCTTGTGGTCCGCCTTTCGCGCGCATCAGATTCATCAGTCCGACGGGGCCGCTGGTCAGCCCGTGCTTGACCGCTTTTCCCAGCAGCCCGAACTCCTGCCGCCTGGTGTAGGTGTGGCGACGATAGCCGGCGGTGGGCCGCAGGTCGACCTGGCGCCCGGCCGCCTGAAAAGACCATTCAGGGCTATCCACGCGTGGCGCTTGCGCGGCGGCAGGCGGCCGGCCCGAGAGTATTTTCTTGTTGTCCGCCTTGCTCATCCTGACTTCGCCGGTCGCCGCCGTGAAGACCGCCCCGCCCGTCACGCCAGCGGCGACCGCCAGCGCCAGCGGAGCCGGCCGCAGCGCCTCGTGGGAATCGCCATGTTCATGCATGGTGTCGATCGACGTGATGGCATCGGCAATCGGCAGGCTCGTCCCCGTCGACACGCCCGCCTGAAAAGCCTGCACATAGCGCTGCACGATCTGCGCCGACTCGCCCGGCTTGCGCATGCGGGCGCGCCGGTCCGCTTTTTCGAGCGCTTTCAAATCGTCCAGGCATTTTCCGATCATGCTGTCCTCGGGGATCTGGCGCCAGCGCGCCGCCTCGAAGGACTCGAAATCGTCGGCCTGTCGCTTGGCAAGCGTGAGTTTCTCGACGAGCTCGACAATTTGATGGCGCATGGGCTGGACCGTGTGGGCCGGCGCGCCGTCGCGTTCGGCGGCGGCGATCTTGCTTTCGGTGTCCAGGTACTCCCGTACCAGGTCACCGATGGCGTCTTCGTAGACTTCCCGAACGGCCGCGATACGGACTTCCGCCTGCGTCATGAACGACTGCCGCAACGCCGGTTCGGACACGTGCTCGGGTCCCAGGTTTCGGAAGTCCATGCGCGCCGCGTCTGCGACCAGGAAGTCGGCCCATTTCATGTTGGCGCGAAAATTGTACCGATGCTTATTGCGCCGTTCGTCAAGATAGCCGGCCACCCACTGCAAGGGAATGGTCGCGCCGATCATGGCGGGGCCGACAATCTGGCCGACCACCGGCACGGTCGCCGACACCACGGCCCCGGTCACGCCCACGCCGTTGACCGCCATGCCCCACCCTTTGCTGTAGGTCTGGGTCCGGTTCAGGCCTATCCGTCGCCGATAATGCCGGTCGACAGTTTCATGAAGGGAAAGAAACGCATCCACAACACCGGCGAGGGCCTGGTCGTCGCCGGGCGCAAAACGCGCAAGCGCTTCGTCCAGCCGGCCGCGCCTGGCGCGGGCGGTACGGACGATCTCCCCCATGTCGGGACTCTTGTCGATCTGCGGCATCACCACGGGTTGCCCGCCCACCCGCAGGAACGATTCCTTGACATCGGTAACCGTGCGCAGTTTTCCCGTCAACAGCGGATTGACTATGTTGGGCGGCAATTCGTGGGACAGTATCTTGACGGCTTTGCCCACCGCTTTCAAGACGTGCCCGCTCCCCGGTATCTCGGAAACGCCCAAGCTGACCCCGGCCGCGGCCGAGCTGACGACGCGCCCCGCCACGCTGTGCAGGCCTTCGTACAAAGCCGCGTGATGGATGCCTTGCTTATACTTTTCGATATCGATGTTCAATGCCGCGATCATATGCGCCGATGCGACATCGGTCAGCAAAGTCCTGGAATAACGTTGCGGATGCGCTTGCACGTCGGCGATCAGTCGATCCACCGGCATGGTCAGCAGGTCCGCCAGACGCGATCGGGCAGGTTCCGACCGCGGCGGACGCGGCATGAATTTCGCCAGGTTATTTTTGGGACAATAAACTTCGGCCGCCCTGCGCAGCTTGATGGCGGCGACGGCGCCCTCGGGGTCGAGCGGCCGTTGCTTGGCCCACATGTAGTCGGCCAGCAGGGTCTCCCTTCGCGCGAAGGGGCCGGGGATTGCGTCGCCGGCGACAAGATGTTCATCGCGCCCAGACACCTGATACGAGATGTGGCTGTCGCTGCGTTCCACCTGGCTGCCGATCAGCGATGCCGTGTCTCTTTCCTGGTGCTCCGGCAGCGCCAGTCTGGCCGACCCGAACCGGGCGGCGCGGCCCGTCGGTTCCGGCAGCCTTCCCTGCGGGAGCGGCGCGGACAGCGTCCTGCTTACCGTCGAGAATAACGCCAAAGCGGCGCGCCGATCCGACGACCGCCGCTCGGAACGACAGGCCGCGCCGCCGTTGTCGCCGACGGTCGGGGGGGCTGGTGTCGCGCCGCCATGCGCGGCCTCGCCCCGGGATGGTTCAGGCCAATCGTGCAAGGACGATAGGCTGGTATTGATATCTGTTTTCATTGGAATATTGAAATGAGTCCGTGAGAATGTCAGTCGAACCATGCGTGCCCCCCGTTCCCCGCGGAACCCAGAATAATTCCAGATATCCAAACTCCATATCGGTATAAATACAGCTATCTGCCGCCCATCCACACAAATATTTTCCATCGGAAAGAACGGCAGAAGGAACCTGCCCGCCCGCCGCCGCCACATACATCCGGACAGTGGTGACATCTTGCCGAAAGGTCGTATCGGTGCGGACCACTTGGCATTCCCGTCAACGCCGGCAATTTTGCAACGCTGTCCCCGCTGCACCCCATTCCGATCATGGCCGTCATCCCGCCATCGCGCGTGACGGCCATGCAAACACTTAATATTTTTCAAGAAGAAAATTTCATGCTAAGAATTACCTCAGGCCCGGATCTTTCCCTGCCAATTTCCGCCACCGAAGTGCCGGTGGCCACCGCAAACCGCGCCCAAGCGGAAGAAGTCTCCTCGCCGACAGCCAACGTCCCTTCGCCTCGCACCGATAACCCGGCCGCCAAGCGCGCCCGCCTGTCGGTCCTGATTCCGTCGCTCAATCCCGAAGTCGTGATGGCAACGTCCCGCACCTGGCCCGCAGGCCGGGTCGACATGGCCGAGCATCTGGGACGCAGCGGCGGCGTGACACGGGACGCGGCCGCCGCGTCATCGACGCCGGAGGCGCCGCTATCGACAGTCGGCCGCCCGCTGCCGCCGGTGAATCCGCAATCGGTCGGCCGCTATTTCAGCGCGCCCGCCGGGCAATGGCCTGGCGAGCGCGAGCAACTTGCCGACGCCGTGACCCGCAACCTGAACACGCTGGCCGACGGACCGCTGCGCGAACAACACCACCTTGAAATCACCCTGCATTGGCACTGCCTGTGCGAAGCGGAGAAACGCGAGGTCCTTGAATCGCTGGGCACGCGGCATGCCCAACTGCTGGGCGACGTCACGCTCGCATCGACGCGCGATGTCGTCCAGCCGCCGGCGCGCGACTGGCTCGAACACACCGCCGTGTTCATGAAACCGGAAGAGGCCGATCGTCTGCTCCAGTCCTGCAGCCCGGCCGCCCGGAAAAACCTCGCGACCGCGTTCAAGGCGGCGGGCGACCAGGGCGAACTCCAGGCCGTGCTCAAGGAACGCTTCGCCGGCCTACGCATGACCATGCCCCTCGATCACATGTACGACTACACCGGCTTCTGGTGGGACAACAAGCGCAAGGTGGGCGAATTGCCGCCGGGCGTGGCCGAGAATCTCAAGGTGTGCGTGGTCGGCGCCGGCCCGGCCGGCATCATGGCGGCCGACGGTTTGAACCGCCTCGGCGTCAAGCCGGTCGTGCTGGAGCAGGCCGACAAGATCGGCGGACGCATCGCCGCCGAACGATGGGAACGGGAAGACGGCTCCATGAGCCCGACGCCGCTGCATCCGGGCGGCATGCGCTTCCACACCACCCGCGGCAACGTCTACTGGAGTCTGGCCAAGCACTACCAATTGCAACACGTGCCGTTCCCCAACTCCAGTTCGGTCCCGACGTCTTACATCATCGGCAACGACGTGCATGAAGCCGAACCCGGCAAACCGGCCTCGAATCCGGTGATGCAAAAGGTCGCCCAGGACGTCTTGCGCGCCATGACGGAACCGTTGCTGGCGCCCCTGCGCGCGGCGCGCGACGCCGCCGACACCGCCCTGTTCCGCGAGCTGAGCGACGCCGCCAAGAAGAAATTCGACAGCCATACGTTCCGTTCGGGATTGCAGACCCTGCTCAAGGAAAAGGGCATCGACTGGGATCGCAAGGAATGGCAGACCTTCGGCGCCACCGGCATCGGCGTCGGCGGCTACGAAGGCTACTACGGCACCGGCTTCCTGGAAGAGATGCGCTTCCTGGTCGACGAACGCCTGGAAGGCCACGTGGCGCTGGTCGATGGCGCCGACGCGCCGCTCTACGCCACGCTCAAGGATGAGGAGGACTTGCCCGCGGGCGCGCAATCGCTCGAGCAACAGCAAGCGATCAAGCTGGGCGTCGAGGTCACGGGCATCAAGAAAATCGACGGCAAGTACCACGTCAGCTCCCTTGACAAGGCAACACAGCAAGTCGCCACCCAGACCTATGACGAGCTGTTCTTCGCCGGCGGCCCGCGCGAGGCCATGCGCCTGGGGCTGACCGGTCCCCAGGACGGTTCCGAACCGCTGATGCCGGAGGAATTCGCCAACGCCATGGAGCAAGCGAATGTCGTCGGCGCCACCAAGATGGCCATCAAGATCGCCAAGGATCTGATGACCGGCGTCGAGCTGCCCGGCAACGTCCAGGCGAGCAAGCTGTTCCAGCAATCGTACCTGGTGCCGCCCATGCCCGGCAGCGACAACGCCGTGTTCTACCCCAGCTACACGCTGGGCGACAATGCCACCAAGGTCGGCGGCATGAGCGGCGAGGAACAACTGAACAACTACATCCGGACGCTGCGCGACATGGCGTCGCAGGAGCCCGGCAATCCGGTCCACCAAAAACTCAAGAACCTGGCAGACGTGGTGGAACAAAGCAAGGACCGCATCTCGTACACCCACTGGAGCCTGGCCAAGCACCAGTACGGCGCCTTCAAGATGGACGCGCCCAATCAGCTGGACAACACCCGGGTGCTGTTCGGCGCCCTGCTCAAGATGAGCGACGGCGCGATCTTCATCAACGAGGAAAACACCGCCGAGGGCGGCTTCGCCAGCGGCGCGATCGCCGCCGCGATCAACGGTTTGCAGCAGATGGTGCTGCGCCGCGGCGGCACGGTGCCGCCTAACTCGCCGTTCCATCAAGAACTGCTGTAAGCGCCCCCTCCGCTAGCCCCCATGCAGGCGTTCGCGCGCCGGCATGGGGGCGTCCATCGTTCCGGCCGTGGACGGATTTCCAACAGATTTCGACTTAGTTTATACAATTTACTTGACGCCGCCGTTGCGCAGGATGATACTGGTTTCATACCTTATTTGCTTCGTTGCAAATTTTGGTGTGGCGCATCCTCGCTGGACGAGCGTGCGCACTGGATACACGGTTATGGCAGCAATACTGCTGCTTCACATATACCGGGCTATAAAGCCCCCGATTTGCGCCTAGGCGCATCGGGGGCTTTTTTTTGCGTTTTTTTCGTGTCGAGGGTAGTTATGGCTGCGCAAATATCAAGTGACGGATCGGTGAGGATCGCGTGCATACAGATGGAGCCGCATATCGGCGACGTCGCCGAAAACCGGGCCGCGGCCGCGCGCTTCATCGACGCGGCGGCGCGCCAGGGCGCGCGGCTGATCGTCCTGCCGGAGCTGTGCAATTCCGGCTACATGTTCCACAGCCGGGAAGAGGCGCTGGCCCTGGCGGAAGAGATTCCCGCCGGCCCCACCTGCCAGGAATGGAGCGCCCTCGCCCGCCGGCTGCGGGTGTACATCGTGGCCGGCATCGCCGAGCGCGACGGCGCGGCCTTATACAACAGCGCCGTCGTTATCGGACCGGACGGCTATATCGGCAAATACCGCAAGCTCCACCTGTGGAACGAGGAAAACCGCTACTTCACGCCGGGCAACCTCGGGGTGCCGGTGTTCGACACGCCATTCGGCCGGATCGGCGTCGCGGTCTGCTACGACGGCTGGTTCCCGGAAGTGTACCGGTTGGGCATGCTCCAGGGCGCCGACCTGATTTGCGTGCCCACCAACTGGGTGCCGATGCCGGACCAGCCGCCCGGCCAGCATCCGATGGCGGTCACGCTGGCCATGGCGTCGGCCCATTCGAACGCCTTGTTCATCGCCTGCGCCGACCGGGTCGGCGTCGAGCGCGACCAGGCCTTCATCGGCGGCAGCGTGATTGTCCATTGCAGCGGCTGGCCGATGGCCGGGCCGGCCGGCCGGAACGACGAGGCCATCATCTATGCGGACCTGGATCTGTCGGAGGCGCGCGGCCAGCGGCGCCTGAACGAATTTAATCAGCTGCTGAGCGACCGCCGCGGCGACGTGTACGGCAATTGCGACGGGCTGGCGAAATAACCGGGCGATGACGATCGCCCGGGCAGTAACCGGCGGCACGTGCCAAGGCGCGGGCAGGTACCACCGGGTGAGGCGGGCCCATGACACCGGGATTTTTTCATATCAAAGAAAGCAAAGAAAGGGATGAGAGCAATGAAAAATTTCACACGACCAGGACGCACCGGAGGGTGCGCCGCGCTGGCGCTGGCGCTGGCGGCGCTGGGGGCGCCGGCGCGCGCGCAAAGCAACGTCACCTTTTACGGCAACCTGGATATGGCCATCGGCAAATCCAGCGACGCGCCGCTGACCATGGGACCGGGATATTTCAACTGGCTGGGACTGGCCGGCACGGAGGACCTGGGCGGCGGCCTGAAAGGCGTGTTCAACCTGCAGATGCGGTTCAATCCCGACACCGGCGGCCTGTCCAATCCCGGCACGTTCTGGCAGGGCGAATCGACCGTCGGCTTGAAGAGCGCGTCGTTCGGCACGCTGCGCCTGGGCCGCGCCATGTCGGCCGCGTGGCAGTCCCTGTGGCGCCTGGAGCCGTGGGGCAACGGCGCCACCTTCGCCACCCTGTCGGGCTACCAGACCGGCAGCTACAGCGCCGACGGCACCAACGACGTGGCGCTGAACTATGCCACGTTCGCCCGCATCAACAACGCCGTGTTCTACGACACGCCCAGCTGGAACGGCGCCAACCTCACCCTCGCCGGCGAGGCCGAACTGGCGCCCGGCGCGCGCCAACGCAACCGCGGCGCGGCGTTTAACTATGAAAGCGGGCCGGTGCTGGCGGTGCTGTCCTATGAGAAGAACCACCGCGACGATTCCATCGCCTACGCCGGCGGCACCTATACCGCCGGCAACTTGAAAGTGTTCGCCAGCTACGCGCACACCAAGGTGCTCGACCTGCGGGCGGAAAACCTCTACCTGTTGGCCGCCACCTACGGCTTGAACGCGCACGACTCGCTGCGCGGCGGCTACGGCGCCAACAAGGGGCTGGACAGCCACAAGGTCAGCGTCGGCTACGTGCACGCCTTCTCCAAACGCACCAGCGTCTACGCCGACACCTGGACCGAACACCTGCGCGAGACCGTGCACGGCTACGCGCTCGGCATCAGCCATTCGTTCTGAACACCTACCCGGAGGATAAAAAATGCCTAAACTAATACAATTGAACGCGATGGCGCTGGCCCTCGCCTGCGCCGGTGCGGCGATGGCGGCCGAGCCGATCAAGATCGGCGTGCCGATCGGTTTGTCCGGCGCCAACAGCGTGGTGGCGCCCGGCGTGGTGCAGTCGGCGCAGCTGGCGGTCGACGAGATCAACGCCGCCGGCGGCGTGCTCGGCCGCCAGCTGCGGCTGGAAATCGCCGACGACGGCTCGGGCGCGGTGGGCGCGCAAAAAGCCTTCGACTCGCTGGTGTTCCGCAAAAAGGTGGACGTGATCATTTCGATGGAAACCAGCGCCGCCCGCAACGCCGGCCTGCCCATCGTCAACAAGGGCAAGATCCCGTATATCTACACCTCGTTCTACGAGGGCCGCTCGTGCAGCCCCTGGCTGTTCGTCAACGCCTGGGTGCCGGAACAGCAGGTGCCGCCCATCGTCAAATATTTCATGCGCAACCTGAAGGCCAAGTCCTTCTTCCTGATCGGCAGCGACTACTCGTTCGGACGCGGCATGCTGGCCTTCACCCGCCAGTTCATCGAAAGCGAGGGCGGCAAGGTGGTCGGCGAGGAATACCTGCCGATGGACGCCACCGACTGGACGGCGGTCCTGAGCAAGCTGCGCGCCAGCAAGGCCGACGCGCTGATCACGTCGACCGCCGGCGGCGCGCCCAACGTCTCGCTGACCAAGCAGTTGCGCGCCACCGGCCTGAATCTGCCGTACGGTAACCTGGCGGTGGACGAGGGCACCGCCAAAAGCCTGGGCGCCGACGGCCAGGGCCTGTATATTTCCGCCTCGTACGTGACCGGCATCGACAGCCCGGAGAACCACAAATACCTGGCCGACATGGGCAAGAAATTCGGCGCCGCCCTGAAGGTGCCGAACGATCTGTCGGTGCCGCAATACGAGGCAATCTACCTGTACAAGGCGGCCGTCGAGAAGGCCGGCGACACCGCGCCGGAGAAGGTCCGGCTGGCGCTGTCCGAAGTGGCGCACGACGGTCCGCGCGGCCGTGTGCGGATGTCCAAGCAACACCATGCGCCGCTGAAGATGTATCTGGGACAGGCGCAGGCCGACGGCAGCGTCAAGGTAATCCAGAGCTTCAACAGCATCAGCCCGGGAGAGCAATGTCCGGCTAACTAGGCCCCTGGCGTACGCAGCAAGGAGCCGGGCGACGCCCGGCTTCCGATGCAACAAGTAGAACGAGGAGATGAAATGTCGTTGTTTTTGGATGTGATAAGTTCGGCCGCCATCCTGTATCTGGTGGCGGCGGGGCTGCTGATGATCTTCGGGGTCATGAAGATCATCAACTTTGCGCATGGTGCCTTCCTGACCATCGGCGCCTATGCCAGCCTGGTGGTCACCCAGCTGGGACTGAACCCCTGGATCGCCTTGCCGGCGGCGATGGCGGCCGGCTGGATCTGCGGCATGGCGATCGAGTACCTCATCGTGCGCCCGCTGTACGCACGCCCGCTGGACGCGATCCTGGCCACCTGGGGTCTGGGCATCGTGATCGCCCAGCTGATCACGCTGGGCTTCGGGCGCGAGGCGCAATTCGCCACCAGCCCGCTGTCCGGGCCGCTGACGGTACTGGGCACCGAATATTCCGCCTACCGCATCGTGCTGACCGGCTTTGCCGCCGCGCTGGCGCTGGCCTTGAGCGTGCTGCTGAGCAAAACCCGCTTCGGCCTGGTCACGCGCGCCGTCATCATGAACGAGGAGCTGGCGCGCGGCTTGGGCATTCATTCGGGCCGGGTGCGCTTCTTCACCTTCAGCCTGGGTGCGGGCCTGGGCTGCCTGGCCGGGGCCCTGATCACGCCGCTCTCCAGCGTCGATCCCAACATGGGGATTCCGTGGCTGATCAACGCCTTCATGCTGGTCATGGTGGCCGGCTCGTCCATGTTCGGCCTGGTCGCGGCGGCCCTGCTGTTCGGCGGCATCCAGGTATTGCTGAGTACTTTTGTGAGTCCGATACTGGGCGGCATCGCCATTGTGCTGCTGTCGGCGATCACGCTGCGCATCCGTCCGAAGGGATTTTCTCATGATTAATACATCACACCGCGGCAACCCGGCGCCGCGCGCCAACAAATCCCTAGCGCCGGTGTTCGGCGTCACCTTGGCGGCGCTGCTGATGGTCGCGCTGATGCCGTCGCTGCTCGACACCTATCTGCTCAACATCGTCATCCGCGCCTGCTGTTTCGCCATGGTGGCGCTGACCGTCGACATCCTGTGGGGCCGCGCCGGCATCCTGACGTTCGGCCAGTCGGCCTTCTTCGGCATCGGTGCCTATGCCGCCGGCCTGGTGTTTACCCATGTCGGCTTCGGCGCCGGCCCGGCCTGGCTGGCGCTGGGTCTGGCCCTGGCCGGCGCCGCGCTGGTGGCGCTGCTGGTCGGCTGGCTGTCGTTCTACCAGGGCGCCACGCCCCTGTACGCCTCGGTGATCTCGCTGGTGCTGCCCATCGTCATGACGCAGCTGCTGTTCTCCGGCGGCACGTTCACCGGCTCGAGTTCCGGCCTGACCGGCTACACCACGGTCGACCTGCCGCTGGACGCCTGGTTCTGGATCGTCGGCGGCACGCTGGTGCTGCTGACCTGCGCCGCCTGGATCTTCGTCCACAGCGACGCCGGCCAGGTGCTGGTCGGCATCCGCGACAATGAATCGCGCTGCGAATACCTCGGCATCAATCCGTCGCGGGTCAAGATCGCCCTGCTGGTCGTCACCGCGCTGGTGGCCAGCGCGGCCGGCTTCGGCTACGCCGCCTTCAGCGGCGTGGTGGCGCCGGAGCTGTCGGGCTTTGTGTTCGGCACCGAAATCATCATCTGGGTGGCGCTGGGCGGCCGCGGCACACTGCTCGGCCCCGTGCTCGGCGCGATCCTGATCGAAACCGCCAGCGCCTATCTGAGCGGCAGCCTGCCCTTCCTATGGAAACTGCTGGTCGGCATCGCGTTCGTGCTGGTCATCATTCTGCTGCCGCAGGGGCTGATGCCGCTGGCGCTCAAGCTGCGCCGCTTCTTGCCGCGCCGCGCCGGCCCGGCCGCCGTGCCGACGCTGGCGACGGCGCCTGACCGCCAGCGCGGCCGCATCGACCGCGCCATCCCCGCCATGGAACTGGCCGGCGTAGCCAAACACTTCGGCAGCCTGAAGGTGCTGGAGGGCATAGACCTGAGCGCCTATCCCGGCGAGCTGGTCAGCCTGATCGGCCCCAACGGCGCTGGCAAAACCACGCTGATGCGCTGCATGAGCGACGGCGCCGAGCGCAGCGCGGGCGCCATCCACATCGACCGCAACGACCTCCGGCAACTGCCGCCGAGCCGCTGCGTCGGCTTCGGCATCGGCAGGAAATTCCAAACCGCGAACGTGTTCGAATCGCTGACCGTGGCCGAGTGCCTGCGCATCGCCCGCGCGCGCATCGAGACGCCGTCGCTGACGCGGGAACGTAACACCCTGTCGCTGCCGGCCTACGCGTTGGCGGTGCTGCGCGCCACCGAACTGGACACCAAGCTCGGGCGCGTCTGCCGCGACCTGTCGCACGGCGAACAGCAGGCGCTGGAGCTGGCGATGGTGCTGGCGCTGGAACCGCGCGTGATTCTGCTGGACGAGCCGACCGCCGGGCTGACCAAGGCCGAGCGCACTAAGATCGGCCACATCCTAATCGAGCTGTCGCGGGACTACGGCATGTGCTGCCTGCTGGTCGAGCACGACCTCGACTTCGTGCGCGAGATCTCGTCGCGCGTGGTCGTGCTGCATCAGGGGAAAATCGTCATGCAGGGCACGGTCGACGAGGTGGTGGCGTCCCAGCTGGTGCAATCGGTGTACTCCGGCCACGCCGTCCCCGAGGCTGAACCCAACAACGCCACACAGGAGACCATGTCATGAGCAACGCCGCATTGGCATTACACGACGTTTCCAGCGGTTACAAGGACGCCATCGTGGTGCGCCACGTCAGCCTGTCGATCCAACCCGGCGAGATCGTCGCGCTGGTCGGCAAGAACGGCATGGGCAAGACCACGCTGCTGAAATCGATCATGGGCTACCTGCCCAAGCGCGGCGGCTCGGTGGCGCTGTTCGGCAAGGACGTGACGCGCCAGCCGGCGCACCGCGTGGCGCGCGAACGGATCGCCTACGCGCCCCAGTCGCGTTCGCTGTTCCACGACTTGAGCGTGCGCGACAACCTGCGCCTGGGGTTGGCCAAGGACAGTCTGTTCGACCCGCGTTTTGCGGAAGTCGAACACCTGTTCCCCTTCCTCAAGGGACGCATGGCGCAACGCGCCGGCACGCTGTCGGGCGGCGAGCAGAAAATGCTGCTGATCGCGCGCGCGCTGATGGTGCGGCCGGCCCTGATCCTGATCGACGAAGTCACCGAGGGCATGCAGCCGTCGGTGATCGACCGGGTCGCGGCGGCGCTGCTGCACCAGCGCGCCACGCACGGCACGGCCATCCTGTTGGTCGAACAGAACGTGCAGTTCGCCACCACGGTGGCGGACCGCTACGCGCTGCTCAAGCTCGGCGAGATCGTCGCCGGCGGCGACACCGGCGGCGCCGACGCCCGGCGCGACATCATGCGCCACCTGAGCGTATAAGGAGGAACACCATGCATCCACTCTCCGGCGCGCGGCTCGTGCGCCAGATCGCGCTGGGCGAGATCGGCCGCCACGACGTCATGCTCGCCGCCATCGGCCGCATCGCCGCCCTGGATGGCGACACCCAGGCCTTCGTCTCGGTGCTCGATCCGGCCGCCGCGCTGGCGCAGGCCGGCCGGGCGCGCGGCCCGCTGGCCGGCCTGCCGGTGGCGGTCAAGGACATCTTCGACACGGCCGCGCTGCCGACGGCCTACGGCTCGCCCATCTACGCCGGCCACCAGCCGGCCGGCGACGCCGCCATCGTCTCGCTGATCCGCCGCGCCGGCGGCGTCGTGGTCGGCAAGACGGTCACCAGCGAGTTCGCCTACATGGCCCCGACCCCGACCCGGAATCCGGCCGACCCGCGGCGCACGGCCGGCGGTTCGTCCTCCGGCTCGGCGGCGGCGGTGGCGGCCGGCATGGTGCCGTTCGCCATCGGCACGCAGACCGGCGGCTCCACCATCCGGCCGGCGTCGTTCTGCGGCGTGGCCGGCTACAAGCCGACCTTCGACATGTTTCCCACGCCGGGCATGAAGTGTTTTTCCTGGTCGCTGGACACGGTCGGCCTGTTCGCCGCCGGCGTCACCGACGTCGCCTGGTTCGCCGAAACGCTGATCGGCCGGCCCCTGCTGCCGGCGGCGGACGACGATCCGCGCGGACTGGTGGTCGGGGTGCCGGCGGCGTATCCGTGGGCGGCGCCGTCGGCCGGCGCCGCCGCCGCCGTGCGCCGGGCCGCCGACGCCGTCGCGGCGCGCGGCGCCACCGTGCGCGCGATCGCGCTGCCGGCGTGGTTCGACGCGCTGTACGCCGCCCACGCGACCTTGCAGCAGTACGAGGCCAGCCAGTCGCTGGCGTTCGAATTCGACGTGCACGGCGCGCGGCTGTCGCCGCTGCTGGGCGACTTCCTGCGCGGCGCGGCCCTGGTCACGGCCGCGCGCTACGACGCCGCGCGCCGGCTGGTCGCCGCCGCCCGCCGGCGCGCCGCCGAGCTGTTCGAGGGCGTCGACGTGCTGATGACGCCCAGCGCGCCGGACGAGGCGCCGCTCGGCTGGGCCTCCACCGGCGAGCCGACCTTCAACAAGGTGTGGACGCTGCTCGGCACGCCCTGCGTCAGCGTGCCGGGCCTGAGCGGCGCCAGCGGCGCCCCGATGGGGATACAACTGATCGGCCAGCCGTGGCAGGACCGGCGCTGCCTGGCGGCCGCCGCGCAGGTGGAGGCGGCGCTGCGGGCCGCCGCGCCCCGGCGCGGCCCATGAACCGCCCCACAAGCGCCTTGCGCGACGGCCGTTCCATCACGTACCATAAGCGGCACCACCAGTGAGCGATCGACATGACGGCTATCCATAGCGCAGCAGAACCAGGCAACGAGACGTGGCGGGTCGGGATTTTATTTTCCCGCTCCGGGGTGACCGCCGTCACCGAATCCGAACACTTCTTTGGCACCGTGCTGGCCATCGAGGAAATCAACGCCCGCGGCGGCGTGCGCGGCCGCCTGCTCGATCCGGTGGTGTTCGATCCCCAGGGCGATCTGGGCGCCTACCGCAGGCGGGCCGGCCAGATGCTTGCGCGCGAGGGCGTGAACGTGATTTTCGGCTGCTCGACCTCGTCCAGCCGCAAGGCCGTGCTGCCCGAGCTGGAGCGCCGCAACGGCCTGCTGTGGTACTGCTCGCTGTACGAGGGCTTCGAATACTCGCCCAATGTCATCTACACCGGCGCGGTGCCGAATCAAAACAGCCTGCAGCTGGCGGCGTATCTGCTGAAGAACCGCGGCAAGCGCCTGTACCTGATCGGCTCGGACTACATCTACCCGCGCGAATCGAACCGCATCATGCGCGATTTCTTCGAGCGCCACGGCGGCGAGATCGTCGACGAGATCTACCTGCCCTTCGACGTTTGCCACGACCAGATCGAGGCGGCCGTCGACGACCTGCTGCGCAGCCGCCCGGAGGCGGTGTTCTCCACCGTGATCGGGCGCCCGGCGCGCGACTTCTACCGCGTGCTGCACGACGCCGACCGCGCCGAACACCGCCTGCCGGTGGCCAGCCTGACGCTGGGCGAGACCGAATTGAAGCTGATCGGCCCGCAATTCTGCGCCGGCCACATCGTCTCGGCGACCTATTTCAGCTCGCTGCGCTCGGCGCGCAACCAGCACTTCCTGGCCTCGTACCGGCGCCGCTTCGGCGCCGACGCCACCGTCAGCGCCTGGGGCCAGGCGGCCTACAACCAGGTGTACCTGTTCGCCGGCGCGCTGGAGCGGGCCGGCTCGATGGACACGCAAGCGCTGGTCGAGGCGGTGTACGGGGAGCGCTTCGAGGCGCCGGAGGGCGCGATCGCCGTCGACCGCGAAAACCACCACGTCTGGCTGCAGCCCAAGATCGGCGTGGCCCGCGACGACGGCAATTTCGACGTGGTCTGGCAGGCGGCGGAGCCGGTCAAGCCCGACCCCTACCTGACCACGTACGAGTTTTCCGAATTCTGGCTAAAGTAGGAACCCGAGATGAGCAGACTCTTCGACGACTTGCGCCATTTGCGCGTGGCCGTGATTCATCCGCCGGGTGAGGACCGCGACATCCTGCAGGGGCAGCTCAAGCGCATCGGCTGCCAGGTGCGCTGGATCTGGCCGTTCTGCCTGACCCGGCCGCCCGACGCCGACGTCATTTTCTTCATGGTCGACCGCGAGCAGAGCCCCAGCGCCGACTGGTGCCAGACCGAGACCGAGGCGGCGCTGATCGCGCTGATCGACTATGAGAATCCCACCGTGCTCGGCGCGCTGCTCGAAACCAACGCCAGCGCCGTCATCTCCAAGCCGTTCCGCTCGTTCGGCATCCTGAGCACGCTCGTGCTGGCGCGCTCGTCGAACGATTACAAGAAACGCCTGAACAACAAGGTCAAACGGCTCGAGGACACGCTGCGCTCGCGCCGGGAGATCGAGAAGGCCGTCCATATCCTGGCCGAACGCAAGGGCGTCGGCGCCAGCGAGGCCTACGAGGCCATCCGCCGGCAGGCGACGGCGCAACGGGTGCCGGTGGTGCAGGTGGCCACCGAGCTGATCCGCGCCACCGAGGCCTTCAGCAAGATGGGCTTGTAGCGGACGGGCCGGCCCCGGGCCGCCCTATTTGGAACGGATGTCCATCGCCCTGGTGAAGGCGTCGGCGCGCGGCGTGATGGCGATATTCTTCTTCATGGCCCAGGCCGCGTTCAGATGCAGCAGCGGAACGATGGCGCCGTCGTTCAACGCCATTTGGGCCGCCTGCCGCTGCAGGTCGGCGCGCGCCGCCTCGTCGGTCGTGGCCGACGCCTTGTCGATCAGGGCATCGACCTCCTGGTTGCCATAGCGGCCGTAATTGCTCACGCCGGTCGCCGACGCCTTGTTGAACGAGTGGATGGTCGACACCAGGCCGGTCAGCGAATCGCCGGTGACCGCGCCATTGCCGACCAGGAACACGCTGAACTCCAGCTCGCCGTTCGGTCCGCCGCCGAAGGCGCGGGTCTGGAACACCGCGTACGGCATCCTCGCCACCTCGGTCTTGACGCCGATCTGGCTGAAGACCTGCGCCACCGCCTCGCACAGTTTGGCGTCGTTGATATAGCGGTTGTTGGGACAGTGGATGGTGAGCTGGAATCCGTTCGGGTAACCAGCCTCGCCCAGCAGGGCCTTGGCCTTGCCCAGGTCGTAGGCGGGCAATTTCAGCGCCGGGTCATAGCCCAGGAAACCTTTCGGCACCAGTTGTTCGGCGGCGGTGGCGTCGCCCTTCATCAGGAACTTGATGATGGCCTCGCGGTTGATGGCGGTCATCAGGGCCTGGCGGACCTTGAGCTCCTTCAACGGATTCTTCTTCAGCGGCGCGCCGCCCGCGTCCTTGATGAAGGGCGAGCTGTCGCGGAACTGGTCCAGCGCCAGATAGTTGAGCATGTAGGAGGTCACCGAGGCGATCTGGTAGTTGCCCCGGAACGAACCCTCCATGTTGGCGGTGATGTCGTTGATGATATCCACCGACCCCGACAACAGCGCCGCCGCCCGCGCCGGCTCGCGCGGAATGAACTGGAACGTCACCGTGTCCCACGGCTCCTTCTCGCCCCAATAGGAAGGATTTTTCTTCAACACCAGTTTCTGGCCATGGGCCCAAGCGGCGAACATATAGGGGCCGGTGCCGATCGCCGACTTGCCGTTGGCAAAACTGTCCTCGCTGACGTTGCCGCCCAGCGATTTCGGCAGGATGGCGATCAGGCCGAGGTTGTCCGGCAGCGTAGGGCTGACATGCTTGGTTTTCACCTGGATGGTCAGCGGATCGCTGACGCTGACCGCCTCCACGTCCCTCAGGTAGGAGCGGAAAGTGCGGGGGCCGGACAGGCCCAGCGCGCGCTCGATGGAATACTTGACGTCGTCGGCCGTCATGGCCGCGCCGTTCTGGAACTTGACGTTGGGACGCAACTTGAATTCCCAGGTGGTCGGGTTGAGCATGCGCCATGACAACGCCAGACCCGGCCTGGGACGCAGCTGGGAGTCCTGGTCCACCAGCGAATCGTAGACATGCGCCCATATATTGCGGTTCGCGCTGTTGAGCACATGCGGATCGGCCGACGTGACCTCCGCCTTGAAGCCGATTTTCAAATCGGCCGCCTGCGCCACCGCGCCGCACACACCAACGGCCAGACACGCCGCGGCAAAGACCTTCCTCACGACCTTAAACATTCCATCCCCTCCTCATAGGCTTCATTAAAAACATATTCATAGAAAAGCCGGGTATCCGGACCGCCTCAACGATATCCCAGGTTCAAGGACAATTCCCGCGCCGCCTTGACGACCAGTCCCCTCATTCCTTCAATTTCATGCTTCCTGACGCGGCTGGCCGGGCCGGCGATGCTGATCGCGGCGATGACATCGGCATTGGCGTTGAAGACCGGCGCCGCCACCGCCACCGCCTCGACCGACATTTCGCCATGGGACACCGCGTACCCCGCGCGCAGGATTTTACCCATCGACTGCTTCAGGCTGCTTCGGCTGACGAGGGTCGCGCTGGTATAACGCATACGCTCGGTATTGAGCACGTGGTCCTTGATGTCGTCCGGAGCGAACGCCAGCAGGATCTTGCCCGAAGCGCCGACGTACAAGGGGCGGCGATTACCCAGTTCGGTCTGCACACGCACATGATGGGTGGACTCCCAGCGGGCGATGCAGACCGATTCGATGCCATCGCGGATGCGCAGCTGTACATTTTCGTTGCAGGCGACGCCGACTTCCCGCAAATAATTCTTGGCCAGCCTGGCAAGACTGATCTGCCCCTCCGCCGCGACGCCGAGATACAAGGCGTTGTAGCCCAGCGAATAGGTCGGCGTATGGCCGTCCCGAAACAGCAGGCCGCTTTTCTCAAGCGTGTGGAGCATGCGAAACGCCCGCGCCTTGGTGACGCCGGACCGCAGGGCCAATTCCGTCACGCCCAGCCCCGGCGTCTTGGCAACGATCAGAAGCAAGCCCAGGGCCTCTTCGACGGCGTCGATCGTGTAATCAGTCATACATGTCACATCCCGGCATAAGGTCATCTCACCAGTTGGAAGCACCGGACATTCGCCCAGAAAAAAGCCAATCCCGGACACGGGATTGGCAAGCAAGAAACCCCGGACTACCCGACAGGCTCAAAAACGATGCAAGATGCCCAGCGCCAAGGCGTTTTGCGTATTATCGATGCCCGGCGTGCCATTGCTGGTCAGCCCCGGGCTATACATGTCCGCCACGCGCATGTTGGCGATCATGCCGTACAAGGCCGTGCGCTTGGACAGGTTGTAGTCCGCGCCGAGCACCAGCTCGGCCAGCTTGCCCCGGGTGGAGGCGCCGACGAAGTCGTAGCGCGAGTAGATGATGCTTCCCTTGAGCAGCCAGTTGCCGATCCGGTGGTCGGCGCCGACGTCGAGGATGTCGGCCCGGGAGTTGTTGATGCCGCCGGCGGCGAAGGCCGCCACACCGGGGGCGGCCGTGAAGGCGGCCGCGAAATTGGGCGCCGCGCCCGACGACGCGTTCACCAACGGCTGTTTGACCAGGGAATACGTGCCGCGCAACGTCAGATCGCCGAAACGGTAGCTGCTGCCCAGCATCCAGACCTTGGTGCAGATATCGCCGGTGTTGCCGAGCGTGGCCGTGTTGCAGCCGGCATTGCTGGCCGCGCCCTGGTCGCTGCTGGTGTTGGTCGCCACCGAGCCGACGGTGGCGGCCTTCTTCGATTGCCAATACGCGAAGCCGACGCCCAGCGGACCGCGCTCGTAATTGCCGCCCAGGCCCAGCGACTGGCCGGCGCCGGTCGAATCGGCCCGCTCGCCGAACGCGTAGGTGAGGTTCGCCTGGAAGCCGCCGACATTCGGCGACAGGTAATACACCATGTTGTTGGCCCGTTCGCCGGTCGAGCGATCGAGGTTGTTGGCGTGCGCCTTGCCGGTGAAGACCAGCATGCGCGAAGCGGTCGCGTAGCGCCTGGCGATGAAGTCGGTGTAGTCCTTGCGACGGCCCAGCTGCACCTCGCCGAGGGCGCCGCTCAACCCGATGGTGGTGCGGCGGCCGAACGTCGCGCCGTTCTGCCCGGAGGCGCCGTTGTCGATGGTAAAACCGCTCTCGATCACAAAATCAGCTTTCAGGCCGCCGCCCAGGTCTTCGACCCCGCGAAACCCGAGCCGCGATTGCGTGTATTGGCCCGAATCGAGGCCGACGCGGTTGCCGGTGTCGCGGCCGGTGGTGGCTATCTTATCGACATACCCCACGCCGCCGGTCATGATGCCATACACCTCGACGTTGCTTTGGGCGTGCGCCGCGCAGCAGGCCCCCAGACACAACAGCCCGAATGCTGATTTCCTCATTTTGCTCTCCCCGATGCAAGTCTTGCGGTAGTTAGTTGGACAAACCCTTATATCATCTTATTAGCCTCTTATCGTATCACTGTGCAAACCAATGTAACGATAGACAATATGGTAAACAGCAATGCCGGGGTCGTCAACAATGTTTCATCAAAAAATATCACGTATTACCTGACGATACAAATATAGATCTTACGGGGGAGTCCTTGGTCGGCGCGACGCCCCGCCGGCGGCGCCGGACATGGCGACGGACGGGCCTAGCGACGCTCCGGTCCGTCCTCGCCGAGGCCGGCCTCACGGTCGTCGATCATGCCGCCGCGGACCGCCGCGATGCGCTCGTGGTCGATCTTCGGTTTGCCGGCCAGGAACTCATCGATGCGTTGCCGCACATTGTCCTGGTTCAGCCGGGTATCGACCGTGGCGCCCGCCGGCAGGCCTATTTCGTAGCCCGAATGCCCGCGTTCCAGTTGCTCGTCGTCGAGCATGGCCAGCGCCTCCTCGTCCGGCTGGTCGGTCAGCAGGTTCTCGGCCTCGTTGCGGAAAGCCCCTGCGGTGCCGCGGCGGGCGTCGAATTCCTTGTCGGGCACCGGCTTGATGCCGCCGTGGACGTCCCACGTGAAATACCGCTTGTTGTGCGAGAAGTCCTCGTAGCGGTAAGAGCCCGAGAAAGGAATCCTGGCGTAGGCGCTGGACGGATCGCGCAGCCCCGCGCGGATGATGCCCATCGCCCGGCCTTCCGGCTTCCCCTTGTCGGTCTGGACCGCCTCGACGACGACCGGATGCAGGCCGCGCCAGCTGTTCAGCCATCCAAGCCCCGCGTCCGCCATCTGCCGCGGCGTCACCTTGGCCGGATCGATTTTTTCACCCAGCGGATTGGGCAGGAAGTACCCGAGCATATCGGTGTCGCGCAGGAAGGCCTCGCTCAGGATGGGCACCAGGTTGATGTCCTTGAGGTCGGCGAGCAGTTGCCGACGCCGCCCGCGGTCGGCCGGATCGGAAGGATGGATGCCGTAGCGCTGCTGCAGGTTGCCCACCAGCTGATCGAAGCCGCCGGCGTAGGTGCGGCCATACAGCTTGACGCCCGCCATGGGACGGAATTCCGGGTTGTCGACCAGCAGGGCGATGGCGACGTCCGGCGTCGACTCCTTGCAATCGAGGAAGACGGACATGCCGGGATTGTTCTCGAGCACATGGCGCAGCGCGGCCTCGACACTCGGCACCTTCTCGCCGGTGACCACGAAGTCGCCCGTGTCCGGGCGGCGTATCACCAGATTGCGGTTCAGGATGTCGGCCGACTGGAGGTCGCCGACCAGGCGGTTGTCGCCGTCGGCGGTCATGCGGCCGGCCGTGAAGTCGTGCATAAGGACGGGCACGCCGTCGGCGGTCACCTGCACGTCGATTTCGATACCGAAAAAACCTTTCTTGTAGGCCGAATCGATGGCGGCGATGGAGTTTTCAGGCACGCCATTGCGGTTATCGATCATGCCGCGATGGATGATGAACTCCCTGCGCTCGACATTCCCGCCATCCGTGTTGGCCAGGTAGTTCGCGTGGCTGAAGGCGGCGCGGTGGCGCGCCGCGCGCGCGGCCAGGTCGGCAATGCCGTGATGCTTGTTGGGCAGGTAGAAGTCGGCGCCGGCGGTCTGCGACGCTATCCGCTTGCCGCCGTAGGCATAGTCCAGGTACAGCTTGTTGCGGCGGCGGATGGGACGCGGCTCCTGCTCCGCGTCGGCGGCCTTGGCGTCCGCGGCCGGCCGGGATTGGGCCAGCCGGCGGGCCGGTTTCAACGCCCGCGGCGCGGCGGCGGGCAGCCATTCGGCGTCATCCAGTCCCGCCGCGCGGGTGCGCAGCGCCCGGGCCAGCCCCTCGCGGGCGCCGGCGCTGAGCCGGTCTCCGGGCAGGAAAGCGCGCGCCAGGTCGACCACCAGCGTACCGCTTTTGGAGTCGACAAAGACGGGATAGCGGGCCGGATCGCCGAGCGGTTCGCCGCCGCCGGCGAGCACCTTGAAGTGGGCGCTATCGACGTAGGCGTGATCGAGCTTGCCGGCGGCGAACCGCGCCAGCGGATGCCCGCCCGGCAGCAGGCCCACGCGTTCATCGCCGCGCAGCCCGGATTGGATCGCCTCCAGCACGACGCGGCGGGCCGTGAGCGTCGCTTCGCTCTCCGCCGAGACCTCGCTGTCCAGCGCCACCAGGGTCTGGCTGCCTGCATGCCCGAACAGGCCGCCCAGCCAGGCCGGACGCTGCAGCGCGCCCGAAGGGTAGGGAGCCAGGGGCCGGGCGTCCTTGGGCGCCTCGGCCGGTGGCGCGCCAGGCGTGCCGGCGGCCGGCGCGGGCCCGCAGGCGGGGGACGGGGAAGCGAGCGTGGCGGTTAAAAGGGAATGGGACAGGGGTGCGATGCTGGTCATCGGCGTTCTCCAAGAGCTAGACGTACCGGCGCCGCCGGGTGTCCGATCTGTGGCATGGCGGGCTGCGGAGTTCCAGGGCCGCGCCATGTGGGATAACACCGAAATACAAACCAGCGCGCGCCGCTCAGCGCAAGGCGCCGCGGCGGCGCGGCCTCAACGGCTCTCGACGTGACCGAGCAAGCCGGAAAACCGCGTGGCGGCGTGCGTGATGATCTTGACGTATTTTCCCAGGCTGTCCTTGGACACCCTGCTCGCCGGCGCCGTCATGGCCAACGACGCCACCACGGCGTCGCTGGCGTCGCGCACGGGCGCGGCGACGGCCACCATGTCCGCCGTCTTTTCCGAGAAAGAAATGCTGAAGCCGTCGGCGAGGATGGTCTTCAATTCTTTCTTGAGTTCGCCTTGCTTGATGATCGTGTTGGCGGTGAATTTTTCCAGTTTGCCCGTCAGGATGGCGCTTTGCGTTTCCTGCGGGGCATAGGCCAGCAACAATTTTCCGGAAGCGCCGGCGAACAGGGGGCGGCGGTCCCCCAGCTGGCTGTGCACGCGGATCGCGTGGGGCGCGTCCCACCACGCCACGCACACCGTCTCGGCGCCGTCGCGGATGCGCACCAGCACGCTTTCATTGCACTCCTTGCCGATGTCTTCCAATATATTGTTGGCCACGTTGATCAGGCTTAACTGGCTTTGCGCCGCCGTGCCCAGGATCAAGGTGCGATAGCCCAGGCTATAGGTCGCCATCGGCAACTGGCGGCGCACCAGCCCGCACTCTTCCAGCGTGGTCAGCAAACGGTAGGCGCGTGCCTTGGTGTTGCCCGAGCGCTTGGCCAGCTCGGTCACGCCATTGCCGCCTTCTTCGGCCACAAGAAACAGCAATTCAATCGCTTTGCTGACGGCGTCGACGGTATAACTCATTAATAACTTCCTTATTTTTCACCGGGATGTGGGGGGCGTCATTTTCGCAGAAAAGCTCGGCGCTTGCCCGCGGGGACGCGCTGTATCGACTTGGCGGCGATGCCACCGGGGATGTCAAGCCGCCGGCGAAACGCGGCGGACGGGCGCGGCATCTCGGGATGCCATCGAGAAACTGCCATGTATCGATAGCCTCGCTTCAACACGCAAAACGATACACTGTTTTTACAAAAGAAACAATCGCGGGCATCGCCGCCCCCGCCGCCGAACTTTTCCGCCGCCGCGCGCCACTGATAAGCGATTTCCCGCCGCTACCACATGCCGGCGGCCAGCAGGCAGCAATGGGAGCGATCAACCATGCAGAAATTTTCCGTCCGTGTCAGAACAGAATTCCAAAGCTATGAATACGCCGCGCTGGTCCGGTGTAGCATCGACGCGATCGACGCCGCCACCGAACGCTTCGGCCTGTGCGGCGTGACCGTCGTGCCGATACCCGAATCGGCCATCCTTGCGTCGCCCTCGCTGTCATTCTCCTGAAATATTGCGGCAATACAATTAGAACGTTCTAATTTATGTGCCGCCCCGGGTTGGCCTCCAAAAAAAATTAGAACGTTCTAATTTTATTGATATTCCATCATGGAGAAGTTAATGTCGACACGCCCCCGCCCTCCACTTGTCTTCCGCATCCCGCTGACCGCCATCGCGATGGGCGCGGCGCTGCTCACCGGCGCCCTCGACGCGGCGGCGCAGGAGGAACCGCAAACGGTTGAAATCAAGGGCGTGCGCTCGTCGAACGCCAAGACCATCGCCACCAAGCGCGACGCGGTCGCCATGGTCGATACCATCGCCGCCGACGAAATCGGCAAACTTCCCGACTTCAACGTGGGCGATGTGCTCAAGCGGGTGACCGGCGTGGCCACGCTCAGCTATCAGGGCGAACCGCGCTTCGTCGTCGTCCGCGGCCTGAACGCCAACTACAACACCACGTTGATCGACGGCTTCACGCTGGCCACCGCCGACGTCGGGGGGCGCCAACTCTACATGGAGGTGCTGCCGTCCAACTTCGTGCGCAGGGTCGACGTGACCAAGAGCCCCCTGCCCGAGACCGACGGCGGCGCCATCGGCGGCGTGGTCAACCTGGTCGGCGGCGGCGCCTTCAACTACCGCGAGGGCCTGCTCAATTTTTCCGCCAAGGCGGGCAAGAATTTCGGCCGGTCCCAGTCCGGCGGCGCGCGCCCCATCGGCGAAGCGCAAGGCCGTTGGGCCACGCGCTTCGGCCCGAACAACAGCTTCGGCCTGATGACCACGGCCAGCTACTGGAGCCGCGAGATCAACGTGCCGCAAATCGAGAGCGGCGGCGCCTTGGCCAGCTACGGCGACACGGGCGCGCGCAGCGCCGTCTTCGGTGGCGGCAACGGCTATGCGGTGCCCGCCGAGCGGCGCTGGTACAACTACGACAATACCCGCACCCGCACCGGCCTGACCGCGCGGCTGGACTGGCGGCCGCAAGACGCGGTGAGCGCCTACGTCGGCGCCTACGACTTCCGCCAGAAGGAATACTCGGACCGCTACGGGCTGCTGGCCGCGGTCGACGGCTCGGCCAGGGCCAGCAACCAGAGCGCCACCGGCGGCACCCTCGGTCCCGTCTCGCAGACGGCGGACGTCGGGCGGCTGCGCTGGAACCGGGGTCTGTACGGCGCCAATGGCGAGTTCAAAATCGACCTGCGGCCGCAACTGACGGCCGACGTCCGCGCCAGCCTGTCCAAATCGACGGTCGACAACCCGCAGACCTGGGAACGATTCATCCAGCCCGGCCTGGCCTTCAACTACGACTGGAGCGGCAAGTACCCCGTGTTCACGGCGGTGTCGCCCAACGCCGCCGATCCGCGCCGCTACGCGCTGCAATACCACCGGGTCGAAGGCACGTTTTACGAGGCCAGCGTCAAGGATGCGCAGACCAACCTCAAATACAACATGGGCGACGACAGCCGGGGCTGGGGCGGCGCCGTCGGCGCGCGCGCCCTGCTGACCGATTCCGCCACCTCGTTCCACCGCACCGACTACGGCGGCGCGCCGTACACGCTGGCCGATGTCGTCGTCGGCGGCGGCTTGTGCGCGGTGGCCTGCAACACCCGTATTCCCGTGATCGATTTCGGGCTGGCCGACGCCGCCTTCGCCCGGTATGGCGCCACCGAAAAAACCAGCGTCGATCTGGCCTCGCAATACGGCAACACCTACGACCTGCGCGAACACGTCGACGCCGCGTACGCGCAGGCCCAGTTCCGCACCGACGGCTGGCTGGTGGTCGGCGGCCTGCGCCTGGAGCGCACGCGCTTCGACAGCGGCGGCTACCAAGCCACCAACGGCGTCTACGCGCCGGCGTCGACGTCGAGCGCCTACAGCAATCTGCTGCCGTCGGTGACCGCGGTGATGGAGACGGGACCGGAGAGCAAACTGCGCATCGGCGCGTCGCAAACCGTGGGGCGCCCGCGTTTCGACCAGATCGCGACCCACGGCGGCGCGCTCAACACCAGCGCCGGCGTGACGACGCTTTCGACCGGCAACCCGGATCTGAAACCGCGCCTGTCGACCAACCTCGATCTTGGCCACGAATGGTATTTGGACGGAGGGCGCGGCATCGTCTCGATGGCGCTGTTCCACAAACGCATCAGGGATGAAATCTTCAATTTCGGCCAGATGCGAACGATGCCGGTCAACGGCGTGCCGACCCAGGTACTGGTGACGCAGGCGCGCAACACGCCGGACCAGACCCGCCTGACCGGCCTCGAATTCGGCGTGACCAAGGATCTGAACTTCCTGCCGGCGCCGTTCGACGGCCTTGGCGTCAGCGCCAACGGCAGTTTCAGCCGCGCGCACTACCCGGTGACGCTGTCCGACGGATCGAAGCTGGCGCTGGACGCGCTGCAGCAGCAGCCCAGGCAGATCTGGAACGCGGCCCTGTATTACGAAAAGGGACCGGTGCACGCCAAACTGGCCTGGAGCCACCTGGGCAAGCTGTGGGACAGCCGCTTCCCCAACTTCACGCCGTCCGGCTTCATCTTCAACCGCTATCAGGCGCCCACCGACAACGTCGATATCCAACTGGCGTACGACATTTCCAAGCGGGCGACGCTATCGCTGGACGTGCTGAACGCCACCTCGCAGGGGCAACAGTACAATTTCGGCAGCGGCCAGCTGCAGTCGGCCTGGAAGCTGTACCCGTCGGTCCTGGTGGGCCTCAACCTCAAACTGTGATCGAAGGAGTCCGTATATGACGACCAACCCGCGCCGCGCCTTTATGCTGAACGCCTCGCTGGCCGCGATCGCGGCCGGCGCCGCCCAGGCCACCAACGCCCGCCCGGCCGAAGCGCCGGCCGCGCCCGGCGCCGCCCAGCGCAAGCCGCCGGCGGTCGGCCGCAAATTCAACGCCGACGGCAGTCCGTTCCCCTTTCCGGGCAACACCATCATCAGCCACATCCCGATGGCGACGCCGCTGTCGGACGCGCTGACCGGCGTGCGCGACACGCTGGCGGCGGGCAGCTATGCGCCTTGTCTGGCGCTGTTGCCGCCGTCGAGCTATCACATGACGGTGTTCGAAGGCGTGACCGAGAGCAGCCGCCGCAACGGCATCTGGCCGGCCGGCCTGCCGATCGACGCGCCGCTGGCCGTCTCGCACCGGTATCTGGAACGCCGGCTCGAAGGCTTCGAGCTGGACTGCCCGCTGCCGCTGCGCATGCGGCTCGACGAGTTCAGCCTGCGCCGCGATCCCGGCGCCACCATCCGCCTGCTGCCGCTGGACGGGCAGGAGAACCGCAAGCTGCGGCGTCTGCGCGACCGGCTGTCGGCACGGCTGCAACTGCGCGCGCCCGACCACGACGACTATGGCTTCCATATCTCGCTCGCCTATCTGGTCGACTGGATGACGCCGGAGCAGCAGCGCGAGTATATCGCGGTACAATCCGACTGCTTCAAGATGCTGCAAAAGCGGGTGCCGGTGATCGAACTGGGCGCGCCCGAGTTTTGCGTTTTCTACGACATGTTCGCTTTCGATACCCAGTTCCTGGTGGGAGAGGGGCGGCGGCGAATCCCGAGGTAACCGCTTTGACCCTTGAAAGAACCATCAAACGCGTGACCATCAAGGACGTGGCCAAAATGGCTGGCGTCAGCTATCAGACGTGTCCCTGGTGTTGAACCATCCCGACATGGTGGCGGAGAAAACGCTGAAAAAAGTGCGGGAGGCGATCGCCGTGCTCAATTTCGTACCGAGCATGGCGGCCCGCTCGATGCGGGCGATCCGCACCAACACGCTGGCCTGCATCTTTTTCGGCGCGCGCGCCACCTATGACAACCGCTCCTTCCAGATCCAGGACACCTATTGGAACAATGTGGTGCAGGTGCTCAGCCGCGTGGCCGACGTCCACGGCTACACGCTGATGCAGCGCAGCCAGATCGGCGACGACGCGGCGGCCTACGCCACCGTGCGCGACCTGTTCCTGGCCGGGCGCGTCGACGGCGTGGTGGCGGTGGTCGAGCGGACCGGCCACCCGGTGCTGGAGCGGCTCAAGCGCGACGGTTTGCCGTTCGTGGTGTTCGGCACGCGCGATCCGGCGTTCCCCCATGTGGCGCAGAACAACGAGGCGGTGACGGCCGAGGTGGTCGCGCACCTGCACGCTGGCGGCTGCCGGCGCGTCGCCTTCATCGGCGGCGAGCGCGATGGCCGCGGCAACGAGGACGTCGAGGAGCGCCAGCGCGGCTATGCGCGCGCGATGCGCGAGCACGGCCTGGAGATCCACGCCCGCTGGGCGCTCAGCGGCGACTGGTCGCTGGCCAGCGGCCACCGCATCGCCCGCGAGCTGTGCGCCGGCGTCGACCGGCCCGACGCGCTGATCTTCGCCAGCGACCGCATGGCGCTCGGCGCGCTCAAAGGCCTGCATGAACTGGGCGTACGCGTGCCGGCCGACGTCAGCGTGGTCGGTTTCGATAATATGCACTACGACGACTACAGCATTCCTCCGCTATCGAGCGTGCATTCGCCGGTGCTGGAAATGGCGCAGGCCGGCGTGCGCATGCTGCTGGATCAAATCCTCGGCGCCGGCGCAGCAGGTGTTCCCGGCCGGCTTGGTGGTGCGCGAGAGTTCGTCGCGCGGCGGCGTCGAACCCGCGCGACGTTGACGGTCAGGCGTCCGGCGGCGGCGTCTCCTGGTCGGTGCCGCTTGGGCCGGCGCCGCGCACGATGTCCTTCAGCTTGCCGTCGAGCGCGGCGCGGCTGGTATCGATCTTGAACTGTGCGTTGAGGCGTTTGGCCTCGTGATAACTCTTGATTTCCCGCATCCTCGGCGTATCCGCCTGCCGGCTCGCCCATCTCACCTTGCGGCCATGACGCAGGCTCGACATGCGCGGTTCCAGATTGGCCAGCGCGACATACACGGCGGCGATTTTTCGGCTCTTGGTTCTTCCCGCGCCTTCCTGACCGCCAAAGTAGTCGTCCATCTTGCGTGCCGAATAGCGCGTCTTGGCCGGCGCCGCGCCGGACGGGGCCGCGACCTCCTGGTAACCGGCGGCGGCCAGCGAGACGCCGCGCTTATCGGCCTGCTCCTGGCGGATCTGGTCGAATTCGTCGACAAACGCCTGGTTGCCCTGCAGCGCGGCGCTGTTCAAGCGTCGGGCGTCGCGGGCGCGTCCGGCATGGCGCAGGAAGGAGTTGCGCTCCTCGCTGTCGCGCGGCGCCATCCCGGCGGCGGCCGCATACAATCCCTGCCGGACCAGCTGCACGCCGCTGGACAAGCCGATCGCGCCGTATTGCCCGGCGCGCTTGAGCGCCCTCTCGAGTCCCGTCACGCCGTTCTCATACTGGCGGCTGCCCATCCCGGCGACCTTGCGCGCCACCAATGGCAGCTTTTGGTCGGCGGTGCGTACGCGGTGGCCGTTCGCATGCCGCATGAAAACGGGAACATTTCTTTGCGGAGCGATCGCCGACAGGTTCTCCAGCGGCACGTATTTCATCTCCCGCAAACGCTGCTGGAATTGCGTGCCGGCCGTTGCGATGACCGCCGCCATCTCGCCCGGTGCGGCCGCATTGATCTTGACTTTCCAATCGAGCCGCATTTTCTTTAATTCGGCGCGCTCCTTGATGTGACCGAGTTTTTGGTCCCGTCGCTGCGCCACTTGGAGCTTTGCCGACCGGTCGTCGAACACCTTGACCTTGTCGATGGTCGCGCCGAGCCGGACGCCGAGGCGCTGCACTCCGCTCGACGCGCCGCCGACCACGCGACGCGTGGCCAGGTCGGCCTTGCGCAGCGACTTCAAGCCGGCGCCGATCTTTTGGAGCTTGCCATTGTCCTTGCTCAGGAACCAGTTCGATATCTTGTTGCCGGCGCTAGCCTGGAATGTGCTGCGCTGGGCCGTCTTCAATTGGGTATCATCGTCCTCGTGACGAAAGTAGCCGTTGTTGCCAACACCAGAAATGCCATGGGCCATTCTGATTCTCCTTGATTGTGATTGAGTGGGGGCGGGGACCGCGCCATCAGGCGGCCCCGCCCAGAAAATAATGCCGTCGCCATTCGTGCGCGCGGCCGGCGACGCCGATACACAAATGCATCAGCTTTTCCGCCGTCACCTCCTTGAGGCGATAGTGGTAGGCCAGCGCCACGTGCTGGTCGGGTGACAGCATGAATGCCGGAGGATGGCTGCCGTACATCGCCATATTGACTTCCAGCAGGGCTTGGTAGGCGTCGAGCCTGCGCTCCGCCGGCGGCATGCCGAAGTCGGCGTAGACCAGCAGATGGTCGGGCTCCTCCCCTTCGTCGTAGACCAGGTAGAAATCCACGCCGTCGACTTCGACGGCGTTGCCTTCCAGTAGCCGCTTCGGCTCCGGCAGCCCCGCCAATTGGCAGAACTTGTCGCCCAACTGGACGAACAACGCGTTTGACATGGCCGATCCCCTGGTGGATGAAACTGTTCGAATGCCCATATGTAGGCCAAGGAAGCGCGCGAGTTCCGCGCTACTTTTCGGGTTTCCCGGCGACCGCCGGCAAACGGCGCGGCGGGACGCCGCCACCGCCGCGCGTCAGGTGTGGTTCGAATCGTTGAGATGGCAGGCCGACCAGTGTCCCGGCGCCAGCTCGGCCAGGGCCGGGCGCTGTTGCGCGC
>NZ_JBWKQJ010000020.1:0-58798 GCF_059418705.1 Duganella sp. GW821-FHT07F09 | reverse complement strand
GAAAGGAGCCACTATTTTGACAGCTTACAGATCACTTGGGCCACTGCGGCGGCGATTAAATCAGCGCTTCCCTAGCACTGCATCGACTCCGTCAAAATCTGTTCCTTCATTTAGCGCACAGATTCTTTCTATCAAGTCCTCACGTCGCAATAGGATGGCGACAGAAACGATGTTCAAGTACCGAACATATGTGTCTATCAGATCGTTCATGATGAACGGCGGATGGTATTGGCTGTCTGGCAGCTCGTCCAATGCTTCGACGTAGAGTTCGTAAGAAGCGACTACATGGTCAAGCGAGTTGGCCAATTCCGTGAGGCTTTCGCCGGCGGTATATTTCAGCTTGAAGATGACCCAACTGTCAAATGCCCTCGCTCGCAGATTTCTACATAGATCCTCTTGGGATAGGCCGGGACCTAAGGGCCGACCGGTTTCAACCTCGAGCTGGGCAATCGTGCTGCCGCAGCTCTCTTCATCTAAAAAGACCTGGCGCCGCCTATTTCTGAATTCTGAATTTTTCATTGGCGGAGCCTTGTTTCGGGGCAGGACTTGCCTTCCTCTAAAAGTTTAGTGCCCGCCTTTAATTGGACAGCCACTGCCAAATAGTAAGACCGTACTGCGCATCCGGGAAGTCCGGCATTGTGACGCCGGCGGAAAAACGTCCTTCGCTGTCCGTTTTTGCCGGCGTAAACCAAAGGCCGGACTTTGGACACGGCTCCCCACCCGCTACCCGTAACGGCTTCGCAATGGTCTGTTGGTTTTCATCGTAGCGTGGGATGCTACGTGCGTAATCAACGAGGTCTTTGGGATACACGGTTTCGTTACGGTATGACGAGTCGTCAAGATTGTAGAGATAGGTAAAGGCAGCCGCGCACATTGCCCAATAGCCATAGTACGGTGTGAAATCAGGTTTGATCTTTTCATGCTTATTCCAGAAATGGGCGAGCCCTTTCATGTCGGCATACCACCTCTTAACGTAGATCTTCATAGCCTGCTCCATCTCGGGCACCGTATCGCTGTCGATAGCATCAAGCAGCTTTCGATACGGTTTGTCCCATAGCCAATAATCCAAGTTCGGGCGGTCCGCAAGGAAAAATTTGAATAACTCCTCCAACACCGCATCGGATTGATCGAAGTCGGTTCCTTCGTTAAGCGCGCATATTCTCGCTATCAAGTCCTCACGACGCAATAAAATTGCGGCACAAAGAAGATTTAAATAATCGACATAGGTGTCAATCATGTCGTTCATGATGAAGGGCGGATGATATTTGTCATCTGGTAGTTCATCAATGGCTTCGACGTACTGTTCATATGCGAGAACAATTTCATCCAGAGAGCTCGCCAGCTCTGTGAGGCTTTCGCCGGCAGTAAATTTTAGCTGGAAAATTATCCAGTGGTCTTGGGCATTTAAAGAAAAATTGGTGCATAAATCTTCTTGCGAGAGGCCTGGGACGGTTGGAATCGCGTTCTCGGTCTCAATTTGCTTGACTGTATTGATGTAGCTTTCTTCGTCAAGATAATTTTGACGCCTTCTACTAATGAAATTGGATTTTTCCATGATATTCGGTACCTATTTTTTACGTTTTTTTCCTGGTCCTGAACGAGGCGGCTTGCCACTGATTTTATACTCCGCTTCGGCCGCATCCAGATCGCTTTCGCCGAATTCGCGCTGAACGTCGTGACGACTATGATCGGAGGCATACTTTTGCGCTGCCACCGGTTTGCTAATTAATCCCTCACTGATAATCTTTTCCATAGCGATAATATGTTCGCTAGCTTGAAGCGGCGAAACCAAAAAAACATGCCTCGAGTAGTTGGTACCATTTTTTAACATGCGTACGCGATATTTCGAAAAGTCTTTCTGGATACGATCATGAATCCATATCCGACTCATCTGCATGACCATACCCGACTTAGAAGCACCGCCCTGGCCTGTCGTCCGCGGACCTGAACCTTTTTTTTGCCGTCGACCTGTCGCGCCTGCGGGGGCACCACCGGCAGCCTTTGCTTCACCCAGCATAGGCAATAACTTCGCGGCTGGGCTCATGCTGGCCTTTGCCTCAACAACGGCAAATTGGTGGGGGGGCGGGCGATTTGTCAGCCATAGAGAGTCTATGCCGTGAGTCAGTACATGTACGCTCGGTGTGCAGAGATAAAGTGGAATCTCGTCATCGTTAAGCTTTTTAAACTCGCTTTGCCAACCGGCGGGTTTTTTGCCAAGGCCGCCAATCATGTCATGCCGGTTCCAGCTAAGTCCCCAGCCTTTGTGCTCGATAACATGGTGGTCGACGATGTGCTCGCCCAGCAATCCTTTAGCGGCGTTCTCCAATCCTTGGTAAGCCTGAAAGGCCGTGCGCTGCACCACATTGGCGATTTTACCGGTGGTCGTGCGTCCATTCAGTCGCGGCTTGTCAGCCACCCGCAAATGGCTATTAGCGCTTGCCCCCCTCGCCCCCGCCCCATGATGCCCACCACGCGGAATACTTCCAGCATTGCTGGCCACCGTCATCACCACCGCCGCCGCATGCTCCCCCAACAGATCGGTGATGAACGCCTTGATATACCCCGACGCCTCCCGTATCGGCCCGGCCAACTGCCCGCGCATTCTCTTAATGCCCGGCGAAACATCGCGCGCCAATTGTTCCAGATGGTCCGGGCACCACCAATGTCCCTGCGCGATATAGTCGAGCAGCGCGATGCAGCTCTCCAGCGCCATGTTCGCCTGCACGATCGCCGCCTGGGTGTTGCCGGCCCAATCGAGCGCCTTCACCCACGCCAGCGCGCCGCCTTTTTTCTTCGACAGCATGCGCTCGATCATCGCCACGCCGCTGTTGACCGCGCCCTTGAGCGCCTTGCGTTCCTTGTACAGCGGCTTGAATACGGTCTTGAACGCGCTACCCACCTCCGGCACCACGCCAAAGGCGGCGAAGCCCAGATAAATCTTTTGATCGATCGTCGCCTTGGCGAAGCCGCCTTGCTTGTTGATCCGGTACAGGCTGCCCGAAACATCGCGCACGTCCATCACCTGGTCGACCACGGGGATTAACGAGATCAGGCCGCCGATGATCTGGGCCGACACCATCTGGTCCTCGTTGAAGTCGCCCATGATCAGGTCTTCGAGGAATTTCATGCAATCGTCGACGAGACTCATACCCACCCCTGACTTTGCTCGCGCAATTTTCGCTCGCGTTCCATCTCCGCGTCCATCGCGGCCTTGAAGTCCGGCTTTTTATACTCCGGCGTTTCTTCCTCGGGCGGCTTCCACGGACGCGGATCGTCGCCATACTCGACCACATACTCTCCCGGCGGCGTGCCGGTCAGCAGGGCGTGTCCCTTGTCATCGAGCTTGCCTTCGCGCACGGTGCCATTTTCGAAGGTGACCTTGTAGGCGGCGCCGGGAATGGGCGCCAAGTCGTCGTAATGGAACAGGATCTCGATCGAGTTATCAAGATTGGCCGCCTGCGGCAAGGCCGGCAGCGTCGGGGACGCGCTCATCGGCCCCGTCAACTCCTTCATGCTGGCCTTGAACTCGATCTTGCCCGGCCCGTGCAGTTCGATATTGCCGCCCTCAAGCTTGAGATGGGCGCCTTGCGCGGTCAACCGCACATGCTGCTTGCCGGCGACGGTGATGCCCTTGGCGGTGCTGGTGACCGTAAGCGCCTTGTCGGCCGTGAGCCTGGTCTCGTCGGCCTGGCTCTGGCTGCTGACTTTGCCGCTGGCCGCGTGCAGCCGGATGCCGATTTCCTGATTGGGTTTCTGCGCGCTGGTCACCTTGCCGTAGGTGAAGAACTTGATACCTTCCTTCACGCTCGCATAGCTGTTGCGCTGCGACGCGAGATTGATATCGTGGCCGGCGGTCAGGCTGGTGCCGGCGGCGCCAAGTACCGCGTTGGCCGGCGTGTTCGCCGCGATGCCGGCAGGCGAACTCAATTGCAGATGCGGTTCGCTGTAGGCCGTCACGTCCGATTCCACCGCGCCCAGCACGTCTATGCTGCGCTTGAGCTGGGCGATGGCGGGCAGCGGCTTGGCCGGCTCCGGCGCGGGCGCCTTGCCGCCGACCGTCAGCGTGCTGTGCTTCTGCGCCATCTCGTCGAGATCGGTTTGCAGCTGCACGCTTTCCTCCAGTTGGGTGCTGGCCTCTTTCGAATCCATCTGGCTGCCGGTGGCGCTGCCGCGCGCGTCGGTCGACAGCAGTAAGCCCTTGCCGGCGCGCACGGCGATGCTGTGCTCGGTCTTGAGCTCGGCGCCGAAGCCCGCCGCGTTCAGGCGCTGGTTGTCGCTCTGGTGCAGCAGGTGGCCGAGGTTTAGCTCGGCCGTGCCCTGGTGCGCGGTGGCGTGGCGCTGCAGCCCCAGGCGCGACTGGCCGGGACTGTCATCGAACACCAGCTGGTTGTAAGCGCCGCTGCCGGCCTGGCTTGATTGAATGGCCTGGGTCTTGATGCCCGACAGCGCCGCCGGATGCGCATGTCCGCCGGCCTGGCCGGGGAACCATGCCGGCGCGTTGCCGGTCGCCACGCCGGCGCCGCCGGCCACCTGGTTGTGCTGGGCGTCGGCCTGGCCGCGTCCGTTATAGACGGTTCCCAACACCACAGGACGGTCGATGTTCCCTTCCAGGAAATCGATCAGTACTTCCTGCCCGATGCGGGGCAGGGCGCTGCTGCCCCAGTTGGCGCCGGCCACCGGCGCCATCGGCGTGGCCACGCGCACCCAAGTGCCGGCCTGGTCGTCGCCGGGCGCGCCGGTGTGGCCGTCGGGCATCGGATGCGTCAGGCGGCTGTGGCTTTGCGCGCCGCGCTGCCAGTGGAACTGCACTTTCACGCGATGATCTCGGTCGGTGTGGATCGGCGCGCCGGGCGGGCCGACCACGATGGCGGTTTGCTGGCCGTGGATGGTCGGGCGCGGATGGAGCAGCTGGCCGTGCGCGTCCGTGCCGCTGGAGCGGTAAGGAATGTTGCTGCGGATCGCGTCGATGCGGACGCGGTACAAAGGCCGCTCGCCCATGGCCTTGCCCACCGCGTGCAGGCTGGTCTTCTCCTCCTTGCCGATCAGCGTATCCAGCAGACCTTCGCCAAGCCGCTGCATCAGGCTCGACTTCAGGTCCGCGCTGAGATTATTGTGCATCAGGTGGACGGTACGCACGACCAGGAAGCTGCGTTCGTCGTCGCTGCCGGCCAGATCGAACTGGGCCTGGCCGGTGAGGGCGAAGGTGGTTCCCGGCGCGAGCGTGCGCACGGTGCCGGCGCCGACATGGATTTCCTTGCTGGCTTCGAACGCCTGCAACTGATTGTCGGCGATGCGCTGGCCTTGCTCGCGTGACTGATAGGCGTAGGCGCCGGGCGCGTCGCGGCTGACCAGCGGGGTGCCGTCGCCGCCGTCCGCGCTGGCGGCGCCAACCGGGCGGGTATCGAGCGAGCGGTAGTCCCAGCTGCTCAGTTCAATGGCGTTGGTTTGCAGGCGCAGCTCTGTGCGCCAGCGGTCCAGCGTGTCCTCCCGCATGGTCGCGCCGGGCTGGCTGAAGGCGATGCTGGCTTGGGCGTTGGGCTTGAAGCTGCCGTTGTGGTCGGCGATGACCATGGTGTGGCTGCCCAGGCCGGGGCTGGCGGCGTCGCCGCTGTGCTCGAAATAATGGAACAGGCCTTCCTCGTGCATCAGGCGCCGGGCGAAGGCGAGGTCGCTTTCCTGATACTGCGTCGTGATGCTGCGCTTGGGATAAACGGCGCGGTCGAGGATGTCGAAGCGCCACGCCGGCGCCAGCTTGCCCTGGCCTTGGTAGGCCTTAAAAATGGTGTCGAGGATGTCGAACACCGTCATGTCCTGGAAGATGCGGCTGTCGCGTCCGCGCGCGAGGAAGGCGGTCCAGGGTTCGACGGTGAGGTTGTAGCGGGCGAAGCCGCCGTTGGCGCCGGCCATGTCGATGGCGGTGACGTGGCCGTGGAACGGGCGCAACTGGTCGCGGCTGGCGGCCGTCATCAGCTCCAGCAGCACCGGCTGGCCGATCAGCGACTTGAGCGAAATGGCCGCGTCGGTCGACAGCGCTGCGATCTTGAAGCTGAAGCCGGTGCCGATGCCTTCCTCGCCGCGCACGCACTCGGCCAGCAGCACGTCGGCGCCGAGGGGCGTCGTCAGTTTGAGCAGCCGCGTGCTTTGCGAGAAACCGGCGAGCAAAGCGAGCGGGTCGGACTCGCCTGGCTGTGATGGAATCGTTTCTGACATGTGAGTCACACTCCGATGCATGGCGCTGGGGAAACAGCGACTGACGTGATGCAATCCAAGCAAGATTACACCTTAGAATTTGCAACTTTACAAGTATGAATTGAATCGTGCTCAGCTGTACCTGGGCAGAAAACCCGCCCGACCGGGCTTGATATGGGGCAAGTCGGTGAGCGAACAGGATCGTTCACCGGAATGTTCCACACGAGCGTGTTGCGTTTCCGCTGTTGACTCCGGCACCTTGCGTCACCTCAAAAACACCCCCCTCCCGCCATGACATGATCGACATCCTGCGCAGTCCGTTCGTTGCCCTCAGGCATCGAAGCTGCGCACTCTGCGATGGATGCCGCGATGGAAAAACTACTGCCGTACTTCGAACGGGAACTGAGCCAACTGCGCCGCATGGGCGCCGAGTTCGCCGGCCGGTATCCCCAGCTGGCCGGCAGCCTGCGGATACGCGGCGAAACCTGCGCCGACCCCCACGTCGAACGCCTGATCCAGTCCTGCGCCTTCCTCAACGCCCGTTGCGCCAAGCGGCTGGACGACGGCCACTCCGGCTTCACCGAAGCGCTGCTCGGCATGCTGTACCCGCACCACCTGCGTCCGATGCCATCGTGCTCGATCGCCCGCATCGACTACAGCGACGCGCCTAAAAACTCGGTCAGCAGCGTCACCGTGCTGCCGCGCGGCGCCGCCATGAAATCGCTGGCGCCCAACACCGTCAGCTGCGGCTTCCGCACCGTCTACGACGCCACGGTCGCCCCGGTCGCCATCGGCGCGGTGTGGTTCGAACCGCACATCCAGGTGCCGTCGACGATCGCGCTGCCGCCCGACGCCAGCGCCGCGATCTGCATCACGATCGAAAGCACCGGCGTCGCGCGCGGCCTGGCGCTCCAGGGCCTGGACACCATGCGCGTCTTCATCGACGCCGACGCCACGCTGCGCGCCACCTTGCGCGACGGGCTATTCATGCGCACCGCCTGCGCCTGCGTGGAGGCCGGCGGCCAGTGGCGCATGCTAGCCAAGCCGCCTATCGCGCCGGTGGGCTTTGCCGACGACGAAGCGCTGCTGCCGCCCGCCACTTCCGAACACCGCGCGTATCGCCTGCTCAGCGAGTACTTCGCCTTCCCGGAAAAATTCGACTTTTTCGACATCGACCTTGGCGCGTTGATCGCCGCCATTCCAGCCGATTGCACCAAGCTGACGCTGCGCCTGGCGCTGGCCGATGTCCGTCCCGCCACACAAGCAGCGCGCGTGCTGCGCACACTGACCGAAGCGAATCTGGTTCTCGGCTGCACACCTATCATCAACCTGTTCGAAAAAGCGGCCAAGCCCATGTTGATCCGCGCGGCCGCCGCGCGCCGCAGCTACCCGGTGGTGCTGGACGCGGTGCCGCCCGGCGACTGCGAGATCTACAGCGTCGACGCGGTGCAGCTGGTGAGAAAGCAGCAGCAGGGCAGCAGCATCCAGGACTTCGCGCCGTACTATTCACTGCGCCAGGGATCGACCAGCGGGAAAGGCCACTACTGGCTTGAACAGCGTGACGATCTTGGCGGCGGCACTGATCACGGCGTATCGCTGACGCTAGTCGACCAGGAACTATCGCCGCTGCGTATGGAGGACGGCACGGCATCGGTACAAGTCACCTGCACCAACCGCAACCTGCCGCAAAACCTGCAATACGGACGGACCGACGGCGACCTGCGCGCGATCAAATCCACCGGCAACTTCCCGGTCCGCATGCTGCGCCGGCCGACCATGTCGCACCCGCAGGCGTCGCACGGCAACAGCCAATGGGGACTGATCGCGCATCTGGCACCGAACCACCGCACGCTCACGCAGGAAGGCCTGCCCGCGCTGGCCGCGACGCTGCGGTTGTACGCGCAGCGCGACAACGCCACCGCCCAGCACCAGATCGAAGGCATCACCGGCCTGTCGCACCGCCCGGCCACTGCCTGGATGCGGACGCCCAGCGACAGCGCCTATCTGCGCGGGATCGAAGTGACGGTCACCCTGGACGAAGCGGCGTATGCCGACACCGGCGTCCACGTCTTCGCCCAGGTGCTGGATCACCTGTTTAGCCTGACCGTCCACTTGAACAGCTACACCCAGCTGGTGATCGTTTCCCAAGCCAGCGGCAAGGAAGT
Source organism: Duganella sp. GW821-FHT07F09 (assembly GCF_059418705.1). Classification (NCBI taxonomy): domain Bacteria; kingdom Pseudomonadati; phylum Pseudomonadota; class Betaproteobacteria; order Burkholderiales; family Oxalobacteraceae; genus Duganella; species Duganella sp. GW821-FHT07F09. The sequence goes on along the minus strand of NZ_JBWKQJ010000020.1, from coordinate 50,444 downwards.
GCTGCGATGCGCACCGCGCAGCGGCGCCTTGCCGCTGGCCTGACTGTCCGCCACATCCGCCGCATACCAGAGGAGCAAACGTGGAACGCGATAACGACTTTTTCAGCTTCATGAGCATGCCCAAGGAGCTGGTCACCTTCAACCGGCCGATCCGGCTCAAGCTCGATCTGCCGGGCGGCATGAATGACGACATGCTGCTGCCGCAGCGCGTGTTCGGCACCGAGACGCTCTGCGGCGGCATCGACTACCGCATCCTGTGCGTATCGTCCAACGCCACGCTGCCATTGAAGCAACTGATCGCCGTGCCGGCCGCGCTGCAATTCGTCACCGACCAGGGAGACTTGCGCAGCGTCTGCGGCATCGTCACCGAAGCCAGCTCCGGCGACAGCGACGGCGGCCTGGCCAGCTACCAGCTGGTGCTGCGCGACGCCCTGGCGATCCTGGAAAAGCGCATCAACACCCGCGTGTTTCGCCAGATGGATGAGGTGGAGATCGTGCGGCAGATCCTGCTGGAATGGCGGCACAAGAGCTCCACGCTCGGCGTCTGCTTCACGGACGACGTGGACGAGGCGTTCCGTCTGCAGGAGTATCCCAAGCGCGAATTCACCATGCAGCACAACGAATCGGACGCCGCCTTCATCCGCCGCCTGCTCAAGCGCAGCGGCATCGGCTGGTACGTGCGCGCCGAGACCAGTGGCGAGGTGCCGACGCACACGCTGGTGCTGTTCAACAGCGCCGACAGCCTGCGCCAGAACGTCGCCGGCACCATTCGCTACCACCGCGACGCCGGCACCGAGCAGCGCGACACGATCACCTCCTGGGGCGCGGTGCGCAGCCTGCAACCGGGCGTGGTGACGCGGCACAGCTGGGACTACCGCTACTCGCAGGGGCCGGACTACATGATGGCGCAGGCCAGCAGCGGCGTCGATCAGGGCGTGAGCGGCAACGAGCTGGCCGCCAGCCTGGACGACTACCAGGTGATGATGCCGCACGCCGGCGACGACGTCGACGACTTGTGCCGCCTCGGCAAACTGCACATGACGCGCCACGATTTCGAATCGAAGTGCTTCCACGGCGAAGGCAGCGTGCGCGATCTGTGCGCCGGCGAGTACTTCACCTTGAGCGGGCATCCGGAGGTGGACCGGCATCCGCGCGAGGAACGCGATTTCGTCGTCACGGCCTTGCAGGTGAACGCGCAGAACAACCTGCCCAAGACCCTGGCCGAGCGCGTGGAGCGCCTGTTCTCGCGCAGCCGCTGGACGCAGGGCGCGCACGAGCCGCAGACGCAAAAGGAGGTTGTGGACAGGATGGCGTCGGGCGCGCTGCGCATGCACATCCAGTTCACGGCGGTGCGGCGCGGCGTGAAGATCGTGCCGGCGTACGACGCGCGCACCGACCTGCCGCAGGCGCTGATGCAAAGCGCCATCGTCGTCGGGCCGAAGGGCGAGGAGGTGTATTGCGATCAGATGGGGAGGGTGAAGATTCGCTTTCCCGGCACGCGGGTGGCGGATCACACGCATGCGGAAGGCTCGGGGGCGTCCAATGACGACAGCGACTCGGCCTGGGTGCGCGTGGCGTCGAACTGGGCAGGGAATGGGCCGGGTAGCGTGGATCAGTGCGGAACCATCGGCCTTCCGCGCGTAGGGACGGAGGTGCTGATCAACTTCCTGGGCGGCGATCCGGACAAGCCGGTGATCGTGGGGCAGCTATATAACCAGCAGGCGCAGCCGCCGGCGTTGAGCGACCAAGGCGACTTGCCTGGCAATCGCTATCTCTCCGGTATCAAAAGCCGGGAAATAAAAGGGGGCCGAGCCAACCAGCTAAGGCTGGATGATACGAGCGGCGAGATCAGTGCCCAGCTGTCGAGCGACCACGGTGAAAGCCAGCTGAATCTCGGCTGGCTGGTGACACCGCGCGCGCACGGCAGCGGAGAGCCACGCGGTGAAGGGGCCGAATTGCGGAGTGATCTAAAGGTGGCTGTGCGTGGCGAGCAAGGTGTGTTAATCACTGCGGAGCGAGGAAGCGCAAGCAAGGGACAGCACCTTGAGCGTGCGGAACTTGTCCGGATCGCGGAACAGCTACAGAAACTGATTAGTCAACTCAGTGATCGCGCCGAACAGCATGCCGGCGACAAAGCGCGAGGCAAGGAACTGGAAAGTTTGATCGAAAAATTGAAGTCGATGGGCGACAGCGGTTCACCCATCGTCGCGGTTTGCGGACCCGCTGGATTGATATCGACGAGCACGCAAAACATCGCAATCGGTGCAGCGACGACTATCGATATCACCAGCGCTGGAGCGACCTACCTGGCTTCCGGAGAGACCGCCTCCATGCGGTCCGTCAAAGGAATGAGTTTGTTCGCGAATGAAGGTGGCGTGAAAGTCACTGCCGCCAGTGGGCCGGTGAAGGTTCACGCACAAGACGCCCAGTTGGAAGTACTCGCTAAGAAGGTGCTTGAAATTATTAGCAGTACGGACTGGATCACGATCAAGGCGAAAAAAGGCGTGCGCATCAACGGTGGTGGCAGCGAACTTGAGCTGAGCGCCTCTGGCATCAAAGGGTACACCTCTGGCAAACATGAGATGTATGCGGCTGATCATCAGACATTCAAGGGGCAGGCCCGCAACATGGAATTCCCCGGTGAGATTGTGCCGCACAAGATTTGTGTCCCATGCCTGCTGATCGCTGCTGATGCACATAGTCCATTTGCACTTTCAAAGTGAACTCAATGAACTCATACATGTTGATCGATACCGCGTTGATCGATATCCGCGCGAAGAAGCCCTGGATCAAGCCGAAGACGCGCCAAGCTTGGATTGCGGCGGTCTATAAAAAGGGCGCAACACACGTCAGCCCGGTCGTCATCGATATCTCCCGAGCGATCGAGTGCGGCCGTGTTTCCGAAATGATGGAGCTGATGAACGCGGCCCAGAAGCTGTGCGTTTCATTCATTGAGACGGAGCTTTCGCTGGAAGACCTGCTTTTCCACTTGAGGCAGTTCATTCATGTGCGCACAGATGAAGGAAAAGAACTCACATTGCGTTTCGCCGACGGCGCCGTGCTTCCTGCGCTTGCCGCAGCAATGACCTCCGAGCAATGGTCAGCAATGACTTTTCCTCTCAACGCATGGAAAGTTCACGGGCGTGACGGGCTTGTTCAGCTTTTGCCCCGCCCGACGTCGTCGACGTTGGCGAAATGCCCTTTGACGATGAGTAACGGCCAGATAGCCGCACTAAAAAATGCAATGGCGGTGGATCAGATGCTTGTCAATTTACGGCGAATGCGACCAGGGCTGGTTTCCGAGTACGCGACACTACAGGCGTATGAGTTTGCCGATCAGGCGCGCCGAATGTGGCATGCGGCTGGGCATATCGACGGAATGGATTTGCTGTTGTTCGCTCGCGGCGTATTTGATACTGAAGGGCGTTTGCTGCGTGTTCCTACCCTTCCGCAGGCGCTTTCTCAGTCAGATCTTAATCTCGTTCGCATCGACGTTCAGCGAATGGTGAAAAACCAATATAGATGAGGTGCGTTCAGAGTACTGAAGGCACGTTACAAATCCACTGTGGAGATTACATGAAAACGAACTGCTTATTAAGGCCCATGTCGCTTGCGCTTGCCAGCATGATCCTTTTCTCGGCTTGCGGGGGCATGAGAGTTGCTGACGATGATAGCAAAGAACCCATCGGAGTGATGATTGTTGGAGTCCATCACATGGGTCCCAACTTTAACATTTCTAAGTTCTACATCAACGGCTATTTCGGCTTCAACGTTGGGAGAGACGGTGGCGGGGGCAGTTTTGTTTGTTGCGCAGAGCTTCCCCGTAAATGGCAGCCAGGGATGACTGCAAAGGTACGCTGGTCTGTGAACGATTGGTCAAACGCAGTGATGTCTGAAATTGATGCTGGTAACTACCGAAGTATGGGCTTTGAGAACTACGAAGCGACCGTGCCTATTGAAAAATATGGTGAGGTCGGTGATCTCTATGCTCATTTTTTTCCGAACGGTAAAGTTCGGCTTGTCTCCAGCGCTGATCCAGTCCAAAGCTCGCAGCATGCCATTCGGCACAACGATTCTCGTGCCGCCGAAGTCGCGACACAGGGGACGAAAGTGCTCAAGCAAACAAGCAGGTAGGTGTTGCCCTTTGTCCTCGTGAGGTAGCCATGTCAAAGTGTGAAATGTTGGGAGTGACGAGTGAGGCCCCTGTGAATGTGGTGAGGGCGAGCGAAGCGACCAGATGTGACGCGAGCAAGTGCGAAACTCTCGTACAAATAGGTGTATTTTTCGATGGGACGGGTAATAACGCTGAAGCAGATGAGGAGAAGCTAGCGCTTTCTAACATTGCGAGACTGTTCGACTCGTATGCTGAGGAAAATGCACGAGGGACGGCAAAGATTTACATACCAGGTCTAGGAACGAAATTTATTCGAATTGGGGAGGCTGGTGAGTCTACTTTTGGAGGGGCCTTTGGCACTGGAGGGGAGGGGCGTTTGTTGATAGTCATGTGTTCAGTCATCCACAATCTTCACTACATTATTTTTAAGGAACGATGGGCCTCTCGTGAAGCAATCAATGCCATTTGCTGTCCCGGGCGGCCATCCCGCTCAAATCGTCGTCTATTAGAAACTTTCGGACTTTCCGATTCTTTAAACGGAACCGATCAATCTCACAAACGTGACTTTTTCTTGCAGCAAATTTCAGAACTGCGGCAAAAGCTAACGCTGCGGTCCGGACCTACGGTCAAAGAAATAATGTTGGACATATTTGGATTTTCCCGAGGGGCAGCCACGGCACGGGTGTTCTGTCATTGGATCCAGCAAGTAACTCGAGGCGGAAAGATTGCAGGCATCCCCCTCCGCTTCCGTTTCTTGGGTTTGATGGATACCGTCGCATCCGTCGGCGTCTGGGATGGGGCGACAAATGCCATATTTAATAGGACAGGGGGACACACTGACTGGGCTATTCCTGAGCACATGCTAATTTTGCCCGAGGTTAAGAACTGTATTCACATGGTAGCGATGCACGAAATTCGAAAGAACTTCCCGCTTGATCAGGTGGCTGTTGGTGATGTGATGCCGGAAAATTGCCACGAATTTGCCTATCCGGGTAGCCATAGCGATGTGGGCGGCGGCTACGCTCCAGGCGATCTTGGCGTGGCAATGGGGCACTCGCTCGAAGACGGGGATTCCCGCAAACTGTCGCAAATACCACTGAATCACATGTTTGAATGTGCTGTGGCTGCTGGCACACCGATGTCCAAGCGAGGTGCAGTTGGGGAGTCTAAACTGTTTGAAATATCGCCTGCCATGGAAGCCGCCTTTAAGAAGTTCATTCAGTTGTCGCCGCAAGGAAAGCAGCGTTTGAGTGACTGGATGCTGCCCTATCTGATCTGGCGTTGGAAAACGCGAGAGGCATACGCCTCCCTGGACCATGTCCGCAATGCTAAAGGCGAGGATCTGGGGTATTTGATGGCGGGACACGCGTCGTTTAAGCAGGATGGAGCCAGGCTGGGACTGTTCGGCGATCTGGAAAGATCGATGGCGTTCGTCAAAGAAGCCCGTGCCAACAACCACTCGTGTTGGCTAGATGGTGCCTATCAGCCGACAGAGATGGCCGCGCATGATCGTGATGCTTGGGAAGTCTGGCATCGCGTGACGACCGCCAAACCGACCGTTGCAGAGTTGGACAACTTTTTCGACAGGTTTGTACATGATTCAATGGCCGGATTTAGAAAGAAGCTCACGGAACCGACTGGCTATTGGCGGTATCGTCGAGTGTTTCGAGGTGACAATCAGCCGTTGCTTACCTAGAAGGGTATCGACGACAGCTCGCGCTTTGCCGCATTCTATTTGAGGGGGCTGAAATGAAAAATAGTAAGGGACTCGGTGTAGTTCGATTGGGTGACCAGACCTCCCATGGAGGTAAAGTCATATCAGCGAATCCGACATTTAAAGTGCTTGGGAAACCTGTTGCCTTGGAAGGTGACATGACGGCATGCCCCCAATGTAAAGGCAATTATCCGATCAAGACTTCTGGCAGTGAACGTAAGCACCTCGGCAAGCCCGTTGCATATGAAGGTGACAAAGCAGCGTGTGGTGCCAAACTAATTTCATCAGTTTAGTGATTGGCGTGGCTAATTTGTGCGGCGCCATAGTCAGCTCCAACTGAAGATGTGCTTCCAGCCGTCCGCACTCGTCCGATATGCCACCGGACGATAGCACTACTCTCTAAGCAAACCACAAACGCTCTCGGCGATCACCGACGCCAGCCGCACCGGCAGGCGTTGCCGAGCTGGCGCATGACCTCCGACCAGGTACCCTCGAACAGGAACGTGTCCGGGAACGTCTGGATGCGGGCCGACTCGCGCACGGTGAAATAGCGCACCGAGCCATCCGTGCGCCGCAGCATGTTCTCGCCGCCCGGCACGCCGTGGTCGCCCGCCTTCAACGCCTTCGCCGGCTCGTCCAGCGGACTGCCGGTGTGGCCGACATAGGCGCGCGCGCCCGGCTGGAAACGATGCGCCTGCACCTTGTTGAGGTAACGCTCCGGATCGGGCACGTCGCAAATGGCATCGCGCACGGTTTTCCACGCCAACAGGTTGGCGCCGTAATCGGCGTCGACGAGCGTGCGGATCTTCTTCTCGACGCCCTCGGGCCGGGGCGGCCGGTGGCGTGTCGCCACCTTGTGCCGCTCCCAATATTCCCCGGATGCCCATTGCGACAACAACAGCGCGTCGGCGCTGTGCGTCTCGGCGGGCGGCACCCACAGCTTGCCCTGGTCCGCGCGGAAGCCGACAAAGAACACGCGCATGCGCTTCTGCGGCACGCCGTAGTTGGCCGCGTTCACCAGCTTGAACGTGACCCGGTACTCGCTGACGGCGCCCGGCTTGTTCTTCCACTTGCGCAAGCGGGTCAGGTGCTCGCCCCATTGCTCCTTCGGCTTGGCGGTTAGCGACGGATACTCCAGCCGCAGCAGGATGAGTCGAAGTAGTAGGCGAAGGCGGCGCACGTGAGGCCCTGCACGTTCTCGAAGATGAACGCGCGGACGGGCGCCGAGCGCTTCTTCTTCAACCTCAAGGGCTAGCGCGTCTGGCAACGCCAATATGCTAACGACGCTGAGGCCAGCGTCAGCGATGAAAAGGCGAAGGCATTTCGGCAGCTCGGTAATTCTTTTTGCGAGCAAAAGATATTTCAGGTTAAACGGAGGTCTAACTAATTTACCCTGCAAGGCAATAGAGTATCTGATGTCGGCTTAGCTGCCTCGGCAATATTAGACACCTCAACCGAAGTTGCCTGCGATAGCGCGGCTTCGCATCTACTTGCCTGCGCGGCTCATACATGGAGGCACGGATGACCAAGACCTATATTCCCAAGTTGTTTTTAAATCAGGAAGATGCGATGGCCGTTGCTCTCTATGTCATGACGTCGAAAGCGGCAATCCAATACGAGCGCTTGCCAAGTGGGCAACTGCGTATCACCATTGATCAAAATGGTGCCGCATTCTTAAAAGAAAAATCAGCGCAATCATATGTTTACGTGCAAGAGGGTGGTTCGATGTCAGAATTGTATTTGCACGAATATGAGACCAAAATGGACGCGCTGGCCGGTCGAATTAATTGCGCATCAGCTGGGGCATATAAGACGGGTGCGATCGTCGAAATAGCTCCATGTTTACGGTCATTGGGAAACGTTTTTTATGCTACAGCGGAAGCCCTCGTCGGAACAGTGCCGGGCCTCGCTCTCTACAGAGAAAGCAGCAGCGAAATATGATGAACCCGCATCATTTAAGAAGCAGGTTGTTACCGCTTTTGAATTCGCCGGTGTCAGCCGGCGAAGTCTAACATCTCCCGCGTTGGTGGTATGTCGCTACTCAGCAGGTCATCGCGTTGATTAAAGGGCGCCCCAGCGGCGGCGTCCAATCACGGGTAATACCAGTTCAAAATGGCTGCTTGATTTCCTGATCAACGTCAGTCTGAAGCGATTTTGTCTGAGGCCATTTCTTTGCATAACCAGCACATCTCCACCTTGGGCAATGCTGTGAATCGGGCCGAGTTGATCAGTGAGCCTGGCTTCGTGCGATCTGGTATCGCTCCAAGACTGGTACTGGTATCGCGTGTTGACAGAACTCAGGAACTTTTCTCCGTCGTACAGCTCAGCATAGACTCGCTGATCAATCGTAGGCTGTCTTGAAGAGGTCGTTCCGTTCAACTGTGGAAAGTATTGCCTCAGAGATTTGGGTATCAGCACACCCGCCTGATGACCTTTACTCTCTCCGGTGTCATTTTTGGCGAGTACTTTAAAAAACGGCGCTTCCCATTCTTTAGACGGTTTCATGCAGTCGAGTTTCATGTTGTCCTCCTCGGTAAATTAGATTTCCGCAGCTACGTCTGCCGCGCCTTCTGTTGCATTTGGAAAAAGCAAGCCCTGCGGCTGAGGCAGCTTTTGCAGTCCAGGCTGCCCTCGGAATTCGAGCACATTTCCTGTAACTGCGATCTGTCGAAACTCAACGTGCTCATACAAAACCTTCGCTGCCTTGGTGATGTCGTTGACGCGCCACTGGGCGCGCCGCTTGTTCTTTGCTGGATCCGATCCGTGCAGTTTGGGGGCTGGGTCTAGGTAGATAACTCCGGTATTGATCGCCCACAGTAATTTCTCTGCAGTAGTGTCGCGGCACCACATCACCTTGTTCTCATAAGTGATGATGTGTTCGTATCCCTGATCGTGTTCGGTTGGATCAGGGTTATTTTCCTTAGACGCTGTGAGATAAACGACTTCGTTGTGTTTTGCGCCCCAGCAGTTCATCAAGCGTTCCAGACTCCAGGACGCTGCAACCTCGCCATCACCATCGATCAAGGCTACATCTATGCTGTCAAGCTTCGGCGTCAGCGGTGTATCTGGGTTGTAAGGGAAAGCACGCAATTTTCCCTCGGAATCTGCTCTGCTCTCCCTAACCCTCAAGGTGAGTCCGGATTTGGAACACACTTCGTTCGCGCGGTGCAGGCCGGTCAGTCTGTAATCTCCATCAGAGTCGAGATATCCATACGTCTTCATGAACTTGGTGAAGTTCTTGGCGTAAATTCCGCCGTCTGGCTCTGGCGTGAACAGGGTGACTTTCGGCTTTGTGTGAGTCTTGAGCTCGATGCCAAACAAGTCTCCGTCCTTATTGGAATTTGGAACGATGCCGAGCGCATGTTCCAAGGTGTAACCGCAAACTTGGGTACCGGAAAACGGCAGAGTTTGCCCGAAAGCGTCAAGCCGGCAACCGCGAAGTTTTTTACCAACAACGGTTGCAAGTCGTGCTTCAAGTTTGGAACTACGATTCTGCTCGATGACCAAACGTTTGCAGGCTGGAGCTCGTTCGAATCCCGGCAACGCTTTGATCTCTGCCTCAAAGCCGGGGGACATCTCTACGCAAACAAAGCCAACGCATTTACCTCGCGGCAGGCGAGCGAGGACGAGCAGCCGCTTCGCGTCAGGGCTCACTTTCGTAAAACTGACGGAAAGTGACGGTGGCATTGATCCGTCGATCGCTTGGAGCCCCGACAGTCGTGCTTCCGGATATTGCGTGTAAATAATCGCTTTGACTCGCCGCGCCTTGATCTCTGAACGGTCGCGTCGCAGCCATGCGAAATCATTGAAAACTGCTTCGGGAATCCGCTTACCTGGAACAGACCGACCTTTGGTCTCGCTAGTACTTTCCCCTCGTTCCGATAAAGTCACGTCAAACAAGTCAAAGATCACACCGAAGTCTGATGCGATATAGATTTGATTTTTATCGTTCGCGTTTTTTGGCAGAACTTTGAGGAAAGCCACATCCGCTCCAATGCTGGCGAGCAGCGTCGCGAGCTCGGGTACTCCGTTGAAGCAATGCTCAAATTCTGAGGGTAAGGCGGTGGGCTGAATAGTCATCTTTTCTCCTGTGCAAGTTAGTAAGATAGCACAAGGAAATGATGCGAGGGGGAATATTTTTCAGAAAAATAAGACGATTATCATCTCTATCGTATAAATATCGTTATAAATCAATGTATTAAGAAATTTTTACTAGGAGGTTACTCGCCGTTGCCGGGTGCGGATCTTTCTGGGGCGACGCGAGAGTGCTGGTCTGGCCGATGTTGCACCTCTGTATGATTGTCGGCGGCAGAGACACAGTAAATCCAGCTCGCGATGCGATCTGTGAGCTCATTTGCGTCCCACTTCAGGCGTCCTTTAAGTGCACATTCCCATACACACAAAACGCGCCATCCCGCTAAGAGGAGTGCTTCGTTATCGCGCTTGTCTCGCTGTTTATTTTGCAAAATTTTGGCTTGCCAAAACTCCCGCCGGGCGACAGGGAGTTTGAACAGATAGCAGTTGTGACCGTGCCAAAAGCATCCATGCACAAGAATGGCGACGCGGTACTTGGGCAGGACGATATCTGGTTTGCCGGGAAGGCTGTTGACATGTAGACGAAAACGCAGGCCACGGGCGAAGAGTAGTTTTCGAAGAATGAGTTCTGGATTTGTGTTCTTGCTCCGGATCGCGCGCATGTTCTTACTGCGGCTTTCCGGGCTATGAACGTCAGTCATTATTACTATTACGCAGCGAGCTTGTTGCCGTCTCGGGGTTGTTGAGCAGCTAGTCGCTTTGCTTGGATGATTCGATCCTTCATCAGCTTGGCGACAGCAGCAAATACAGGAACCACAACTGAGTTGCCGAACTGCTTGTAAGCTTGTGTGTCGGATACAGGGATACGGAAGCCATACTCACCTGGTGCGTCATAGCCCATAAGTCGTGCGCACTCACGAGGAGTGAGTCTTCGTGGACGGTTCTCCACATTTTTCTTGTGCTCGAAGGCTAGCTTGGGATCGAAACCTCTATCGATCAGAATCTCAGAGCCATCCTTGTAGTAGCGGGCAGATAAGGTGCGAGTTACCTCATGTTCCTTCACCAGTCCGTAGCCAAAACCGTTGCCCTTAGCCTTATGTTTGATCGAGTAGTTGAACAGGTACTGCCACAGTTTGGGCGTAAGTATGTAATTTGGTTCAACTTGTTTTTCAAGGATATCGCCTAACGTTGGCTTACGCTTGGGATAGAGTGTCGCGACGTCTTTGAGGCTGAAACCCTTATGGACATTGAGGTCCTTGCGGAAACCGACCAGAACAATACGCTCGCGGTGTTGGGGGACGAAATGCTTGCCATCGATTATTTTGTAGTCGACATTGTCGCTGGTCTCAGTGTCAGCAACCCAGTAGCCAAGCTCATCCAACGCCTTCATGATCACTCGGAAGGTGTTGCCTTTGTCGTGACTTTTAAGATTTTTTACGTTCTCAAGCACGAATGCGACCGGCTGTTTTGCCGCGATTATTCGCGCCACATCAAAGAAAAGCGTCCCCTGAGTATCGCATTCAAAGCCGTGCTTGCGACCGAGGGAGTTCTTCTTAGATACTCCTGCAATTGAGAACGGTTGGCATGGGAAACCGGCTAACAACACATCATGGTCCGGAACGTTGGCCTTGATGAATTGATACGCTTCATCCTCGGAGACACTCGGATTTGCGCTCAACGTTACTTCTCGGATATCCGAGTTGAACTTGTGGGTTGATGGATCGCTGTAGTGATTGGCTTTGTAAGTGCGCACAGCATAAGGATTCCACTCGCTGGTGAAAACACATCGCCCTCCGGCCTCTTCAAAGCCCTTGCGGATTCCACCTATGCCTGCGAAGAGATCAATGAAGTCAAAGTCATGAGTTTTGCGTCGAGGCGCTTGGGGAAGTAGAGCTTTTAGATGAATGAACTCTGCCTCACTTAGGCGGAGCTCGTCTTTGCCTCCCACCCAACGCTTCAGTGATTCGCGTGTCCACGTATTTGGCGAGATCTGATTCAAATGCTCGGCAATGTACTTGTGGTCATAGCTTTCGAGCGCTTGATTCAGCAGCGCCAACTCATCACTAATGGAAATCATGTCTTTTTCTCTGAAATATGCGCGCAGCGTTAGATCATTACGTGCAGTCATCGTGACCTACGATGACTGCACGCAAGGAATCTTTAGTCTGACATTATACTGTATGTTAAACCAGTGCTGCCGCCAGTGCCAGTGAAGATCAGAAACATAAAGGTATCACTATGAGAATCAGACACAATGATAGCAGTTTGACATCCTAAAAATATGGCGCTGCAGCGTCGAGCCACGCCTGTCCAGGTTGGCCATGCCCGTTCTTATTTCGTGCAGCAGTTCCGTCATATCCGTTCCTTGTTACTTAGCAGTGCTTGCCCTGCGCTTTGCGGTCCTGTCGCCGGCGGCCAGTGCATCGTACAGGCTGGCGACGTAGCCATCGAGCCCCTTCTCGTGCAGTTCCGGTTCCATCATGACGACTTTCACCGTGTTGAGTGTCATCAGCTCGCGGAACCGTTCAGTGCCGGCCCGCTGGGCCCTGCGGACGCTGCTGACGCGCATGATTGTACGGTACAGCCCGATACGGAAACCGTGGCGGCCGGGACGTTCGACCAGCTGGACCATGTCGTCGGTCGTGACGCCAGTCAGAATCTGGCGCGTCTCATGTTCGCTTCCCTGCCATGACAGGTGTATGAACCACCACACGGCACGCAGCCATATCCGGCTGCGTATGGCCCAGAACCGCGCTGGCTGGTGCTCTGCCCAACGTGCGGCGACCACATCAGGCAGGACTTCCAGCGACAGGTGGCACCAGAACCCGTCCGCAGATGCCTGTCGCAGACCAAAACCGCAGGATGCGAGTACTGCGTACAGCGCCAGTCCCACCTCCACGTCGTAGGTGCCCCTCGCCGTCTTCGTGCCAGACAGCGTGGGGAGGGCGGACAGCAGGGCCTGCCTGATCCGCACATAGTCGGGCGTCAGCATGCCGGGTTCAAACCGGCCCGCCTTATCCATCGCGGCGAAACGGCGCCGTGCATTCACGCGGTCGGTTTCCATCCATTTCATGCCGGTGCCTCATGGGTACGTGTAAGGCGGTCGAGCCACAGCTGGGCCGACTGCAGCCGCGTCAGCGGCGATTCGGTATCGATGCCGCCCGCACTCACTAGCCGGGCCAGCGTGTGGGCAATACTGCCGGGCTCTGAAATGCAATGCTCGTCGCCGGTAATGCGGTTGAAACCGTCGCCGTGCTCCTCAACAATCTGTTCGACCAGCTGCGCCAGCCAGCACGCAAGGACCTGTTTCATGAGCGGGGTAACTCTCGCAGCCGGAGCCTGCGCGTCACGCAGCGCCGCAATGTCCGGATGGCTGGTGTTCATCACCAGCGCAAGATAGTCTGAGGAGAACGGATCGCTGAGTGCATCCGTCCAGTTTCCGCGGAACTCCCACAGCGGCCGTCCGACGCCCAAGTCTTCCTCCACGACCGGGAACAGTGAGCTGTCGGCATCAATCACCACCGTGACCGGTCCCCACAGCGTGCCGAGGCGGGAGCCTTTCGCGCTCGCCAACCCGGCGCGCGCCGAACCGGGACCCCGTCTCTCGAGATATACCTGCAGCGACAGATTGCCCGAGCCGCGCAGCGTACCGCCTCCGAGTGTCAGCGATACTGTCAGTGGCGCTGACCGCTCGGAACAGTCGGGCAGACGCAGCACCACGCCTTCCCCAAGCTGGCGGTAACCGGATTCGGGGGATGTCCATTCGGCCGTCAGCAATAGCGCTGCACGTTCGCCGGCAATCCCGCCAGCCCCAAACAGCGCCTTCAAGCCGCTTGGCTTCAGCGTCCACTGTACGGTCAGGTCATGCAGGCTGGCATCCCAGTCACTATTGTGTCCCAGCGCAAATTCACTGTCCTCACCGTGCGCACCGGGATCCGGCCCAGTCGAGCTGAATTCGGGTGTGGTTGGCACACTAAGGCCATTCGGGAAACCTGCCGCAAGGGTGCGAAATGGAAAAATTACAGTCCTACTCAAAGTGATCCTTTCGTGACAACTGCCGCCTCGATCAGCGGACACAGATCTCCGGTACGCCCCGGGAACACGATGCTGAAGCTGCCCCGCAGTGCCAGCGCATCGGGCTGCTGTTTCGAGCGCTTGTCAGGAACGAGCCTGAGGCGCCCCCCATTGGGCTCGATCCTGAGGGGAACGCGGGCACCGGCGAAGGGCGCCAGTTGTTCAAGCGTGACATCGGTTAGCAGAAACGGAAAATCTCCGAGTCCGCTCTCATGCCACAGCTGCTCGGAAACCGGTCCACGTTCCGAGTCTACCAACACGGTAATCTCGCGCGCGTCGCTTCCCGTGCCCCAGTCGAGACGCCAACAGAGCGTGATGCGATCACGGCCGTACGCCGGAGCACCGTCCACCGAGAACATGAAACGGGGGCCCTTTGCTGCACTACGTGCGCCACCTGACCCCGTGCCACCGGCGCTAGGCCCCCCGCCTACGGTTCCCTTTCCGGGCGCTCCGGTAAGCCCGCCTTGGTCACTTGGTGCGCGTGGCGATGCACGTCCGTAACGCCCGTCAGGGCCCAGTCCGCGCTGCGGGAGCATCAGGTTGGCGAGGCGTCTGGCAAGCCCGATCGAGACTCCCTCGCTTGCCCCATTCACCGATAGATCGACATAGTCGCGCAGGCGCTTAGAGACCCCGCTGCGGATCCTGTCCGCAATACTGTAGCCGGAAAGATCGGCCCATTGATGGTGGTCGGAAAGTTCGCAGCTGCGCAGGTAGGATTCCACGGTCGCTTCTGGCTCGCCCAGCTTCCCCCGCAGTGCGGCCGCAAGCCGCCGCCCGGGTTCGGGCACGAACAGCGCCACAAGGTATTTCCCGTCTGCCGCCCTTTTCAGGCCGCGGGCCCATCCACGGCCTGAAGCACCGTCATCCCACCGGATCGACATGCCCGGGCTGCGCATGAAAGTGACGAGCGGTCGGAACGGTGCCGACTTCTCCGCCTGGCCGAACAGGCAGAGGTAGGGATCGGGAATGTTATCTGGAGACCCGATGCCGAGCTGACGGGCACTGAGCTGGACGGCAGCTAGGTAGCCGGCCGGGCCAGCCGATTCGAAGACATTGTTGAGCATGACCGGTGCGAGCAGCACGTTTTCGTGTGGTACCTTCTTTCTCCCTAGGTAGTCACCCGGCATGCGTACCCTTCTGCCGATCCAGTTGTATAACGACTGGGTGACTTGGAAAACGGGAAGCATGTCCTCGCGCCTAATCTTTTTTCCGTTGACGCTGGCGTGCAGCCACGGACCGGTGCGGAACATTGGATTGTCGAGCCGTACGCAAAACCAGCGCTGCAGGGCGACCTCGATATAGCTCTCGTAGTTCTTGAACCACCACGCCGGCAGGCTGCCCGACGGGGGCGCGGCGTCGTCGTCAACGGACGGCAGCGTCACGAGGTCGTTGCGGAGGAAGGGAATAACGACCGCAGTGCCGGTCTCGTCACGACCGAACGGGCTTATGCCCAGCGTGGCAAGAATACGCCGGATCGTGGCACTGTCGGTGACCGCAGCAGGGCCTCCTTTCGGGCCTGTTTCGCCCCACCAGCCGATTCCGGTCGCGCTGTCGGTCTGCAGTCTGTCCCGGCTGGTTTCATCCTCGACCATACAGGCGATTAGCCGTTCTGCCGGCCCACCGTCTGCCAGTGTACGGCTGTAATAAAACACGAGTCCAGCACCCATACGGAAGTAGCAGGTCTTGCCAAGCCCCCACGAGCCCCCGGCACCTTCGTCGTTGCGGGTATGGCCAATCTCGTAGACCAGCTTAAGCAGGTTGCCGTGGCTGTCCCCGGAACGGAGCAGGTCCATCGACGTCGGTCCCGACAGTCCTTCGGTACGAGAGTCGCGGATCTCAAGCATCCGTCCTCCCTTCGGGAATTTCCGGCGCAGAGCTTCCCCGCGAATGTATTTCCCGAGCAGTGCAGCAACCGGCGCGGTGGCGTGCTCCCTAACCGTAAAGTCGATTCGCACGTCACTGCCTGCCTTTCCGAGGGCGGCATCGAGGCTGTTCTGGACCGCTTCACGGACCAGCAGGTCCAGTGGCATCATGGCCACGTTTTGCATCGAGCGCAGTAGGGCCGCGCCGGATCCCTGCATGGGCCCGAGTGAGGGCGTGAAGTAATTCATGGGTGGTCCTTACTCCGGCGTTTCCGCAGCTCCGTCGCTAGTATCCGCTAGGGTGGCCGGAATTTTTACGGTCAGGTGCGTGGCAAACTGTCCCGACTCGCGCCCGCTCTCAGGCAGCCATATGTTCATGCCGACGATGTGCGCCGGCACATTGAGTGGCGCACGGTCCTTCTGGTCCGGCGACGGAGTGCTGTTCCTGTCGATCAGGTACAGAAGGAGCTGCGGCACCTTGCCGACCCCGCCTTCGGCGCGCAGTTTCGCAATGGTATCCTTCGTCGGCTTTGCTGAGTCTTGGCCGTCTGCGCGGCTGTCCGCTAGGAGGTCGGCCGGGTTGCGCAGCGCGCCGACCGAGACCGAGACTCCCTTCTTGCTCCTGGCCGCAAGCCGGGTACGGTCGACCCGGCCGACGGCGCCGCCGGGAAGGTCCCAGCGACTTTCCCCGTCTGGTGCATTACCGGCGACGACCACGTTCCATGCACCATAGCCGGTTTTGTTCTGGTTTGCCGCGTACCATTCGAGGAACGGCGCCAGATCTGAGAAGAACTGGGCACTTTCATGGAACAAGAACCCGGCCAGGAAATTTCTGATGTCAGCGTAACGCACGCCACGCCAGACCACGGAATACTGGCGCCCCTTTTCAGCCTTTTCTTTGCCAAGCTTTTGCAGGAAACCTTCGGTATGCTCCAGGTTGGCCGTATGGATGGTTTTCGCATCAGGGCTGTCATCGAAGACCGTCGTCTGCCGGTTCACACCGGAGAAGTCATACTTTGCTCCGGTCTTCGCCTGCATGCGGCTTGCAGCTGTCGGGCGCAGCCACGAGGCGCGCGGATGGACGCGGACGCGCGGACCGTATTCCGCGGGTCTGCATCCTAAATCCATGAATCGCTTCAGGTCGTCACGCAGGTCCTCCTCTGCCAGTGTCATGAAATCGAATTTCTCGCGCGTTCCTTGCGGCATCCAGATCCGTGGCAGCAGCTCATAGCCCTTGCGGTAGCCAAACCAGCGCCCCATCTGCATGAGGGAATCTGCCTGCGCCGATGCGCGGAAAAAATACGTACTGACAAGGTTTTCCAGTGTAAGACCCCGTGCAAGGGTACTGCCGCCGATGACGATGAAGGCGCTGGCGAAATCTGGGCTGTCGGGCTCACCCGTTGCGGGATAGAATAGCCGGCGTACCTCGTTTTCGTCGTTCACGCCGTTGTTGGCACAGTTGTCAACGCATAGATGGATACCCCGCCCGTAAGTAAATGCACCGTCCTGGTCAAGGCGGATCGACGAGACTTCCGAGACGAGTTCACGCAACCCTTCTGCGAAGTCGGCAAAGGGGGGGTAATCCGGAACTGAGTCCAAGCGGCCGTATGATGGAAAGCGCTGGCCAAATGCCGGCAGGTCGAGATCTGTCTTCACGCGTTCCCACACCTGCTCGCACTTTTTCCTGAGCTTGCTGAACGGAGTCTGTAGCCGCGCCAGCAAGGACTTTACTGCCATGGCCACGTTCTCGTGGTGCCCTTGGCGCTGACTTGTGTGGATGAGCATGGTGACAGGTTTGGCAAAGCCTGAATATCGCATGGCAGCCGTGCAGCAGAGGAACCAGAGCACGGCTTCCTCGAGGGATTCGGGTACCGTGGCACTGCCTTCATCATGCAATGCTGCCACGGCCTCTTGGTCGGCTTTAGTGATCCGCCTGATGATACCAAGAGCTTCCTTTTCAGCCTCCGGTAGTCCGAAGATTTGGACAGGTCCGAAATGCTCGTCGGACTGGGGCAATGCGACAATGAAGTCTTCCGGATACAGCCCGCTCCCCGGGCCCTCGTTGAGGAAATTCGCGGCCGGTGTCGCGGTGTATGCCACATAGTTCACGCTGCAGGCAGTTACCTTGGTCAGGTCGACGATCAGCTGGTTGATGCGTGTCCGCTCCTGAGCCGAGATCGGGGCGGTGTTGATGCCACCTTGGTCAGCCTCGTCATCGATGATCAGAATCCGCATCTGCTCGAGGCTGAGCGCATTAGCCGTGATCCAGCCACTCAGTCCGGCGAGACGCGAGGAGTTTTTCAGGCAGACAGAAAAATAGCGTCCCCGGTGGCCGGGGCTGAAATGGTAGTCTTGGGCACGCTCGCCTTCCGCGCTTTCGGCTGACGGACGTTCGATGGCATGCCAGTGCAGGTTGCCAATATGGTTGAGGTCGCCAAGCAGACGTTTTTTCGTCTGCTTGCGCAGGTTTTCCAGCGTGCCGCTTAGCACAATGAACATGTTCCAGCCATGGTCGGCTGCCATCGCCATCAGACCTGCCATGCTGGCGGTTTTACCCGACTGCACGTGTCCGACGACGAGGCCACGGACTGCCTGCTGTCCTTGGGTATTCTTGCGCAGATGCCTGAGAATCTTCAGGGACGAGGTCTCGATGCTGGCGACCGCCTTGTCCTTCCAGTGCTGGCCAAGCAGATGACTTTTGTAGAGCTGCCACGACGAATGCTTTTCGGTGGGGACCTGGATCTCCGGCTCGGTTTCGCCGGCGCCAACCACGACAAGGGGGCGGTTGACAGATTCGGCCATTTCTTCGGCCTTCCGCTTTGCGTACACGATGTCCTGCCAGACTTGGCGGCGTATGGCGGGTGAGTCGCCCAGACTCGGCCACTGGAAGAACTGGACCGAAATCGTGAACATGCTGTCTAGATCATCATGGGCTGCGCCGCCTTCAGCGACGGCGTGCCAGTCGAACCCATCGCGGCGCATCCTGTCAATGTGATTCCGGTAAGGGTCGTACTGGGGGTTGATTAGAAAGTCGGACACGAAAACCTTTTGAAAAAATGACGAAGGTAAGGAAGGCGGCACGACCGGTGCCCGACCACTTTCGAAAGTATTAACTTAAAGAAATGCAGATTATATAAGTCTTCAGGGCGGCAAGGAAATAATCGAACCGGCTGCGGCAAAGCTATAACGCCCCAACTATGCGGCAGCGCTGAGACAGATCGTGTCGTCGCGTTTCCACGCGCCGGCTTGCCGCTCCGGCGCGCGATTCTTCTGTATAAGGCGCGGGCCGGCATGCGTGGGGCATTTGCATCGGGCTCACTGCGTTGTTCCATCATCACGGAGATCGCCTGCACCATAACGCCGCACACGGCGAGCGCCGCCCGACCCCGGGCCGGTGGTGCCAGTCAGGTGACATGGGCAATCCATAGTCCGTCGCACTAGGTGCCGGTGGAGCAGTTGACAGCGGAGTGGTTCAATGCTGTCGCCACGGTTTGCATTGGCCACCATATCCTTTAAGCGCGTCCACACTTCCGGGCAGACTGTCATGCCGCAACGCGCCTACCACTCGCTGGAAGGCGAGTAATAGCCGAAGTCCTAGCTCAGCCAGCTTGCTTCCGGCATGCCCCCATCCCCAAGGTACGCTTTAAGCGTGGCAGTGATCAAAACTCCTGTTCCAGAATTGATCCTAACAAGGACCGCGTCAGCTTTGTCATTTACCGTTCCTGGGGCGCGTTCGAATTACTGCAGCTATCACTTACGAAATCGGCACTTCTCGCCCGGAGAGTTTGGTGGCAAAGCCGCAAGAATTAAAAATTGGCGGATCGCGTCAGATCGACATCCTATCCACGAAACCATCCCAAGATGAGGACCTTTTTGTTGAAACCACGAGTCAGGCGTTCGTTCGCCTCTTCTTTGGTAAAGTGGTAGGCGCGACCAAGGTCTTGAACTAAGCGTCCTTGACCACGTTCCCAAGCAATCTCGAGATCAAGGTCATATTTCCTTAGTACCGTAACGAAATGCGCGCCAGCCGAATTTAATTCACCTTTCTCAAACTCTGATCTTATCGCTGGCCCAGCCTCATCAAACACTTTATGTACAAGCGCAGACTCAAAGCCACTGTGTACTAGCTTCGTAGCTACTGCTTGCGACCATGAGATGTAATCCATACTAAACCCTTTCATTCGGTCTCACCGAAGCATGTGCTGTTGTCGTAAGAAACCACACCGCTGTATAACTCTTGTGTAGTCGTATGCCGAAGATTGCCCAGCGCCAAGTTCCGACCGCCACAGCAATTGCCACTAAGCATAGCATGTTGCATGACTATAAAAATACGTGAAATCTAATATTATGCAGTTTGCTCTGTGGAACTCAGCGGCGGAAAAAAACCAGCGTCGCCCCCACCTTATGATTCGATGTCATCGCTCTGTTCCCCTCCATCGGTGGTATCAGGCGTGGTTTTGCGGAGATAGACGGACGCTGTGTCTTCACCAGCGAATGGAACCTCTTCGCAGTGCGCGCACTAGCGCGGCCCAGCTTTCGCGTCCTTCGCATCCCCATGGGGTATCTGAAGATTACTTTCTTGGAGAACTTCCAAAACTTTTAGCCGCTCGCGGTCACGCACGACTTGTTTGTCTGCCTCATCTCGTTCCTTGCCATCCGATTCGAGTTGATCTACCCGGTTCTGAAGCTTAACAATTTCAGTCTTTGCATCGCCTGAATTTGTCCAGACAGACCAAGCGATAGGACCGAATATAGACAGCGCGCTAAGTAGTAAACCGATAATTGTGAAAGCGATGGTAAACCAAAGTATCTTGTTCGAACCACTCAACATTTTCTTCGTTACTTCTTCAGCAACCGAATCGATGCTGAGGAACGATTCCGCAAAAGCTAGCGAGCTCTGGGCGGCCTGGAGTGAATAGGCGTCTCTTGTTTTTATAGTTTTACTGACACCTGTATCGCCGTGGTCAAGGAACACAAGTCTCAAGAATGCATCGCCTACGTTGACCGTGAACGGCTTGGTACTGAAGTTCACCAGTGCAGTCGCAATTGGGCCGTTCCAACCGGGGTCTACCACCCCAACATTCAACGCAAAGACACCTTTGTGAGCAAGTGTGGTCTTCACGGTCGCAAGCGCGGTGGCATCTTTCGGCATATGAAACTCTTCTTGCGACACAACCCAAACAACACCACGGGGCTGGAGCTCATAGGTCGAGCCCATGTCCTCGCCTCGCTTGAAAATGAATCCAACCGTAGCATCATAAGTTGAAGCTCGCTCTCCTTTTGTTTGCGGCTGCTGTACAATGTTAGCAGTCTTTATTTGTTGTTTTATAAGCACCACTTCTCCTCTCCACAAAGTGAAAAATCGATCACTCGTCTCCCAGACTGCAGCCGACAATTTTTACATGTCAGAAGCCTTTACGGAGCGTCTGCGCACGGATGATCCCAAAGGAAAGATTGTACTTCAGTCAGCAGTGGGAGCAGTAATAACTAAGGATGGGGTCGAAATTACTCGTTCGGCGAACGTCCTGCCCCCTGAGCTGAAGGCCCACATGGATCGTTCCGGCGAAGTTATTAGTGAGGCCGATCGGTATCACTTAATCGAACATGCAGAACGTGCCGCAATTTTTAAGGCACTTCGTACAAATTCTGACGTCTCTGGCGCTACCATTTATTGCACACGATTTCCATGTAGCGACTGCGCCAGAGCTATTGTGTTCGCCGGAATCAAAAGAGCAGTTTTCGCTGGCGGGTTTGCCGGTGAGCAGAGATGGCTACCCTCACAAAGGGCTGCGCTAAGAATTCTTCGCGACGGTGGCGTCACCGTGCGATATCTAAAGGTGAATGACAATTCAGCGAAAGTTACTAAACAGTAAGGCTGAACAAACCTTCGCAGTATCAGTGCGGACGTTTATACCTTTGAGGCATAAATCTTGAGTTTAGCTGAGTCTTAGGCTGCTGCCTTCAAAATTGTATAAAGCATGGCACGGCTTATGCCACATACCTGAAGGCCCCGCCATCAGAGGCTTGCACCTCGTTTATTTTTCGCCTTCTCGATTTGCAGCGGTTGCTTGATCAGGGCAATGCCTTACCAAAAACTGATTTGATCAAGCCGAGGCCGAAAAAGTCTCGAGGTTCAAAAGACTAAATGGTTGGGGGCAGGCGAAAAAAGTGCAATTCGACGGTCCGCAGTTAAGCTAAAGAGTTTCTTTAACTAACAAACTGGCCTGCAGACGACTTCGTGTCGTCTGTAGGCCCATCCCGTTGATTACTGCGATAAACCCGATACCACCGAATCGGATCAAACTAGTTTTGCGCTTACTGACCCCCGACACACGTTCTGACTCCCTCTAATGGTCGAAGTCGATCCGTTCGCCACATTAAGAACGCCCGGTCATGCCGGGCGGCTTTTAGTTCAATGTCTGCCGAATATTTTAAATTTCTGCGTCACCGATTTTTCATTTGCTGACACTAATCTGACTGCCTTTGCTATCCGACAATACGCTTAACTATTAACCTAAGCTATAGAAACGCATCCCCACATCAAAAACTCTAGGTATGCATCCAAAAATCTCAGATTATGGGTACTACTACACTATAATTAAACGTCAATATTCCCCGCCCGCAGCGCATTATTCTCAATAAACGCCCTACGCGGCTCAACATCATCCCCCATCAGCGTAGTGAAGATCTGATCCGCAGCAATCGCGTCCTCGATCTGCACCTTCAGCAAGCGCCGCACGGTCGGATCCATGGTGGTCTCCCACAGCTGATCCGGATTCATCTCACCCAGACCTTTGTAGCGCTGCTTCGACACAACCCGTTCCGCCTCATCGCGCAGCCACTGCATCGCGTGGTGGAAGTCGACCACGGCCGATTCCTTGGTCCGCTCGCCTTCGCCACGGCTGACGACCGCGCCTTCGCCGATCAAGCCCTTGAACGTGGCGGCCGCGCTGGCCAGCACGTTGTAGTCCGCGCCCTGCACGAAGTCGGCGTCGATCGAGCTGACCTTCACGTTACCGTGATGCATACGCTCGATGCGCAGCGCGTGCTTCTCCGACAGCTCGTCCGAAATCACCGTGACCTTGACGGCGATATCGTTGATCTCCTTCGACAGCGCGGCAGCCGACGTCTCCGCCAGCTCCTGCGTGCTCAGATCCAAGGTCACGCCAGTCATGATGGCGGTCAGCGCGGCGCGGTCGATCACGCGCGTCAGGCGCGTCATGATGACGTTGGCCAGGTTGAACTGGCGCACCAGCTCGGCCAGCGGTTCGCCGACGATCGGGTCGGCGCCTTCGCGCGGCGTCAGCACGGCCGTGTTGAGCGCGACGTTCATCATGTAGGTCGCTTCCTCGGCGTCATCCTTCAGATAACGCTCGTCGCGGCCGGCCTTGACCTTGTACAGCGGCGGTTGCGCGATGTAGATGTGGCCGCGCTCGACCAGTTGCGGCATCTGGCGGTAGAACAGGGTCAGCAGCAGCGTGCGGATGTGGGCGCCGTCGACGTCCGCATCGGTCATGATGATGATGCGGTGGTAGCGCAGCTTTTCGACGTTGAATTCGTCCGGGCCGATCGAGGTGCCGAGCGTGGCGATCAGCGTGGTGATCTGCTCCGACGAGAGCATCTTTTCAAAGCGCGCCTTTTCCACGTTCAAGACCTTACCGCGCAGCGGCAGAATCGCCTGGAACTTGCGGTCGCGGCCCTGCTTGGCGGAGCCGCCTGCGGAGTCACCCTCGACGATGTACAGTTCGCACAGGGCCGGGTCTTTTTCCTGGCAGTCGGCCAGCTTGGCCGACAGGCCCAGGCCGTCCATGATGCCTTTGCGGCGGGTCAGGTCGCGGGCCTTGCGGGCCGCTTCGCGCGCGCGCGCCGCTTCGACGATCTTGCCGCAGATGATTTTGGCGTCGTTCGGTTTTTCCTGCAGGTAGTCGGCCAGGGTCTTGGCGACGATCTCTTCGACCGGGCCGCGCACTTCCGACGACACCAGCTTGTCCTTGGTCTGCGACGAGAATTTCGGCTCGGGCACCTTGACCGACAGCACGCAGGTCAGGCCTTCGCGCATGTCGTCGCCGGAGATTTCTACCTTGGCTTTCTTGGCGAATTCCTGCTCGTCGATGTATTTGTTGATGACGCGGGTCATCGCGGCGCGCAGGCCGGTCAGGTGGGTGCCGCCGTCGCGCTGCGGGATGTTGTTGGTGAAGCACAGCACCTGTTCGTTGTAGGCGTCGTTCCATTGCATCGAGACGTCGACCGAGATGTTGGTGTTCTGGTCCGACATGCGTTCGCCGGTGGCCTGGAACACGGTCGGGTGCAGCACCGTCTTGGCTTTGTTGATGTATTCGACGAAGCCGCGCGTGCCGCCTTCGAAGGCGAAGATTTCTTCCTTGCCGTTGCGCTGGTCGGTCAGCTTGATGTTGACGCCGTTATTCAGGAACGACAGTTCGCGGATGCGCTTGGCCAGGATTTCGTAGTGGAATTCGACGTTGCCGAAGATGGTTTCGTCGGCCCAGAAGTGGACGTCGGTGCCGCGCTTGTCGGTTTCGCCGATGACCTTGATCGGGGAGACGGCGAAGCCGTCCTTCATTTCCAGTTCGCGGTTGACCGGCACGCCGCGGGCGAATTCCATGAAGTGGACCTTGCCGTCGCGGCGGATGGTCAGCTTGAGCGTTTTCGACAGGGCGTTGACGCAGGAGACGCCGACGCCGTGCAGGCCGCCGGAGACCTTGTACGAGTTCTGGTCGAACTTGCCGCCGGCGTGCAGTTCGGTCATGACGATCTCGGCGGCGGAGCGCTTCGGATCGTGCTTGTCGTCCATCTTCAGGCCGGTGGGTACGCCGCGGCCGTTGTCGGTGATCGAGATCGAGTTGTCGGAGTGGATGGTGACGTGGATTTCCGTGCAGTGCCCGGCCAGCGATTCGTCGATCGAGTTGTCCAGCACTTCGAACACCAGGTGGTGCAGGCCCGTGCCGTCCGAGGTGTCGCCGATGTACATGCCGGGACGTTTGCGTACTGCTTCCAGACCTTCGAGGATCTGGATCGATGCTGCGCCGTATTCTTCGGTTGGTACCACTGGGGCTGGATTCTCTGCTGGGATGGCGGACATGGACTGCTTTCTCTGTTTATCTGTTGCTGGTGTTGATTGGGGCCTGCTGGTTTGGCGGATTACGCGCTTCGCGCTAATCCGCCCTACGTGGATCCATGGTCGTTTGGCCGCGGCATCCGCCGCAAGCCGTACCGATCATGTTCCGGGTGTCTCGGCCGCTGTGGCCGCCGCAGGTTTTAATACATCTGGCGGCTCGCGGCGGCGGCGTTGTCCGGAAACACGTAGGGCGGATTAGCCGAAGGCGTAATCCGCCACCTCTTAGATCCGCATCGGCATAACGACATATTTGAAATCGGTGTTATCCGGAATCGAGATCAACGCCGACGAGTTCGAATCGCCCAGGGCGACGTTGATCTGGTCGCACTTGAGGTTGTTGAGCACGTCGAGCAAATAGGTGACGTTGAAGCCGATGTCGACGCTGTCGCCGCCGTAGTCGATCTCCAGTTCCTCGACCGCTTCTTCCTGGTCGGCGTTGGTCGAGCTGATCTTCATGCTGCCCGGCGTGATGATGCAACGCACGCCCTTGAACTTGTCGCTGGTCATGATGGCGGCGCGTTGCAGCGAACGCAGCAGCTCGTCGCGGCCGATCGTGAATTCGTTCTTGTAGCCCTTCGGGATCACGCGCGTGTAATCAGGGAACTTGCCCTCGACCAGCTTCGAGATCAGCTCGATGTCGGCGAAGGTGAGCTTGACCTGGTTGGCGGCGATGTCCAGTTGAACGGTCTCGTCGTTTTCTTCCAGCAGGCGCTGCAGTTCGATGATGGTCTTGCGCGGAATGATCACTTCCTGGCGCTCGAACGATTGCTCGGTCTCGACCTGGCAGAACGCCAGGCGGTGGCCGTCGGTGGCCACGGCGATGACGTTCTTGCCGTCGAGGACCAGCAGCAGGCCGTTCAGGTAGTAGCGGATGTCCTGCTGCGCCATCGAGAAGTGCACCATGTTGAACAGGTGCTTCAACGTTTTCTGCGGCAGGGTGACGCTGGCGCTGTAGCTGTCGGCTTGCTGGACGGTCGGGAATTCCTCGGCGGCCAGGGTTTGCAGCGCGAAGCGCGATTTGCCCGTTTGGACGGTCAGGCGCTTGTTCAGCAGGGTCATCGTCACGTCGCCCGATTCCGGCAGCGCGCGCAGGATGTCGAGCAGCTTGCGCGCGGCGACGGTGGTGCCGGTCACTTCGGCGCCGGAACCGATCGCGGCGTTCGTGGTGATCTGGACTTCGGTGTCGGTCGACAGGAAGGATACGTTCTCGCCGTCTTTGCGGATGAGGATATTGGCCAGAATCGGCATAGTGTGCCGACGCTCGACAATACCACTCACGATCTGCAGTGGCCGGAGAAGGGTATCTCGGGTGGTTTTGACCAATTGCATAGATTATCCTCAGTAGTAAAGATTAACGATATTTCAAGATTAACTTATGTGCAGCTCTGCAGTTCAACCAATCATAATGGCAAAACTAGCGTCCCGCTAGCCCTTCAGTGTTTGTTCCAGCACGTGCAGTTCGTGGTTGCATTCCGGGTTCTTGGTGCGGTCCAAAGCGATCTTGCGCACCGCGTGCAGCACCGTCGTGTGATCCCTTCCGCCGAACAGTTCGCCGATCTCCGGCAGGCTCTTTTGCGTCAGTTCCTTGGCCAGGTACATGGCGATCTGGCGCGGCCGGGCGATGTTGGCCGGGCGGCGCTTGGAGTACATGTCGGCGACCTTGATGTTGAAGAAGTCGGCCACGGTCTTCTGGATGTTTTCCACCGAGATCTGGCGGTTCTGCACCGACAGCAAGTCCTTCAGCGCTTCCTTGACGATGTCGATCGTGATGTCCTTGCCGTGGAAGCGCGAGTACGCCAGGATCTTGCGCAGCGCGCCTTCGAGCTCGCGCACGTTCGAGCGCAGATGCTTGGCGACGAAGAAGGCGACGTCGTCCGAGAACGTAACCCCTTCCTGTTTGGCCTTCTTCAACAGAATGGCGACGCGCATTTCCAGCTCCGGCGGTTCGATCGCGACCGTGAGGCCCGAGTCGAAGCGCGAGATCAGGCGGTCGTCCATGCCGGTGATTTCCTTCGGATACGTGTCCGAGGTGATGATGATCTGTTTCTTGGCGGCGATCAGCGCTTCGAACGCGTAGAAGAACTCTTCCTGCGTGCGGCTTTTGCCTCCGAAGAATTGAATATCATCGATCAGCAGCATGTCGAGCGAGTGATAGTAATGCTTGAAGTCGTCGAAGCCCTTGCGCTGGTAGGCGGTCACCACGTCGCGCACGTACTGCTCGGCGTGGATGTAGCGGATCTTGGCGCCCGGCTGGTCGGCCATCACCTGGTTGCCGATGGCGTGGATCAAGTGGGTCTTACCCAGGCCGACGCCGCCGTAGAAGAACAGCGGGTTGTACGACACGCCCGGGTTGTTGGCGACCTGGATGGCGGCGGCGCGCGCCAGCTGGTTGGCCTTACCGGTCACGAAGCTGTCGAAGGTCAGATCGGTGTTGATGCGGCTTTGCTCGCGGCGCGGCGCGGCCGAGGCCGGCAGCTCGGGCACCGACGGCACCGGATCGGAATTGCGCGGGTGGTTGTTCGGGTTGCCGTCGTTGTAGTCCGGCGCGGGCACCACGGCGGCCGGCTTGCGCGGCATCGACAGGCGCGGGTCGAGCACGAACTGCACCTCGGTCGGCGCTTCCCAGTACTGGCTGGCCAGCGCCGTGATGCGGCTGGCGAACTGCGACTTGACCCAGTCCAGCTTGAAGCGGTTCGGTGCGGCCACACGCAACTTGCCCGCCTCGTAATCGAGTGGGATGAGCGGTTTTATCCACGCGCTAAATTGTTGCGGCGTCAGTTCCAACTCCAACTGTGCGGAGCAGGTCTGCCAGAAATTTTCCATGAATCTTATCTATTCTCTACTGCTGATGAGGGTGTGGACCGGGGCTGTTGCGCCTCGGGTTCGCCACACGTAACGCGCTATTCTACTCTCGCTCGCTAAAGTTATCCACAGGCACGCCGCTTATTTTCATACTTTCGGTGGGGCCGGAATCGCCGCCAAACGGGATCTGTTGTTGACAAGCAGGGCCGAAATGCTGATAATTCAGGGTTCCCCGCCCGTATTCCGTGTTTATTCACTTGAACGTCAATATGGAGTAAGCGTGGATTAGCGGGCGATGAGATGGACCCAGCTGTGCCGGTAGCGTTGGCATGGGTGCGCGAAGTGTCATTGGCACCAAAAATTGACGGGCGCTGGCCCGATTTTGTATTTTTTTCTGCTTTTAGCGAGACCAACATGAAACGTACTTACCAACCTTCCGTCGTGCGTCGTAAACGCACCCACGGCTTCCGCGCTCGTATGGCTACCCGTGGTGGCCGTGATGTGCTCAACGCACGTCGCGCAAAAGGCCGCAAGCGTCTGGCTGTATAAGCCACCTGCTTGTTAGCTGATCGCGTGGAAAGCTGTATTTCAAGCGGCTCGACAGGCGAAGGTTCCCACGACTTCGCGCGCGTTCGGCGTATCGTTAAAACGGATGAATTTTCATCCGTTTTTCGTTTGCGCCCCACGCAAAAAAGCGCGCACTTCGTGCTCTACACCCGTCTGAACGAATTGCCGCATGCGCGGCTGGGCGTCGTGGTGGCCAAGCGCTTCGCGCCCCGGGCCGTCACGCGCAACACGATCAAGCGCGTCACCCGCGAGCTGTTCCGCGTGACCGGCCTGCCCGCCATCGATTGCGTGGTGCGCCTGGCCAAGCCGGTCAACAGCAAGGACGGTCCCGCCACCACTGCGACGCTCAAACGGACGCTGCGGGTGGAATTGGCGCGCCTGTTCGCCGCGCAGGCCAAGTTGTCCGGCCGGCAGGCCGCGCTGGCGGCTTCGCCCGCAGTGGCATCGGCGCCGCCGGCGGCCTTGCCTTCGGCCGCCACGCCTCCACTTACGCCGTCATGACCAAGTTGCTCCGCTTCCTGCTGCGCGCCTACCAGCTGACCATCAGTCCGCTGTTGGGGCCGCGTTGCCGCTTCTATCCGAGCTGCTCGAACTACGCGCTGGAAGCGTTGCAGGTGCATGGGGCGGGCAAGGGCAGCTGGCTGGCCGCCAAACGCGTGTGCCGCTGCCATCCGTTCAACGACGGCGGTTTCGATCCGGTGCCTCCGAAGGACGCGCCGGATGCCAAGAATTCCTCTTCAACGACCGCTTGCGGTTGCAACCACTCCTGATAAATACCCTAATGGATATCAATAAACGTACCATCCTGTGGATCGTGTTTGCCGTGTCGCTGGTAGTTCTATGGAACAACTGGATGGTCTCGACCGGCCAGCCTTCCATGTTCGCCCCGGCCCCGGCCCAAACCGCCAAGGCGCCCGAGGCGAAGAAATCGGAACTGCCGACCGCCGCCACGGCCGAGGCGACCGCCGGCGCCGCCGCATTGCCGGGCGCGACCGCCGCGACCGGCGCGGACGCGCCGTTCAAGAGTGAGCGCATCACCGTAACGACCGACCTGTTCAAGGTCGACATCGACACCCTGGGCGGCACCATCCGCCGCCTGGAGCTGCTCAACTACAAGGACGGCGTCGACACCCACAAGAACCAGGTGCTGTTCGACATCGACAGCGCCACCGGCAAAACCTATCTGGGCCAGACCGGCCTGATCGGCGCGCCCGGCCTGCCGAACCACACCACCGGCTTCGTCGCCAAGCCAGGTCCGCGCACGCTCGACGGCGCCAACCAAGTGCAACTGGTGCTGGAATCGGAGCAGGGCGGCGTCAGGCTGACCAAGACCTTCACCTTCAAGCGCGGCGACTACGTCATCGACGTGCGCCACGACGTCACCAACGTCGGCACCGCGCCGGTCAAGCCCGAGCTGTACCTGCAGCTGGTCCACGACGGCAACAAGCCGGCCGGCGACTCGTTCTTCAACAGCAGCTACACCGGCCCGACCTTGTACACGGCGGCCGACAAGTATCACAAGCTGAAGTTCGAAACGCTGGAGAAGGACGCCGAGTCCGCCGCCAAGTCGGGCAAGGACCTGATCCAGGAGCATCCGACCAAGGCCGACAATGGCTGGGTCGCGATCTCGCAGCACTTCTTCGTCTCGGCCTTCGTGCCGCAGGATAAGACCCCGCGCACGATCTTCACCAAGAAAGTGACGACCAACCAGTACGCGATCGGCACCATCCAGCCGCTGGGCACCCTGGCGCCGGGCGCCACCGTGTCGAACACCGCCAAGCTGTATTCCGGCCCGCAGGAAGAAAAGCTGCTGGAAAAAGTTACCCCTGGCCTGGAACTGGTCAAGGACTACGGCATGTTGACCGTGATCGCCAAGCCGATCTTCTGGGTCATGGTGCATATCCACCAGGTGCTGGGCAACTGGGGCTGGACCATCATCGTCTTCACGATCCTGATCAAGCTGCTGTTCTTCCCGCTGTCGGCCGCCGGTTACAAGAGCATGGCCAAGGTCAAGCTGGTCACGCCGAAGATGCAAGCCATCCGCGAGCGCTACAAGGGCGACCCGGCCAAGATGAACCAGGCCACGATGGAATTGTACAAAACCGAGAAGATCAATCCGCTGGGCGGCTGTCTGCCGATCCTGGTGCAGATGCCGGTCTTCATCGCGCTGTACTGGGTGCTGCAAGCGTCGGTGGAAATCCGCGGCGCGCCGTGGATCGGCTGGATCACCAACCTGGCCGCGCCGGACCCATGGTTCATCCTGCCGGTGCTGTACGCGATCTCGATGTACATCACCACCAAGCTGAACCCGGCGCCGGCCGACCCGATGCAAGCGAAGATCATGCTGTTCATGCCGCTGGCGTTCTCGGTCATGTTCTTCTTCTTCCCGTCCGGCCTGGTGCTGTACTGGGTGGTCAACAACGTGCTGTCGATCGGTCAACAGTATGTGATCACCAAGAAGTATGCGACGCCGGAGCCCGCCAAGGCGTAATCCTTAGCGTTTAGTGTTGCCAGGAAGCCCGTGTTGATCGCGGGCTTTTTTTATATCCTCTACAATTAGCCCATGAATATCGACTCCTCCCCTATCGCCGCCATCGCCACCGCACCGGGACGCGGCGGCATCGGCGTCGTGCGCGCCTCCGGCAAGAATTTGCAACCGCTGATCGCCGCGCTGTTCGGCGCCACCGCGTTGAAGCCGCGCAACGCCACCTACATCCCGTTCACGCAGGCCGACGGCGGCATCATCGACCAGGGCATCGCGATCTGGTTCAAGGGACCGAACTCGTACACAGGGGAGGATGTGCTGGAGTTGCAGGGGCATGGCGGACCGATCGTGCTGCAACTGCTGCTGGCGCGCGTGCTGGAAGCGGGCGCCGAGCTGGGCCTGCGTCTGGCCGAGCCGGGCGAATTCACTCGCCGCGCCTATCTGAACGACAAGCTCGATCTGGCGCAGGCGGAGGCGGTGGCCGATCTGATCGACGCGTCGACGGAGGCGGCGGCCAAGTCGGCGTCGCAATCGCTGTCGGGCGTGTTTTCCAAGACGGTCAACAAATTGGTCGAGGGCGTGACCGGGTTGCGCATGCTGGTCGAGGCGACGTTGGATTTCCCGGAGGAGGAGATCGACTTCCTGGAGAAATCGGATGCGCGCGGACAGCTGGCCGGCATCGTCAGCGCGCTGGACCAGGTGTTCAAGCAGGCGGCGCAGGGAGCGCTGTTGCGCGAGGGCTTGAGCGTGGTGCTGGTGGGCCAGCCGAACGTCGGCAAATCGTCGCTGCTCAACGCGCTGGCCGGTTCCGACGTCGCCATCGTCACGCCGATCGCCGGCACCACGCGCGACAAGGTCACCGAAATGATCCAGATCGAAGGCATACCGCTCAACATCATCGACACGGCCGGCATCCGCCATGCGGACGAGACGGTGGACGTGGTCGAGCGCATCGGTATCGAGCGCACCTGGGGCGAGGTCGGCAAGGCGGACGTGATTCTGCATTTGCTGGACGCCGACCACGGGCCGTCGCGCGCGGATGAAAACATCGTCGCCGCCTTCCCGGCTGGCGTGCCGGTGCTGCGCATCTGGAACAAGATCGATTTGTCGGGCCACAAGCCGAGTGTAGATGCGATGCCGGATGCGACGCATGTGTATCTGTCGGCGCACGAGAACATCGGCATCGACCTGCTGCGCAAGGAACTGCTGCGCATCGCCGGCTGGCAGCAGACAGGCGAATCGCTGTACCTCGCGCGCGAGCGGCACCTGATCGCTTTGAAGAACGCCGGCGCGCATCTGGAGCGTGCAGGGGAGCACGCGGCGCAAAACGATCAGTCGCTGGATTTGTTCGCGGAGGAGTTGCGTCTGGCGCAGGCGCAGCTGTCGAGCATCACGGGCGCGTTCTCTTCGGATGATTTGCTGGGGGTGATCTTCAGCCGCTTCTGTATCGGCAAATAAACTCCGGGGTCAGGTCCACCATTGCTACACGGGCTCGGCCTTTGATCGGTAAATTCCGAATCGGCGGCGCGGCCAATGTGGCGCCTCCCAACCATGCTAATATCGGGCGATGAAACCCGAACTTGCCAGATCCCGCATAAGGAACGCCATCCTATTCTTTGCGAAGAATACGGAAGCGTGCAGCAAAATCAAACTCTTTAAATTGCTGTATCTGCTCGACTTCGAGCACTTCAAGCTAACCGGCAAAAGTGTGACGGGATTTGAGTACGAAGCATGGAAGTTTGGACCAGTTCCCGTAGATCTCATGCAGGAATGGGAAATGTTGGGCGAGGATCTGAGTGCCGTCGTCGATATCGTGCCGGAAAAGGTTATTGATTACACGCGCGAAACGGTCAAACCACGCGAGGGCGTGGATTTTGTCGATGAGGATTTCACGCCTAGGCAAATTTCTATCATGGAAGAGCTTGCCGCACGATTTAAAACCACTCGTTCGCCCACCATGATCGATGTTACTCATGCTCAAAATGGAGCATGGGATCGGGTTTGGAATGAGGGGGCGGGCGCCAGAACGGTCATACCGTACGAACTTGCAATCTCAGCTGACGACCCACATCGCGAAGCTATTCTTGAGTATGCGAACGAGTCGAAGGGGATTGCACGTCGGGCTTCGGCCGAAAGGTAATTTTCAATGCCAGCGGTCGGTGAAATTTGGCGCCATGCCCAGTTCTATCCCGACCCTGACACGGGTGAGTTACTGCCAAAGTTCTTATTGGTTTTAGCGGTCCGCAGTGACGGCGATGTTGTCTATCGTCTTCTACAAGCCGTGCGCATGGCCGCCCGATGATTCCGCCCTGCAATCACAATCCGCCGTATCCTAGTTTTTTTCTTGGTGTGATTACGCCAGGAGGCCAGTTGCCGCTTGATACCTGGCTCGACTTGCGCGAGATCGAGGATGATTATGACGCACGGAAATTTGCGGACGACTTGGATGCGGGTATTTTGACTTTCGTCGAGGGACTTCCACTGCCTGTGCTTTGCGCCGCGCTTGCTTGTGCGGCTTACGCACCAGATACGCTAAAGCGACAGAAAAATTCCATAATGGATGCGAAGCACGCTTTAGGGTGTCCCGGGTAGTTCCTTTGGGACCGACATTGCTATACGTGCTTAGTCTTGGGCCGCCGACGGAGCCTGTCGGATTACGCTGCGCTAATCCGACCTACGTGTTTTAGATTTTGGTTGGGATTGTGGCCGCAGAGATGCGGTTCGGATCGTTGTCTGGATTTCAGTTCGAGCTGAGGAGCGGATTTTGATTTGGATCGCGGGCCAGGTTCCTGTTTCAGATCCCGGCCCGCATTGCGGTTCGGATTTCCCGCGCGCTTAGTACGGCAAGCCGCTGACGTTCAACGCGATCTTCCACACCGACCCGGCACCGGTGATGAACAAGGTCTTGCCATCCGAACCGCCGAACGCCGCATTGGTGACATTCGCATCCACCTTGATCGTGGCGATGTGCTTGCCCTGCGGCGTGAATACGCGGATGCGCTGGTCCGTGTGCTCGGTGACGTAGACGTTGCCATGGCAGTCGACCGCCATGCCGTCCGGGACGCCCAGGCCATTGACCAGGTCGCGTCCCTTGCCAGGCTTGCCGCCGGCGATAGGATACGCGCGCAGTACGCCTTTTTCGCCAACCATACCGTTCACATACAGTACGTCCCCTGCCGGCGACAGCGATACGCCGTTCGGATTGGTGAGCGTGTCGTCCACCACCGTGACCGTGCCATCAACCGCGACGCGGTACACGCGCGTCTTGTCCTGCCCGCCCGGTGCGGCGTCGCGCTGGAAGGCCGGGTCGCTGAAGTACAAGGTGCCATCGGCGGCCAGCGCCATGTCGTTCGGCGAGTTGAAGACGTTGCCGTTGTACTTGGCCACCACATCGCTGCGCTTGCCATCCATCGTGTAGCGCGAGACGCTTTTGTATTTGTGCGTGGCCGCCAGGATGTTGCCCTGCGCGTCGACCGCCAGGCCGTTGCTGCCGCTGTCGGCGATCAGGGTGGTGACCTTGCCGCCGGCGTCGAGCTTCTGGATGCGCGACGGGAAGCCCGGCCCGAACGTGAAGTCCGAGAAATACAGCGCGTCCTTGATCCATACCGGACCTTCATACAACCCCGGCTCCGACCGCGTGGGATTGGCGGCGACGATGCGCTGCGCGGTCAGTTCGCCGGACGGCGCGGCGCCGGTGCAGGCGGTCGGCGCGGCGAAGGCGGCCGGGGAGGTAAAGGCCACCAGGGTGGTGGCAACGGCGGCGGACAGAATCGATGCGAAAGTGAAGGCAGGGCGAATTTTCATGCGTTGGTTTCTTCCAGTTTGTGAACGATGACGCAATCGCGTCCGGCGTGTTTGGCGGCGTACAGGCAGCTGTCGGCGGCGGCCAGCATGGTTTCGGCGGTGTACAGCCGGTCCTTGACGAAGCTGGCCACGCCGATGCTCATTGTCACATACGGACGCATCGCGGCGGGCGCGTGCGTGACCTCCAGTGCGGCGATGCGCGCGCGGATGGCCTCGGCAACCTGCGCTGCCTGCTCCGGTCCGGTGTCGGGCAGCACGGC
The DNA here is from genome assembly GCF_059418705.1 of Duganella sp. GW821-FHT07F09. Taxonomy (NCBI): domain Bacteria; kingdom Pseudomonadati; phylum Pseudomonadota; class Betaproteobacteria; order Burkholderiales; family Oxalobacteraceae; genus Duganella; species Duganella sp. GW821-FHT07F09. The sequence goes on along the minus strand of NZ_JBWKQJ010000020.1, from coordinate 15,591 downwards.
GCCGAATTCCTCGCCGCCGTAGCGCGCGGCCAAATCGGCCGGCCGCTGCAGCATGGCGGCGAACGCTTCCGCGACCAGGGTCAGGCAGGCGTCGCCCTGCTGGTGGCCGAAGTGGTCGTTATAGGCCTTGAACGAGTCGATATCCATCAGCAGCAGCGACAGCTGGCCGCCGTTGCGCTGGGCGCGCCGCAGCTCGCGGTCGAGCGCGACGTCGAAGTGGCGCCGGTTGGCGATGCCGGTCAGGCCGTCCACGTACGATTGCGCGCGCAGCGCCTCGGCCTGGCCGCGCAACTGCCGCTCGCGCCCGACGGTGCTGCTGATGTCGCTCACCTGGATCAGGCAAAACCGTTCCTTGCCTTCGGTGAACGGCGTTACCGACACTGCCTGCTCGATGCGCTCGCCGCCCCAGGTGCCGGTCGGGAACAGGGGGAAGGGCGAGCGGTTCAGCCCCGGCGACAGCTGCTGCGGCGTCTTGCTCTGCATCGCGCTGTGCACGGCCTGCTCCAGCCGCTGGCCGCGCAACTCCGGAAACACGTCGAACAGGTCGCTGCCGAGCACCCGGTGCGAAGATTGACCCGAGTGGCTGGCCATCCACTGGTTCCACAGGACGATGCGCTGCCCGGCGTCGAGCACGATCAGGCCGAGGTCGGCGAGCGCCAGCGCGCGGGTGGACAAGTGGGTGTGGCCCGCCGTGGCAGGCGGGGAAGCATGAACAGTTTCAGGCATTCGAACTTTCCAGGCGGGAATGATAATGGTGCAATGATTATAAGCCGCCCGGCCCGCTGTGGGGCCGCCGAGGATGCCCTGAAGCCACAATTTCGCAGCGACTTACTATCATTTTCGACTTTTCAATTAAAAAATATTTATCCCCTATGAGCGCCCTCGGGGAGCGCGATGCGCGGCGCTGGAGAAGTGTCGTTTGGGCGCATTTTTTGCCGATCCGGCGGCTGTGGCCGGTTCTCCGAACCTGCTATGATTGATTCGTCGCAGATGAGTGTTCGGTTTCCAACACATGCTTCGAAACCGGCACGGCCTTGAGAATTCTCATGCTTGAGATATTCCGCTGAAGTAACCTTGCAACGTTGACTTGGGCACTGCCTGGAACGGAGGGGATCGTGGAACCGACACAAGAAAGCGTACCGGACGACGGCGCTGGCACGGCGCCCCCGGCGATGGCGGCGCCCGTCTCGCCGGCCCGCACGCGGCAGATGCTGCCGCCCAAGGGCTCGTGCTGGTACTGCGAGAAGCCGCTCGACAACGTCAAACGTTTCTGCGACAAGGAATGCGCCGACGCCTTCGACGAAGAGAAAGAATATACGCGCTGAGGACTTAGCCCTTCGCCGCCTGCAGCACCGCCAGCGCCGCCTCGAAGTCGAACTGATGCGCCGCCTCGGTCACCTCCTGAAACACCGCCACTCCCAAGCTTGCCGCGAGCACCGTCGCCGAGTGTTCCAGCACATCGATCGCCGCGCCGTCGCCTTCTTCCAGCAGCCTGGCCAGATGCTGCACCAGCATGCGCGTCTCCGGTGGATGCTGGCCGGCGGCGGTCGGCTCCGCCGGCGGTTGCTCGTCGGCCGCGTGCAATTCGGCGTCGATCGCGCCCATCAGGCAGCGCAGCGCATGCTCCAGCTGCGCCAGCGGCCCCATGCACAGTGCCGCCGGTCCCGCGCAGGCTTGTTCCAGATTGGCCGCCAATAGATACACCTGCTGGGCGCCGATCATGCCGGCTGCGCCCTTGAGGGTATGGATGATGCGTTGCGCGCCGGTGGCGTCGCCGGCCGTCAACTCGTTGCGCGCCTGGTTGGCGCTGTCCTGATAGCGTTGCCGGAAGCGGCGCAGGATCTGCAGATAGAGGGCGCGGTCGCCCATTAACTGCTGCAAGCCGGTTTCCACTTGCAGGATATGGCCCTCGGCGTGAACCGGTGAGGCAGGCATGCTGGAAAATGTCATGGGCGGTGCGTTATCGCGGATCGGTGGTTGGTCGGAAGCCGTACGGAGCTATATCGAAGCCGTACCATAGCAGACCTTACCGGCCGCAACAACGCATGGGCCGCCCTCGCGGCGGGTCACTGCCGGGTCGTGAACGACCATGTGCGCGGCGCCGCCACGCCGTTCACCGTGCCGTCGAAGCTGACGTCGTAGACCGTGCCCCGGCGAAGCGGCGCCAGTGGGATGATCGCGGCCACCTCGGGCGCGGTGCGCGAATCGGTTGCTCTGCTGAGCAGAAGCGTATTCAGCGCCGCGCCGCCGCGCGGCGCGATGGTGAAGCTGCGCACCACCACGCCGGCGCCGCCCCGGCCGCTGTCGGAGTGGACGCTGATCGGGTAGCCCACCTCGTTCTGGTTCGCCACGGGATCGGGGGATTCGGTATCGCTGAAGAAATTGATCGGGATGTTGGTCTGGTTGTTGACCGGGTAATTGACCAGCCTGCCCGCGCCGATGCCGGCGCCCAGGCCGTTGGTCGCCGTCAGGTCGGCGGTGAAATAGGTGTAGCCGCCGGGGACGGTGGTGGCGCCGGTGCCGACTTCCTTGAAGACGGGTTCGAACATCACGAAGCGGTGATAGATCGCGGTGATCAGTTCCTCCGCCTGGTAGAAGCCGGAGGTGTCCGTCGTGGCGGAGATGACTTCGCCGATTGCGTAGCCGCCCGTCAGCGCATAGCCGACCGCGCTGAGGCGGTTGGTCAGGGTGGCGCCGGTGAATCCCGGCGCGCCCACGGTTTGATCGTGGCTGACGGTGTTGTTCAGGCGCAGATAGTTGGAATGCCCCAGCGCGGCCGTATCGACCTGGCTGTTACGCGTCAGCACCGACAAACCCAGCTGGGCGCGCCGGTAATTGAGCCAGTTGAAGCCGTCCAGGGCGGTGTTGCCGGTCAGCGTGGGCGCGCCGGGTTCCTGCGGCGTCGGGGTGTTCGGGGTGGTCGAGGTCGTTGGCGCAGTCTCGTTGCTGTTTCCGCCGCCTCCGCCGCCGCAGCCCGCCAGCAGCGCGGCGATCAGCAGCATTGCCGCCGGCAACGGGGGGAAGGGAAGTTGCCGGTGCTTATGGTTTGCCATGTTGAAAACTCCTGTGCGTATGGGCCTTTCGCCCGGACTGGCTACCGCGATTCTAAGCCAGATTGCGCGGTCGCGGCACGCAATCTGCTAGCCGGGCCGCTTCGTACGGGACGGCTTGCGTAAAATGGTAAGCTAACCGTTCAGCCAGCCGCCCGTTGGCGAGGCATGCTTAACCTGGAAGTCGTCATTTGAAACCTATCAATCAAGCGCGCGTTCGGCGCGCCAAGTTCGCGTTGCCCAGCATGGTGACGTTGATGTCGATCGCCTGCGGCTTCGGCAGCATCGTCATCTCGGTCGACAACGCCCTTGTCGGGTCCGCCGAGGACTACCGGCTGGCGGCCATCCTGCTGGTGCTGGCCGGCGTGTTCGACGCGCTCGACGGCTTTGTCGCGCGCGCCACCAACACCGCGTCCGAGTTCGGCATGCAGCTCGACTCCATCGCCGACGTGATGAACTTCGGCTGCGCGCCGGGGCTGCTGCTGTATTGCTATGGGTTTGTGCAACTGGGCGTCGACCATCCGACCTTGCTGCGGGCCGGCGGCATCGCCAGCTTCTTCTTTGTCGCTTGCGGGGCGCTGCGGCTGGCGCGTTTCAATGTCAGCGTCGGCCGGACCGACCCGCGCTATTTCGTCGGCATGCCGATCACGGCGGGGGCCGCTTGCGTGGCGTCGGTGGTGGTGGCCTGGCCGGACCCCGCGGCCACCACCTGGCACGCGATCCTGGTCGTGCTGCTGCTGTTCGTGGTGGGCACGCTGATGGTGTCGACGGTGCGCTTCCCGAGTTCCAAGCAGAAGAAGAGCTGGGGCGCGCTGGCGCTGTTGGTGGTGAATCTGGGATTGCTGGCCTGGTTGCAGGCCGCTTACTTCGTGCTGTTCTTCGTGGTGTATATCGCCTTCACGCTAGCGCTGAACCTGGCTTGGAAGAGCGGCTGGAAAGGGATCGCGCCGCCGGTCGTGTATGACGAGATTTGAGCGCGGTACGTGATGCGCTACCACGGCCTGTGATCGCCGAAAAATCTGATTCACGTAGGGCGGATTAGGCGGAACGCCGTAATCCGCCAATGCGTGAGCTGTCGAGATGCATGCATTGGCGGATTACGCTGCGCTAATCCGCCCTACGTGTTTTAGATTTGAGCAAAGTTTAGTGGAAACAGGCGCAGCTCACGCCACTTCATGCCCGCGCGCGGCGCGCAGGATCTCAAACCACTGGCTGCGGCTCAACGTGAACTGCGTCGCCTCCACCGCCTCCGCCACCGCCTGAATCCGCCCCGATCCGGTCAGCGGAATCGGCCGGCTCGGCAACTGCATAATCCAGGCGAACACCACGCTGCCGAACGGACGGCGCACCTCGTCGGCGATCTTCTGGATCACGGCGCTCACCCGCACGCCGGCCGCATCGTCTTTGCTGAACAGGCGCCCCCCGGCCAGCGGCGACCAGATCATCGGCGCCACGCCCAAATCCTGCAACCCGTCGAAGGTCTCGTCGAACATCGGCGCCACGCACAGCGGCGAGAACTCCACCTGGTTGGTCGCCAGCGCGATGCGGCGGTTCAGGCTCTCGAATTGGTGGCGGCTGAAATTGGATACGCCGAAATGCCGCACCTTGCCCTCCTGGCGCAGACGCCCGAAAGCGTCGGCGACCTCGTCGAAATCCATCAGCGGATCGGGACGGTGGATCAGCAGCAGATCCAGGTGATCGGTGCCCAGCTGGCGCAGCGAGTGTTCCGCCGACGCGATGATGTGGCTGGCGCTGGTGTCATAGTGCTGGATCGTATGGTCCGGACGGGCTGCGTTGATCAGCTTGATGCCGCACTTGCTCACCAGCTGCATGCGCGCGCGCAGCGACGGTTGCAGCGCCAGTGCCTCGCCGAACACCGCTTCCACGCCGTAGCCGCCGTAGATGTCTGCGTGGTCGAAGCTGGTCACGCCCATGTCCAGGCATTGCTCGATGAACGCCACACGTTGCTGGGGCGCCAGCTTCCATTCGTTCATGCGCCACATGCCGGCGACGATGCGCGACAAGGTCGGACCGCCCTTGCTGGTGACGATGGAAGGGCAGGACAGGTCGGTCGGCGGGACGTAGCTCATGAGCATGCTTTCACAGGTGGCGGGAGTGCGCAGATTATACGAGAAGCCTGTATTTCAGTTACAAAGATTGCGTGGCGGAGACCCGGGTTTTTTCGCCATGCCAAGTTGTGCGCCATAAATTCCACGGTATGATCGTTGTAGAAAAACGCTTCCGCAGAGGGGTATGACGTGGGATTTTTGTCTTTCCTGAGGCCGAGGGCGCAGCCTGCCACACCTGCCGTCGGCATGCCCGTCATGGCGCCACCGCCGGTGCCGGCACCGGTCAAGCCTCCCGCCGGCGATCCGGATGCCATCGTCGTGCGCAGTGAGATCGTCGATACGCGCAACCGCCTTTGCGGCTACCGGTTCTCCGTTCCCTTGGGCGGCAGCGGCCTGCCATTGGCCGAGCCGTTGGCGATCGACACGTTGGCCGCCGCGCGCCTGCCGGAATTCGCGCAGAGCCGCCTGGCGCTGGTGCAGCTCAGCATGGATGCCGTGGTAGCCCGATACCACCTGCCGCTGATCGCGCCGCACACCATATTTATGCTGGACCGCAAGTCGAGCGAGCTGACCGTGACGCAGATCGCCGAGCGCATGGCGGCGTTGCGCCAGTCCGGCTGCAAGGTCGCCTTGCGCGGCGTGTCCCTGGACGCCGACGACGTGCTGTTGCTGGCGCTGTGCGACTTGGCGATGCTGTACTTGAATGAACATGCGTTGGCCGACTTCCAGACGCTGGCCAAGCAATTGCGCATGCGCTATCCGGACATGATGCTGGCGGTGGACGGCGTCGAGTCGTGGGACGAGCAGCGCATGTGCCTGTCGTGGGGCTGTGACTATTTCCTCGGCCACTACCTCACCACTAGCGACCAGGTCGATCCGGACGCCAAGGTCGATCAAAGCCGTATGACGTCGATCGAGCTGCTGAACCTGCTGCGCACGGACGCCGAACTGCCCGCCATGATCGAGGTGGCGAAGCGCGATCCCGGCATGACGTTCCAGGTGCTGCAATGGGCCAATGCACCGAGCAACGGCCAAACCACCAAGGTCACCAGCCTGCAGCAGGCGTTCATGGTGCTGGGACGCAATCAGCTGTATCGCGGACTGACGGTATCGATGTTCCGTCTTGGCGGCGGCGCCAACCGGGAGCGCGACGCCTCCTTGCTGGAAGTGGCGTTGACACGCGCGCGCTTCCTGGAGACGTGCAGTCCGCTGCCGTTGGCCAAACGGGACGAATTGTTCCTGGTGGGGTTGTTGTCGCTGTTTGATGTGTTGCTGGGCGTGCCGATGGCCAATCTGGTCGGCAAGATGCATCTGTCGGACGACATCCGCGATGTGCTGCTGGGCAGCGAGGGCGTCTACGGGCCGTACTTGATGATGGTGCTGCTGCTGGAGCGGGACAAGGTCGAGCGGGCGCTGGAGATCGCGCGGACGCTGGGGATGGAGGCGGATGGGGTGGCGGCGTGCGGCAGAGCCGCCTTCAACTGGGCCCAGGAATCGATGCGCTACACGGGAGACACGTAGGGCGGATTAGCGTAGCGTAATCCGCCAATGCGGGCGTTTCGACGGCGCATGCATTGGCGGATTACGGCGTTCCGCCTAATCCGCCCTACGTGGATTAACTTAATTCATCCAGAGACGGATCGAATCCCAGGCGCGGCCGAAGATCGACGCTTCTTCCACGTTCTCCAGCGCCACCACCGGCAGTTCCAGCAACGGCTTACCGTCCACCATCATCTTCAGCGAGCCGACACGGGTATTGAGCGGCAACGGCGCGACCAGCGGGTCCTTACGCTCCAGCACAGGCTTCATCTTGGCGGCGACACCCTTCGGCACCGTCACCATCACATCGCTGGTGAAGCCGATCTTGACCGAACCCTGCGAGCCCTTCCAGATTTCCGGCGTCGCGATGGCTTGGCCCTTGGAGTACAGTTTGACCGTGTCGAAGTTCTGGAAGCCCCAGTTCAGCAGCTTCTGGCTTTCCTGCGTGCGGGTGTTGTCGGAATTGGTGCCCAGCACCACCGAGATCAGGCGGCGCTCGCTGGCGCCGTTCGGACGGCGCGCCGAGGCGATCATGCAATAGCCGGCCGCTTCGGTGTGGCCGGTCTTCATGCCGTCGACGGTCGGGTCCAGCCACAGCAGGCGGTTGCGGTTCGGCTGCGTGATCTTGTTGTAGGTGAAGCTCTTGACCGAGTCGATCTTGTAGAACTGCGGGAAGTCCAGTATCACGCGCTTGGCCAGCACCGACAGATCTTGCGCCGTCGAGTAGTTGTCCGGGCTCGGCAGGCCGTGCGGATTGGCGAAGCGGGTCGACTTCAAGCCCATGCGCTCGGCTTCCTTGTTCATCATGACGACGAAGGCCGATTCGTCGCCGGCGACGGCTTCGGCCAGCGCGACGGCGGCGTCATTGCCGGATTGAATCATCAGACCGTGCAGCAGGTCGTCGATGCTGACCGGCGTGGCCGGGTCGATGAACATCTTCGAGCTGCTGGCGTCGACCTTCCACGCCTTGGTCGAGACGTTGACCATCTGGTTCAGGGTGACCTTCTTGTCGCGCAGCGCGCCGAAGACGACGTAGGCGGTCATGATCTTGGTCAGCGAGGCCGGCTCGACGCGGGCATTGGGATCTTGCGAGGCGATCACCTGGCCGCTGGTGGCGTCCAGCAACAGCCAGGATTTGGCGGCGATGGTAGGGGGCGGCAGGGTTTGGGCCACAGCGGCGGACATCAACATCACACTGGTGGCCAGTGCCGCGATCAATTTTTTCATGGGCTAGTTGTTCGGTGGTAAGGTTAAAAAAGTGCGTAAAAAAACAGCGGGGATTATAGTGCGTTAATCCGCTGCGGAGGTGTCCGTTTCAGTGCCGGCGACATCGCCGGGACGGCGCCACAGCTGGGTTACCCAGCTTTTGATGTGTTGCAACTTGCGATGGAAGAAGTGGTCGGCGCCCGGGATGACGATCACCGGGATCTCCTGCGGACGCAGCCAGTCGAGCACGTCGATCAGCGGGATGGTGTCGTCGTTTTCGCCGTGGATCAGGATGGTGTCGGCCGGAATGTCGGCCATGTCCCATTTCTTGGCGGCGCTGCCGACCAGCACCAGGCGCTCGGCCGGCGTGCCGGCGGCGACCAGGCGTTGCGCCAGCTTCGACTGCACGAAGGTGCCGAACGAGAAACCGCCCAGCGCCACCGGCTGGCCCGGAAATTTCTCCGTCATCCAGGCGTGCAGGATGGCCATGTCGTCGGTCTCGCCGTGGCCGTGGTCGTGCACGCCCTCGGAGGCGCCGACGCCACGGAAGTTGATGCGCGCCACCACATAGCCGAGGCTGGCGAAGGTGCGCGCCAAGGTGACGGCGACCTTGTTGTCCATCGTGCCGCCGTACAGCGGATGCGGATGGGCCACGAGGGCGACGCCGACCGGCGTGTCGTTCTTCGGATAGTCGATCTGGCCTTCCATCAGGCCGGCGTTACCGGCCAGGGTGAATTTTTCGTTCTTGTTCATAGCTCTTTAGATTTTAAGACGGTCAACAATCTTGCCCTGTACCAAGTGGCTGTCGATGATTTCATCGATGTCGCTGGTGTCGACGTAGGTGTACCAGACGCCTTCCGGATAGACCACCAGCACCGGGCCTTCCTCGCAGCGGTCCAGGCAGCCGGCCTGGTTGATGCGGACTTTGCCGTGGCCGTTGATGTCGAGTTGCTTGCAGCGTTTCTTGGCGTGCTTTTGGGCGGTTTCCGCGCCGTGGTCGCCGCAGCTGTTGCGGCCGTCGTCACGCTTGTTCATGCAGAAGAAGACGTGGTGTTTGAAATACGGAGTGTCGCTCATGGCTATCTCTCTCGGAAAAAGTTGTCAGCCGGCGAGGCCAATGCTTGAGGCGCTATGATACCCGCCCTTGGCCGGACGCGGTGTTTGGCTCTTTGGGCTCCTTGTTGAGCTTGTGCGAGGGCAGCCACAGGAACCAGACCGCGAAGAACGGCCACAGCAGCGACAGGAATTGCGCCGCGCCATTGAAGTTGAGGAACTTGCCCTGCACCCATGTTTGCAAAGTGGCCACGAAATACGGGTTGGCGGGCGTGGTGTTGATGATCACCAGGCTTAACAGCAAGGTCACCGCGCCCAGGCGCCGCTGCGCCACGTGCGGCGCGAACATCAAGCCGGCGAGCATGATGGCGCCGATCAGGAAGCCGCCCTCGGCGCCCGGCGTCACCCAGGCGAAGGCGTTCTCCGGCGAAAACAGCAGCGCCGTCGCCAGCGCCTTGACGACGATGGCCGAAGCTATCATGGCCGCCACCAGCAGCGCGCGCGGCGCCGGCTTGCGCAGCAGGCACAGCAAGGTCAGCGCCGCGCCCACCATGCCGCAGGCGGTGATGATGGTCTCCGACAGCCAGTATTGTTCGACCGTCAGCACCATGTCCGGCCGCACATAGCTGGCCAGGTCGATGTCCATGTCGAGCAGCTGCGACATCCAGTCCGACAGGATGGGCAGCAGCTGGCCCAGGCCGAACAGGAAGCTTTGCGGATAGATCTGCGCCAGCGGCCAAAGCGCCAGCAGCACCAGGCCCTGGCTGGCGTGCGGCGCGAACCAGGCGCGCCGCAGCCGCTGCAGCGGGCTTTCATCGAGCAGCCGTCGAACCGTCAGCGCACCGACCAGGGCGCCGATCGCGCAGCCGGCGGCGTTGGTGTAGAAGTCCAGGTTGGACGAAACGCGGCTGGGCAGGTAGGTTTGCACCGCCTCCATCGTGCCGGACACCAGCAGCCCGCACAAGGTGGCGAGGATGAAGGCGAAGATGCCGCGCAGGCGCGGGTACAGCGAGTAGACGATCAGCGCGCCCAAAGGCACGTAGCCGACCACGTTGATGATGGCGTCGAACTTGGTCCAGTAGCGCGGCATGCTGGAGGTTTCGAGGAAGATCAGCGGCGACAGGCCCTGGTTCTGCCAACCGGAGAACGGGAACCAGCTGGCGTAGATGATCAGCAGCAGATAGGCCAGCAGCGCCGCGCGCGAGAGCGGTGAGCCTTTGCGGACGGGCGCCGGAACGGGCGGCGCCGATGCCGCCGGTTGCGTCATTGTCCTTGTGGCGGCAGCGCCGCCAGCCACACCAGCACGTCGGCGGCCAGCGCGTCGGAGGCGTCGGCCAGGGCGCGCGCGCCGCCGGCGGCGTCCGCGCTCGGCGCCGGGGCGCTGCGGGCAAAGGTCTTCTGGTCCACCAGGCGGTGGTTGCGGAACACCGAGGCGCGCAGGCTGATATTGCCGCTGCTTTGCGTGGCCGTCTCGAAGTTCTGGGCGAAGTCGTCGACCTCAAGGCGCAGCAGGTTGATGGCGGCGGCGGAGTCGGTGGTCGACAACACCTTCACGCCGGCCTGCGCGATGCGCGCCTTCATGCGCTGCGTGATCAGCTGCAGCGGGGTGCTGGTCCACTGGTTGTAGGCGTAGGGGCGCGACTGGCGCGCGTCGGCGTACAGCAGGCGGTATTGCATGCGCTCCGAATCGAGCGACGCCGGGCCGGTGGCGTCGGCGACGATGATGGCGCCGATGCCGTTGGCGCCGGCCGCCTGGGTTGGCGGCGGCAGCGGGCCGAAGTCGTAGTGGGCGTTGGTCGGGCCTTTGCTGGCGCAGGCGCTCAGCATAACGGCGGCGATGATGGCGGCGATGATGGGCGCGCGGCGGCGCAGGGTCGTGGTCATCGTTGATCCTTATTTTGTCGGAGCGGTAAAGCCTTCTTCCCCCGGGCCGGGCGGGGTGCCGGGGGCGCCGAAGATCAGGCTTTGCGGACGATCGTTAATCTTGTTCATGGTCTTGCGCAGCGCGCGCATCGACGAGCGGGTGTCGTCGGCCAGCGAGTTCACTTGCGGCAGCGTGTCCAGTTCCAGGCCGCCGGCCACCGATTCGACCGACAGGCCGATGCGGTCGACGGTGCCGCTGACGCGCGCGATCGGGCCGTCCGGCGCTTGCAAGCCAGTGGTCAGGCGATTGACGTCGGTCGCCAGCGCATTGACGGAAACCAGCGTCTTTTGCACCTCGTTGGCCAGCGCCGGCAGCTTGACGATGGTCGGTTCCAGCTTGGCCGGCAGGTCGCGGTATTTGTTGGCGGTCTCGCTGACGTCGGCGAACGCCGCCAGCATGATCTTCTGGTTCTCGGGGCTGAGCAGGGTGTTGAGGCGCTTGGTCACTTCCTCGGTCTGCGACAGGATCTCCTTGCCGCGTTTCTCCACTTGGTCGAGGAAGCCCTGGCGCAGCGGGATGACGGCCGGCGCCTCGCTGCTGGTGGCCAGCAGCGGCGAACCGGTTTGCTCGTCGTCGAGCTGGATGAAGGCGATGCCGGTCACGCCCTGGTAGCCCAGGGTGGCGTAGGTGGTCTTGGTGATCGGCGCGTCGGTGTTGATGTTGAGCGTGACGAGGATCTGGCCGGCCATCTTGGGATTGAAGGCGATGCCGCCGACCTTGCCCACTTCCAGGCCCCGGTAGCGCACCGGCGCCTGCGGGTTCAGGCCCGGTACCGATTGCGTGGTGGCGATCACGTACGGCGCCCGTTCGACGCGGTCGCGGTTGAACCAGATGCCGAACAGGATCGCCGCGATCAGCAGGGTGATCGTGAAAAAGCCGGTGGTGAGTGCGTGTGATCTGTTTTCCATCAGTGATCCTTATTGGTTTTTTCGTCCAGCGCCTTTTCGTCCAGCGCTTCCAGCGCGCGGCGTCCCCGGTCGCCCAGGAAGAACTCCTTGATGAACGGGTGGTCGACCTTCAGCACGTCCTGCAGCGGGCCGAGGGCGATCACGTGTTTTTCCGCCAGCACGGCGATGCGCGTCGACAGCGCGAACAGCGTGTCCAGATCGTGCGTGACCATGACGACGGTCAGCCCCAGCTCCCGGTGCAGCGATTTGATCAGGGATACAAACGCTTCCGACAGATCGGGATCGAGGCCGGCGGTCGGCTCGTCGAGGAACAGCAATTTCGGTTCCAGCGCCAGCGCGCGCGCCAGCGCCACGCGCTTGACCATGCCGCCGGACAGGTCGGACGGCATCTTGATCGCGTGTTCCGGTCCCAGGCCGACCATATTCATTTTCAGCAGAACGGCGTCGCGCACCAGGTCTTCGGGCAGCACCTGCAGTTCGCGCATCGGCTGGGCGATGTTCTCGAACACCGTCAGCGCCGAATACAGCGCGCCCTGCTGAAACAGCATACCCCAATGGTTGCGCAACTGCTGGAGCTGCGCCGGACCGATTTCGCTGATGTCTTCGCCGAACACGCGCACGCAGCCGCGCGCGGGGCGTTCGAGGCCCAGCATCTGGCGCAGCAGGGTGGTCTTGCCGGTGCCGGAGCCGCCGACGATGGACATGATCTCGCCCTGTTCGATTTCCAGGTTCAAGTCCTGGTGCACGACGGTGCGGCCGTACTTGGTCCACAGGCCGGTGATGTCGACGATCGGCACGCTGCCGTCGAGCGTCAGCTCGCCGGTGCCCGGACCGCAGGCGTTGTCGGGAACGAGTGCGAGATCGGCCATCAGAACCCCACGCCGTTAAACAGGATGGCGAACACCGCGTCGGCCAGGATGACCACGGTGATGGCCGTGACCACCGAGGTGGTGGTGCCGCGTCCCAGGCTTTCCGTATTCGGCTTGATGCGCAGGCCGAAGTGGCACGACACCAGCGCGATCAGCACGCCGAACACCATGCCCTTGCCAAGGCCGATCATGTAGTTCGCCAGCGGCACCGCGTCCGGCAGCTTGGAGATGAAGTACTGCGGCGACAGGCCAAGTTCCACCTGCGCCGACAGCATGCCGCCGATCAGCGCCATCGAATCGGTCCAGATCACCAGCAGCGGCATCGAGATCGCAAGGGCCAGCACCTTCGGCATCACCAGGCGGAAGCCGTGCGAAATCCCCATCACCAGCATGGCGTCGAGTTCCTCGGTCACCCGCATCACGCCCAATTGCGCGGTGATCGAGGAGCCCGAGCGGCCGGCCACCAGGATCGCGGCCAGCAGCGGCCCCAGTTCGCGGATGATGCTCATGCCGAGCAGGTTGACCAGATAGATGTCGCCGCCGAAGGCGCGCAGCTGCTGCGCCGACAGGAACGACAGCACCACGCCGATCAGGAACCCGACCAGCGCCGTGATGCCCAGCGCCTGGAAGCCGGCGTGGAAGATGTTGGCCGAGATTTCCTTCCACGGACCGCGTTGCGGCGCGCGGACGAAGCGCCACAGGTCCAGGGTCAGTTGGCCGATCAGCGTGATGAAGCCGGCCATGTGCTCGAAGAACAGCAGCATCGCGAAGCCGAGCTTCATCACCCACGTCAGGCGCTGCTGGCGTGGGCGCGGCAGTTCGATTTTGCCGGTGGTTTCGAGACGGTTGAAGAATTCCTCCTGTCCCGGCGCCAGGTGCAGGTCCGGCGGGCGGGTTTTGCCCCAGGCGTTCCAGAACAGCTGGGCGCCGATGTGGTCCATGCTGTCGATCGCCGACAGGTCCCAGCTTACTTTGTCGGCCTTGAGGGATTTCAGCAGCCCGGTGATGGTGGCCATCGCCTTGCCCTGCGCCAGCGCGTGCACTTGCCAGGTGCCGCCCGCCGCGACCGACGGGCCGTTGGCGGCACCAGGATTGAGGGTGAGGGTGGGCTCTTGGGCTGTAGGCATTACGTCAGTTTAAGGGAGTTTGGCCCTGGCCGCCATAGGAGTTCGCGGCGGCGGTGCGCTGCCGCCCTCTGGCAAATGGCGGAGGTGGCGGTATCAAGCGGCCAGTCTCCGGGCCTGGCGCTTGGGCGCCGGCGTCTCGGCAGGTTTAGGCTTGGACCCGGCGTAATCGCTGGCCAGCAGGGCGTCGGCGTCCGCCTTGTCCATGCCGCGCTCCTGCAAATAGCGCGACACCATCGCCACCAGTCGCTCCAGCGCGATACGGTGGGTGGCGTCGGTGTTCGCGTACAGCCAGTCCGAGAAGGTCATGAAGTGTTCGAACGCCGAATCCCCCAGCAGCACCGGCAGCGTATTGCCGAAGCGTCCCGAATTGGCCACCAGGTCCCAGTAGCGGGCGAAACGCACCAGCCGCTGCATGGTCGGGAAGTCGATGTCGCGGTTGGCCAGGATGGTGTACGGCGCATACGGCTCGAATACCAGCCCGAATTCCTGCGTGTGGCGGATGATCGGCGTGCCGCGCAGGCGCTTGAGGATGCCGAACTGGATCTCGTGCGGATCGAGCGCCCACAGCTTGTTGAAGCCTTCGGCGAAGCTCTCCACCGTCTCGCCGGGCAGACCGGCGATCAGGTCCACGTGCATGTGGGCGTTGGAGTGGTCGGTCAGCCAGCGGATGTTGTCGGCGGCCTTCTGGTTGTCCTGTTTGCGACTGACCAAGGCCTGCACCGCCGGGTTGAAGCTCTGGATGCCGATTTCGAACTGCAGCGCGCCGGGCGGGAACTTGCTGATGCCCTCTTTCAGGGCGTCCGGCAGGTGGTCCGGCACCAGTTCGAAGTGGGCGTAGACCGGATCGTCCGGGTTGGCCTCCAGCTTATCGAGAAAGAACTGCATGATCTTCAAACTGGTCTTGATATTCAGGTTGAAGGTGCGGTCGACGAACTTGAACAGCCTCGCGCCGCGCGCATGCAGCGATTCCATCTCCGCGAGGAAGCTCTCCAGCGCGAACGGCCACGCCGTCTTGTCCAGCGCCGACAGGCAGAATTCGCACTTGAACGGGCAGCCGCGCGAGGCTTCAACATAGATCGTGCGGTTTTTGATGTCGTCGTCTGTATATAGGGAGTAGGGCAGCTTGATTTCGGCCATCGGCGGCTGCACGCCGGCGTGCACCTTCATCAGCGGCTTCGGGCCGTTGAGGATCTCGCCGCATAGCTTGGGGAAGGTGACGTCGCCCCAGCCGGTGATCAGGTAGTCGGCCAGCTTGACGATTTCCTGTTCGTTCGACTCGTAGGATACTTCCGGCCCGCCCAGCACCACCATCACATGCGGCGCCACGCGCTTGAGCATGGCGATGACTTTGGTCGATTCCTCGACGTTCCATATATAGATACCGAAACCGACGATCTTTGGCGCGTGCGCCAGGATGCGCTCGACGATCTCGGTGGTCTTGGCGCCGATGACGAATTCCTGCAAGCGCGTCTGCTCCTGCAGCTCTCCCATGTTCGCTAATAGATAGCGCAATCCCAGCGAGGCGTGGGTGTAGCGGGCGTTGAGGGTGGTGAGCAGGATGGACATGACGTACTTTTGGATCGGTAAAAGCGACATTTTACGCTGTCGCCCTTGTCAGCAGTCGAACCCTTTGCTATAGTTCGCCTCCCCGCAAAACGGTGTGCACAAAACAGCGTGTTGCAGAATGAAGCGGGGCAAAAAGAAGTGGTTGACGAGATGTTCGAAACGCCTCATAATCTTGCCTCTTCGCTGATGAACATAACGCTCCATCAGCAAGCAGTACCGAACAAAGTTCTTTAAAAATTAACAGTCGATAAGTGTGGACGTTTGATGAAAGTGCACGCGG
>NZ_JBWKQJ010000019.1:0-73334 GCF_059418705.1 Duganella sp. GW821-FHT07F09 | reverse complement strand
TTTTCAATCTCAGATCTGTCGAGCCAGTTACATCGCCTTCGAAGCGCTGAAAACTGAATTGATCAGCGCTTCCCTAGAGGAACTATTCAAGTTTTTCCTGCCAGATCGTCCTGAATTGGATCACTGGCTATGGGATAAGCCATACCGCAAACTGCTCGACGCTATCGACAGCGACACGCCAGAAGAGATGCGAACCGAAATGAAGCGCTACGTGAAAAACTGGTATGCCGATATGAAGGGGCAGGCCCACTTCTGGGGGCAGCATGAAAAAATCAAGCCAGAGTTCACTCCCTACGACGGCTACTGGGCGATGTGTGCGGCGGCATTCACCTACCTCTACGACATCGACGACTCGGCCTACCGTAACGAGACAGTGTATCCCAGAGACCTTGTCGATTACGCACGCAGCATCCCACGCTACGATGCTCAAGAGACGATGAGCAAGCCATTGCGCGTAGCAGGTGGTGAACCCTGTCCGAAGTCCGGCCTATGGTTCACGCCAGCAAAAACGGACAGCCAAGCGCACTTCGCCGCAGGCACGGGCATGCCAAACTTCCCGGATGCACAATACGGCCTGACGATTTGGCAGTGGCTGCGAGGCCAATAAATTTTTAGGGACTTGCAAATGCCAACGCCAATCAAGTTCAACAATCGTCGACGCCAAATTTACCTCGACGAAGAGAGCTACCGAAATACGGTCACCCAGTTGGTGGCCGAGAACGCCATCGAGTCCCCACAAAATTTACCTCTGATTGACAGGTGTAGGGATCTGCAAATAGCGGCCTTGGATAGCTGGATAATTTTTCAGCTGCGCTATACGGCTGGCGAAAGCCTAGCGGAGCTAGCGGATTCCCTGGACAGCATCGTCATCGCTTATGAGCGCTGGATTGCGTGCCTGGATGAGGTTCCAGAAGACGACTACTACCCTCCGTTCATCATGAACGACATGATCGACACGTATGTCGGCTATCTGAATATGGTGGCCGTCGCAATCCTGTTACGCCGTGAAGATCTGGTGCCAAGAATTTGTGCCCTCAACGAAGGTACGGATTTCGATCAAGTTGATGCTGTGTTAGAAGAACTTTTTAAGCTTTTCCTGCCGGACCGCCCATGGCTTGACTATTTACTGTGGAAAAAACAGTATCAGAAGTTGCTAGACGTGGTGGATAGCGATACCCCGGAAGAAATGGCCGCAGAAATGCGCCAGCATGTGAAAAAGTGGTACATCAATATGAAAGGAAAAGCTCACTTCTGGGGTAAACACGAAAAAATCAAACCGGAGTTCACGCCGTATTTCGGGTACTGGGCGATGTGCGCCGGCGCCTTCACCTACCTCTACGACATTGATGACTCCAGCTACCGTGACGAGATGGTATATCCCAAAGACTTGGTCGATTACGCGCGCAGCATCCCGCGCAAAACAGGTGCCTTGTAAGCGGCGAGTCAAATATGAAGAATTTGCCATTTTATGAACGTCGTCGTCAGCAGTACCTTGACGAGGACATGTATCAAAAGACACGTGCAAATCAACTCTCTTTGATTCAGGGACAGTTAAAAAATAAGGAAACTGCGGATTCCGCTGACGAAAATGCCGTTGTTCACGAATTTTTACATTTGGAGGCATTTTGGATCTGGATGCTCGACTACACTGCAGGCGTTCCACTTGATCAGCTAGCGCCGCAAATATCTGGCATTGTCGACGCATTTGAGGCGTGGAATGATGTCCACCAAGCCTTCGAGATGGAGGCGGCGATGGAGTTCCCGGAGTACGGCCCATACGAATACGAGGCGGGACCGGATTTCTCCGTTATATTCGATTACGAGAACACCCTCCAGCTGTTGAGTGTAGCCATATTACTGCGCGATCTGCGCTCGGTCATGCGCATAATCCACATACTGCGCAGCCATCGCGGAGAAGACGGCCTCTTCGAGGAACTGATCGGCGGATACATCGAGGATGAGATGGTGCTTGATTCCTGCGTGCTCGGTGAACCTTACGCCACACTGCTGCGAGTTTTCCATGAACCGGACGAACAAAAGACGGTCGACCTTCTTCAGGAATATCTAAAGCAGTGGTATCCCGCCATGAAATATCATCCGCGCTGGTATAACGAGCATCTCACAGCGAGCAAGCTAGGCTATTACGGCTACTGGGCATTTGAAGCGGCCGCTGCGGCATACCTCCTCGACCTGGACGACAGCCAGATCAACCATTTGGTCTACCCAAAAGATCTACTGGACTACGGGCGGAAATTGCGGGAGGAAGACCGCTATACCAGTAAGAAAGCGGAGACCTGACCTATTCAGGACGCGTTCAGGACGCGGTCAGATCGGCCTGCCTTCGACAGACCAAGAATATAGAGTAAAGGGCGATTCGATGATGACAAGTCCGTCAATTTCACGCTGCCCCTTGTCCGCCCCCGGACTATACTGGGTACTCAACCTCTCGAAACAGTATGAACATCCGCCTCGCAGAACACAGCCGTGACTTTCTGTCGGCGCTCGCGCGTTTGGAGGAAGCCCTCGCTCAGCCTGAAAACTCGTTTTTGCGCGATGCGTCCATTCAGCGGTTCGAATTTACGTATGAGCTCGCGTGGAAGGCAACAAAGCTCTGGCTGGAAACCAAAGACATCATAGCTGTTAACGCCAAGGAAGCGCTGCAGTCAGCGCTGGATCAAGGATTACTGTTGGATGTTGACGGCTGGAGCGAGCTACACCGCATCCGTCATCTGGCCAGCCAAGCCTATGACGAAGCCCAAGCGTTGCTTGTCTATCGTTTTGTTAAAACCGATGGGGTTCGACTTCTCGCTGAGCTGGCCAACGAGGTTCGAACATGGCGGCAATAGCCGGCTTACAGGTCACCGCTCCTCCCCGAGGAAGCCACCCAAAAAAAGCCGCCCCGCCACAGCCCTCCGCGTGCCTTAAAATAGCGCCATGAAAGCCGACGTCCCCCTCGCCACCAACCGCCGCTTGCGCTAGCAACCGCTGTGGCGGCTTCTGGCCGCGCCCGGCGGCCCGGCGGCGCTGGCGCTGATGCAAACCCACCTCTACGACGGCGAGCGCAGCCTGCCGGAGGCGATCTTCCACGAGCGCATCGCGCGCGAGCTCGAACACCTGCGGCGCCTCGGCGAGGATTGGCCGCAGACCGCGCAAGCCTACGTCGCCGGCTGGCTGTCCGAAGGCCACCTCGAGCGCCGCTTCCCGCCCGGCGCCTCGGAGGAGGAGTACGAGCTGTCCACCTCGACCATCGAGGCAATCCGCTTCGTCGCCGGCCAGGTCAAGCCGCACTCGGCCGCGACCGAAAGCCGCCTCGGCCTGGTGATCAACGCGCTGGCGCGCCTGGCCGAGGACACCGACGCCGACAAAACCCGCCGCATCCAGCGCCTGCGCGCCGAGCAGGAACGCATCGAGCGCGACATCGCCGCCATCGAACAGGGCGTGCTGCACATCCTGCCCGAGTCCGCCGCGCTGGAACGCACGCGCGAAATCATCACCCTGGCCGACGGCCTGGCGGGCGACTTCCGCCGCGTGCGCTCAGCCTCGATACGCAGGAGCGAAAATCCGGCATTGACGGCTGTGATTGGTGGCATGGGCGATATCAGCGCGCCGGTGCAATCGCTGGCCGGCATGCCGTGGCAGCCGTCGACCGTGATCATCGTGGAAAACCTACAGACCGGGCTGGCGTTGGAGGATATACCTGGTGCCGTGGCCTTCATGGGGCTGGGTTATGCGGTTGAGGCGCTGGCGGCGGTACCGTGGATCACTAACGCGGCTTGCATCTATTGGGGCGACATCGATACGCACGGCTATGCCATTTTGCATCAAGCGCGCAGCCGGTTTCCGAAGCTGAAATCGGTGATGATGGACGAAGCGACAATATTGCGGTTTTCGACGTTATGGACGGAGGAGAGATCACAGCACGCGGCGGATGACTTTTCCGCGTTGACGGAAGAGGAGCGCGCCGTCGACACCGCCTTGCGCAAAAACGCCCGGGGCCAAAGCCTGCGGCTGGAACAAGAGCGCATCGCTTGGGATGTCGCCTGGGCGCCTTTGGCGATGGCGGCCAGGCCGGCTTAGGATCGGCGGGGCGCCAACATCGCATAGGTCGATTCGGTCGTCATTTCGTCTCGCTTTGAACAGGGTTGTAGTGAAAGAGATCAAGGGGTTTGACTGTGTTTTTTGGCGGGCGGCAAATAGCTGTCTCTTCATGGTTCCGCGGCGGATGCGTTCTGCGCCACTCGCGCTTCTCCGAAACGGTGACCAACCTGCCGTGGAAGAGCGCGTGCTCGCGTATCTCCCCATGGAACATCAAAAAATTGGGCTGTTTGAAGGCGGTGGGCAGATCATGGACAGAAATCGGGACAAAACTTGTGCCCTGCAACTGCAACACAGGACCGCAGCCGTACCACGATAGACCGAAGTTCTGTCCGGGCACCAGTCGTGACTTTCCATAGGATCCGCCATAGATCATCAAGTACCACCGGCCTTGCTCCTCATCCAGTAAAATCGGCGCATAGCCTTTTAAAAGCTGGGTAACTCTCCCGGTAGTGCCTCCAGCATCGAAGCTGAGTTCGGTATCCCGCGTAATGGCGCCTGAATATGGGTCAAACCTGAAGCGCAAGCGTTCGAAAGTCCGGCGCACGTGGACGACAACAACCCTGCCATCGGCTAACTCCACCTCCTCATCCCACTTCAACTCGAAGTAGCGTGAATGCCAGCCAAAGACGAATAAGTAGACACAAAAAGCCGCACCAGCCAGCGCTATCAATCGTGGCCATGTAAAGTGTTTTCGCACTAACCAGAAAAACGAGGCCCTCGTGACGCTGGAACGTTCCATTGCCGAATCCCGATAGATGTTTTCCAATTGGAAACACTCCCGATTATGGGTGAATCCTCATTCGGAAGTCTATCGAATAGTCACAGTTACTATTTTTCGCACCAAAAAGCATCCGTGCGGACGAAAAAAAAGGCCGTCATCGCGACGGCCATTCATGAGCAGGGCGAGCCTGCCTGCTCGGCGGCTACCGGTTCGGATACGGCACATGATCCAACACGTGCCGGACCATTATCGCGTCACACGCTCCCAGCCGGCCCGCACGGCCTCCTTGAACTTCTCCCAGCTCGACTGCGGATAGGTATTTTCCCAGGTCGTGCGCAGGTCCGACTCGGCATGCTCCCACGGCTTGTCCTGATACGCCGGGCTGCCGGCCATCGATTCGCCATACAGATACGCCGGGTTGTACTCCTGATACGTGCCGCCGGTGTACGTCTTCTCCCAGTGCGAACGGAAATATTCATCGCCTTCGCTCTCGCCACGCAGGATGTTCAGACTATCCTGGTTAGCCTTGCTGTCGAGCTCATCCACACGCTCGCCGCGCAGGATATTCAGGCTGTCCTCGTTGGCGCCGGCCTCGACATCGCGCGGATAGATGCGCATGCCGCTGCGCTGCAGCGTGCGCTGTCCCTCGGCCAGCGGGTCGCCGGTGAACGGGCCGTCCGGCGAGATCACCTCGCCGCGCTGCAGCGAACCCTGCGTCAGCATGCCCTGCTCTGAGCGGACGAATTCGACCGCCTCCTCGCGCGGACGGATACCGTGCGGCTCGGGCGCGCTTTTCAGCGCGGGCTCGACGGCGCTTTGCGACGCGCCCACCGAGGTCTGCTGCATGCCGGTGCCGCTGCGCAGGATTTCCGCGCCGGTCCAGCCGCTGGCGCGCCACATAGTTTCATGCTCGTCGATGTCGATCGGGTTGAAGTCTTCGACGATGTCGGCGGCCAGGTCGGCCTTGTCCAGGTCCTCGGATTCGACGGTCAGCACCGTGTGTCCGCGATTCAACGCTTCGGCGTAGACGTGGCGGTCGGCGTGCTCCCGGCCGATCAGGTCGCTGAACATCTGCTTGATGTTGCCCAGGATCGACGCGTCGTCGTCGATGCGCGCGCGGCCGGCGGCGCTGCCGGAATCGGTGATCTGGATGCTACCGCGATCGAAGCCATTCAAGATCAGTTCTTCCTGAGCCTGGGTGGCCTCTGCGCGGGTTTCAAATACGGCTGCCAGTGTGTGGGTCATGATGAGCTCCTCGGTTAAACGCATGGGGTCGATAGGAAAATTCAGTCTACGTCGTACGCGGCAAACTTAGCGCCCGCTTGCCTCTAGGAAAACCAACTCACGTCCTGACGCGGCTTGTCCGCCTTATAATGGGGCATACCCTCATTCAGGATACCCGGACATGCTGAAAACCGCCCTGCGCATAGCGGCCACGTTGCTGACGATCTTGCCGCTATGCGCCTCGACCACCGTGCACGCAGCGCCCGGGGAATACATCATGATCGCGCCGCTGGACCAGGCCATGCCGATCGTGCGCTTCGAGAACGGCATCCTGACGGGCGGCATCCTCAAGGACCTGGGCGACGCCATGGCCAGGCGGCTGGGGCGGCGCGCCGTCTATATCAGCGTCGACGTCCCCGGGGTGAAGCAGGTGCTGACCAGCGGCCGCGCCGACGGCATGTGCTACGTGATGCCGTTCTGGATCGACGGCGACTACAACTGGAGCACGCCGCTGCTGTCGGACACCGAAATGGTGGTCGCACGCGGCGACGCGCCGCAGATCGGCTCGCTGCGGGCCTTGCGTAACAAGCCGGTCGGCACAGTGGGAGGGTACCGCTATCCGCGCATCGAGCAGGTGCTGGGCAAGGGGTTCAAGCGTGTCGATGCGCTCACGATCGATCAGAATATCCAGCAGATTTTGGCCGGCAAGACGCAATACGCGGTGATCGGCGAGATCACGATGTCCTACCTGCAGCGCAACTATCCGGCGCTGCATTTACGTCCGGAGCTGGTTTTTATCAACTTCAAGGCGCAATGCGCGTTTTCGCGCAAGTCGCAGGTGCCGTTCGAACAGGTCAATAGTGTCATAGAGACCATGCTGAAGGACGGCAGTATCGACCAGATATTGGCGCGGTACCGATGAACACCGACATGTGATTTCTCGTGGAGACACGTAGGGCGGATTAGCGCAGCGTAATCCGCCAGTGCGTGCGTTTCGGCGGCTCATAGATGGCGGATTACGGCGTCCCGCCTAATCCGCCCTACGTGGATCCGTGGTCTCCCGGCGTGCCATGGGGGGAACACGCACTTATGCGCCCAATGTGTCGGCCCAGATATTCCGCGCCCAGTTCATCGCGTATTCGCCCTCCAGCGCGCTCGGTCCCGTCGATACGCCTCCCGAGCCTGACACCACGAGCAACGTCTTCTGCTCCGCGCTGTACGCATGCACGGAGGCGACATGGATCACATCCGTATCCGACACAAAGCTGTAACAGGTATTGGTCAGCATCGGATGCGGATCGGGGGCGCGGCCGTTGAGCATATCCACCACGGCCGCCGCGCATACCTTCGCATGCTGATTGGCCATGTGCGCCGATTTTGGCATCAACGGCGACACCTGAATCGCATCGCCCAGCACGTGGATATTCTTCGCCTGTGTCGATTCGAAACTGAGGAAGTCCACCCCGCACCAACGTCCGTTGGCATTGGCCAAACCACTCCGCACCGCGATCGCCCCGGCCCGCTGCGGCGGGATCACATTGAGCACGTCCGCCCGCACCCGATCCCCCAGCTCCGACACCGCCGTGCGCGTGGCCGCATCGATATCGGCGGTTCTAAACGACGGACGGTATTCGATGATGCCGCCGTAGCGCTCCTTCCACACCTTCTTGAACAGCGGCCCCTTGGACACCACATCGTCATTGGCATCCAGGATCAGCACCTTCGATTTCGGCTTGTAGCGGCTGAAGTAGAAAGCGATCTGCGACGCGCGCTCGTACGGTCCCGGCGGGCAGCGATACGGCGCCGGCGGAATGGTCATCGCAAACACGCCGCCGTCGGGCATCGCCTCCAGCTGCGCCCGCAGCGCGACGGTTTGTGCGCCCGCCTTCCACGCATGCAGCACCGTCTCGCGCGCGCCGGGCTTCAGCATGCCGGGCAATTGGTCCCACATGAACTCCACGCCCGGCGACACGATCAGGCGGTCGTAGGAAAGCGTCTGCCCGCCGGCCAGCGCCAGCGTGCGTTTTTCCGCGTCGATGCTGGTAACCGTATCGCGCAGAATGCGCACGCCGTGCTTGCCGGCCAGCGCGTCATACGACAGCGACAAGTCGGCGATGCCGCGCGACCCGCCCAGCACCAGGTTCGATAACGGGCAGGAGATGAAGCCGGCATCCGGTTCGATCAGTGTGACGTCGATTGTCCCTTCGCTCCACATGCGCACATAGCGGGCGGCGGTGGCGCCGCCGTAGCCGCCGCCGACCACCACCACTTGTGGCCTGGCCTTGCCGCCAATGGTGGCGCAGCCGGTGGTCGATGCGAGCAAGGCGCCGGCGCCTGCGGCCTGGATGAATTGGCGGCGTTTCATGGCGTCGCTTTCTTCTGCGCGGCGAAGAAGGCAGCCAGCAGTTCGATTTGTTCGTCGGTGTAGCCCTTGGCGATTTGCGTCATGATGGTCGATGGGCGGGTGCCGGATTTGAACGCGCGCAGGCTGGCGGCCAGATTTTCGCGGGGCTGCCCGGCCAGACCGGGTAGGGTTGCGAAATTCGGCGCGTTTTTGGTGTCGCCGTTGGTGCCATGGCACGCGGCGCAATTGGCGGCGAGCCGCGCGCCGGGGGAGATGGTTGTCGCGCCGGAATTGGCGGCGGCCAGAGCGATCATGCCCAGCATGGAAATCTTCAATAACATCACCAGTCCCCCATAAATAAACTCACAACGGAAACACGTAGGGCGGATTAGCGCAGCGTAATCCGCCAATGCGTGCGTCTCGACGGCTCATGCATTGGCGGATTACGGCGTTCCGCCTAATCCGCCCTACGTGTCTCCACGTTCTTCACGCGTCAGCGTACGTTTTTAGATGCCTCCACGTTTTTCACGCGTCATCGTCGCTTTACGGTCTGACTCCCGGCGTCTCCGTCTTCATCCCTTTGTCGCGCACGGCCAGCCAGGCTTCCAGATCCACCAGCTCCTGCGCGCCGAACGCCGGCACCTCGGCGCGCACGCCGCTCATGCAGTTGCGCAGCCGACGCTGCAACGACCCCATTGCCTGCCACTCCAGCCGGTAGATCGGATACGCGGCCGCATGCGCTTGCGGTATCGTGCTACCGGCCAGACGTCCACCCGCCCGCTGATCGTGGCACTGCGCGCACGACAAATTCAACTGCCCGATGCGCTGCACATACAACTCCTTGCCCCGCGCCGCCGATGCCCTGGTCCCCGCATCCTGCGGCGGCTCCACCGGCATGCCGCGCGATTGCATCGCCACGTATGCCTCCAGCCCAAGCAGCTCCTCGCTCTCCGCCCGCAGCGCCGGCGCCTGCTGCTTCTGCTCGCGGCATACATTGATGCGCTGCCCCAGATTGATCGTCACCTTGCTCCCGGCGTGAAAAGCCGGATACCGCGCCGCCACGCCCCGCATGCTCTGATTCGCCTCGCCATGGCAGCTGGCGCAGGACTTGCCACTCTTGCCGGCGGCGGCGCCCCACTGCGCCTCGCCGCCGCTGATCCACAACATCGCTGGATTGAGCGTGTCGTCGCGCTGCATCGCCTGCGTGGACGCGCTCATGAACTCACTGCCGGAGCGTCGCGTATCGCCGGTGTCGGCAGCGGTCGCACCCAGCATCAACGCGCCCGCAAGGCAGCATAACGCGCCGCCCAGCCGCCTGTTCATGCTGGTCCCACCGTCAAATTCATCTTCTCCGTCTGGGCGAAACCGTTATCGCCCTCCCACGTGAACTCCAACGTCCCCGTCTCCGTGACGACGGTGAAGAAGCTGATGTACGGATTGGCGGACACCGCCTGATGCAGCTCGGCGCCAAAAACCTGCTCACCGTTGTAACGGCATACAAACTTGCGGATGATGTCGCGCGGGATAAGTTTGCCGTCCGCCGCGGGACGGTAACCGGTCTCCATCGGATGCCCGATCAACGCGCGGATTTCAATCACTTCGCCGCGCTTGGCCGTCGCCGGCATATGGATCAATGCGCGCGCCATCAGGGAGCCTCACCTTCAATACAGGCCGCCAGCGCCACGATCACGCTCACGGATTTGGACCGGTAGCTGCCGTCGCTCATGCGCGCCACCGCCGTCAGCTTCTGCGACGTGGCCAGCCGTATGCGCGTGGACACCTGCGCCTTGCCGGCGCGCGGACCAAGCGTGAACACCGCCACGTCGGTCTGCGGATTACGCTCGTTGAAAATGGCAATCGCGCTGACATGGTCGGCGCCCGTCATCGCGCTGTCGACGGAGACCGTCACCGGCACCGCGTTGCCGTTGTCGATCAGCTGCGCGATATCGAATGTCATCTTGCCTTCGGTCGGCTTGACGCCGCCGGTGAAGGTATTGATCGCCGCCGCCATCTCCTCCGTGGTGGCGAAGGCCGGGCGCACCAGCGCCAGCATCGCCAGCCCGGTTCCTGCGGCGGCCAGCATATCGCGGCGCTTCATGGTGTTTGCTCCTTCAGCGTGAGCAGCCAGGCCACGACGTCCTCGATCTGCTGCGCGGTCAATATCGTCTTGTCCTGAAAAGCCGGCGCCACGCGGTTTAGGCCATCGGTTTTGTAATAGGAAGGCATGATCGTCACCGGGTTGAAATGGCTGGCGTCCACGATGCGCAAGCGAAGCTGCGCCGCGTTCCAACGCCGGCCCGCGCCTTGCAGATCGGGCGCCAGATTGCCCTGAAAGCGTTCCTCTGGAATGGGACCGGTATGGCACAACAGGCAAAGGCTGGCCTGCCGGCTGGCCACCAGCGCACGGCCACGCACCGCGTCGCCGGCGACAGCGCCCTTCAACGGCGCGGCAATGCCGTCGCCGGAGATCACATAGCCGGGATCTGCGGCGGCAGGCGGCGCGATGACAAACGCCGCCAAGGCGATGGAGGCAGCCAGCGCCAGCCACGCCGCCATCCTTCTTACGCCTTCTTCAAACTATGGTTCTTCAGCGGCAGATCGCGTATCCGCTTGCCGGTGGCGGCGAAGATCGCGTTCAACACGGCCGGCGCGGCCACCGCGATGGTCGGCTCGCCCACGCCGCCCCAGAATCCACCCGACGGCATGATGATGGACTCCACCTTCGGCATCTCGTCGATCTTCAGCACCTGGTAGGTATCGAAGTTGGATTGCTCGATCTGCCCATCCTTCAACGTGCACTCGCCGTACAACGACGCCGACAGCCCATACACGAACGAGCCTTCGATCTGCGCCTCGATCTGCTGCGGATTGACCGCGTAACCCGGATCGGTCGCCGCGATGATGCGCAAGATCTTCAGCTTGCCCGTCTTCTGGTCGACCGATACCTCGGCACATGCGGCAACGTAGCTGCCGAAGCCCATCGTCTGCGCCAGGCCGCGATACACGCCCTTCTTCGCCGGCTTGCCCCAGCCGGCCTTCTCGGCCACCGCGTTCAACACCGCCAGATGCTTGGGATGCTCGGCCATCAGCTTGCGGCGCAGCGCCAGCGGGTCCTGCTTGGTGGCGAAGGCCACCTCGTCGAGGAAGCACTCCAGGTAAATCGTATTCTGGTTCAAGTTCACGCCGCGCCAGAAGCCCGCCGGCACCGGCGGATTACGCATCGCGTGATCGATCAGCAGATTCGGGAACGAATAACCGATCGACGCCTCCGGTCCCGGCGCGTTAAGCCCCTGGAACACCACGGGGTCCTTGCCATCCTTGATCGCCATGCCGAGCGAAGCGAGGATCGACTGGCCGGCGATGCGCATGTGCAGGCCGGTGATGTTACCCTTGGCATCCAGGCCGGCGGTCAGCTTGCACTGCGTGATCGGATGGTAGCGGCCATGCAGCATGTCCTCTTCGCGCGTCCAGATCAGCTTCACCGGCGTGCCGGGCATCTCCCTGGCGATTTTCACCGCCTGCGTCACCCAGTCGTGCGATGCGCCGCGCCGGCCAAAGCCGCCGCCCAGGTGCATCTTGTAGACGTCGCACTTGGCCGCCGGCAGACCGGCCGCCTCGGACGTCGCGGCCAGCGCCGCCTCGCCGTTCTGCGTCGGCGTCCACACCTCGCAGCGCTCCGGCGTCCAGAGCGCGGTCGCGTTCATGGTCTCCATGGTCGCGTGGTTCTGCCACGGGTACGAATACACCGCCTCGATGGTGCGCGCCGCCGACTTGATCGCCGCCTTCGCGTCGCCGTTCGAGTTGCCGACGACCGCATCGGGCGCGTCCAGCGCCGCCTTCAACGTCGCCGCCACGTCCTTGCTCGACAAATTCGCGTTGGGCCCCTTGTCCCATTCAATAGGCAAGGCATCCAAAGCGGACTTGGCGCGCCACCAGGTGTCCGCCACCACCGCCACGGCGCTGTCGCCGACCTTGAACACTTTCTTCACGCCGGGGCGCTTTTCGATCGCGGTGGCGTCGAAGCTCTTGACCGTGCCGCCGAACACAGGGCAATCCTTGATGGCGGCGTTGAGCAGGCCCGGCATCTTGATGTCCATGCCATAGATCTGCGCGCCGGTGGTCTTGTCCACCGTATCCAGGCGCGCCAGGCGCTTGCCGACCAGCTTCCAGTCCTTCGGGTCCTTCAGCATCACCTCCGCCGGAGGGCTCAGCTTCGAAGCCGCCTCCGCCACCTTGCCGTAGCTGATGGACCGTCCGCTCGCCTCGTGCGTGATCACGCTGACGGCGGCCACGCACTCGGACGACGGCACCTTCCACGCATCGGCCGCCGCCTGCACCAACAAGGTGCGCGCGGTGGCGCCGCCCTTGCGTACCAGGTCGTGCGATTCGCGGATGCCGCGACTGCCACCAGTGGAGAAGCTGCCCCACACGCGCTTGCGCGCCAGGTTCTGTCCCGGGGTCGGATATTCGGTGGTGACTTTGCTCCAGTCGGCGTCCAGTTCCTCGGCCACCAGCTGCGCCAGGCCGGTCAAGGTACCCTGGCCCATCTCAGAGCGGGCGATGCGGATCACGATGGTGTCGTCCGGCTTGACGACCACCCACGCGTTCACCTCGGGCGTGCCCTTGGAGGCTGCCGGGGCGCCCTGCGCCACCGCCTCGAACGGAATATGAAACGCCACCACCAGGCTGCCGGCGGCCGCGCCCTTCAGGAAGCCCCTGCGCGAAGTGGAACTTGGCAAGGAGCCTGGCAAAACCGGAGCGCCGCTCATACCTTGCCTCCTTCCACGTGCTGGATATTGAGGCCGGCGCTTTTCGGATCGCCGCCCTTGACCACCACATGGATCGCCGCCCTAACCCGGTTGTAAGTGCCACATCGACAGATGTTGGACATCGCCATGTCGATGTCGGCGTCGGTGGCCTTCGGCTTTTCGCGTATCAGCGCGGCGGCGGCCATGATCATGCCGGACTGGCAGAAGCCGCACTGCGGCACGTCCAACGCGGCCCAGGCTTTCTGGATCGCGTGCGAGCCGTCCTTGGACAAACCCTCGATGGTGGTGATCTTTTGTTCGGCGGTGACGGTGGAGACGGGCCGCACGCAGCTGCGCGTCGGTTCGCCGTCGATATGCACGGTGCAGGCGCCGCATTGCGCCACGCCGCAGCCGTACTTGGTGCCGGTCAGCCCCAGTTGTTCGCGTATGACCCACAACAGCGGCGTGTCGTCCTCCGCCTCGAATTCGCGTACCACGCCGTTGACGTTCAATTTAGCCATGCACTTCTCCCTGGATTTTGGTTGCCCGATTACACCGCTGGTGATACTACACCCACTACATTAACTCTGCAGCATGTCCGAAATATTTCTGTTTTTGACTTGGATCAAAGTTTTTCATGCTTCGGATCAATAGACTTGATTGCGTTACTTA
Source organism: Duganella sp. GW821-FHT07F09 (assembly GCF_059418705.1). NCBI lineage: Bacteria > Pseudomonadati > Pseudomonadota > Betaproteobacteria > Burkholderiales > Oxalobacteraceae > Duganella > Duganella sp. GW821-FHT07F09. Next base: position 59,527 of record NZ_JBWKQJ010000019.1, on the reverse strand, counting down.
CGACGACATCAAAGAGGAAGTGAAATGAGCAAGACCAAGGCAATCGCAGCGGCAGTACTGGCCACCCTGAACCTGACGGGTGCCGCAATGGGCAGCGCCGTGGCGCAAGAGTCGCCATGGCTGGTGCGCGTGCGCGCCGTGCATCTGAACCCGGCCGACAAGTCGGACCCGGTGGGCGGCGCCGGCGCGTCGGACCGCCTCAGCGTCAGCAACGAGACCATCCCCGAATTCGACGTTTCCTATTTCTTCACTCCCAACCTGGCGGCGGAGCTCGTGCTGACGTATCCGCAAAAGCACAACGCCTATCTGGACGGCGCCAGCATCGGCACCTTCAAGCACCTGCCGCCGTCGCTGCTGTTGCAGTACCACTTCACGCCGGACGCGCCGCTCAAACCCTATGTCGGCGCGGGCATCAACTACACCACCTTTTCCAAGGTACGCCTGCTGAACGGACAGGCCAGCCTGGAACACGACAGCCTGGGACTGGTGCTGCAGGCGGGCGTGGGCTACGCCATCGACAAAAACTGGTCGCTCAACTTCGACGTCAAGAAAGCACAACTCCGCAGCGACGTCATGATCGGCGGCGTCAAGGCCAGCCGCGTCAAGGTCGATCCGCTGATGATCGGCGTGGGTGTCGGGTACAGATTTTAAATCGCCGAATAGCGTTCCGCCATTTTCTGTTCGCGGAACGCTTCCGTCATAAAATCCACGAATGCCCGCGTCTTCGCGGGCATCAGTTTTTGGCTGGTGAAGTACAGCGAGATCGCGCCGATATCAAGATACCAGTCGGGCAGCACGCGTTGCAGCTCACCGCTTTCCAGATGCGTCCCCAGATCGGTCATCGCCAGCATCGCCACGCCCATGCCCATCAAGGCCGCAGTTCGGATCGCATCGGGATCGTTGAGGAACACGCGTGGCCGCAGCAGCGCCGACATGCCATCGCCAGCGCGGTTGCGCATCTCCCACGACTTGGCCCTGCCGCTCTGCGGCGAGCGCATGACGATCGCGTCGAGGTCCGCCAGGTCCGCGGGGGTGGCCGGCGGCTTGCGTCCCTTCAGATAAGCCGGCGACGCCACCACCACGCCGTGCGCCGGCATCAGCGCCCGCGCCACCACGCCAGGCGACAATTCGAAACCGCCGCCGATCGCCGCATCGAAGCCGCCGGCCACCAGGTCGACCCGCCGGTTTTCAACATTGAGATCCAGCGTCAGCGCCGGATAGCGCGCCATAAACGCCGGCATCAGCGGCAGCACGTGGCGGCGGCCGAAGCCCGGCGCCATGCTCAATTTCAGCACGCCGGCCGGCTCGCCCGCCTTGGCCGTCACCTCCGCGATCGCGCCCTGGATGCCGTCCAGCCCCGCGCCGACGGAATTGAGAAACCGCTCGCCGGCCTCGGTCAAGGTCAGGCCCCGCGTGGTGCGCTGGAACAGCCGCACGCCGAGGTTGCGCTCCAGCTGCGCCACGTTGCGGCTGACGGCGGCCGGCGTTAGCGCCAGACGCCGGGCCGCCGCCGAGAAGCTGGACGATTCCGCGCTGCGGACGAAGGACTCAAGGTTGGACAGGGTTTCCACGACGATGCTTTCAACGTTTGCTTGAAGCTGATACTACCAAGCTATGACTACCCGTAGCAAGTGACGGCGGCCATACTGAACTCATCGAAACCCAATCAACGAAAGGAAACACATCATGAACATCTCCATCATCGGCGCAGGCGCCATCGGTTCCGCCATCGCACGCAACCTGTCCAAAGCCGGCATCGCCGCCACCATCGCCAACAGCCGCGGCCCCGAATCGCTGGCCGCGCTGCACGCGGAACTGCCGAACATCCGCCCCGTCACCATCGAGGAAGCGGCCAAGGCCGACGTGGTCTTCCTCGCCGTGCAGTGGAGCCGCATCCCCGAGGCGGTGCGCAATCTGCCGGCATGGAACGGCCGCATCGTCGTCGACGCCAACAACGCGCTCGAAGCGCCGTCGTTCAAAGCCGTGGACCTGGGCGGCCGCGCATCGAGCCTGGTGCTGGCCGACCTGCTGCCCGGCGCCCGCGTGGTCAAGGCCTTCAACCATCTGGGCGCCGCGCTGCTGCAAAGCGATCCGCAAGCGGAGGGCGGACGCCGCGTGCTGTTCTACTCCGGCGACGACGCCGACGCCAAGAAAACCGTCGGTCAACTGATCGAGCAATTGGGATTCGCCGGCGTCGATCTGGGTACCCTCGATGGCGGCGGACGCTTGGCGCAGTTCCCCGGCGGCCCGCTGCCGGTGCTGAACCTGGTCAAATTCGGCTAACGTTGCTGCACCACGACAGCGCATTCCTTTAACGGACACGGACGGGTATATTGGAGAGAATTGCCCCCGTGAACTAAAGGAATGCCGCCATGACCCTCGACCGCGTAAAAATCGGAACGCGCCTCGGCGCCGGCTTCGCCATCGTCCTGGCGCTGCTGGTGGCCGTGCTGGTGCTGGGACTCAGCTCCATGGGCCGCATCGGCAGCCGCACCCAGGACATCATCGAAGACAAGAACGTCAAGATGGAAGCGGCCAACCACATGGTCGACGCCGTCCGCGACATCACACTACACCTGACCAATATCGTCGTCGTCCCGAGCACGCCGGAAGTGAACGCCGAGCTGCAGAAAATCGCCGAGGCGCGCCAGAAGTACGGCGAGGCGAAAAAAATCCTGTCCGGCCTCGCCACGGATGAAAAGGAAAAGGCCATGCTGGCCAACCTGGACGCGCTGATCGCCGACGGCGCGGCCAAGAACAACAAGGTCATCGAGCTACGCAAGGATGGCGAGATCCAGGACGCCACCGCCTATTTGACGCAGACGGCCGCTCCCAGCCTGCAAGGCGTGCTGAAGGTACTGGGCGACATCGTCGCCCACGAAAGCGCGCAGGCCAAGCATGCCGGCGACGAAGTGTCGGCGGTGCTGCGCTCATCCAAGCTGCTGCTGGTGGGTCTCGGTCTGCTGGCCGTGGCGCTGGGTGCGGCGGTGGCCTGGTTCATCACGCGCTCGATCACGGTGCCGCTCAACGCCGCCGTCGACCTGGCCGAGACGGTGGCCGCCGGCGACCTGTCGACCCGGATCGAAGTTACCGCCACCGACGAAACGGGCCGTCTGCTCAACGCGCTCAAGGCCATGAACGACAGCCTGCTCAACGTCGTCGGCCAGGTAAGGCAAGGCACGGACACCATCACCGTCGCCTCCAATGAAATCGCCGCCGGCAACATGGACCTGTCCTCGCGCACCGAGCAGCAGGCCAGCTCGCTGGAGGAAACCGCGTCGTCGATGGAGGAGCTGACCTCCACCGTCAAGCAGAACGCCGACAACGCGCGCCAGGCCAACACCCTGGCGCGCAGCGCGTCGGAGGTGGCCAGCAAGGGTGGCGCCATCGTCGCCCAGGTGGTCGACACGATGGGCTCCATCAACGCCTCGTCCCGCAAGATCGTCGACATCATCTCGGTCATCGACGGCATCGCCTTCCAGACCAACATCCTCGCGCTGAACGCGGCGGTGGAGGCGGCGCGCGCCGGCGAGCAGGGTCGCGGCTTCGCGGTCGTGGCGTCGGAGGTGCGCAACCTGGCGCAGCGCTCGGCGGCGGCGGCCAAGGAGATCAAGGAATTGATCTCGGCCTCGGTGGCCAATGTCGACGACGGCTCCAAACTGGTCAACGAGGCCGGTCAAACCATGGGCGACATCGTCGACAGCATTCAGCGCGTGACCGACATCATGGGCGAGATCACCTCGGCCAGCCAGGAACAGACGATGGGTATCGAGCAGATCAACGTCGCCATCACGCAGATGGACGAGGTCACGCAGCAGAACGCCGCGCTGGTCGAGCAGGCGGCGGCCGCGTCGCAGAGCATGCAGGAACAGGCGGAGGCGCTGGCCAGGGTGGTCGGTTTCTTCAAAACCGGCGCGTCGGCGCCGGCATTGCGGGGGGCGGCGCCGGGGACGGCTATAATGTTGCACACTCGATAGCACCCCGACCGGAAACCCGCCCATGCGCAAGATACTGATAGTACTGATGTCCCTGATGCTGACGGCGTGTGTCGACGATAGCGCCTCGTACTACCCGGAGAGCGGCAACAGCGAGCACGTGATGACCGTGCACCGGACGCAAAAGTACTTTTGGAGCAGCGAGAGCAGCGTGGAATTGATCATGCAGCATCTGCCGCGGTGTTTGCGCAGGATCGAGTTGTCGGACATGCCGGCCGACGATGTCGAGATCGAGTTGCTATCGGGCGGGGATAATGTCTGGACCTTGCGCGCCGGCGGCGAGATGTGGCAGATCGAGACGCAAACCTGCACCCAGTACCCGGATGTCAAAGGCAACGGCGGGGAATTGATCGGCGTGTTCCGCGTGGACGGGGGCAAGCTGGTGTTTGAAGAGGCCGTGCTGGAGCCGGCCCAATAGACCCGCGCAATAAAATATATCAACGGCGACACGTAGGGCGGACTAGGCGGAACGCCGTAATCCGCCATTTATGAGCCGCCGACGGCGCATGCATGGCGGATTACGCTGCGCTAATCCGCCCTACGTGTCTCCCCGAGGGATCGAAATATCCATCCCCCGGACGAATCTCAGCGCGACAACGCCACCCGGCGCGGCGCCGGCTTGGCCACCGGACGCGGCTGATGGCTGGCCACGCTCTGCTGCTGATCGCCGCTCAACTTGAACCGGCTCACCAACTCCGCCAGATTGCCGGCCTGCTCCTGCATGCTGCCCGCCGCGGCGGCCGCCTGCTCCACCAGCGCCGCGTTCTGCTGCGTGACCGAATCCATCTCCGTGATCGCCGTATTCACATGCCCGATCCCCGTGCTCTGCTCGCTCGACGCGGCCGTGATCGCCGACATGATCTGCGTCACGCGCGACACGCTGGCCACCACCTGATCCATCGTCGTGCCGGCCTCGGCCACCAGCGCGCTGCCGGCGCTGATGCTGTCGACCGAAGCGTTGATCAGCTCCTTGATCTCCTTGGCCGCGCCGGCCGAGCGCTGCGCCAGGTTGCGCACCTCGGAGGCCACCACCGCGAAGCCACGGCCCTGCTCGCCCGCGCGGGCCGCCTCGACCGCCGCGTTCAACGCCAGGATGTTGGTCTGGAAAGCGATGCCGTCGATGACGCTGATGATGTCGACAATGCGGGTCGCCGACGCGTTGATCGTGTCCATCGTCTGCACCACCTGCGATACCACCTTGCCGCCTTTTTCGGCGACCGCCGAGGCCGACATGACCAGCTGGTTGGCTTGCACCGCGTTGTCCGCGTTCTGGTTCACGGTCGAGGTCAACTCCTCCATCGACGCGGCCGTCTCCTCCAGCGAGCTGGCCTGCGATTCGGTGCGTGCCGACAAGTCCATATTGCCGGAGGCGATTTCGCCCGAGGCGGTGGCGATGGTGTCGGCGCTGCGGCGGATCTCGCCGATGGTCTCGGCCAGCCGCGCCTGCATCGACTTCATCGCGAACAGGATGCTGGCGTCGTCGGTGGCATGGGTCTTGATCGGCGCGCTCAGGTCGCCGCCGGCGATCTGCAGCGCCACCTGGCTGACGTAGTCGGGGTCGCCGCCGATGGTGTGGCGCAGGCTCTTGTTGACCAGGCTGACGATGGTCCACAGCAACAGGCATACGCCGGCCAGCAGCCCGGCCGATTTGAGCAGCGAGGCGCGGAAGGCGGCGTCGACGTCGTCGGTGTAGACGCCGGTGGTCAAGTCCCAGTTCCATGGCGCGTAGTGCACCACGCGGCTCAGCTTGGGCACCGGCACCGTGGTGTTCGGCCGTATCCACCAGTAGCGCACGAAGCCCGCCCCTTCCGGCGAGGCGCCGGCGGCCTGGATGTCGCGGTACAGATAGGTGCCGTTCGGGTCCTTGAAATCGACCATGTCCTTGCCGTCGTTTTCAGCCTTGAACGGATTCATCAGCGACACGGTGCCGCTGGTGATGGTGATGTAACCGTCCTTGCCGTAGCGCAGACCCTTGATCAGCGCCATGGCTTGCTTTTGCGCCTCTTCCTTGGTCATGGTGCCGTTGGCGGCCTTGTCGCCGAACTGCTTGACGATGCTCAGGCCGGCCTCGTCGATGTGACGCAATTCGTTGCTGCGTTCTTCCAGGCGCAGATTGCGAGTCTGGATCGTCTCATACAGGAAAATCGCGGTGATGCAGAGCAGGCTGCAAATCAACGGCACCCAAAGCTTCTGCTGGAAAGACAATTTGTTCATGGAGGTCTCCTGTTTTCTACAGGAAACTATACCGAAAAATGTTAAATGCCGGGCGTGATAACGCTACCCTGTTGTTTATTTGGGAATGGACTATTGGTAGCTCAACAATAAAAAACGGGCGCGGCGATCTGTATCGCCGCGCCCGTTGGCTGACTATTTGTGTCGGCGGCCGGTGGCCGGGCCCGACACATCGTTGACCGATGTTATTGCGTCGTGCTGCCCTTGGCGGTTTTGGCGGCCATTTGCGCCTTCACGTTGCCCTTGCGGGCGCTCGGCGACATGTAGGCGACGTCGTCATAGGCTTCGTTGCGGTCCAGTTCGCCGGCGTTGCGGGCGGCGATGGTCTGGGCTTTGACGTCGTCACGGCTCAGGGTGCTGGTCGAGGTGTTCGCGAACGATTGATTGATCGTCGCTTCGTTCTGGTCCAGCTGGCCGGCGGCGCGCGCGGCGACGGTCTCGGCGATGACTTGTTCGCGGGTCAGCTGGCCCGATGGTGCCTGGGCGAAAGCGGCGCCGGCGGCAACCAGCAGGGAAACCGATGCGATGATGGATTTGACGTTCATTTTATTGCTCCTTATCTGATTAGCGTAATGCTCCGGAGAGCGCTTTATCGGCTGGGTTGCGGGCTTGCTGCGTTGTTTGTCGATAAGTTCATCTTAGTATTAAAAATTCAGATATAAAAGTGCAATTTTCCGGTCAAATCCATCCGATAATCCGATCTAAAGACTGGTGTCAGCGCTTTTCGCTGTCGAGCGCGACGGCCGCATGGGCGTTGTAGCGATCGCCGGCGGCCGCGTCGGCGGGCACCGCCAGCGCCAGCCGCGCCAGGTCGGCCGCCGACAGCCGCACCGCGTTCGCGCCCAGCGCCTCCGTCAGGCGGGCGCGGGTGCGGGCGCCCACCAGCGGAACGATGTCCCCGCCCTGGGCCGCCACCCAGGCGATCGCCACCTGCGCCACCGACACGCCGAGCTCGTCGGCGATGGCGCGCACTTTTTCCACCAGCCCCAGGTTGTGGTCCAGGTTCTCGCCCTGGAAGCGCGGGCTGGCCAGGCCACGGAAGTCGGCCTCGCCGGCGCGCTGCTTGCTCCAGTGACCGCTGATCAAGCCGCGCGACAGCACGCCATAGGCGGTGATGCCGATGCCCAGTTCGCGGCAGGTCTGCAGGATGCCGTCCTCGATGCCGCGCGAAATCATCGAATATTCGATTTGCAGATCGGAGATCGGATGCACGGCGTGGGCGAGGCGCAATGTTTCGCTGCCCACCTCGGACAGCCCGATGTGACGCACATAGCCGGCCTTGACCAGTTCCGCGATGGCGCCGACGGTCTCCTCGATCGGCACGGCAGGGTCGAGCCGCGCCGGGCGGTAGATATCGATATGCTCCACGCCCAGCCGTTTGAGGCTGTAGGCGGCGAAACTTTTCACGGCCGCCGGACGGGCGTCGTAGCCAATCCAGTTGCCGGCCGGATCGCGCATCGCGCCGAACTTAACGCTGATGCTGACGTTGTCGCGGCCGCCGGCTTGCAGCGCCTCGCTCAGCAGCAGCTCGTTGTGGCCCATGCCGTAGAAATCGCCGGTGTCGAGCAGGGTCACGCCGGCGTCCAGCGCGGCGCGGATGGTGGCCAGGCTTTCGGCGCGGTCGGCCGGGCCGTACAGGTCGGACATGCCCATCAGTCCGAGGCCCAGTTGCGAGACTTGCGGGCCGGTGCGGCCTAGATTACGGGTTTGCATGATGTGCTCCTAAGGTCGGTAAGCGGAGAAATCATTATGCTATTATCGATTGAGGTAATAAATATGCGCATATCCATTACTTAATTCGAAAATTTATAACAATCATGGACCAGTTCAAGGTGATGCAGATCTTCCGGGCGGTGGCCGACTGCAAGAGTTTCACGCAGGCGGCCGAGCGGCTCAACCTGCCCAAGCCGACCGTCACCAACGCCGTGCAGGCGATCGAACAGCAGCTCGGCGTGCGATTGCTCCAACGCACCACGCGCAAGGTCAGCCTCACGGCCGAGGGCGCGCAATACCTGGAGCGCTGCACCGCCCTGCTCAACGACCTGGAGGACATGAACGGTTTGTTCGCCGGCGACGGCCGCCTGCTCGGCGGCGCGGTGCGGGTCGAGCTGCCGGAGCGGCTGGCGCACCTGATCGTCATTCCGGCGCTGCCCGATTTCCTCCAGCGCCATCCGGGCATCCAGGTGCGGCTGGGATCCGGCGACCGGTTTGCCGACCTGGTCGGCGAAGGCATCGACTGCGCCGTGCGCGGCGGCACCCTGCGCGACTCCACCCTGGTGGCGCGGCGCATCGGCAACCTGCAACAGGTCAACCTTGCCTCCCCGGCGTATCTAAAACGCCACGGACGGCCGCAAACACTGGACGATTTACAACAGCACTACGCCGTCAATTTCTTCTCCAGCCAGAGCGGTCGCGACATGGACTGGGAATACGTCGACAACGAGGGCGTCGAGCGCACCCTGGCGATGCGCAGCCAGGTCTCCGTCAGCGGTACCGAGGCGTATATCGCCGCCTGTGTCGCCGGGCTGGGCCTGATCCAGGTGCCCAGCCAGACCATCATGCCGCTGCTGGCATCGGGTGCGCTGGAGGAAGTGCTGCCGGCGTGGCGGCCCGCGACTATGCCCATTCACATCGTTTATTCGCACAATCGCCACCTGTCGCCACGGGTGCGGGTGTTTGTGGATTGGTTAATTAGTGTCATTGGGCAACAAAATGTGTCAGAATGAGGCTATCGTCCCTTAACAAAAGTTATTTTCATGAAACTGCTCCTGTCGACGGCGCTGCTGGCTGGTTTTTCGTGCGCCGGCTTCGCGGCCACGCCCCAAGCGTCCGGCACGGCCAAGGCCGCCGCAGCGCCGTCGCCGGCCCGGATGCTGCACAACGCGCAGCAGCAGATCGACGCCGCCAGCTGGCTTGAGCACGTCGCCATGCTCTCGTCGGACGACTTCGAGGGGCGCGCGCCCGGCACGCGCGGCGAGCAGCTCACGATCGACTATCTGCAGCAGCAGTTCCGGAAACTGGGCCTGGAGCCGGGCAATCCGGACGGCAGCTATCTGCAGCAAGTGCCCACCGTCGGCATCTCCAGCCATCCGACGATGAGCTACACCCCCAAGGACGGGCCGGCCACCCAATTGATCTTCGGCGACGACTACGTCGCCTGGTCGGCGCGTGCCGAGCGGCAAATCGACGTCATCGACTCCGAGCTGGTGTTCGTCGGCTACGGCGTGCAGGCGCCGGAATATCGTTGGGACGACTACAAGGGCGCCGATCTGAAAGGCAAAACCCTGGTCATGCTGATCAACGACCCGCCGCTGCCGGACCCCAAGCATCCCAAGCGGCTGGACCCGGCCGTGTTCGGCGGCGCCGCGATGACCTACTACGGCCGCTGGGCCTACAAATACGAAATGGCCGCCAGGATGGGCGCGGCCGGCGCGCTGATCGTGCACGAAGCCAAGCCGGCCGCCTACCCGTACGAGGTCGTGCGCAACAGCTGGAGCCGCGAGAACTTCGCCATTTTCGACAAGACGCCGGACCCGGACTTTCCGGCCGTGCCCGGATGGCTGCAGATCGACCGCGCGCGCGACGTCTTCCGGGCCGGCGGCCACGACTTCGAAGCGCTGAAAAAGCAGGCGCTGTCGCGCGACTTCAAGCCGGTGCCGCTGGGTGTCAAGCTCAGTGTGAGCGAGCTCAACGCGTGGCGCGAAATCGTCTCGCACAATGTCGTGGCGAAGATCGCCGGTTCCGATCCGCAGTTGAAGAACGAAGTCATCGTCTACAGCGCGCACTGGGACCACTTCGGCATCGATGAAACCCTGCCCGGCCCGCGCACGCAACAGATCTTCCACGGCGCGCTCGACAACGCCGCCGGCGTCGCCACCTTGCTGGAGATCGCCAAGGCGTACAAGGCGTTGCCGGTCGCGCCCAAGCGCACCATCGTGTTTCTGGCGACCACAGGCAAGGAGCGTGGCCAGCTGGGCGCCAAATACTACACGCGCAACCCGCTGTACCCGATCGACAAAACGCTGGTCAACATCAACCTGCAGGGTATGAACGTCTGGGGCCGCACGCGCACGGTGGAATTGCGCGGCATGGGCCAATCGACGGCGGACGACGTGGTGGTCAAAGTAGCGCGCGGCCAGGGCCGGGCCGTGCGTCCGGACAGCAACGGCGAATACGGCAATTTCTACCGTGGCGACCAGATCGAATTCGCCAAGGCCGGCGTGCCGGTGGTGTATCTCAGCGACAGTCTCGACTTCATCGGCAAGCCGGCCGCGTACGGCCGCGAAAAGCTCATGCGCTACAGCACGCAGCAATACCACACGGTCAACGACGTGATCGATCCCAAGTGGGACACGCGCGGCGCGGTGGAGGACATCGCCCTGTTATTCCAGACCGGCTACCACATCGCCCAAAACAAAGACGTGCCGCAATGGAAGCCAAACGCCGAGTTCCGCCGCAAGCCGGGCCGGTAACCGCGATAAACCTCTCAACCACGTAGGGCGGATTAGGCGGAACGCCGTAATCGGCCATGTATGCGCAGTCGGCGGCTCGTGCATGGCCGATTACGCTGCGCTAATCCGCCCTACTTTGCGCGTCCTGCGAGCCATTTCTCATCGCGCAGTTTTTGTAGCTGCGCCAGGTTGCGTTGCTCGAAGGCGTCGGGGCCGGCTGCGGCGATGTCGGCCCGCAAGCCTTGCCCGGCTTGATCGATGCGCGCGGCGTCCTGCGGCAGCAACTCCGTCAAACTGTTTAGATACGTTACGCCCCACTGCAAGCGCGTCGCCGGACCAACCGCCGCGTTCCACGCCTTTTCATACCAGTCGACCGCGGCCGCCATGTCGCCGCGCCGCTTCGCGCCTGTCGCCAGGCTTAGCATGAAATAGTAGGGCGAATGGGAGCGCGGCAATTCCGCCATCAACACCTGCTCCGCTTGCGCGCCCAAGCCGACATCGTTCAGCGCGCTGACCGCCGTGTTGACCAGCGTGTGCCGCTCATATGGATCGGTCGATTCCGCCAGCGCCGCTTCCACGCGATCGCGCACCTGCTGTTGCAACCCCTGCGTCGATGCGAGCAAACGCGTCAGCCGCATTTGCAGCCGCACCGCCGCCAGGCGGTCCGGCGCGCCGAGCCAGAAATCGTCGGCCCATTGCGCGGCGGCGACGCCGAGCACGGCGGCCAGCTCCTCGCGCCGGCTGGCGAACTTGATCAGATTGACGCCGCTGTTGCCAAGGATGTCCATGTTGGCGCGCGCCAGGCGCGCATCCGAAAACACCGCCATCAAAGCATCGGCGTTGGCCGCCGCGTCGACGCCTTTGCCGGCGGCGGCCAGCTGCGCATGCAGGCCCAGGCGCGCGGCCGCGTCGGCATCGTCGCACACGCGCGTCAGCGCCAGCAAGGTCGCGGCCGGATCGCGTCCGCCCAGCAAACGCCCCTCGTCGGTATCCCAGGAATAATGACTCAGCAACGACCATTCGTTGGCGCCGAGCTTGCGGGCGCCGGACAAGGCCGCCTCCAGCGCGACGGCGGCGCTGGAACCGGACGCATGCACGGCCAGCGCCGTGTCGAAAGCGCCGACGAATAGTTCGCCGTCGAGCTCGCACGGCAGGCGCGTGATCTCGCCGCCGCCGGGCGCGAACAGCACCAGGGTGGGATAGCTGCGCAGCCCGTAGCGCGCGGCCAGCGCCTGCGCGCGGGGACTGTCGCCGTCGAGGCGGCAGCACAATACCGACGCCGAACGCCGCACGAATTCATCGCGCGCGAAGATTTCGGCTTTGACGCGATTGCACGGCGGACACCACACCGCGCCCCAGTACAGGAACAGCGGACGTTGTTGCGAGCGCGCCAGCGCGAAGGCGGCCTGCAGTTCGCCGGCTTGCCGGACTTCATTCCATTCTATGCTCATGCTTTGGGACGGTGGGCATTCAATAATTTGGCCGCGATCGACACGGTCACCGGCGAATCGGGCCAGACATCGTCCGGCCCGAACCAGCGCGCATCGGCGATCTCCGTTTGATCGACGCGGATCTCGCCGTCCAGGTAGTCGGCGGTGTAGGCGATCATCAGCGAGTGCGGGAACGGCCACGACTGGCTGCCGAAGTATTGCAGGTTGTGCACGCGCAGCCCGACCTCCTCGAACACTTCGCGGTGGATGGCCTCCTCGATCGATTCGCCCGCCTCCAGGAATCCGGCCAGCGCCGTGTAACGCTTGGCAGGCGAATTGGTGTGCATCGCCAGCAAGACCGAGTCGCCCTTGCGGATCAGCACCATCATCGCCGGCGAGATGCGCGGATACGCGGTCATGCCGCAGTTCAGGCATTTGTAGCAGCGCTCGCCAGTCAGCCGCTGCGTGGGGGTGCCGCAGGCGCCGCAAAAGCGATGCGTGCGCGCCCACTCGGCCAGCTGGAACGCCCTGCCCGCCAGCCCCAGAAAGCCATCGTCGACCGCGCCGAACAGCGAGCGCAGCCCGTGGTAACCATGCTCCGCATCCACCGGCAGCGGCTGGTCCAGCCATGCCAATTGATAGTAACGATCCTCCCATTTTCCCAGCGAATGCACGCGTTCGGCCGGCAAATCGAGCGCCGCGACCGCGTCGGGGTCCGGCAAGCCCAAAGTGGCGTTGTGCAATAGCAACTCCCCGCGATGGAACACGAACGTGAGCGCACGGTCGTGCTGTTCGGGATTAATCAGTGGAATAAAAGTGGCGGGCGTGAGCAGCATAGAGGGAAGGGGAAAGGTTACGCGCGAACGCTTATCTTACAGTGTTTCTTATTTGCTTCTTTTGCCTGGCACATCGTCTTGACAAGCTGATGACAGAAGCAACGCTAAGCCCTTGTTTTTAGACCAAGATTTACCAGGCTTTTAGACGTCTTTTCCCTCAATGAGATCAATTGCCGGTAAGATATATTTCCGTCAGGAGATTAAATTATGCCATCGATAGTACCTGGATTCACCACCGACCAAATCGTCAGCCTGCAACCGAGCCAAATGGCGCTGCTGACGACTGCGGAAATTGCCTTGCTCACGACCACGCATATGACCGTGTTGTCGAGCACGCAGTTGGCCGCGATCGGCACCACCCAGTTACGGGCGCTATCGACCCAGAATCTGCGCGTGCTCAGCACCGACCAGATCGGCCACGGCTTCACCACCAAACAGATCCAGGCGTTGACGACCGGACAAATGATCAGCCTGACGAACGATCAACTGGTCCATGGCTTGACCACCGACCAGTTCGCCGCGCTAGCCACGGTCCAGGTCGCCGCGCTGACGACCGCGCAAATCGCGCTGGTCGAGGCCGACGACATCGCCGCGCTGCAAACGCGCCAGGTGGTCGCGTTGAACACGGCGCAGCTGCGCGCGCTCGGCACCGCCCAGATCGCCGCGTTGACCTCCAGCCAGACGGCAGCCCTGCAAACCCGGCAACTGGCCGCGCTGAGCAGCGCTCAGCTGGCCAGCATCGACACCGACGACATCAGCGCCATGACCACGCAGCAACTGGTCTCGCTCGGCACCGCCGCGCTGGGCGCGCTGACCACCGACCAGATGGCCGCGCTGCGCACCGCGCAAAGCAGCAGCCTGTCGACCGTGCAGATCGGCGCCCTCGGCAGCGATCAGCTGGCCGCGCTGGGCACCGCCGGCTTCGCCGCGCTCAAAACCGCGCAGATCGCCGCGCTGACCACCAAGCAATTCGCCGCGCTCAGCACCGACCAGATCGTCGCGCTGACGACCGCGCAAACCGCCGCGCTGACCACGCTGCAACTGGGCCAGATGAGCAGCGCCCAGCTGGCCGCGATGGAAACCCAGGACTTCGCCACGCTCAAGAGCCAGCAGCTGAACGCGCTCGGCACCGCCACCACCAGCGTCCTCAGCACCGACCAGATCGCCGCGCTGACGACCACCCAGGTGGCGGCGATGCGCAGCGGCCAGTTGCGCGCCCTGAGCACCGACCAGATCGCCGCGCTGGGCACCCAGCAAGTGGCCGCGCTGACCACCGCGCAAATCATCGTGCTGAGCTCTGAACAGGTGACCGCGATCGAGACGCGCGACATCGCCGCCATGAAAACGGCGCAGGTCGCCGCCTTCACGACGGCGCAGCTGAACGCGCTGACGGCCGGCCAGATGGCCGCGCTGACCACCGCGCACGCGGCCGGCCTGACCACGATGCAAATGGCATCGCTGGGCACGGCACTGCTGGCCGCGCTGGAAACCCAGGACCTGGCGGCGCTGCGCACCCACCAGATCGCCGCCATCTCGAGCCAGGGCATCGCCGCGCTCGGCACCCAGCAGGTGGCCGCGATGACGACGGCGCAGATCGGCGCGCTGAAAACGGGCCAACTGGCCGCGCTGGACACGGCCCAGATCGCCGCGCTGGGCACCGCCCAGGCCAACGGTCTGAGCACGCAGAACATGGCGGCATTGTCGACCTTGCAGCTGAGCGCGCTCAGCACCGCCAACCTGGCCTCGCTCAAGACCCAGCAACTCGCCGCGATGGGCACCGCCCTGATCGCCGCGCTCGACACCGACCAGATCGTCGCGCTGAAAACCGCGCAAGCCAACGCCCTGAGCTCGCTGCAGCTGTCGGCCTTGTCGAGCGACCAGCTGAACGCCATGGAAACGCAAGACCTGGCAGCGCTGCGCACGCAGCAGCTGGCCGGGCTGAGCACCGCCAATATCGCCGCGCTGGACACCAGCCTGGTCGCGGCGCTCACCACCGCCCAGGTCGCCGCACTGTCGACCCGGCAAATCGCCGCCCTCGGCACGGACCAGGTCATCGGCCTGACGACCGGCCAGGCCGGCGCGCTGACCAGCCAGCAGATCGGCGCGTTTAGCAGCGATCAGGTCGCAGCCATCGAAACGCGCGACCTGGCCGTCATGAAAACCAGCCAGCTCGCCGCCATGGGCACCGGACAGTTCGGTGCGCTGACCACGCAACAGATCGCCGGACTGACTTCGCTGCAAACGACATCGCTGCTGACGCAGCAAGTGGCAATGCTCAACAGCGACCAGATCGCCGCGATGGAAACGCAGGACCTGGTGGCGCTCAAGTCGCAGCAGGCCGCCGCGCTGTCGAGCAACGCCGTCGCTGCCTTGACGACGACCCAGTTCGCCGCGCTGGCCAGCACGCAGCTGAGCAACTTCACCAACAGCCAGCTCGCCGCGCTGACGACCGATCAGATCGTCGCGATGACGAGCGCCCAGACCGGCGCGCTGAGCACGCGCGCCATCGCCGCCCTGTCGACCGACCAGCTCAACGCGCTGCAAACGATCGACTTCGCCGCGCTGAAAACCGCGCAGATCGCCGCCCTGACTCCGTCCCAGGTGGCCGCGCTCAACACCGACCTGATCGTCGCGCTGACGACCCAGCAGGCCGCCGCCTTGAGCGGCACCCAGTTGCAAGCGCTCACCACCGGCCAGCTCGCGGCGATGGAAACACGCGACTTCGCCGCGCTCAAAACCAGCCAGTTGCTCAGCCTGGGCACCAAGGCTATCGCCACCTTGAGCGCCAACCAGGTCGCCGCGCTGCAAACCGCGCAGATCGCGCAACTGAGCTCGGACCAGATCCAGGTATTGAACACGGCCCAGCTGGGCGCGCTGACGACGGCGCAAGTCAACGCCTTCAGCACCGCACAGATCGGCTACCTGCTGACCGCGCAAATCGCCGTGCTGACCACCGCCGACTGGGCCACGCTCAAATCGTCGCAGTTGAACGCGCTGAGCTCGAACCAGCTCGGCGCCGTCACCACCGACCAGATCGTCGCATTGACCACGGCGCAAACGGGCGCCCTGTCCACCCAACAACTGGCGCTGCTGTCGACCGACCAGTTGGTCGCGATGGAAACCCGGGACCTGGTCGCGCTCAAGACGCAACAAGCCGCCGCGTTGTCGAGCAACGCGGTCGGCGCCTTGACGACGACCCAGTTCGCCGCGCTGGCCAGCACCCAGCTGAGCAACCTCACCAACAGCCAACTGGCAGCGCTGACGACCGATCAAATCGTCGCGATGACGACCGCCCAGACCGCCGCGCTCAGCACCCGCGCCATCGCCGCCCTGTCGACCGACCAGCTCAACGCGCTGCAAACGATCGACTTCGCCGTACTGAAAACCGCGCAGATCGCCGCGTTGACGCCGGCCCAGGTGGCCGCCCTGAACACCGACCTGATCGTCGCGCTGACGACCGCCCAAGCCGGCGCGCTGACCGGCGCCCAGTTGCAAGCGCTCACCACCGGCCAGTTGACCGCGATGGAAACGCGGGACTTCGCCGCGCTCAAGACCAGCCAGTTGCTCAGTCTGGGCACCAAGGCCATCGCCACGCTCACCGTCAACCAGGTCGCCGGGCTGCAAACGGCGCAAATCGCGCAACTGAGCTCGGACCAGATCCAGGTGCTGAACTCGGCCCAGCTGGGCGCGCTGACCACGGCCCAAGTCAACGCCTTCAGCACCGCCCAGATCGGCTACCTGCTGACCGCGCAAATCGCCGTGTTGACCACCGCCGACTGGGCCACGCTCAAATCGTCGCAGTTGAACGCGCTGAGCGCGAACCAGCTCGGCGCCGTCACCACCGACCAGATCGTCGCGCTGACCACGGCGCAAACCGGCGCCCTGTCCACCCAACAACTGGCGCTGCTGTCGACCAGCCAGCTGGTCGCGATGGAAACGCAGGACCTGGCCGCCCTCAGAACGCAACAAATCACCGGCCTCGGCACGTCCAACATCGCGGCGCTGACCACCGAACAACTGCAAGCGCTGAAGACCCACCAGCTCGCCGCGCTGAGCAGCAAGCAGATGGCCGCGCTGACGACCGACCAGATCGCCGCGCTGACCACCGCGCAAGCGAGCAACCTCGGCACCGCGCAGATGGCCGTCTTGTCGAGCAAGCAGTTGCTCGCGCTTGAGACCGCCGACCTGGCCGCGCTGACGACGGCACACCTGGCCGCCCTGGGCACCGACCAAATCAGCCTGCTGAGCACCGACCAGATCGTCGCGCTGACCACCATGCAGGTCGCCAACCTGGGCACGCGCCAGTTGCAGGCGTTGACGAGCAACCAGATCGCCGCGATGGAAACGCGCGACCTGGCCGCGCTGAGAACCGCGCAACTGGCCGGCCTGAGCACCGCCAACCTGAACGCGCTAAGCGCCGACCAGATGCAGGCGCTGACCAGCGCCCAGCTGAATGGCCTGGGCAGCGCGCAGCTGCAATCGCTGAACAGCGCGCAAATCGCCGCGCTGGGCACCGCGCAGGTGACCAGCCTGTCCACCGCACAAGTCACTTTACTGAGCAGCGAGCAATTGCTGGCCTTGGGCACCGACGTGCTGGCACTGATGAAAACGGCACAAATCGCCGCCGTCAAAACCGCGCAAATCGCCGCCCTCAACAGCGACCAGCTGATCGCGCTGACCACCGCGCAAGTGAGCGGACTGGCCACGCAGCAAGTCGCCGCCCTCGGCAGCAACCAGCTCAACGCGCTGGAAAGCCAGGACTTCGCCGCCCTGAGAACGTTGCAGATCGCCGCGCTCGGCACTGATCTTTTCGCCAATTTGAGTACGGCGCAGGCGGCCGCGCTGACCAGCGTCCAGGTGGCGGGACTGAGCACCGGCCAGTTGGCCGCGCTTGGCACCGACCAGTTGCAAACCTTCGCCACCGGCGACATCGCCGCGCTGAGGACCGCGCAAGTGGTGGCGTTGACCACCGGCCAGGTCGGCGCGCTGACCAGCGACCAGTTCCGCTCGATGACCGCCGCCCAGATGGCGGTGCTCACCAGCGCCCAGATCCGCGCGCTCGGCACCGACCAGATCGTTGCGCTGAGCACCCTGCAGGCAGGCAACTTGACCACCGACCAGGTGCACGCGCTGACCTCCGGCCAGCTGGCAGCGCTGGAAACGCAAGACTTGGCCGCGTTCAAGACCCAACAAGTGGCGGCGCTCAGCACCGACCAGTTCGTGCTGCTCAACAGCGACCAGATCGCCGGCCTGAGCGTCACGCAAGTGGCCAACCTGACCAGCCAGCAGGTGGCAGCGCTGATCACCGACCAGATCGTCGCACTGGAAACGCGCGACCTGGCCGCGTTGCGGACCGTGCAGTTGCAAGCGTTTAATAGCGCCCAGCTCGGCGCGATCTCCACCGACCAGTTGCAGGGCATGACCGCCGCCCAGCTGGCATCGCTGGGCACCTCGCAATTCCAGAGCCTGCTGACCGCGCAGATCACCTCGCTGACCACGCAGCAGGTCGCCGCGTTGGCCACCGGCCAGATCGCCAGCCTGACCAGCAACCAACTGTCCGCGCTCAACACCGCTGAAATCACCGCCCTCAAGACGGCGCAGATCACCGCGTTCAACACCGCCCATATCGCGCTGCTGAGCACCGACCAGGTCACCGCGCTGACCAGCGCCCAGGTCGCCGCGATGTCGACCAGCCAGCTGTCATCGATGAGCTCGGACCAGATCCACGCGCTGAGCTCGGAAGATTTCGCCGCCCTGAGCGCCGCGCAACTGACCGCCATCGGCGGCCTGAGCTACCTGAACACCGACCAGATCCAGGCCCTGACGCAGAACCAGATCGCCGGCCTGACCACCGACCAGATCGCCGTGCTGAGCACCGACCAGATCGCGGCGCTGACCACGCGCCAGATCGGCAGCATCAGCACCGCCGGCGTCGCCGCCCTGAGCAGCGACCAGTTGCGCGCGATCGAACTGGAAGACATCGCCCAGCTGAAAGTGCCGCAACTCGCCGCGCTGAGCACCGAGCGCATCGCCCAGCTGACCAACGACCAGATCATGTCGCTGACCACCGCGCAGCTCGGCAGCCTGGCGACCGCCCAGATCGCCGCGCTGACCACCACGCAAATGCAGGCGCTGACCACCGGCGAGGTGGTGTCGCTCAAAACCGTGCAAATCGCCGCGCTAGGCAGCGACCAGCTCGCCGCCCTTGTCATCGACCAGGTGCAGGTCCTGAGCTCCGGCCAGCTCAACGCCCTCAGCAGCACGCAACTGCGCTCGCTGACCGCCGACCAGATCATTCAGCTGACCACGCAACAATACGCGCTGCTGGCCACGGCGCAAGTGGCCGCCCTCAGCACGCAGCAACTGGGCGCCATCGAACTGGAAGACCTGGCCGCGCTCAAGACCGCGCAGATCGCCGCGCTGGGCACCGAGCAAATCCAGTCGCTGACCCTCGACCGCGTCGCCGCGCTGACCACCGCGCAGACCCAGGCGCTGGGCACCAACCAGTTGCTGGCGCTGACCACGACCCAAATCCAGGCGCTGACCACCGACGAATTGCTGGCCCTTAAGTCCACCCAAATCGCCGCGCTGGCCACCGACCAGCTCAACGCGCTGCTGGCCGACCAGTGGCAAAGCCTGGGTTCGGCGCAGCTCAACGCGCTGACCACGGACCAATTCCAATCGCTGAGCAACGACCAGATCATCCAGCTGACGACGCGGCAATTCGCCCAGTTGGCGACCACCCAGATCGCCGCGCTGGGCACCGCCCAGCTGAACGCGATGGAGCTGGAAGACCTGGCCGCGCTGGTCAGCAACCAGATCGCCGCGCTGGGCACCTTGCAGGTCAGCCAGCTCGGCCTGACCCAGATCGACAACCTGACCACTGCCCAGGTCGCCGCGCTGACCAGCAACCAGCTGGTCGCGCTCGGCACCGACCAGGTGCGGGCGATCGCCACCGACGACCTGCAGGCGCTCAAAACGTCGCAGGTGCAAGCGCTGACCACCGTCCAGTTGACCGCGCTGACCATCGACCAGCTGCAAAACCTGACCACCGCCCAGCTCGACGCGCTGACGTCGGCGCAGGCGGTCTCGCTGACCACGGACCAGATCGCCGCGTTGACCACCTTGCAGATGGACAACCTGGCCACCCGCCAGATAAGCGTGCTCGGCAGCGAGCAGATCGCCGCCATCGGCACCGACAACTTCGCCACCCTGTCCAGCGCCCAACTGGGCGCGCTCAACAGCGCCCAGTTCGCCGCGATCACGACCGACCAGATCGTCGCGCTGAGCAGCGTGCAGACGGCCGCGCTGAGCACCGCACAAGTGGCCGCGCTCGGCAGCGACCAGCTCAACGCGCTGGAGACGGCCGACTTCGCCGTGCTCAAGACGGCGCAGATCGCCGCCCTGACCACCGCCAACGTCGCCGCGCTGACAACCGACCTGGTTAGTACCCTGGGCACCGCGCAAATCGGCGGCCTGAGCACCGGCCAGATCGCCGCCTTGAACACCGACCAGATCATGGCGCTGGGCACGGCCCAGGTCGGCGTCCTGGGCACCGCGCAGATCAGCGTGCTCAGCACCGACCAGATCGCCGCGCTGAGCACGATGGATTTCGTCGCCCTGCACAGCAACCAACTGGCCGCCTTCAACACCGACCAGATCGGCGCGCTGACCGCCGAACAGCTCAACGCGCTGTCGACCAGCGCCGTCACCGGCCTGACCACGCAACTGCTGGGCGCGCTGACGACCTTGCAATTGAGCCTGCTCGAAACCGCCCATGTGGCGGTGCTGACCTCGATCCAACTGCCGTCGCTGAACACCGCCCAGTTGGCCGCGCTCAACACCGACCAGTTCGCCGCGATCAACACCGGCGCCATCAAGAATCTGCAGGCGGTGCAGTTCGCCGCGTTGACCACCGACCAGATCGTCGCGTTGACCACCGCCCAGGTCCGCGCGCTGGGCAGCACCCAGCTGACCGCGCTGGTCAGCGACCAGGTGGCCGCGCTGGAGACGGTCGATCTGGCCGCGTTGTCCACCGCGCAAGTGACTGTGCTGGGCACCGACCAGTTGCAAGCGCTGCTGACCGACCAGTTGGCCTCGCTGGCCACGGCGCAGCTCACCGCGCTGACCACCGACCAGATCGCCGCAGGCCTCAATACCGACCAGATCGCCGCGTTGACCACGGAACAGGCCGCGTCGCTGGCCACCAAACAGGTGGCGGCGCTGACGACGGCCCAGATCGTCGCGCTGGAAACGGCCGACCTGTCGTCGTTCACCACGCGCCAGATCGTCGCCCTGACCAGCGACCAGATTGGCGTACTGAACAGCGATCAACTCAACGGAATGACCACGACCGAACTGGCCGCGCTGACCACCAGCCAGATCAGCAGCGGCCTGAGCACGGCCCAGCTGGTGGCCTTGGACGCCGACCATGTCAGTTCCCTGACCACCGCGCAACTGGTGTATGGCCTGGGCAGCGACAGCATCGCCGCCCTGACGACCGACCAGCTTGTGGCGCTGCGTACCGCGCAAACCTCGGTGCTGAACAGCAGCCAGGTGCAGGCGCTGACCACCGACCAGATCGTCGCGCTGGGCACCGCACAGGCGTCGACCCTGACCACGCAACAAGTCGCCGCGCTGACGACCGCCCAGGTCGTCGCGCTGGAAACGGCCGACCTGTCCTCCTTCACGACGCGCCAGATCGTCTCGCTCACCAGCGAGCAGATCGGCGTATTGAACAGCGACCAGCTCAATGGCCTTGCCACGAGCCAGCTGGCGGCGCTGACCACCAGCCAGATCAGCAATGGCCTGAGTACGGCCCAGCTGATCGCACTGGATGCCGACCACGTCAGTTCCCTGACCACCGCGCAACTGGTCTATGGCCTGGGCAGCGACAGCATCGCCGCCCTGACGACCGACCAGCTCACCGCATTGCGCACCGCGCAAACCTCGGTGCTGAACAGCAGCCAGGTGCAGGCACTGACCACCGACCAAATCGTCGCGCTGGGTACCGCGCAGGCATCGACCCTGACCACACAGCAAGTCGCAGCGCTGACGACGGCCCAGTTCGTCGCGCTGGAAACAGCCGATCTGTCGTCCTTCACGACGCGCCAGATCGTCTCGCTCACCAGCGATCAGATTGGCGTACTGAACAGCGACCAGCTCAACGGAATGACCACGACCGAACTGGCCGCGCTGACCACCAGCCAGATCAGCAGCGGCCTGAGCACGGCCCAGTTGGTGGCCTTGGATGCCGACCACGTCAGCTCCCTGACCACCGCGCAACTGGTGTATGGCCTGGGCAGCGACAGCATCGCCGCGCTGACGACCGACCAGCTCACCGCATTGCGCACCGCGCAAACCTCGGTACTGAACAGCAGCCAGGTGCAGGCACTGACGACCGACCAGATCGTCGCGCTGGGCACCGCGCAGGCATCGACCCTGACCACACAGCAAGTCGCCGCGCTGACGACCACGCAGGTCGTCGCGCTGGAAACAGCCGATCTGTCGTCCTTCACGACGCGCCAGATCGTCTCGCTCACCAGCGAGCAGATCGGCGTATTGAACAGCGATCAGCTCAATAGCCTTGCCACGAGCCAACTGGCGGCACTCACCACCAGCCAGATCAGCAACGGCCTCAGCACGGCCCAACTGGTCGCACTGGATGCCGACCACGTCAGTTCCCTGACCACCGCGCAACTGGTCTACGGCCTGGGCAGCGACAGCATCGCCGCGCTGACGACCGACCAGCTCGTGGCGCTGCGCACCGCGCAAACCGCGGCGCTGAACAGCAGCCAGGTGCAGGCGCTGACCACCGACCAAATCGTCGCGCTGAGCACCGCGCAGGCGTCGACCCTGACCACGCAACAAGTCGCCGCGCTATCGACCGCCCAGGTCGTCGCGCTGGAAACGGTCGACCTGTCGTCCTTCACCACGCGCCAGATGGTCGCCCTGACCAGCGACCAGATCGGTGTACTGAACAGCGACCAGCTCAACGGCCTGACCACGACCGAACTGGCCGCCTTGACGACCAGCCAGATCAGCAACGGCCTGGGCACGGCCCAACTGGCCGCGCTGGACGCCGACCACGTCAGCTCCCTGACCACCGCGCAACTGGTGTACGGTCTGAGCAGCGACAGCATCGCCGCGCTGACGACCGACCAGCTCACCGCATTGCGCACCGCGCAAACCTCGGTGCTGAACAGCAGCCAGGTGCAGGCGCTGACCACCGACCAGATCGTCGCGCTGAGCACCGCGCAAGCGTCGACCTTGACCACGCAACAAGTCACCGCGTTGACGACGGATCAGATCGTCGCTTTGGAAACCGACGACCTGGTCGTCCTGAGCACGCGTCAGATCGCCGCCATCAACACGGTGCAGGTCGCCGCGCTGGCCGCCGGCCAGCTCAATTCGCTCACCTTGGCGCAACTGGCCGCCTTCGGCACCAGCCAACTGGCCAACGGCCTGCAAACGGCGCAGGTCGCCGCGCTCGACATCGCCCACATCGCCGCGCTGAGCACCGCCCAGCTGGCTTACGGCCTGACCATCGACAACCTGCTGGCGTTAACCACCGATCAGATCCGGGCGCTGGGCACCACCCAGATCGCCGCCATGACCACCGCCCAGGCCAGCAACCTGAGCACCGATCAGATCGCCGCGCTCGCCACGGCGCAAATGACCGGCCTGTCCACCGCGCAGATGCAGTGGCTGACGGCGGACCAGCTGGCCGCGTTGAGCACCGACCAGGTGGCCGCGCTCGACACCCAGGACGTCGCCGCGCTGACTGCCGGCCAGTTCATCGGCCTCAGCACCGACCAGACCGTGGCGCTGACCACCAACCAGGTGCGCGGCCTGAAAACGGCCCAGATCGCCGCCATCGACGGCGTGCAGATCACCGTCTTCAGCACCGACCAGCTCGGCGCGCTGAGCACCGCGCAGGCGGCCTCGCTCAGCGTCAATGCGGTGATCGCGCTGTCGACCATCCAGATCGGCGCGCTCGCCACGGCCAACGTCGCCGCGCTGGGCACCTTGCAAGTTGCCAGCCTCGACGTCACGCAATTGCCGGGTCTGAACACGGCCCAGGTGCAGGCGCTCACCAGCGCCCAGCTCGGCGCGATGACGGCCGACCAGCTGTTCGCCATGAGCACCAGCCAGATCAGCGCCTTGCGTACCGCACAGATCGGTTACCTCAACACCACGCAGTTGTCGTCGCTGTCGAACGGCCAGATCCAGGCCCTCACCACGGAACAAGTGGCCAGCATCAAGCTGAGCCAGGTCACCGCGCTGACGGTCGACCAGGTCGCCGCCTTCGACACCAACCAGCTGCAGTCGCTGACCACGGCGCAAATCCAGACGATGACATCGACGCAACTGAACGCGCTGACCGGCACCCAGGCGGCCGCGCTGACCACCGTGCAGATGGGCGCGCTGAAGAATACCCAGATCGCCGCGCTGACGATCGACCAGATCAACGCCTTCACGCCGACGCAGCTGGCCGCCTGGACCACCAGCCAGCTCGGTTCGCTGACGGTGACGCAGATCGGCTACCTGTCGACCACGCAGATCGCCGGCCTGACCAACACGCAAGTGGCCGGCCTCAAAGCGAGCCAGTTGCAAGTCTTCACCACCGACCAGATCGCCGCGTTCACGGCGGGGCAGATCCCGTCGCTGACGACGACCAACCTGACCGCGCTCAGCATCGCGCAGGCGGACGCCCTCACCGGCGCCCAGGTGGCGGCCATGTCGGTCACGCAAACGATGGCGCTCAACGCCGCGTCGGTCAACTACGCCACGCCGCTGGTGCTGGATCTGGACGGCAACGGCGTGCGCACGCTGAGCATCGCGGCCGGCGTCCAGTTCGACATCCGCGGCGACGGCCAGGCCGTCAACACCGGCTGGGTCGACAACAAGGACGGCCTGCTGGCCCTGGACCGCGACGGCGACGGCGTCATCAACGACGGCGGCGAACTGTTCGGCAGCGCCACGACCCTGGCCGACGGCACCAAAGCCGCCGACGGCTACGCCGCGCTGGCCGCGCTCGACGGCAACGGCGACGGCCATATCAGCGAAGCCGACGACGCCTTCGGCGCGCTGCGCGTCTGGGTCGACGGCAACTCGGACGGCGTCAGCCAGGCCGACGAGCTCAAGACGCTGGCGCAGCTGGGCATCGCCACCATCGCCACCGGCGCCAGCAACGCGCTGACGCAGCAAAACGGCAACGTGATCGGCCTGACATCGCGCTACACCGGCACCGACGGCAGCGTGCACGACAGCGCCGACGTCTGGTTCCTGGCGCAAAAACAGGCAGCATCGGCAACACCAGCTGCCACTTTACAACAGCAAGTCAGTGGCCTGAGCAGCGCCCTGTCGAGCTTCACCGCTGCCAATCCGGCAACAACGGGCATCGACAATGCGGCACAAACGCAACAGCTGACGGCATTGAAAGCCACCGGGGCGGGCGCCGAAAACGGCGTGCAAGCGCTGACGGACGCGCTCAAGCAGTACCACGCCGGCCAAGGCTTGCAAGGTGCCGCCGGCGCGCTCACCAACACCCGCCGCGAACCGGGCGGCCACAGCGCCACCAGCTGGTTCAGCGTCCCCGACCGCTAACCCCACCCCGGGGTCAGGTCCGACATTCGGACACGCTCACAACCGTATTTCCATGATACGGCCGAGCTTGTGTCCGAATGTCGGACCTGACCCCGGGGGTTGTGATCGGTCGAGGAGACGGGGTTTTACATTCTTGCTCCTGAGCCAAAAGTTGCCCCGTATCCAGCGACAAAAGGTATGATAGTGCCTACCTTTTATGGCTCTGCGGGCCGTTCGCCGCGTGCCGGATCGATCCAACTTTAAGCCCAGCCATGACCGCTCAAGCTCCTGCCGCACCCGCTCCCTCCGATACCAGCCCGCTGGGCAATGTGATGGCCCTGGCCGCCAGCGGGGCGCTTTCCATCGGCGATCTGTTCGGCGCCGCCGCCGTGCTGCAGGAAAGCGGCCAGCTGCCCGCCGCGATCGGCCTGTATCAAACCTGGATCCTGAACACGCCGTCGCCGCTTGTCTATGCGGCCTGCTTCAACCTGGCCGTGGTGCTGTCCAATAGCGGCGACGATGCCGGCGCCGAGAAAGTGCTGCGCCAGGCGATCGCGCAAAATCCCAACTTCGTCGAGGCCCGCCTGAATCTTGGCACCTTGCTCGAACGGGTCGGTCGTCCGGAGGAGGCGCTGGCGATGTGGAACTCGGTGCTGACCGACGTCCAGCCGGATATCAAGACCAATCCAACCCTGCACGTGCAAACCCTGAACAACCTGGGACGCCTGCTGGAGATCCGCAAGCGCTACCCCGAGGCCGAGAAGATGCTGGCCCTGAGCCTGGGCGTCGATCCGCAGCAGGCCAACGTGATGACCCATTGGGTTCACCTGCGCCAGAAGCAGTGCGAGTGGCCCGTCTACAGCGGCCTGGAACACATCTCGGTCACTACCATGATCGATGGCACCTCGGCGCTGGCGATGCTGAGCGCCTCCGACGATCCCGCCCAACAGCTGGCCGCCGCCCGTCGCTTCGTCAACGAGAAGGTCAACGCCGCCGTCGCGCCGCTGACCGGCGCCCATGGCTACGGCCACAGCCGCCTGCGCATCGGCTACCTGTCGTCCGACTTCTGCTCGCACGCGGTATCCATCCTGACCGCCGAACTGTATGAGCTGCACGACCGCAGCAAGTTCGAGGTCTATGCCTTCAGCTGGAGCCGCGAAGACGGTTCGCCGATCCGCGCCCGCGTGGTCAAGGCGATGGACCATTACATCCGCATCGATGCGCTGACCGACGAACAGGCCGCGCGCACCATCCGCGCACACGAAATCGATATCCTGGTCGACCTGCACGGCCTGACCCTGGGCGCGCGCCCGAACATCCTGGCCTTCCGCCCGGCGCCGGTGCAGCTGACCTATCTCGGTTTCCCCGGCAGCACCGGCCTGCCCGGCGTCGATTACGTGCTGGCCGACGAATTCCTGATCACGCCCGAGATGACCAAGGACTTCACCGAGAAGCCGCTGTACCTGCCCGACACCTTCCAGATCAACGACCGCCAGCGCGCCATCGCCGCCAAGCCGACCCGCGCCAGCGTCAACCTGCCGGACGACGCCTTCGTCTTCTGCTCGTTCAACAACAACTTCAAGTTCACGCCCGACATGTTCGGCACCTGGATGAACATCCTGCGCCGCGTGCCGAACAGCGTCCTGTGGCTGGTGGCCGATTATCCGGAAGTGCGCGAGAACCTGTACCGCTACGCCGAGGAGGCGGGCATCGACCGCAACCGCCTGATCTTCAATACCCGCGCCGTGCCGGCCGAGTACCTGGCGCGCTACCAGCTGGCCGACCTGTTCCTCGACACCTTCCCGTTCAACGCCGGCACCACCGCCAGCGACGCGCTGTGGGCCGGCCTGCCGCTGCTCACCTGCGCCGGCCACACCTTCTCGTCGCGCATGGCCGGCAGCCTGCTGCGCGCGGTCGACCTGCCGCAGCTGATCACCTATAACTTCGCCGACTACGAAGAGAAGGCCGTGGCGCTGGCCAACGATCCTAACCGCATCGCCTCGATGAAGCGCCAGCTGGTGGCCAACCGCATGACCTGCGCGCTGTTCGACACGCCGCGCTTCGTGCGCAACCTGGAGGCGGCGCTGCAGCAGGTGGCCAAGCCGGCCGCGCCGCGCATGCCCGCGCCGCAGCACGCGGTGCGCCCGTCCGACGATCCGTCGCAGAGCACGGCGTCCGAACCGGTGCGCATCGACCAGATCCCGATCGTCAGCGTGTCCTACAATTCGCCGGACCTGATCGAGGCGCTGCTGCGCACCCTGCGCCAGTTCTACACCAACCGCGTCTACATCATCGACGGCTCCAACCCGGACGTGGCCGAGAAGATCCGCGCCATCACCGACGGTTTCGACAACGTCGAGTTCATCCCGTTCGGCTACAACATCCACCACGGTCCGGGCCTGAGCTGGGCGATCAACCATCTGGGGCTGTCCGGCGAGGTGCTGTTCCTCGACTCCGACGTCGAGATCCTCAAGGGCGGTTTCATCGAATCGCTGCACAGCCATCTGCGCCCCGGCATGTACGGCGTCGGCACCATCCAGCCGGTCAACGAACAAGGCTACGACCGCGCCGACGGCGCCGTGCGCTACCTGCATCCGGCCTGCATGCTGACCAATATCGAGGTGGTGCGCCAGTGGCCGATGCCGATCAAGCACGGCGCGCCGATGATTTCGACCATGCTGGCGATCCACCAGGCCGGCGCCCACCACCTGATCGAGAGCATCGAGTGGGTGCGCGAGGACTTCGCGCCCAAGCCGCCCAAGCGCAACTACATCAAGCATGACTGGCAGGGCACCGTGATCCGCACCGGCGGCTACCACTACGACCTGCCCAGCGCCACCACCGTGGTCAACACCGACCTGCTGCAGTTCGTGCCGCAGGAGGCGCGCAAGATCGTCGAGGTGCATTGCCGCGACGGCGCCTTCGCCAAGGCCTACAAGGCCCGCAACGCCATCGTCGACTACACAGGCATCGAGGCCGATCCCGCGCCGGCCCAGGCGGCCCGCCCGCACTGCGATTTCGTCTTCAACGTGGAGATCGAACACGCCGGCCCGGACCTGTGGGACCACGTGCGCGGCGCCGATTGCTGGGTGCTCGACGAAGCGCTGGAGATGATCGACGATCCATGGACCCTGCTGCAGAAGATCCGCACCAGCATCGCGCCGGGCGGCAAGATCGTCGCCACCATCCGCAACTTCCAGCACTGGAGCATCCAGGCGCGCATGAACGCCGGCGACCTGCGCTACGGCCCGGCGGGCCTGGAGAAATCGCGCAAGCGTATCTTCACGCGCGGCGCCATGCTGGAGATGTTCCAGCAGGCCGGCTTCCAGATCAGCGGCGGCAGCGCGCGCATCGTCGACGAACCGGCGCGCGAAAAATACCTGCCGGCGATCCGCCTGATGGCCGGCGCCAGCGGCATCGATCCGGTGGTGGCGGTGGAAGACGCGCTGCCATGGCAATACATCGTAACGGCAGTCGCCGCCTGACCCGGGAACGCACCATGAGTTTGCCATTAGTTAGCATCGTCATTCCGTCGTATAAGACCGGCCATTTCGAGACCTGCCTGCGCTCCGCGCTGGGCCAGAGCTATCCGAACATCGAAATCCTCGTCAGCGACAACTGCCCGACCGAGGCGATCAAGGACATCTGCGCCAAGTACAGCGGCCACCTGATCTACCAGCGCAATTCGGCGATCCGCGAGCAGAACGTGCTCACGGCGCTGTTCGCGGCCAAGGGCCAGTTGATCAAGCCCCTGTTCGACGACGACGTGCTGCATCCGTTCTGCGTCGAGCGCATGGTCGCGACCATGAACATGGACCCGGAGATCCAGCTGGTGTTCTCGGCCTCGCAGGTGATCAACGTCGACAACGAGCGCACCGACACGCGCCGTCCGTATGAAGCCAGCGGCAGCATGCCGGCGCGCGATATGCAGCGCAGCATGGTGCTGGGCATGCGCAACTTCGTCGGCGAATTCAGCTCGATCATGTTCCGCCGCGAGCGACTGTGGGAGATCGGCCGCCACTTGTTCAAATACCACAACCACGATTGCACGCTGGGACTGGCCGACGTCGCCGCCTACTTCAATCTGGCGCGCGACGGCAAGGTGTTTTACATCGACGAAGAGCTGTCCTACTTCCGCCACGACCGCCGGCTGGAATCGAACTCCAACCCCAACGCCAACCCCAACTTCGGCTACTGCTTCTCCGACTACATCGATCTGCTGATCGAATCGGCCGACATCGGCATCGTCGCGCCGGACGAACTGGCGGTGATGGCGCCCACCGTCGACGACGTGGCCGTGCGCCTGGGCGGCGTATTCCCGATGATGGCCACGTCCCAGCAGCGCTTCCACGCGGCGGTGGCGGCCAACCGCGAGGGAGCGCCATCATGATGGACCAGTGCCGGCTGATCGACCTGCCGCCGCACCACGACGTGCGCGGCAACCTGTCGGTGATCGAGGGCGGCGTGCATATCCCGTTCGATATCAAGCGCGTCTACTACCTGTACGACGTGCCGGGCGGATCGGCCCGCGCCGGCCATGGCCACATCGAGCTGCAACAGCTGTTCGTGGCCATGTCGGGCAGCTTCGACGTCATCGTCGACGATGGCTTCGAGCGCAAGAAATTCCAGCTCAATCGTTCCTACTACGGCCTGTACGTGCCCGGCATGATGTGGCGCGAAGTCGAGAACTTCTCGTCCGGCGCGGTGTGCGTGGTGATGGCATCGACCCTGTACGACCCCAAAGACTACTATCACGACTACGACGAATTCGTGGCCGCGGCAAACCACCATAAGCGAGTGTCACCATGAGCGTCCCTTTCCTCGACCTGAAAGCCATCAACCTGTCGCAAGCCGATGAACTGGAAGCGGCATTCAAGCGCGTGCTGCACTCCGGCTGGTATGTGCTGGGCGCCGAAACGTCGGCCTTCGAAGCCAGTTTCGCCACCTACTGCAAGAGCGGGCACGCCATCGGCGTGGCCAACGGCCTCGATGCGATCTTCATGATCCTCAAGGCCTACGGCGTCGGCCCCGGCGACGAGGTGATCGTTCCGTCCAATACCTTCATCGCCACCTGGCTGGCGGTCAGCGACTGCGGCGCCACGCCGATCCCGGTCGAGCCGACCGCCGACGGCTTCAACATCGATCCGGCGCTGGTGGAGGCGGCCATCACGCCGCGCACCAAGGCCATCCTGGCGGTCCACCTGTACGGCCAGACCGCCGACATGGACCCGCTCAAGGCGCTGGCGGCCAAACACAATCTGAAGCTGATCGAGGACGCGGCGCAGGCGCACGGCGCGCTGTATCGCGGCGGCGTCGCCGGCCAGCTGGGCGACGCGGCGGCCTTCAGCTTCTACCCGGGCAAAAACCTGGGCGCGCTGGGCGACGGCGGCGCCGTCACCACCAGCGACGACGACCTGGCCGACAAGATCCGCACCTTGCGCAACTACGGCTCCAAGGTCAAGTACTACAACGAGGTGCCGGGCTATAACTCGCGCCTGGACGAGGTGCAGTCGGCGCTGTTGAGCGTCAAGCTGCCCAAGCTGAACGCGGACAACGCGCGCCGCCGCGCCATCGCCGCCATCTACGACCGCGAGCTGGCCGGCATCGCCGGCCTGGCGCTGCCGTTCGTGCCCGAGTGGGCCGAGCCGGTGTGGCATCTGTACGTGGTGCGCCACGCCCAGCGCGATGCGCTGGCCAAGGCGCTGGCCGAACAGGGCATCGGCACCATCGTCCACTATCCGGTGCCGCCGCATCTGCAGCCGGCCTACGCCGATTTGGGTTACGCCGAGGGCGCGTTCCCGCTGGCCGAGGCGATCCACCGCGAGGTTCTGAGCCTGCCGATCGGCCCGACCATGAGCGACGGGCAGGCGCTCGAAGTGGCCGCCGCCGTGCGTAAATTCTGCACCGTATGATCCATCCCAGCGCACTCATTTCGCCGAAAGCCAAACTGGGCGCCGACGTCAGCGTCGGCCCCTTCACCATCATCCACGACAACGTGGAGATCGGCGACGGCTCGGTCATCGACGGCTACTGCGAGATCGGCTATCCGACCCCGCTGGCCGACGGCCAGCCGCTGGTGATCGGCAAGGGCGCGCGCATCCGCTCGCACTCGGTGTTCTACGAGGGCTCGCGCTTCGGCGGCAAGCTGGTGACGGGCCACCGCGTGGTGGTGCGCGAGAAAACCGTGGCCGGCGTCGCCTTCCAGATCGGCACCATGAACGATATCCAGGGCGACTGCCAGATCGGCGACTACGTGCGCTGCCAGTCGAATGTCTTCATCGGCAAAATGTCCAAGGTCGGCAACTTCGTCTGGCTGCTGCCGTACGTGGTGCTGACCAACGATCCGCACCCGCCCAGCAACGTGTTGATGGGCGCCGAGATCGGCGACTACGCGGCCATCGCCGCGATGTCGGTGATCCTGCCGGGCGTGAAGGTCGGCGAGCGCGCGCTGGTGGCGGCGCACAGCAAGGTGCACCGCGACGTCGCCCCCGGCACCGTCGTCGCCGGCAATCCGGCCGCCTTCCTGTGCGACGCCTCCAAGATCCGGCTCAAGGACGGCACCGGCGCCCCGGCCTATCCGTGGACCACCCACTTCAAACGCGGCTACCCGGCGGATATCACCGACGGCTGGGACGCGGGCCCCACGGCCTGACCGGCCGCCGAACGGACGCCCATGACCCGCCAACTTCACGCAGCCATGGCCGCCGGCAATCTGGCGGAAGCGGGCACCCTGGCGATGGCGCTGGCGGGACTGGGCGAACTATCGGTCATGGATTTGATCGGCGTGGCCGGCCTGATGGCCGCGCAGGGCAGGACCGAACAAACCATCGCGCTGTACACGCTGTGGCTAAAACACTGCGACTCCCCGCTCGAATATGTGGCCTGGTACAACCTGGCCGTGGTGCAGGCGCAGGGGCAGGACGACGCCGGTGCCGAACGCGCCTACCGCGAATCGCTCAAGCTGCGTCCCGGCTTCACCGAAAGCCAGCTCGGTCTGGGCGTGCTGCTGGAGCGCAAACGCCAGCCGGAAGCGGCGCTGACCCTGTGGCGCGAGGCGCTCGATCTGCTGGAGGCGGTGCCAGCGGGCGCGCCGCCGGCGGCGGCCTCGCTGCAGGTACGCCTGCTTAACAACATCGGCAGGCTGGCGGAGGCGCAAGACGATGCGGCGCAAGCCGAGGACGCGCTGCTGCGCAGCCTCCAACTGGATCCCAAGCAAAAACTGATCGTGCCGCGCTGGCTGGACCTGCGCCTGAAGTTGTGCGCGTGGCCGGTGCACGGCTTCATCCCCGGCGTCAGCGAGACGGCCCTGCAGCACCACACGTCGGCGCTGGCGATGCTCAGCCTGGGCGACGATCCGGCGCGGCAGCTGGCCTACGCGCGGCGCGAGGCGGCGCTGCACTTCCCGCCGCCGTCGACGGCGCTGTCCGACCAGGATGGCTATGCCCACCGCAAGCTGCGCGTCGGCTATCTGTCGTGCGGTTTCGGCGCGCAGCCGGCCGGCCGCATGGTCGCCGAGCTGCTGGAGCTGCACGACCGCGACCAGGTGGAGGTATACGGCTTCTGCTGGAGCGGCGAGGATCACTCGGCCCTGCGTCAACGCCTGCTGCGCGCCTTCGACCTGCATGTGCCGATCGGCCCCTTGAGCGATATGCAGGCGGCGCAGGCGATCCGCGCCCACGAGATCGACATCCTGGTCGACCTGCATGGCGTACTGCCGGGCGGACGGCCGGGCATCCTGGGCCACCGTCCGGCGCCGGTGCAAATCGGCTGGCTCGGACAGGCCGGCACCAGCGGCAACAGCCGCGTCGACTACGTTTTGGCCGACAGTTTCGTGCTGCCCCCGGAACTGGCCGGCTACCATACCGAAAAACCGCTGTATCTTCCGCACTGCTTCCAGCCGCAGGACCGCCAGCGCGCGCTTCCCCGGCCGCCGGCGCCCGGCGCGCGCGCCGGCTTCGGCCTGCCCGGCGACGCCTTCGTGTTCTGCTGCTTCGGCGCCGCCGGGCATATCGTCCCGGAGCGCTTCGCCACCTGGATGCATATTTTGCGCGCGGTGCCGGGCAGCGTGCTGTGGCTGCAAACCGATAGCGAACAGGTACGCGACAATCTGCGCCTGGCCGCCCTGCGGCACGACATCTCCAGCGACCGCCTTTGCTTCGCCGCGCCAGCAGCCGGCGAATTGGCGATGGACCGCTACCAGGCGGCCGACCTGTTCCTCGACACCGGCCCGCACAACGCCGGCGCCATCGGCGGCGACGTGCTGTGGGCCGGCCTGCCGCTGCTGACCCGCGCCGGCCGGACCTTCGCCAGCCGCGTGTGCGGCAGCCTGCTGCAAGCGGCCGGCCTGCCGGAGCTGATCGCGCTGACGGAAAAGCGATATGCCAACAAGGCGATCCGGCTCGCCACCCATCCAAAAGAACTGGCCCGCCTGCGCAATCGCCTCAACAAGAACCGCGCCAACGCGCCGCTGTTCGACACGCCGGCGCTGACGCGCGACCTGGAACGACTTTACCTGCGCGTGGCGCGCGGCACGCTGAAACGAAGCAGGCGCAAAACACCCCAACAAGCCGACGGCACCGCCCCGCCGCTGGTCAGCATCCTGATCCCGGCCGACGATCCACTGCCGCTGGCAACCACGCTGGCCGGCGCGCTGGCGCAAACCCACGTCAATTGCGAGGTGATCGTCTCCGACAGCAGCCCGCACGGCGCCTGCCACGCGCTGCTCAAGCCACTCTTGAAAGCGCACCGCCACCTGCGCTACAGCCACGCGCCCGGCCTGGGCTCCCTCGACAACCTCAATCACTGCCTGGCGCTGGCACTGGGCGAATACATCGCCGTCGCGCCGCCCGGCGACACGATGGCGCCGGACAAGATCGCCGTCATGCTGCCCTACTTCGTCGACCACGCGCGCGTGCGCCTGGTGGCCGCCTGGCGCCAGCCGCGCGCGCCGGACGGCACGCCGCTGCCGGCGGCGCCGCTGTTCCCGAACGAGCTGCTGATCGACGGCGCCTCGCTGGCCAACATGCTGCTCGGCGGCGACACCGGCGACAACGGCGCCGCCGCCGCCATGTGCGCGCCCGGCGCGCTGCTGTTCAAGCGCGTCACGCTCGGCCAAGCCTTCGGCCGCTACGGCGGCCACGCCTATCCCGAACGCGCCGACGTCGCCACCGCCCTCGCCGCGCTGGCCGGGGGCGACTACGTCTATCTGCCGCAAGCGCTGTCGGCCTGCCCGGCCGCGCCGGCACCGGCGGCATCGGCGGCAAAGGCCGCGCCAGCGGCCGCGCTGGATGCCGCCCTCGAAAGCCTGCGCCTGCTGCACCAGGCGCGCGAACAAGGCCACGACTTCGGCACGCCGGCGCGCTTCAAGGAGTTGCTGTCGGCCCGCCTGTCGGAACTCAACGTCCTGCTGTCGACACACTATCCGCAATTGGCCGCCACCGCCGACGACCGGCTCGACGCCGTGCAGCGCGCCATGCGGATGGCCTATCAGCTGCTGCTGGCGCCATGATGCGATGGCGGCCCATCCCCCGCGCGCCAACCACTCCATGCGTTGCCTATTAACAACGCGGATGGCCTTGCCCCAAGCGATCCCCGGTTACAATCACAGGTTCTTCTTCCGCACACACACGCAAGCATGAAAATCGTCGCGCACCGGGGTTACTGGCTTGAAGAAAGCGAAAAAAACTCGCCGGCCGCGTTCGAGCGGGCGCTCGCGGGCGGCTTCGGCATCGAAACCGATCTGCGCGACGCCGGCCGCGAGGTCGTCATCTCGCACGACATGCCTGGCGGCGGCGAGATGACGCTCAATACCTTCCTGGCACTGTGCGCACGCTACCCGGCCGGGCGGCCGCTGGCGCTCAACATCAAGGCCGACGGCCTGCACGCGCCGGTGGCGGCGGCGCTGGCCGCCCACGCCACCGCCGACACCTTCGTGTTCGACATGGCGGTGCCCGACGCGCTGGGCTACCTGCAGCGCGGCCTGCCGGCCTACACCCGCCACAGCGAATACGAGACCGTGCCGTCCTTCCTCGAGCGCGCCGCCGGCGTCTGGCTCGACGCCTTCCACGGCGAGTGGTACCAGCCGCGCGACATCGAGAACTGGCTGGAACGGGGCAAGGCGGTGTGCGTCGTTTCGCCGGAACTGCACCGCCGTCCCCACCTGGACCTGTGGCGCCGTTTGCGCGCCGCCGGCCTGCACCGGCACCCGGCCCTGAGCCTGTGCACCGACTTCCCCCAAGCCGCGAAGGATTTTTTCGATGACCAGGATTAAAGCCATCATCTTCGATATGGATGGCGTGCTAATCGATGCCAAGGAATGGCACTTCGAAGCACTCAACCGCGCGCTCACGCTGTTCGGCATGGCCATCAGCCGCTACGACCACCTGGTGACCTACGATGGCCTGCCGACCAAGACCAAGCTGCGCATGCTGTCGATGGAGCGCGGCCTGCCCGAGGCGCTGCACGGCTTCATCAACGAGATGAAGCAGATCTACACGATGGAAGTGATCTACGCCAAATGCAAGCCGGTGTTCCACCACCAGTTCGCGCTGTCGCGGCTCAAGGCCGAGGGCTACCGCATGGCGGTGTGCTCCAACTCGATCCGCAACACCATCGCCATGATGCTGGAACGCGCCGAACTGCTGCCCTTCCTCGAATTCTTCCTGTCGAACCAGGACGTGACGGCGCCCAAGCCGGCGCCGGACATGTACCTCAAGGCCATCGAGCGCATGGGATTGCGCCCGGACGAATGCCTGATCGTCGAGGACAATCCGAACGGCATCAAGGCGGCGCGCGACTCCGGCGCGCACGTGATGTGCGTGCACGACGTGCGCGAGGTCAACCACGCCAACATCACCCGCACCATCGCCGAACTGGAGGCCGCTCATGCTTAACATCATCGTGCCGCTGAGCGTGTCGTCGCCGTTCTTCGAGGGCGCCGACTTCCCCTTCCCCAAGCCGCTGATCGAGATCGCCGGCAAGCCGATGATCCAGTACTTGATCGAGAACCTGGACGGCATCGCCGAGGACAAGCGCTTCATCTTCATCCTGCGCGACGAGGATTGCAGCCGCTACCACCTCGACAGCACGGTGCGCCTGCTGGCCGGCGCCGACACCGCCATCATCCGCCTGATGCACCAGACCGAGGGCGCCGCCTGCAGCGCCCTGCTGGCGATCGACTACATCGGCGCCGACGAGCCGCTATTGATCGTCAACGGCGACCAGTTGTTCGACGTCGACCTGAACGACTACCTGGCGCGCTTCCGCGCCGGCGGCGCCGACGCCGGCGCGCTGACGTTCGATTCGGTGCACCCGCGCTGGTCGTACGCGCGCCTGGAGGGCGGCGATACGATCATCGAGACGGCCGAGAAGCATCCGATCAGCCGCCACGCCATCGCCGGCTTTTACTACTTCGCGCGCGGCGCCGATTTCGTGCTGGCGGCCCAGCACTCGATCCGCAAGAACACCAGCGTCGACGGGGTGTTCTACATCGCGCCGGTGCTCAACGAACTGGTTCTGCTGAACCGCAAACTGACCGCGCTGGCCGTG
Source organism: Duganella sp. GW821-FHT07F09 (assembly GCF_059418705.1). NCBI lineage: Bacteria > Pseudomonadati > Pseudomonadota > Betaproteobacteria > Burkholderiales > Oxalobacteraceae > Duganella > Duganella sp. GW821-FHT07F09. The sequence goes on along the minus strand of NZ_JBWKQJ010000019.1, from coordinate 22,448 downwards.
CCCAACGACGCCTACCACACCTTCTATTCGCCGAAAAAGATCGAGGAATACGAAGCCGCGCTGCACCGACTACCCAATTGACACGACCATGAGCAAACAACTGACAGAAGCCTACATCCGCGCCTTCGACGCCCGCGACCTCGACGCCGTGGGCGCCCTGCTGGCCGACGATTTTTCGCTGGAGGACCCGGTGGTCAAGCGCATCGACGGCAAGCCGGCCGCGCTGGCCATGATGAAGGGCATGTTCGAGGGCTGCCAAAAGCTGTCCTTCCGCGCAAAAAACATCTACGCCGACGGTGCCACCACCGTGATCGAATTCACGCTCGACATCGACGCCACCCACCTCGAGGGCGTCGACATCATCGAATGGCGCGACGGCCGCATGCACGCGCTGCGCGCCTACCTCGACATCCCGAAGGGCTGATCATGGAACGCTACAAGCTTGACGACATGGTGCGCGGCTGGTTCGTCGGCGACTTCACGCCGACCGCGCTGGCCACCCGCGCCGCCGAGGTGGGCATCAAGCACTACCGCGCCGGCGACCGCGAGGCGCGCCACTACCACAAGATCGCGCAGGAGATCACGGTGATCCAGAGCGGCCGCGTGCAAATGAACGGCGTCGAGTACGCCGGCGGCGACATCGTCGTCATCAATCCGATGGAGTCGACCGATTTCGTCGTGCTGGAGGACACCGTGACCGTGGTGGTCAAGGTGCCCGGCGCGGTCGACGACAAATACCTGGGCGAGGCGCCATGATCAACATCGTCGTGCCGATGGCGGGCCATGGCAGCCGCTTCGCCAACGCCGGCTACACCGATCCCAAGCCGCTGATCCCGATCGGCGGCCGGCCGATGATCGAGGTGGTGATCGAGAACCTGCGCCCGAGCCAGCCGCACCGCTTCATCTTCCTGTGCCAGCAGGCGCACCTGGAACAATATGGACTCGGCGCGCGGCTGGAGGCGATCGCGCCCGGCTGCGCCGTCGTGCCGGTGGCGCACGTGACGCAGGGCGCGGCGTGCACGGTGCTGCTGGCGCGCGCGCTGATCGACGACGCCACGCCGCTGATGATCGCCAACTGCGACCAGTACATCGACGCCGGCATCGACGACTACCTGGACCGCATGGCGGCGGAAAACCTGGACGGCCTGATCATGACGATGAGCGCCGACCACCCGAAATGGTCGTACGTGCGGCTCGACGCCGAAGGCGCCATCGTCGAGGTGGTGGAAAAGCAGGTGGTCTCGAACGAGGCCACGGTGGGCATCTACAACTTCGCGCGCGGCGCCGATTTCGTCGCCGCCGCCGACGCCATGATCGCCGCCGACCTGCGCGTCAACGGCGAGTTCTACGTCGCGCCGACCTACAACGCGATGATCGCCGCCGGCGCCCGGCTGGGCTACCACAACATCGGCGCCGACCGCGCCGGCATGTACGGCCTGGGCGTGCCGGAGGACCTGGACTACTTCCTGGCCCACCCGCTGGGGCGCGCGCTGGGCTAGGCCGCCGGCGTCACGCGCTCGTTCTGGCCCGAGACGCCCGGATCGATCTGCGCCAGCAGCTCCGCCACCGTCAGGCCGCCGCTCAGCGCCATCTCGGTACCGAACGAGCGGCTGGCTTGCAGCGATGGATCGACCTCCTCGAAGTAGCGCGGTATGCCGCGCCAGATCACCGAGTCGTGCACCTCCTTGCGCATGCTGATGATGCGCCCGACCACGCCCTGCTCCTGCAGCGACAGAAAAGTCATCGTGTGGTCGACGTGCGACGACACGTGGAACGCGGTGCCGGCGCGGCTGCGTTCATACAGCCCGGTGTAGATGGCGTCGAGCACCGCCACCTCGCCCAGCAGCATGAAGTCGGGCGTCGAATGGATCTTCTTGACGTCGCAGTATTCGATCATGATGTCGCCCGAGCCGCGACGGATCTGCGCCATGTGCATCACGATATGGGCCTGGTGCACCGTGACGTCGGCGCGCAGGCGGTAGACTACCGCGTCGTCGCCCAAGCCTTCGCGCACCGCGCGGATGCCGGCCAGCGCCGCGTAGTACAGCTTTTCCTTGTTGTTGCCGATGACCTTGCCGCGATAATTGCTTTCGGTATGCAAGGTATGCTGGTCGGAAACCACCAAGAAGTCGAACAGGGCGGCGTTCTCGCGCAGCCACTCGCCGTCCTCCTCCCAGCCGCTGAAGGCGATCTTGAAGCCGATCGCGCGGAACACGCTCGCCATCAGGATGATGCCCGGGCGGCTGTCGTACGGGACGTTCGGATAAAAGAGCAAGCCCGGAAACGGCGGACGAAACGGCAGCTGCGTCGGGCCGTGCAGCAGAAGGACTTTTTCGATCGCCATCACTGTTACTCCTAAGATATAGTCAGCAGAGTATAACAAAGACATCTCCCCATGGTTGCCGGTTGTGGCTATAGGTAAACAGAGGGCAAAACCTGTCTTGCTTTTCGTTTAGAATATGACGGTTCCGGCGGATAATGCAGTCTGGACATCCTCACACTCCGGAGATCGCATGAAGGCAGTCATATTGGCGGGCGGGCTGGGCACACGGCTCAGCGAAGAGACCACTGTCAAGCCGAAACCGATGGTCGAGGTCGGCGGCAAGCCGATCCTGTGGCACATCCTCAAAAGCTATTCCGCCCACGGCATCAACGACTTCGTCATCTGCTGCGGCTACCGCGGCTACGTGATCAAGGAGTTCTTCGCCAACTACTTCCTGCACACCTCGGACGTCACCTTCGATCTGCAAAAAAACAGCATGGAAGTGCACGAGCGCTATTCCGAACCGTGGAAGGTCACCTTGATCGACACCGGCGCCGACACGCTGACCGGCGGCCGCCTGCGCCGCGTGCGCCAGCACGTCGAGCACGAGGAGGCGTTCTGCTTCACCTACGGCGACGGCGTGTCCGACATCGACATCGGCGCCTCGATCGCCTTCCACAAACAGCACGGCAAGCTGGCCACGATGACGGCGGTGCAGCCGCCGGGCCGCTTCGGCGCCATCGACATCGACGGCCAGCGCATCGTCAGCTTCAAGGAAAAACCGCAGGGCGACGGCGCCTGGATCAACGGCGGCTACTTCGTGCTCTCGCCGAAGGTGATCGACTACATCGCCGGCGACGGCACCACGTGGGAAAAGGAGCCGATGGAAAAGCTGGCCAACGAAGGCCAAATGGACGCCTTCCACCACCACGGCTTCTGGCAGCCGATGGACACGCTGCGCGACAAGGTGCTGCTCGAAGACCTGTGGGAAAGCGGCAAGGCGCCGTGGAAGCGATGGCCATGAATCCCTCGTTCTGGCACGGCAAACGCGTATTCCTGACCGGTCACACCGGCTTCAAAGGCAGCTGGCTGAGCCTGTGGTTGCAACAACTGGGCGCGCACGTCACCGGCTTCGCGCTGGCGCCAGGCCAACCAAGCCTGTTCGACACCGCGCAAGTGGGCGCCGGCATGACCTCCATCATCGGCGACATCCGCGACGGCGCCGCGCTGCGCGACGCCATGCTCGAGGCGCGGCCGCAGATCGTCATCCACATGGCCGCGCAGGCGCTGGTGCGCTACTCCTACGCCAACCCGGTCGAGACCTACGCCACCAACGTCATGGGCCTGGTGAACTTCTTCGAAGCGGTGCGCAACACGCCCGGCATCAAGGCGGTGGTCAACGTCACCAGCGACAAGTGCTACGAGAACAAGGAGTGGGCCTGGGGCTACCGCGAGAACGAAGCCTTCGGCGGCTACGACCCGTACAGCAACAGCAAGGCCTGCGCCGAACTGGTGACGGCCGGCTACCGCTCGTCGTTCTTCAACCCGGAAAAATACGCCGAGCATGGCGTGGCGCTGGCCTCGGGCCGCGCCGGCAATGTGATCGGCGGCGGCGACTGGGCCGAGGACCGTTTGATACCCGACATGGTGCGCGCCATCGCCGCCGGCAAGCCGGTGCGCATCCGCAGCCCGCACGCGATCCGTCCGTGGCAGCACGTGCTGGAGCCGCTGTCGGGCTACCTGACCCTGGCCGAGCACCTTTACGACCACGGCGCGGCCTATGCCGAAGGCTTCAACTTCGGCCCGCACGACATCGACGCCCGTCCGGTCGAATGGATCATCTCGCGCCTGTGCGCGAGCTGGGGCGACGGCGCCGGCTGGGAGCTGGACCAGGCGCCGCAACCGCACGAGGCGCATTACCTCAAGCTCGATTGCTCCAAGGCGCGCGCGCGCCTGCACTGGCAGCCACGCTGGCACCTGGGCCACACCATCGACATGATCGTCGGCTGGCACAAGGCGCATGCGGCGAACGCCGACATGCGCGCCTTCACGCTGGCGCAAATCGACACCTACCAAAACACCGAACACATCTAAGGCAGCAACCATGAGCGAAGCAAAAACCAAAGAACAACTCCGCGCGGAGATCAACAAGCTGGTCGCCGAGTACGGCGCGCTGGCCAGCGTGCCCAAGGCCTTCGAGCCCGGCGTGACGGTGATCCCGCCGGCCGGCAAAGTGGTCGGCGCGCCGGAAATGGAACTGATGGTCGAAGCCTCGCTCGACGCCTGGCTGACCACCGGCCGCTTCAACGACCAGTTCGAGGCCAAGCTGGCCAAGATGATCGGCGTGGACTTCCTCATCACCGTCAATTCCGGCTCGTCGGCCAACCTGGTCGCGTTCAACACCCTGACCTCGCCGAAGCTGGGACCGCGCGCGATCCAGCCGGGCGATGAAGTCATCGGCGTGGCCGCCGGCTTCCCCACCACCGTCAACCCGATCATCCAGTTCGGCGCGATTCCGGTGTTCGTGGACGTGGAACTGGGCACCTACAACATCGACGTCACCAAGCTGGAAGCGGCGATCTCGCCGAAGACCAAGGCCATCATGCTGGCCCACACGCTGGGCAATCCGTACAACCTGGACGTGATCGTCGCGATCTGCAAAAAGTACAACCTCTGGCTGATCGAGGATTGCTGCGACGCGCTGGGCTCCACCTACGACGGCAAGATGGTCGGCACCTTCGGCGACATCGGCACCATGTCGTTCTACCCGGCCCACCACATCACGATGGGCGAAGGCGGCGCCGTCTTCACCAACAACGCCGAACTGAAAATGATCGCCGAGTCGTTCCGCGACTGGGGCCGCGATTGCTACTGCCCGCCGGGCAAGGACAACACCTGCGGCAAGCGTTTCTGCCAGTGCTTCGGCACGCTGCCGGCCGGCTATGACCACAAGTACACCTACAGCCACCTGGGCTACAACCTGAAGATCACCGACATGCAGGCCGCCTGCGGCCTGGCGCAGATCGACCGCGCGGCCGGCTTCATCCAGGCCCGCAAGGACAACTTCGCGTATCTCACGGAGCGGCTGCAGTCGTGCGCCGAGTTCCTGATCCTGCCGGTGGCGACCGAGAATTCCGACCCGTCGTGGTTCGGCTTCCCGATGACGCTCAAGCCGGAAGCGAACGTGGCGCGGGTCGACCTGCTGACCTATTTGGACCAGCACAAGATCGGCACCCGCCTGCTGTTCGCCGGTAACCTGACGCGCCAGCCGTACATGATCGGCCGTAACTACCGCGTCTCCGGCGACCTGACCAACACCGACCGCGTGATGAACGACACCTTCTGGATCGGCGTCTTCCCGGGCCTGACCCGCGAGATGCTGGACTTTACGATCGAAAAACTGGAAGCCTTCTTTGGCGTGAACTTCTAATGAGCGACAACAAGATCAAGGTCGCCGAACTGGTGGCCGAGTCCCTGGAGAACCTGGGCATCGAACACGCCTTCGGCATCATCGGCGCCGGCAACGTGCACCTGTTCGAGGCCATCGCGCGCCGTGGCTTCACGGAGATCGTCTGCGTCCACCACGAGCAGGCCGCCTGCATGGCGGTGCAAACCTACTACCGCACCAACGGCCGCCTGGCCGCCGTGCTGCTGACCACCGGCGCCGGCTCGACCAACGGCGTCACCGGCGTGGTGTCGGCATGGGCCGATTCGATCCCGTGCATCGTCATCGCCGGCAACGAGAACTCCAAGTTCTGCTTCGCCGAGAATCCGCTGCGCATGTGGGGCGTGCAGGGCTACGACTCGTGCCAGATGGTGGAGCGCGTCAGCAAATACCAGATGCGCGTGACGAAGATGGAACGCGCCGTCTACGAGCTGGAAAAAGGCGTGCACCTGGCGCTGAACGGCCGTCCCGGTCCGACCTGGATCGAGATCCCGATGGACATCCAGTCCGGCCGCATCGATCCGGCCACCATGGAGCACTTCGTCCCGCCGCCGGCCGTCGACTACCTGACCGCCGCCGTGTCCGCGCAGGTCGACAGCGTGATCGCCGCGCTGGCGAAGGCCGAACGTCCGGTGCTGTGGCTCGGCAACGGCATCCGCCTGGCCGGCGCCGAGGCGAAGATCAAGCCCTTGCTGGAGAAATCCGGCTCGCCGGCGCTGGTCTCGTGGGCCGGCATCGACATGATCGACTCCTCGCACCCGCTGGTGTTCGGCCGCGCGGGCGTCTACGGCCAGCGCGCCGCCAACTTCATTTTGCAGAACAGCGACTACGTGCTCGCCATCGGCACCCGCCTGGCGATCCCGCAGATCGGCTACGACATCAACGAGCTGGCGCGCCTGGCCCGCATCGACGTGGTCGACATCGACAGCGACGAAGCGGCCAAGCATGCCAAGCGCGCGCGCGAAACCATCGTCTGCGACGCCCGCGTCTTCATCGACGCGCTGCTGGCGCGCCTGGAGTCGCTGGCCGTGGCGCCGAAGACCGAATGGGTCGCCAAGTGCCGCGCCTACGAGGAGCAGTTCCCGTGGGTCGGCGCGGAGCACGCGGACCCGGAAGGCTTCATCAACTCCTACCGCTTCATGGAGCGCCTCAACACCTTCTTCAAGAAGGACCAGATCGTGGTGACCGACATGGGCACCGCGCTGCTGAGCGGCCACCAGGTGCTGCGCTTCAAGGAAGGCCAGCGCTTCATGACCTCCACCGGCCTTGGCGAGATGGGCTACGGCCTGCCGGCGGCGCTGGGCGTGTCGTTCGCCAACGATCGCGGCGAAGTCATGTGCCTGAACTGCGACGGCGGCATGATGATGAACTTGCAGGAGCTGCAAACCGTGGTCCACCACAACCTGCCGATCAAGCTGTTCATCTTCAACAACGACGGCTACCTGATGATCAAGCACACGCAAAAGTCGCTGTTCAAGGGCGGCTACGTGGGCACCGACCGCAAGTCCGGCGTCTCCTGCCCCGACTTCTCCAAGCTGGCCGCCGCCTTCGGCATGCCGGCGTACCAGATCCGCACCTGGGACGAGTGCGACGCCACCCTGGAAGCGGTGCAGGCGGCCACCGGCCCGGTGATCTGCGAAGTGTTCATGCATCCGCAGCAGGTGTTCTCGCCCAAGCTGGGCGTGGTCGCGCGCGCCGACGGCACGCTGGTGTCGCCGCCGCTGGAGGACCTGTCGCCGCTGCTGCCGCGCGAGGTGCTCGACCGGGCCATGATCGGCGGCATGCACGAGAAGTCGAAAACGCTCTAGCATGGAACGCATCGCCATCCTCGGCGCCAGCAGCCAGATCGCAAAGGATCTGATCCAGTCGCTGGCCGCCGCCGGCCGCTCCGAGCTGCTGCTGTATGTGCGCGATGCCCACGCGGCGGCGCAATGGCAGCGGGCGCGCGGGCTGGACTTCCCGGTGATGTCGTACGCGAACTACGGCCACGAGCCGCACGACGCCGTGCTCAATTTCGTCGGCGTCGGCGATCCACATCGCGCCGCGCAAATGGGCGGCGCCATCTTCGGCGTTACCCAGCAGTTCGACGACCTGGCGCTGGAGCAGCTGCGGCTGCATCCGGAGCGGCGCTATATCTTCCTGTCCAGCGGCGCCGCCTACGGCTCGACCTTTTTGCAGCCGGCGACGGCCGACACCCGCGCCAGCATTCCGCTCAACGCCGTCACGCCGCAGGACTACTACGCCGTCGCCAAGCTGCACGCCGAATGCAAGCACCGCTCGGCGCCGGAACTGGCGATCACCGATCTGCGCGTGTTCAACTACTTCAGCCGCACCCAGGATTTGAACGCGCGCTTTTTCATCACCGATATCCTGCGCGCCATCCGCGACGACCAGGTGCTGCAAACCTCGGCCGGCGACATGGTGCGCGACTACCTGCATCCGGCCGACTTCCACCAGCTGGTGCGGCGCGTGCTCGACGCGCCGGCGGCCAACCGCGCGCTCGATTGCTACAGCGCCGGCGCGGTCGACAAGCGGGAACTGCTGGCGCAAATGCAGGCGCGCTTCGGCCTGCGCTACGAAGTGGCGGCGGCCGACCAGGCGCCGGCGGTGGTCAACGCCACCGGCGCCAAACCGAATTACTACTCGCTCAACCGGCAAGCCGCCGAATTGGGCTATCAACCAGCGTACTCCTCCATCGATGGCATCCGCACCGAATCGGCGATCATCCTTGGCAGGGACGCGGCATAACGAAAACTTGGGTGAACCAGATGACAAGCTCCGACAAACTGAAGATAGCCATCATCGGCTCCGGCAACATCGGCACCGACCTGATGATCAAGGTGATGCGCTCCAAACACCTGGTGTGCACCCTGTTCGCGGGCCGGAACTTCAATTCGGCCGGCATGAAGCGCGCCAGCCAATTGGGCGTGCCGATCTCCGACCGCGGCATCGAGGCGATCATCGCCGATCCGTCGATCTGCGACATGGTGTTCGACGCGACGTCGGCGCAAGCCCACATCGGCCACTGGGCGACCCTGGAAAAACTGGGCAAGACGGTGATCGACATGACCCCGGCCAAGCTGGGCGAGTTCTGCATCCCCGCCATCAACGCCCAGGACTGCATCCGTGACGGCATGGTCGGCGGCACCGCCGCCGGCAACATCAACATGATCACTTGCGGCGGCCAGTCGTCGATACCGATCGCCGCCGCCATCGGCCAGGTGCATCAAAACATCGAGTACGTGGAGGTCGCGTCCAGCATCGCCTCGCGCAGCGCCGGCCCGGCCACGCGCGCCAACCTCGATGAATACATCGAGACCACCGAAGAGGCGCTGCAGCGGTTCTCCGGCGCCAGGCGCGCCAAGGCGATCCTGATCCTCAACCCGGCCAATCCGCCGATCGACATGCAGACCACGATCTACGCCAAGATCGACAATCCGGACCTGGACGCGATCCGCGCCTCGGTCGAGGCGATGGTGGAAAAGCTGAAGACCTACGTGCCTGGCTATTCGCTGGTGATCCCGCCGACGCTGGAGGCGGGCCGCGTGATCACCACCATCAAGGTGATGGGCGCGGGCGACTACCTGCCGCAGTACGCGGGCAACCTGGACATCATCAACTGCGCCGCCATCGCGATGGCGGAAATGCTGGCCGAGGCACGGCTGGCGAAAGCACCAACCAAGGAGCGCAAGCATGGCTAAGAAAATCCTGATCAGCGACCCGACCCTGCGCGACGGCAACCACGCCGTGCGCCACCAACTGAGCCGCGAGAGCTTCATCGCCTACTGCCAGGCCGCCGAGGCGGCCGGCGTGCCGATCGTCGAAGTCGGCCACGGCAACGGCCTGGGCGCGTCCTCGCTGCTGGTCGGCGAATGCCGCCTGACGGACGAGGACATCCTGGTCATCTCGCGCCAGCACCTGAAGAACTCCAAGCTGGGCATCCACGTGATCCCCGGCTTTTGCACCATCAAGAAGGACCTGTCGCGCGCGGTGGAACTGGGCGTGGATCTGTTCCGCATCGCCTCGCACTGCACCGAGGCCGACATCACCGACCGCCACATCGCCTACGCCCGCAAGGAGGGCAAGGAAGCCTGGGGCATCCTGATGATGAGCCACATGGCCAGCGCCGCCACCCTGCTGGAGGAGGCCAAGAAGATGGAATCGTACGGCGCCGAGGCGATCGTCATCATGGATTCGGCCGGCGCCTACTTCCCCGACGACGTCAAGGAACGCATCTCGACCCTGGTCGACGGCCTGAATATCCCGGTCGGCTTCCACGGCCATAACAACCTTGGCATGGCCGTCATCAACTCGGTCACGGCCGTCAACGAGGGCGCCACCATCATCGACGGCACCATCCGCGGCTTCGGCGCCGGCGCCGGCAACACGCAACTGGAAGTGCTGGTGGCGGTGTTCGACCGCCTCGGCTTCGAGACCGGCATCGACCTGTATAAGATCCTCGACGCCGCCGACATCGCCGAGAAGGAATTCAATCCGGTGGCGCCGTCGATTTCGCCGCTGTCGATCGTCTCCGGCCTGGCCGGCGTGTTCTCCGGCTTCGCCAAGCCGGTCGCCAACGCGGCCAAGGAATACAACGTCGACCCGCGCGACATCTTCTTCGGCCTGGGCAAACGCAACGCGGTGGCCGGCCAGGAAAGCCTGATCATCGAAGTGGCGCGGGCATTGGCCGCCGAAGCGGCACAGAAAGGACAATCATGACCGCATCAAGCATCGACTCCAAATTCGCCGAGATGCGCCAGGACTGCCTGGCCGCCTGCGAAGGACAAGCGGACGTGCGCGCAGGCCTGGCGCGCCAGCACATCGCCGTCACCGGCGGCACCGGCTTCCTGGGCAGCTGGATCGCCGAGATGGTGGCGGCGCTCAACGACCAGTACCAGCTGGGCATCACGCTCGACCTGTTCGCCCGCAACGTCAGCGAATGGCCGACGCAGTATCCGCACCTGGCCGGACGCTCCGACATCCGCCTGCGTTCGCAGGACGTGCGCTCGCCGTTCGAATTCGCCAAGAACACCAGCTTCGTGATCCATGCCGCCGGCATCCCGAACAACCGGGTGCACGCCTCCGATCCGCTGCGCGTGCACCAGACCACGGTGGCCGGCATCGGCAACGCGCTCGACGCGGCCGCGCAGCTGGACGGCCTGCGCCGCTTCGTCAACATCAGTTCCAGCCTGGTGGCCGGCACACCGCAGCGTCCAGGCCCGCTGGGCGAGAACGACTACTACCCGATTCCGTCCGGCCAGTTGCACAAGGTCTACGTCGACGCCAAGCGCTCGGCCGAGATGCTGGCGTCGATCTACCGCAGCCAGTACCGGCTGCCGGTGTCGACGCTGCGCCCGTTCACCTTGACCGGCGCCTACCAGCAGCTCGACCGCCCGTGGGCGATCAACAACTTCCTGCGCGACGTGCTGACCGGCAGCGAGATCCGCATCCACGGCGACGGCAGCGCGCGCCGCAGCTACCTGTATGGCAGCGACGCCGCCTGGTGGACGCTGGCCGCGCTGGTCAAGGGCGTCGACGGCGAGGTGTACAACCTCGGCAGCGCGCAGGCGGTCACCCACCTCGAGCTGGTGCGCATGATCGGCGAGCGCGTCTCGCCGGCGCCGCGCGTGGCGCTCAACACGGCGCCGGGCAAGCAGCCGGTCCAGGACGACCTGTATCCGGACGTCGCCGCCACCGAAAAACGCCTGGGCGTGCGCCAGACCTGCAACCTGGAGCAAACCATCGCCAAGACCTACCGCTGGTTCGCCGCGCCGCGCGCCTGATGAGCACGATGACCACCGCCCCGGCCCCGATCCTGTCGATCTGCATTCCGACCTTCAACCGCGCGCCGTTCCTGCAGCAGACGCTCGACAGCATCGTGGTGCAGGCGGCCTTCCGCGACACCGCCGACATCGAGGTCGTCATCTCCGACAACTGCTCGGACGACAACACCAAGGATGTCGGCGAGGCGTTCGCGGCGGCCTTCCCCGGCAAGATCCGCTACCAGCGCCATCCGGAGCCGGTGTTCCCCGACAAGAATTTCGAGGCGGCGCTGCGCATGGGCGCGGGCACCTACCTGAAGCTACACAACGACAACCTGGTGATCCTCGACGGCAGCTTGACCGAGCTGGTCAAGGTGTACTCGGCGGTGGCGGTGGAAAAGCCGGTGGTGTTCTTCACCAACGGCAATATGTTCACCGGCAATGCGCTCGAGGCGCTCAACACCCTTAGCGAGTTCGTCGCCAAGGTGTCGTATTTCTGCACGTGGATAGGCGGCTTCGGCATGTGGCGCGACGAGTTCGAGGCCATGCCGGACTTCAGCCGCAACGCCCACCTGAAGCTGGTGCAGACCGACGTCATGTTGCGCCTACTGGGCATGGGCAAGCGCGCCATCGTGCTGTACGGCGCCTACTTCGCCGGCCAGAGCACCGGGCGCAAGAGCGGCTACAACGTCGCCGAGGTGTTCGGCACCAACTATCTGTCGCTGATGAAGCCGTATCTGGACAGCGGGCAGCTGGAACGCGCCGTCTACGAGGCCGAGAAACAAAAGCTGTTGGTCAACCACATCATCCCCTACTATTTTGGCGACAACGATTTCTCCAAGAGCGGCTTTTTCCAATACATGCAGGACTACCTGCATGACGATTATTTCTACAAGGCGATCGAGCATTTGATCACCGACGTGCCGAAGGTTGCGGCCGTGGCCGCGCCGGTGCCGGAAAAATCGTTCGAGGAGCAAAAGGCCGACTACTGGCGCGCGCTCAATCCACACAACCACACGATGCTGACGATGTCGTCGGGGCCATTCGACTTCAGCCGGGTGACGGTGGGGCGCCGCTCGTATGGCGAGCTCAACATCATGGCCTACGGCCGCGACGCCGAGCGGCTGACCATCGGCAGCTTCGTCTCGATCGCCAGCGACGTCAAGTTCATGCTGGGCGGCAACCATCCGTATGATGGTTTCTCCACCTTTCCGTTCAAGGTCAAGTATCTGGGCGAGATGCTCGAATCGTCGACCAAGGGGCCGATCGTGGTCGGGGACGATGTCTGGATCGGCTACCAGGTGCTGATCATGTCTGGGGTGACGATCGGCCAGGGCGCCATCGTCGCCGCCGGCAGCGTGGTGACCAGGGACGTGGCGCCGTACACCATCGTCGGCGGCAACCCGGCCCGGTACATCAAGCACCGCTTCGAACCGGCGGTGGTCGAGCGCATGCTCAAGTTCGATTTTTCCAAGGTCAGCGACGAGGCCATCCTGGCCAACCGGGACATTTTGTACGAAGGCCTGACGGCCGATAACGTCGACGCCGTGCTGGCAAAGCTGCAATAAGCGCCGACGGCGGCGCGGTGGCGGATTACGGCGTGCCGCCTAATCCGCCCTACGTGGAACAAGTGGCCACGATACGATCAAACTTCCGGAGACACGTAGGGCGGATTAGCGTAGCGTAATCCGCCGCCGCGCCGCCAGCGGCGCATCCGCTTAGTTGAAGCTCAGATGCTTGGACTTGTAGATGTACTCGTACTCGTCCATGTCCTTGTTGCGCGCCATGTTCCACAGCGCCGGCGCGCGCGAGATCAATTCGAACTTGTCGAAGTCGAAGGCGAAGTCGTCGGACTTGACCGGCGGGATCGCCGTGTGGTTGACATGGTAGATGAACTTGCGCGACAGGCGGCTGAACTGCTGGACGTAGTTGGCCACGTTGTTGAGCGACATCTCCGCCAGGCTGTACGAGTTGAACGCCAGGTCCACCGTGTCGTCCTTCAGATCGGCCAGCGCGAAGTTCGGCAGCACCACCGCGTCGTATTGCGTCAGGTCGGCCGTGGCCAGGTCGATCTCGCCGAACAGCGCCACCTTCTTGTCCGGACAGCCGCTCAGCAGGTAGTAGGCGCTCAGCGCCATGTTTTCCGGCAGGTCGACGTCGATATAGGTCAGGTCCGGGTTGTCGCGCATCAGGAAGTGGCCCAGCCCGCCGAAGCCGCCGCCCAGTTCCAGCACCGTCTTGTGCTCCTTGCCGCGGATCAGGCGGGCGATGATGGTGGCGTAATAATGCTGGTAGTCGACGCCGGCGCGGAAGAACTTGCCGTCGATGTAGAAACCGTAGGGATTGCCGACGTTGGGCGTCTCCAGCGCGTCCAGGGTGTGCGACTTGCCCATCGAGTCGAGCCAGATGTTCATGCGGTGCATGACGTCGGCCAGGTACTTGCCCTTGGCTTCCTCGCTGATGTTGCCCGAGAAGTAAGTGCTCTGCATGTCGACCGGCATGCCGTGGATGCCGATGGTGCTGCGGTCGCGGAAGAAGTTGGCGTAGATGTGCGCCAGCTTGTCGACGTCGCGGTGCTCCATCGTCGCCATCAGGTCGTTCATGAAGCTCTGGTAGATCGGCAACCACATGTGGCTGACCTGATATTCCTCGGCCGCGTCCTTCTGCACCGCCTTGGCCTTGTTATAGGCCGTCATCACGCGCTCGACGATGGCGCGGTCGGCGATCGACGGACGTTCGATGAAGCCGTTATCTACAGTTAAATACATGGCGTTTCCCGGTTGGAGGTTATGGTTCGCGGATCGATTCGTCCAGCGCCCTGGTCAGCGGATACAACAGATACGACATCACGGTGCGGTGGCCGACGACGATCTCGGCCGAGACGGTCATGCCGGGCAGCAGCCGCGTGCCCTCGGTCATTTTCTTCAGGTTGCCGGTGTACTGGATGCGGCTCAGGTAGTAGGCGTCCAGGCCGCCGCCGTTCTTGTCGGCGGCGTCGCGCTTGAACGAATCCTGGCTGATCGTACGCACCTTGCCCTCCAGCATGCCGTGCTTCATGAACGAGAAGGCGTCCACCTTCAGGTGCGTGACGGCGCCGGTCTTGATGTAGCCGATGTCGAGCGAATCGATCTGCACTTCGGCCTCCAGCTCGGCGCCCAGCGGCACCAGGGTGAACAGCGCCTCGGCCTCGCGCACGATGGAGCCCACCGACAGCTTGCCGATCTCCAGCACCACGCCGTCGGCCGGCGCCACCATCTGGATCATCTTGAGCCGCTTGTCGGCCTTGGCCAGCTGCTCGTTGATGCCGTCGCGGTCGCGCGAGGCGGTCAGCAAATCCTCCATCGCCTTCTGGCGCCAGCTCTTGTCGAAGGCCGAGCGCTCGGCCTCGGCCGAGGCCAGCTCGCTGGCCATCTCGATCGCCTTGTTGCGCTGCATGTCCATGTCGCGTTCGACGCCGAGGCGGCGGTCGCGCGCCTCCAGCAAGTGCATCTTGGCGCCGAACTGCTCGGCCATCAGCTGCTCCTGCATGGCCTCGACCTCGCGCAGCGCCTTGACGCGCTGGGCCAGGATCACCTGGTCGTGCTTGTTGGTCTCCAGGCCGGCGCGCAGGCGCGCGATGTTCTGGTCCATCTTGGTTTTCTGCGCCTCGAAATTGGCCTTGCGCTCGTTCGACAGCTGCGACTGCAGCTGGGCGTCGGCGCTCGAGCCGCTGGTCACGGCGGCGCCGGCCTTGCCCGACAACTCGGCGCGCAGGCCGGCGGCCTGGGTGTCCAGGCTTTGCAGGCGGATGCGCAGCTGCGACTCGTCGGCGGCGGTGAAGGTCGGGTCGAGCGTGGCCAGCACCTGGCCCTTCTTGACGATCTGGCCGACGCGCACGTCGATGCTCTGGATGATGGACGTCTCGAGCGGCTGCACGATGATGTTGGGCAGCGGGTTGACCAGCCGGCCGTGGGCGGTGACGATCTTCTCCACCGGCGAGAAACAGGCCCACAGGATGAACGAGACGAACGCCAGCAGCAGCACGTGCAGCGTGACGCGCACGAAGCGGGGCAGCGGACCGCGCTCGATGGCGTCCGCGTCGGGCAGGAACTCGATCTCGGTCTCGTCCTTGCGGCGCTTGAAGCTTAAAGGTGACTTGTTTGCTGGTTCCATAGGTGCTGGTAAGTTTCGCTACGTGTAAGCAGTTCTTCGTGACGGCCCGCATCCATCAGGCTGCCCTGTTGCATGACCATGATTTTGTCGGCGTTGACCAGGGTCGACAGGCGGTGCGAAATCATCACCACCGTGCGGCCGACCGCGATCTTCGACAGGTTGCCGATGAAAATGGCCTCGCTTTCCGGGTCCAGCGCGCTGGCCGCCTCGTCGAGGATCAGGATGCGCGGGCGCGCCACCAACGTCCGGGCGATCGACAGGCGCTGCTTCTGGCCGCCCGACAGGTTGGACGCGTTCTCTTCCAGTACGGTGTCGTAGCCCATCGGCAGGCGTTCGATGAATTCGTCGGCGCCGGCCGCCGCCGCCGCCGCGACCAGTTCCTCGAACGTGGCGTCGGGCTTGGTGACGGACAGGTTCTCGCGCACGGTGCCGCGGAACAGGAAATTCTCCTGCAACACCACGCCGATCTGGCGGCGCAGGTGCGACAGCTCGATCTCGCGGGCGTCGATGCCGTCGAAGCGGACGATGCCCTCCTGCACCGGGTACAAACCCTGGATCAACTTGGTCAAGGTGGTCTTGCCCGAACCGCTGCGGCCGACGATGCCGACCACGGTGCCCTGCTCGATCGTGAAGCTGGCCTTGTTGAGCGCCATCGCTTGCGCGCCCGGATAGCGGAAGGTGACGGCGTCGAACTTGATCTCGCCCTCGAGCACCGGACGCAGGCCGTTGGCGCCGGCGCGGCCCTCCGGCGCGCGGTTCATCACCTCGCCCAGCATCTTGACCGACAGCGCCGTCTCCTGGTACTCGTTGACCAGGCCGACGAGCGAGATCAACGGACCGGTCACGCGTCCGGCCAGCATCTGGAAGGCGATCAGGCCGCCGACCGACAGCGTCTGGTCGAACACGTCGGCGGCGCCGACGACGATCAAGGTGACCGGCAGCAGCTTGCCGAGGAAGTCGGTGACGGCGTTGCCGGCGATCGAAATCTGGCCGACGCGGAAGTGCATGGTGATGGCCTCGGCCGAGCGCTGGTCCCAGATGCGGCGCTGCGACGGCTCGATCGCCAGGGCTTTCACGGTGCGCATGCCGTGGATGGTCTCGACCAGCATGCCCTGGCGCTGGCCCTCGGCCGAGTACAGCGCGTTGAGGCGGCGCTGGAAGGTCGGCACCATGGCCAGCACGATGCCGCCGATCATGGCCGCGAACAGCAGCACGATCATCGCCAGCTTGAAGGAATAACTAAACAGAATCGGCACGAACACCAGCAGCGCGATCAGGTCGAGCGCGGTGAAGAACAGGCGCCCGGTCAGGAAGCTGCGGATTTTTTCCAGCTGCTGCATGTGGCGCGTGACCACGCCGGCGCTGGTGGTCTCGAAGAAGTCGATCGGCAGCGACAGCAGGTGGGCGAACACGCGCCGCGTCAGGCGCATGTCGATCTTGTTGGACGCGGCCAGGGTCAAGGTCTGGCGCAGGAAGCCGAAGGTGGCGTCGAACACCAGCGCCATGACGATGCCCACGGCCAGCACCTGCAAGGTCGTCACGCTCTGGTGCGTGAGCACCTTGTCGATCACCAGCTGGAAGAAGATCGGCGAGGCCAGCGCCAGCAGCTGCATGGCGATGGCGGCGATGAAGATGTCGCGGAAGGCCGCCTTCTGCTTGAGGATCTCGGGGATGAACCAGCGCAGCCCGAACGGCTGGTTGGGGTCGGTCAGCTTGTGCTGGCGTTTGATGAACAGCACTTCGCCGGCCCAGCGCTTCTCGAACTCGCCGCGCGCGACCATGACCACGGTGGCGTTGGCGTTGGCCGGGTTGAGCACGGCGACCTGGTCCTCGGCGCCCGGATGGCCGACCGCGTCGGCCGGCTTGACGCCGACCACGATGATCATGTTGCCGTCGACCAGGCGCGCCATCAGCGGGAACACGCCGCCCTGCGCCATCAGCCGCGACCAGGTGAGCTTGTCCGCCTTGGCTTTCAAACCGATATCCGAGGCGATGCGCAGCAGCGCGCCGTCGCCCGGTTCCTCCGCGCGCAAGGCGTAGTCGTCGATCAGCCGCTCGGGATTGATTTGCAGACCATGATGCTGCGCGATGGCGGTCAGACACTGGATCGCGGTATGGGGAAATTTATCGTGCATAGGCCTGATGTATGGGAAAGAACCGAGCCGGGTCGTGGGGCGAAGTTTGCCTTCGCGCACTATCGTGCCAGCCTTCGGATTCTAACCCAGCGCAGAGCCCGCAAACGGCTTTTGTTGTTTCGAAGCACAACCGGGTTTACCCCGCTGTTCGACCGTTCAAAAAAAAACGGCAAGCCCCGCAGGGCTTGCCGTCTTGGCGGTGAGACTAACTAAGCTTACTTGGCGGCCAGGATACCCTGGTGATGGCCGCCCTGCAGGGCCTTCAGTCGCAGCGTCTCCTCGGTCGAGACCGAGTTGCTCACGGCGGTCAGCTTGGTGTCGTAGTTGCTGATCGCGCTGGCCATCGCCGCCACCGCCGTGTTCGTGCTGGAAGGCATTTCCAGCTTGGTCACGGTGGTGGACGCCGTCGCCGCGCCAAAGCTCGACATCGCCGAAGCCAGGCCGCTGACCGAACTGGTCAGGTTGGTGCTGGCCGCGCCGGCCGCGAACCAGACGTCGGCCGCGACATGGGTGGCGCCGTCGGCGGTTTCGTAGGTCGAGGTGATACCGACGAAGTTGCCGTTGTTGAGCGACACATCCTGCTTGGCGTCGAGGTTCAGCTTGGTGATGTTCAGGTCGGCGAGCGACTTGAGTTCACCGGCCTGGCTGACGCCGTCGGCGTTGCCGTCCACCCAGACACGCAGGCTGGAGAACTGCGCATCCTTGGCGTCGATGGTGCCGTCACCGTTGGTGTCGAGCTCGTCCATCGCCTGGTAGCCGGTGGCCGCTTTCTGACCGTTGGCCAGCGTGGTGCCCGAACCGAACAGCTCGGCGCCGCTGTCGATCACGCCGTCGCCGTTGCGATCGAGGGCCAGCAGGCCGTCGCCGCCACCCACCCAGCCGGTGTTCACTTTCTGACCGTTGGCCAGCATGTCGAACTGGACGCCGGCCGACACGTTCAGGGTGTCGATACCGTTGCCGTTCAGATCGAGCACGATCGGCGTGAAGGTCGGCAGCGCCTTGATCTGGTCGGTGCTCATCGCCTGGACCTGCGCGCTGGTGAGCACGTGGATCTGGGCGGTGGTGATCGCGGCGAACTGGGTCGTCGTCATCGCCTTGATCTGGTCGGTGGTGATGCGCGAGTACTGGGCGGTGCTCAGCGCTGCCATCGACGAGGTTTTCAGGGCGGCGATGTCGGCCGTTTCCAGCGCCTGGAGGTTGTTGGTCGACAGCGCCCGGATCTGCGCGGTGCTCAGCGCGTTGAGCTGGTTGCTCGACAGCGCCACGGCCTGGTCGGTGGTCAGGCCCAGGCTGTACGCCGCCGTGCTCAGCGCGGACACCTGCGTGGTGTTCAGCGCCGTGATCTGGTCGGTCGTCAACGCGGCGACCTGCTGGGTGCGCAGGGCGCCGATCGACGACGATTTCAGGCCGACGATGTCTTGCGTTTCGAGCGCGGCCAGGTTGCTGGTGGTGAGCGCCGCCACTTGCGACGAGCTCAGCGCGCCAACCTGGTTCGACGTCAGCGCGACGATCTGGTCGGTGGTCAGGGCGTTGCCGACCTGCGCGGTGGTCAGCGCCGAGATGCTGGCGGTCGACAGGCTACCCACCTGGTCGGTGGTCAGCGCGCGGATCTGGGCGCTCGACAGGCCGGTGATGGCGCTCGACTTCAGAGCGGCCAGGTCGGCCGTTTCGATCGCGGCGATCGCGTCGACGGTCAGCGCCACCACTTGCTGGGTGTTCAGCGAAGCGGCTTGGGCCGTGGTCAGCGCGGCGACCTGGTCGGAACCGAGGGCGCGGAACGATGCCGTGCTCAGGGCGACGATCTGGTTCGTCGTCAGCGTGGCCACCTGGGCGGTGGTCAGGCCGGCGATCTGCGCCGATTTCAGGCCGGCGATGGCGGCGGTGCTCAGACCGGCGATGTCGGCCGTTTCAATGGCGCCGATGTTGTTGCTCGACAGCGCGCTGACCTGGGCGGTGCTCAGGGCGGCGAACTGGCTCGACGTCATGGCCACGATCTGGTCGGTGGTCAGGCCGTTGGCGACGTTGGCGGTGCTCAGCGCAACGAGCTGGGTCGTGGCCAGGCCTTTGACCTGGTCGGTCGTCAACGCGCCCACCTGGGCCGAGTTCAGGCCGGCGAACGAGGCGGTGCGCAGCGCGGCCAGGTCGGCCGTTTGCAGCGCGGCCACGGCGTCGGTGCTCAGGGCGGCCACTTGGGCGCTGCCCAGGGCGCCGGCTTCGGCGGTGGTCAGCGCGACGACCTGGTCGGTCGTCAGGGCGCGGATCTGGTTGGTCGACAGACCGGCGACGGCGGCGGTCTTCAGCGCGGCGAAGTCGGCCGTTTCCAGCGCGGCGATGGCGTCAGTGCCGAAGGCGGCGACCTGCTGGGTGCTCAGCGCGGCGGCTTGGGCCGTGTTGAGCGCGACCACCTGGTCGGTGCTCATCGCACGGACACCGGCGGTGGTCAGGGCGCCCACCTGGTTGGTCGACAGGGTGGCCACCTGGTCGGTCACCAGGGCGGCGATCTGCGACGATTTCAGCGCGGCGATGCCGGCCGTGCTGATACCGACGATGTCGGCCGTCTCGATGGCGGCGATGCTATTGGTCGACAGCGCGCCGATCTGGGCGGTGCTCAGGCTGGCGAACTGGCTCGACGTCATGGCGACGATCTGGTCGGTGGTCAGGCCGTTGGCGACGTTGGCGGTGCTCAGCGCAACGAGTTGGGCCGTGGCCAGGCCTTTGACCTGGTCGGTCGTCAGCGCGGCGACCTGGGCCGAGTTCAGACCGGCGAACGAGGCGGTGCGCAGCGCGGCCAGGTCGGCCGTTTGCAGCGCGGCCACGGCGTCGGTGCTCAGGGCGGCCACTTGGGCGCTGCTCAGGGCGCCGGCTTCGGCGGTCGTCAGCGCGACAACCTGGTCGGTCGTCAGGGCGCGGATCTGGCTGGTCGACAGGCCGGCGACGGCGGCCGTCTTCAGTGCGGCGAAGTCGGCCGTTTCCAGCGCGGCGATGGCGTCGCTGCCGAAGGCGGCGACCTGCTGGGTGCTCAGCGCGGCCGCTTGCGCCGTGTTGAGCGCCACCACCTGGTCGGTGGTCAGGGCGCGGACGGCGGCGGTGGTCAGGGCGATCACCTGGTTGCTCGACAGCGTGGCGATCTGGGTGGTGACCAGGGCGGCGATCTGCGCCGATTTCAGCGCGGCGATGCCGGCCGTGCTGATACCGACGACGTCGGCCGTCTCGATGGCGGCGATGCTATTGGTCGACAGCGCGCCGATCTGGGCGGTGCTCAGGCTGGCGAACTGGCTCGACGTCATGGCGACGATCTGGTCGGTGGTCAGGCCGTTGGCGACGTTGGCGGTGCTCAGGGCAGCGAACTGGGCGGTTGCCAGACCTTTGACCTGGTCGGTCGTCAGCGCGGCGACCTGGGCCGAGTTCAGACCGGCGAACGACGCGGTGCGCAGCGCGGCCAGGTCGGCCGTTTGCAGCGCGGCCACGGCGTCGGTGCTCAGGGCGGCCACCTGGGCGCTGCTCAGGGCGCCGGCTTCGGTGGTCGTCAAGGCGACGATCTGGTCCGTCGTCAGGGCGCGGATCTGGTTGGTCGACAGGCCGGCGACGGCTGCCGTTTTCAGCGCGGCGAAGTCGGCCGTTTCCAGCGCGGCGATGGCGTTGGTGCTGAACGCCAGCACTTGCTGCGTGCTCAGCGCGCCAGCCTGGGCGGTGTTCAGCGCGACCACCTGGTCGGTGGTCAGGCCGGCGACACCGGCGGTGGTCAGCGCGGCGACCTGGTTGGTCGACAAGGTGGCGATCTGGTCGGTGACCAGCGCGGCGATCTGCGACGATTTCAGCGCGGCGATGCCGGCGGTGCTGATACCGACGATGTCGGCCGTTTCGATGGCGCCGATGCTGTTGGTCGACAGCGCGCCGATCTGGGCGGTGCTCAAGCCGGAGAACTGGGCCGACGTCATGGCGACGATCTGGTCGGTGGTCAAACCGTTGGCGATGTTGGCGGTGCTCATCGCGGCGAACTGGGCGCTCGACAGGCCTTTGACCTGGTCGGTCGTCAGCGCTGCCACTTGGCTCGAGTTCAACGCGGCGAACGAGGCCGTTTTCAGGGCAGCCAGGTCGGCGGTCTGCATGGCGGCCACGGCGTCGGTGCTCAGGGCGGCCACTTGGGCGCTGCTCAGGGCACCGGCTTCGGTGGTCGTCAAGGCGACGATCTGGTCGGTCGTCAGGGCGCGGATCTGGTTGGTCGACAGCGCGGCGACGGCGGCGGTCTTCAGCGCGGCGAAGTCGGCCGTTTCCAGCGCGGCGATGGCGTTGGTGCTGAACGCCAGCACTTGCTGCGTGCTCAGCGCGCCAGCCTGGGCGGTGTTCAGCGCGACCACTTGGTCGGTGGTCAGGCCGGCGACGCCGGCGGTGGTCAGCGCGGCGACCTGGTTGGTCGACAGGGTCGCGATCTGGTCGGTGACCAGCGCGGCGATCTGCGACGACTTCAGCGCGGCGATGCCGGCGGTGCTGATACCGACGATGTCCGCGGTCTCGATGGCGGCGATGCTGTTGGTCGACAGCGCGCCGATCTGGGCGGTGCTCAGGCCGGAGAACTGTGCCGACGTCATGGCGACGATCTGGTCGGTGGTCAAACCGTTGGCGATGTTGGCGGTGCTCATCGCGGCGAACTGGGCGCTCGACAGGCCTTTGACCTGGTCGGTCGTCAGCGC
>NZ_JBWKQJ010000018.1:0-79307 GCF_059418705.1 Duganella sp. GW821-FHT07F09 | reverse complement strand
CCCACCCCCCCCCCCCCCCCCCCCCCCCCCCCCCCCCCCCCCCCCCCCGCGCCGCCGCCGGCGGCCGCACGGCATCGGCGGCGCCGTCGACGGCGGACGACCGGTCCGCCGTCGCGGCAGATGACCTCCCGCCCGGCGCGCCGGCCGACGGCGTGCGGGCGTCGGCGCGCACGCCGCCATCGGCATCGGCGGCCGGCGCGGCGTACGGCGGCCGCAGATCGTGGTGCGCCGCGCCGAACAATTGTGGCGCGGCCGACGGCACGCCCGCCGCCGCCCCCGCGCCGGGCAGCAAGGCATGGTCGAGCCAACCGGCCACCTGCGATTTCTCCATCGCCCGCAACCAGGCCGCCCGCTGCAACGCCTGCGCCTGCGCATCGTCCAGGCCGCCCGCTTGGCGCGGCGCCGGGGCCGGCCCGGCGTCCGCGCCGCGCAGCGGTTCCCACGCGGCCCTCACGGCGCCACCCCGGCTTCGGCCAGCGCCCGCCACACGCCTCGCGAGATCCATTCCCGGTCCATCTCGGCGCTGTGCCGATTGCGCTCGGCTTGGCCGTACAGGCCTGCGGCGACGCCGCGATGTTCCTCCAACAGATCGAGGCGGCGCTGCAGACCGATGCACAGCGCGCGCAGTTGCCCGCCCTGGCGCCGTTTTTCCGCCAGCCGTTCGGCGCCGTCCAGGATGGCGCCGCGCAGCTGGGCCAGGTACGCCAGCTCGCGCTGGTGGCCGGCCGGATCGATGCGCCCGGCCAAGGCCCGCGCGGCGGCGCCGGCGCGCGCCTCGCAGCCCTCCTCCAGCGCGCGCTGGGCGTCGGCGTCGCGCCCGATTTCCCCCAGCAGCGCTGCCAGGCGCGCCTGTTGCGCCTCCAGCCGCCAGCGCTGGCGCCGCAGCAACGGCTCCAGCGCGTAACGAAATCCCCTCGTATCGATCGTGCCCATGGTTTAACTCCCCGTCCGTAAAATAGCGGCCAACTGGTCCAGCGCGGCGCGGCGCGCCACGCCGCCCTGCCGCTGCCGCAACCAGTCGTGCAGCGCCGGCTCGAGCGCCAGCGCGTGGTCGATCTGGGCGCTGGCGCCGACCTCGTAGGCGCCGATGTCGATCATCTGGCGATTGCGCTCTAGCACCGCCAGGTGGCCGACCGCCGCCAGCGCCAGCGCGCGCTCGTCGGCCGAGGCCAGGTCCGGCATGAGCCGGCTGGCGCTTTGCAGGATGTCGATGGCCGGATACTGGCCCTTGTGCGCCAACTGGCGCGACAGCACGATGTGGCCGTCCAGGATGGCGCGCAAGGCGTCCGAGATCGGCTCGTTGAAGTCGTCGCCGTCGACCAGCACCGTCAGCAGCGCGGTGATGGCCCCGCCCGACGGCGCCGTGCCGCAGCGCTCGCACAGCTCCGGCAACTCGGCAAACACCGACGGCGTGTAGCCGCGCGCGGTCGGCGGCTCGCCGGCCGCCAGCCCGACCTCGCGCCGGGCCATGGCGAAGCGGGTGATCGAATCCATCGTCAGCAACACCTGGTGGCCCTGGTCGCGGAAATATTCGGCGATCGCCAGCGCCGCGTAGGCCGCGCGCAGGCGCGCCAGCGCCGGCTGGTCCGACGTCGCCACCACCACCACCGAACGCGCCATGCCCTCGGGACCGATCTGTTTGTCGATGAACTCGCGCACTTCGCGCCCGCGCTCGCCGATCAGGGCGATCACCCGGATATCGGCCCCCACGTGGCGCACCACCATGCCCAGCAAGGTACTTTTGCCGACTCCGCTGCCGGCGAAGATGCCGACCCGCTGCCCCTGGCCGACGGTCAGCAGCGCGTCGATGGCGCGCACGCCCGTTTCGAGCACGCGCTCGATGCGCGGGCGTTGCATCGGATTGATCGGCGCCGCCTTGAGCGGGCGCGTCTCGCCGGGCGCCGGCGGCGGGCGGCCGTCGAGCGGCGCGCCGAAGCCGTCGATCACCCTGCCCAGCAACTGCTCGCCCACGCCGATGCGCCCGCGCCCGCCTTGCGCCGTGACCTCGCAGCCGGCGGCCAGCCCGTCGACCGGGCCGTAGGGCATCAGGATGACGAGCGTGCCCTTGACGCCGACCACCTCGGCCAGCACCGGCGGCGCGCCGGGGCGATCGACGGCGATGCTGCACAACTCGCCGACGGCCGCCTCCGGGCCCTCCGATTCGATCGCCAGCCCGGTGATCTGGCGCACGTGGCCGATGCGCCGCACCAGCTCGGTGTCGCGCAATGCGAGGCGGCACGCTTCCAGCAGCTTCATGCGTCCACCCCGGCGCCGTCGGCGTTGCCGCGCTGGCGCAGCAACATGTCCTTGAGCAGGCCGAGCTGGGTTTCCAGCCGGGCGTCGAGGCTGCCGTGCCGGCCGCGCACGATGGCGCCACCCACCGCCACCCGGCCGTCGGCCACCAGTTCGATGCCGTCGGGCCAGGCGGCGTCGCGCAGCCAGGCGGCGCCGTCAGGATCGTCGCGCAGCATGGCGACGTCGCGCGGATGCAGCAGCAAGGTCAGCGCGCGCTGGGCGCGCAGACTTGTCGACGCCTGCCGCACCAGCCGGCCCAGGCCCTCGGGCGTGGCGGCGTCGGCGCCGGCGACGCGGCACACCACCTCGTAGCACAAGGCGATCAGATCCTCCTCGGCGTCGTCCAGGCGGGCGTCCAGTTGCGCCGGCAAGGCGCGCAACAAGGTGTCGAGCGCGGACAGGCGCTGCGCCACCTCGGCGCGCGCGGCCTTCTCGGCATCGGCCCGGCCCTGCAGCAGGCCCTGCCGCAAACCCTGCTGGTAGCCGGCGTCGGTGGCGGCCGCCGCCGCGGCCTCGCGCTCGGCCAGCCGGCCGTCGATCACGCCCTGGGCATGGCCCAGCCGGTATTGCTCGCGGGGATCGGGCGCGACAGGGGTCGGCGCGGCGCCGACGACTGCGGCCGGCGGGCGCGCCGACGCCGCCCCACCGCCGGCGCCGTCCGCGTGGCCCGGCGCGGCAGGCCGCCGCAGCAGGTGCGGCTGCGCCGTCAGTGTGACCTCGCGCAGCACGGCGCCCGGCCCGTCGAATTCGAAGACGCCGCTCATGTGGACGCCCCCCGGAACCAGCGTCCGCCTGCGCGCGCAGGGCCCGCCGGCGCCACCGGCGCCGGCGCCGGCGCGGCGGCCAGCCGGCGCGACACGGTCTCGATCAGCGCGGCCCGCAGCCTGGGCGCCGGGGCCGCCCCGTTCAGGCGCAACCGGTGCAGGCTGGCGACCACGCGCTGACGCTGGCGCACATCGCAATGCGCCAGCATGTCCGCCTGCCACGGCCAGTCGGCCGCCAGCAGCAAGCGCGCCACCAGCTGGTCCGGTTCATGTTGCAGCAGTTGCGCCATGTGCGCGGGATCGGCCAGCCGCAAGGCGCGCTCGACGTCGGCGTCGGGCGTGCCATGGATGCCGGCCGGCGTCCCGCCGTCGCGCAGCGCCCGTTCCAGCAGGGCCGGATCGGCGGGGATGCCCAGCTCGGCCAGTTCCGCCAGCAGCGTTTCGAGCGGCGCGCGCTGCTCCGCCTCCAGCTGCGACAGCAGCCAGCGGCGGTCCGCCGCCGTCATCGCGTGCAAGGTCAGCGCCGCCCGGCGACGGCCGTGGTCGGCCGTGCTCACAGGCCGTCCTCCGCTTCGCGCGGCTGGCGCAGCCACTGCCTGACCTGCTCGAGCGCCAGCTGCCGCTGGGCCGGCGTCAGCGACGCGGGCGACGGCGCGCGGCGACTGCGCGCCACCAGGATCGACAGGCCGGCCACGCTCAGCGCCAGCAGCAGCCCCAGGCTCACCAACACCGGCGCCGGGCCGGCATGCGCCGCGGCCGCCCCGGCGCCGGTTGCCGCGGCGGCCGGGACGTCGTCCGTCAAGGCCGCTTCGACCTGGACCACCGGCGGCGCGGCCAGCCCGTCGAGGCTTTGCACCTCGACCGTGTCGCCGCGCTGCTCGGACAGGCCGGCGGCGCTGGCGACGATGCGGCGCACCTGGTCGATCTGGTCGAGGCTGAGCGATTTGTAGACGATCGCCACCACCCGCAGCCGCTGGATCGAGCCGGGCTGGCCGACCACCTGCTCCACCCGCCGTCCCACCTGGTAATCGAGTTCATGCTGGGAACTGCCGGCCTTGGCCGCGCCCGCCGTCTCGGCCGCCTTCAGGTCGAGCGGCGCCGCGCCCTCGTGCACGCTTTCGCGTTCGCGCACCAGCACCCCGGTCTGCGCCTGGCCGCTTTTGCCCGGCGGCGCCACCACGCTCTCCTGCGTCGAACGCACCTGGTCCATGTTCAGGCTGACGTCGACGCTGGCCACGCTCTGGCCGGCGCCGAAGGTCTTGTCGAGCACCTCGGCGACCTTGTGCGACAGATACTGCTCGGTTTCTTTTTTCAGGTCGAGCTGGTTGCCGGCGACGCTGTCGCCGTCCGCCTCCGACGGCGCCCGCGTCAACGCCACGCCGTGCTGGTCGACGATCGTCACGTCCTGCACCGCCATGCCCGGCACCGCCGCCGACACCAGCCGCTGAATGCCGCCGATCTGCTCCTTGCGCAGCATCTCGCCCTGGCGCAGGGTGACGTTGATGGCGGCCTTGGGGCGGTTGCCGGGCTGCTTGAACAGCCCCTGCTCCGGTATCGCCAGGTGCACGCGCACGTCGCGGATCTCGGCCAGCGCCAGGATGGTGCGGGTCAGCTCGCCCTGGACGGCGCGCTGGTAGTTGATCTTCTGGGCGAACTCGGTCATGCCGAAATCGGTGTTGTTGAACAGCTCGAAGCCGACCGCGCCGTGCAGCGGCAACTCCTTGCCCATGACCTTCAGGCGCAGCTTGTGCACGGCCTCCTTGTCGACCAGGATGGTGGTGCCGTTCTCGCCGAGCTGGTACGGCGTTTTCATGCGCTCGAGCTCGGCCACCATGGCGGCGCTGTCCTGCGGCGACAGGTCGGCGAACAGCACCCGGTAATCGGTCTTCAGCAGACTATACCCGGCCACCGCCGTGACGCCGACGATCAGCAGCGCGCCGGCCACCAGGCCGACCCGCGCGCCCTTGCCCAAATTGTTCCAAAAACCATTCAACACTATGTTCTCCACCCGTGATCGATCGTCCAACACCCGTCCCTACCGCGCGCGCGGCGCTACACCTGCATCCGCATCACATCCTGGTAGGCCTCCAGCAGCCGGTTGCGCACCTGCATCATCAGCTGGAACGACAACCGGCTTTCCTCCAGGTTGATCATCACCTGGTGCAGATTGACCGGATTGCCGAGCGCGAGCGACTGCACCCCGGCCTGCGCCGACGCCAGCGAGCGGTTGACGCCGTCCAGCCCGTCGGTGACCAGTTGCCCGAAGCCGGCCGGCGCCGCCGCACCCGCGCCCGGCAGTCCCGGCGGCGTGATCGCCATGGTGGGCGCCAGCGACGGCGGCACGATGGCCGCGATGTTTTCGATACCCATGCTGTCGATCCCCATCCTCAGGCGCCGATGTCGAGGGTTTTCAAGGCCATGCTGCGCGCCGCGTTCAGCGCCGCCACGTTGGCCTCGTAGGAGCGCATCGCGCTCATGATGGTGGTCATCTCGGCCGCCGTGTCGACCCCGGCGTAGGCGACCATGCCGCGCGCGTTGGCCAGCGGATGGCCCGGTTCGTACACCTCGCGCGGCGCCACGTCGGCCGGCTCGACCTCGACCACGCTGCCGGCGGCGTTGAGCGCGGCCCCGTCCAGGCCCAGCATGCTGGCGAACGGCGCGCCGGCGGCGCCGGCGTGGCGCGCCAGCACCCGCATCGGCTGGTAGCCCTGGCCGCCCGCCCCGACCACGGTGTTGGCGTTGGCCAGGTTGAGCGCGGCGACGTCGACGCGGGTGCGTTCCAGCTGCATGCCGGCGGCGCTGATGGCGAAGGTTTGGTTGTAGTCCATGAAATGGCTCCGGTGGTGATGCGGTTGGATGGCTTAGCGTTTGCCGTCGCCGATGGCGGTGGCCAGGATGGCGTAATGGCGCGACAGCGCCTTGAGCAAGGTCTGGTAGTGCACGGTGTTGCGCGACAGGTCGGCCATTTCCACGTCCAGCCGCACCGGCTGCGGCGCGCCGCCGGGGGATGCGGCCGGCACCAGGCGCGGCGCCACGTCCCGCAGGCCGAACAGGTCGACGCTGCCGTCGGCGGCCAGCGCGCGGCGCGCCTCGCCCAGCTGGTCCTCGAAGCTGACGCGCTGGCGCGTGTAGCCGACGCTGTTGGCGTTGGCGATGTTGGTGGCGATGGCCTGCTGGCGCAGGCTGGCCGCGTCCAGCGCCAGCAGCAGGCTGGCGTTGGTGGCGGCGTCGATGGATGCGATCATGGTGTCTCCGTGGGGTTATTGAACGATCAGCTCGGCATGCAGGGCGCCGGCCGCCTTGATCGCGCGCAGGATGGAAATGATGTCGCGGGTGCTGGTCTTGAGCTTGGCCAGGGCCTGCACCAGGTCGCCCACCGTGCCGGCCGCGCCGACATAGCCGGCGCCGGTCGGCTCCTCCACCTCGACCCGGGTGTTGGTGACGATGGCGGTGCGCACGCCGGCGCCGGCGCGGCCGATCACGTAGGGCTGGGAGGCGCTGTTGTCGTTGCTGATCGTCAGTTTCAGGTCGCCCTGGGAGATGGCCACCCGCGCGATGCGCACGTCGCCGCCGGCCACCAGGGTGCCGGTGCGCTCGTTGATCACCACCCGCGCGCGCCGGTCCGGCTCGACCATGACGTTCTCGACGCGGGCCAGGAACTCGACCAGCGCCGGCCGCTGCTCGGGCGGTACCGTGATGTCGATGCCGGCGGCGTCGCGCGCGCGCGCCGGGGCGCCGCCGAATTGCTGGTTGATGGCGGCGGCCACGCGGGCGGCGGTGGTGTAGTCGGCCTCGGCCAGCACGAAGGTGACGTGCTCGCCGCCCTGCAGCACATGGGCGTCCACGCCGACCTCGACGACGGCGCCGCCCGGCACCGAGCCCGACGTCGCGTGGTTCTTCTGCACCACGTTGCCGTTGGCGTCGTAGCGGTAGCCGCCCACCGACAGCTGGCCCTGGGCCAGCGCGTAGATGCGGCCGTCGGGTCCCTTGAGCGGCGTCTGCAACAGGCTGCCGCCGACCAGGCTGCGGGCGTCGCCGGCCGAGGTGACGGTGATGTCGAGCGCGTCGCCCTCGCGCGCGAACGGCGACAACGTGGCCGACACCATCACCACCGCGACGTTGCGGCTTTGCACCTGCTCCGGCGGCACCGTCAGATTGAACTGGGTCAGCGCGTTGGCCAGCGCCTGGCGCGTGACCCGGTTGCCCGACGCGTCGCCGGTGCCGGCCAGGCCGGTGACGATGCCGTAGCCGATCAGGGCGTTGTCGCGCCAGCCCTGCACATGGCCGAGGTCCTTGACGCGGATGGCGTCGCCGGTGTCGGCGGCCGCGCGCGGGACCGCCGCGCCGGCCGCGCAACAGCACAGCAGCGCCGCCAGCGCCGCCAGTGCGCCGCCGAACCGGGCCGGGCGTGCGCCGCTCACAGGCCCATCCAGTCGAGCAGGCCGCGCCACCAGCTGCGCCGCTGGCGCTCGCTCAGGTCGCCCTCGCCGAGGTAGGTGATGCGGGCGTCGGCCAGGCGGGTCGACAGCACCACGTTGCCGTCGCTGATGTCGGCCGGTCGCACGCGGCCCTGCAGGTTGACCTTTTGCTGCTCGTCGTTGATGGTGAGCATCTGCTCGCCGCCGACCAGCAGGTCGCCGTTGGGCGCGACCGCGCTCACGCTCACCGTGAGCGTGGTCAGGAAGCGGTTGCTGCGCTGGGTGTGGCCGCCGCCGTCGAAATCGCCGCCGGCGCTGAGCGTGAATTGTTTGCCGCCGAGGTCGCCGTGGCTGAAGCCCGCGCTCAGGCCGTTCTTGCGGCGCGTGCCGGTGTCCGAGCTGGTGGTGGCGCTGGCGTTCTCGAACACCTGGATGGTGATCAGGTCGCCGACCCGGTGCGCCTTGTTGTCGGCCGCCGGGGCATGGTAGGCGCCCTCGCGGTACAAGCTGTCGGCGCCGGCGCCGGCGCCCGGCAGCAGTAGTCCCAGCAGCAATAGTCCCGGCAGCAATGCGGAGCGGTGTGCGTTCATGTTATTCAACCTCGACTGTACCGGCGCCGGTGACGCGCGCCATGATGGAATGGGTGGCCCCGGGGGCGCGGACGGCGATCCTCTGCCCCAGCAGGCCGTCCTGCAGCGCGCGCGCCGGCCGCGCCAGCGCCACCGGCCCGGCGGTCAGCGACAGGCGCACCAGGTCGCCGTTGCAGACCGGCGGCGCCGGCTCGCTGTTGACCGCGTCGAGCGCGGCGCCGGCCGGCAGCGCCCGCCTCAGTCGCACGCCGTCGGCCAGCGCCGCCCAGGGATCGGCCGCGCCGGCGGCCGGCAGGCGGTGCCCGAGCGCGGCCAGGTCGACCTGGCCGCGCTCGAAATCGGCCGCCAGCGGACGGCTGCCCGCCGCCAACGGATGGCGCGCCAACAGCGCCGGCGCCGGCGCCGTGACCGCGAAACGCAGCGGCAGCGCGCGCACGAAGCGGCCCGCGCGCCACAATTCGATCCAGACCTGCATGCGCGGCGCCGGCGACTGCCCTTCGGGCAGCGGCCGCACGCGCGCCTCCAGCGGGCCCGGCGGCAGCGCCGGCGCGTCCGATCCGTCGGCCCCTTCCGGTTCGGCGTCGGCCACGCCGGGATGGTCGCTCCAGCGCGCCAGCCAGGCCAACAGGGCTTGCCGCGCCAGCGGCCGCCATTGCGCCGCCACCGCCGGCCCGCCGACGGCGCCGCGCACCTCTGTCGCGGTGCCGCCGGTCCAGGCGATCCGGCCGGCCGCCAGGCCGCTGCGGGCGCGGATCCAGCGTTCGATGTCGCGGCGCGACAAGGTCACGGCGGCGCCGGCGGCGGGCGCCTCGCCCAGCGGCAGGCGGCGCAGGCGCTCGACGGCGGCGGCGTCGGCGCCGTCCAGGGTGGCCACGTCGCCCAGCAGCACCGGCGCCGGGCCGACCGTCGCCACCGGCGCCAGCGCGACGCTCAGCGACGGCGCCGCCACGGCGCACGCGGCCGGCGCCGCCACGGCGAAGACGGCGAGGACGGCGGCCCCGGCGGCGCGCGCGGCCAGGGTCGGGGTGGGGTTCGGGTGGAGCGGCATGGCGGCGTGTCTTATTTGCGCATGTTGTTGACCAGCCCCATCATTTCGTCGGAGGCTTGCACGATCTTCAGGCTCGATTCATAGGCGCGCTGCGCCAACATCAGGTTGGTCATTTCATCGACCATCTTGACGTTGGAGGTCTCCACGAAGCCTTGCGCCAGCTGGCCGGCGCCGTCGCCGGCCAGCGCCGCGCCGGAGGCGTCGGTGGCGCGGTACAGGTTGTCGCCCTGGGCGCTCAACTGCCCCGGATAGGCGAAGCGCACCAGCTCGAGCTGGCCGGCGTCGAGCGGCGCGTCCTGGCCGGCGACGGTGATCTGCACCCGGCCGTCGGTGCCGATGTTGATCGATTGCATGGCGTCGGGCACGGCGATCGCCGGTTTGAGCGGGTAGCCGGCCTCGGTGGCCAGCAAGCCGTCGCGGTTGACCTTGAGCGAGCCGCCACGGGTATAGGCCTTGCTGCCGTCGGGCATGGCGACCTCGAGGAAGCCGTCGCCCTGGATCGCGACGTCGAGCGGGACGCCGGTTTTCTTCAAATCGCCGGCGTCGAACTGGCGGCTGGTGTTGACCACGCCGACACCGGCGCCGACCTTCTGCAGGGCGCGCAACAAGCCGGGGTCGCCGCCGGCGGCCGGCGCGGGAGCGCCGCTGGCCACCAGGTCGGTGAAGCTCACGCGCGCCTTTTTGAAAGCGTTGGTGTTGGCGTTGACCAGGTTGTTGGCGATGGTGTCGACATTGAGCTGCTGCGCCTGCATGCCGGTGGCGCCGATATAAAACGCGTCATTCATGGTTGCTGTCCTCCAGGGTTGATCGTCAGGCGTCGCCGAGCTTGCGGATGGCGGTGCCCAGCATTTCGTCGTAGCCCTGCACCACCCGCTGCATCGACTCGAAATGGCGCATGGTTTGCATCAGTTCCACCATTTCCCGCATCGAACTGACGTTGGCGTTTTCCAGGTAGGACTGGCGCAGCGCGATGTCGGCGTCGTCCATCACCGTGGCCGGGCCGGATGGCGCAAGCAAGCCGTTCCCCAGGCGCGGCATGTGGGCGCCGTCGTCGAAGCGGACGATCTTGAGCTGGCCGACGGTGACGTTGGTGCCGGACTCGGCGCCAGGCTCGCTGACATTGCCGGCGGCGTCGATACGCGGCCGGTCGCCGGCCAGGAACACCTCGCCGCCCTTGCCCATCACGGGGTCGCCCTGCGCCGTCACCAGGCGGCCACGCGCGTCGACCTGGAAGTCGCCCTGGCGCGTGTAGGCCGGGCCGTCGGCGGTGGCGATCTCGAAGTAACCGGGCCCGGCCAGCGCCAGGTCGAGCGCGTTGCCGGTCGCTTTGAGCGTGCCGGGGCGAACATCGTTGATAATTTCAGGCACCGGCGCGCGCGCGGCCAGCTCGCCGTCGATGCCGGCGAGCACCGCGTCGGCCGGCGCCAGCTGGCCCGCCACCAGCGTGGCGAACGGCCGCTGGAGCGACACCGCGCGCTGGTAGCCGGGCGTGGCGGCGTTGGTCAGATTCATGGCGATGCGGTCCAGGCCGTTCATATCCTGGTGCATGCTATGCAATCCGATGGCAAAGACTTCCTGCATGGGGGACTCGCTTTCTAGGTGGGCGTTACAGCGTGACGACGCCGAAGGATTTCAGCTCGATGTTCTGCGGCACTTCGGCCATCGACAGGATGCGCAGATGCGGCATGACGCGCTCGGACAAGGTGCGCAGGTGGCGCCGCAGTTCCGGCGAGCACAGCAGCACCGGCAGCAAATTGCTCTTCATCATTTTCTCCGCGCTCTGCACCAGCCGCGCGACAAACTGTTCGGTCAGGCGCGGATCGAGCATCTGGCCGCCGCCCGGATTGCGCAAGGCGATCAGGCCCTGCAGGAACTGGCTTTCGATGGCCGGATCGAGCGTCATGACCTGCAGCGCGCTGGTGTCGCCCAGCAGGCCCTGGCAGATCGCCTGGCCCAGGCGGTGGCGCACCAGCTCGGTCAGGTGCAGCACGTCCTTGTTGTGGCGTCCGGCGTCGGCCAGCGTCTCGAGGATGGCCTCGATATGGCGGATCGAGACCTTTTCGCGCAGCAAATGCTGCAGCACCTTTTGCACGTCGCTCACGGCCAGCACGGTCGGAATCAACTCCTCCACCAGGCCCGGCTGGCTCTGGCGCGCGCGCGCCAGGATGCGGTCGGTCTCGGCGCGGGTCAGCAGTACCGCGCTCTCGCGCCGCAGCACCTCGGTCAAATGGGTGATGAACACGGTCTGGGCGTCGACCAGCGTGTAGTTGGCCACGATGGCCAGCTCGCGCTGGTCCTCCTCGATCCACAGCGCCGGCAGGCCGTAGGTGGGGTCGCGCGTGGCCTCGCCCGGGATGGCCCGCAGGTCGCCGGCCGGATGGATCGCCAGGATGCGGTCGGCGCGCGCCTCGCCCTTGGCCGTGAGCGCGCCGTCGAGGTAGATCTCGTAGCGTTCCGGCGCCAGCCGCGCCGATTCCTTGAAGCGCACGCGCGGCAGCACCAGGCCGAATTCCTGCGCGTGCAGCTTGCGGAAGGCGGCGATGCGCTCGACGAAGGCGCCGTCCGGGTGGCCCACCAGCGGCGCCCAGTGACTGCCAATGTGCACCTCGATCGGCTCGACCGGCAGGCTGGCGTAGGGATCGTCGCTGTCCGGCTGTCCGTCCGCGCCCGCCTGCTCGTCCTCCCTGTCGCCGGCGGCGGCGGCGGCCTCGGCCGCGCCGCGATAGGCCAGCCAGGCCACAAGCAGCACGCCGGCCAGCAGGAACAGGGTGGGCAACACGGGCATACCGGGCAGGAACATCAAACCGCACAGCGCGGCCGCCACCATCAGCAGCGTCTTGGGATAGGAGACGATCTGGCGCAGCACCTCCTGGCTCAGGTTGCCGTCCGAGGCCGAGCGCGTGACGATGATGCCGGTGCCGACGGCGATCACCAGCGCCGGCACCTGGGTGACGATGCCGTCGCCGATGGTCAGCAGCGTGTAGGTCTGCAGGGCCTGGCCCCACGACATGGAATGCTGCATGACGCCGATCACCAGCCCGCCGATGATGTCGATGAGCAGGATGATGATGCCGGCGATGGCGTCGCCCTTGACGAATTTGCTGGCACCGTCCATGGCGCCGTAGAAGGCGGCCTCTTTTTCGACGTTCTTGCGGCGCCGCTGGGCCTCGGCCTGGTCGATGAAGCCCATGTTGAGGTCGGCGTCGATGCTCATCTGCTGGCCCGGCATGCTGTCCAGGGTGAAGCGCGCCGCCACCTCGGACACGCGCTGCGCCCCGGACGTCACCACCACGTACTGCACCACGATCAGGATCAGGAACACGATCAGGCCGATCACGTAGTTGCCGCCGACCACGTAGGAGCCGATCGCGGCGATCACCTTGCCGGCGTCGCCGTCGGACAGGATCAGGCGCGTGGCGGCGACGTTGAGCGACAGCCGGAACAGGGTGGCGATCAGCAGCAGCGACGGGAAGGTGGAAAACTCCACCGGCCGCGCCATATAAAACGTCAGCAGCAGGATCAGGAAGCCGAAGCTGAAATTGCTCAGGATCAGGAAGTCGAGCACGCTCGACGGGATCGGCGCGAACAGCACCACCAACACGCCCAGCACCAGCAGCACGATGGCCACGTCGCTGTGGCGGCCGAAATAACGCGCGAGGAAGGTCATGGCCGCGTCCCCGCCTGGCGCGCCGTGCGCATGGCGAACACCCAGACGATGATGCGGGCGACGTCGGCGTACAGGCTGGGCGGCACGTACTGCTCCAGCTCCATCTCGCGGAACAGCTGGCGCGCCAGCTTGCGGTTCTGCACGATCGGAATGTCGTGGCGCGCCGCCACCTGGCGCATCGCCGCCGCCATGACGCCGGCGCCCTTGGCCAGCAATTGCGGCGAGGCCATTTCGCCGTGCACGTAGCGCAGCGCGATGGCGACGTGGGTCGGGTTGGTGATCAGCACATCGGCCTCGCGGGTGCGCTGGGCCGACTGGCTGCGCTTGAGCATCTCGCGGCGCAGCTGGCGCAGGCGCGAGCGGATGCGTGGATCGCCGTCGCGGTTTTTCACCTCGTCCTTGAGCTCGCGCCGGCTCATGCGCATGCGCTGGGCGAACTGGCGGCCCCGGTACAGCAGGTCGACCACGGCCAGCACGGCCAGCGCCAGCGCCAGCTTCATGCCCAGCGCAGAGAAATCCTCCAGCAGCGCCCGCAGATAGCCGCGCGGAGACAGCGCCGACAGCATGAAAAACTGCTGGCGCGACAAATCGCGCAGCGCGTAATACACCACCAGCACCAGCAGCACCATCTTGATCACGGTGCGCAGCGCGTCGAACAGGGTGCGCATCGAGACGAGCTTCTTCATGCCGCCGGCCGGGTTGAGGCGGTCCCAGTCCGGTTTGACGGGATGGAAGGACAACATCGGTCCGGTCTGCACCAGGTTGGCCAGCACCGCCCCCAGCATCAGGGTCGCGAAGAACGGCCCGAGCAGCGCCAGGAAGTGGCCGCCCATGTGCGAGGCCAGATGCCAGAAGGTGGCATGGTCGAGGCGCACCTGACCGGCCATTTGCAGCAGCGCGCGGTCGAAGGCGATCTGGCCGCGCAGCGTTTCCCAGCCGCGCCAGTAGACATAGGCCAGCGCCACCGTCAACACCAGCGCCGAAACGATGTCCGCGCTTTTCGACGCTTCGCCGCGCTCGCGCGCCTTTTGCAATTTATAGGGACTGGCAGCTTCGCTGCGGTCCATGTCCTGTTCGGCCATCAGCCCCCCGCCGCCGGCGAAGCCGCCTGGAACAGCGCGCTCCAGCCGGCGTAGATGGAGGCGTAGGCGCGCATCATGACGGCGCCGATGCCGGCCTGCCACCAGACCAGCGCGGCCAGGCCGACGACGATCTTGACCGGTATCCCCATGGCGAACATATTCATTTGCGGCATGCTGCGCGACAGGATGCCCAGCGCGATCTCGGTCAGCAGGATGCAAAACACCACCGGCGCGGCCAGCGCGAAGCCGAGCGTGAACAGTCCGGCCAACTGCCGCGTCACCTCCGGCAGCATCGCCCCCAGCGGCCACGGGCGGCCCGGCGGAAAGCGCTCCAGGCTGTAGGCGATGCCGCGCAGCAGCGCATGGTGGCCGTTGGCGACGAAAAACACCACCACCGCCAACTGGTCGAACAGGCTGTTCAGGATAGGCAGTTGGCGGTGCGTCACCGGATCGAGCACCTGCGGCATGCCGAAGCCGATCTGGACGTCGAGCAGGCGCCCGGCGGCAGAGAACGCGGCGAAGGCCAGCAACACCCCCAGCGCCATCACGGCGCCGAGCGCGGCCTCGCCGAACATCGCCAGCGCCAGGTCGCCGTCGGCCATCGGGGCCGGCGGCGACGCCAGGCCGGCGCCGATCGACAGCGACAGGCCGAGCACCAGCATCGCCCGCACCACGGCCGGCATGGTGATGCCGTACAGGATGGGCGTCATCAGGAACACGGCGGCCACGCGCACCGACACCAGCAGCGCCGCGCCCAAGGCCGGGGGCACCAGGTGGCCCGCGTACGGCGCCTGCATGGCGTAGGTGGACAAACTCGCTGGCATGCTCATCCGGTCAGAACATCGACGGGATGCCGGACCACAGCTGGACCGCGAACTGCGTCAGTTTGCGCAGCATCCACGGGCCGAAGAAAATCAGCGTGGCGCCGGCGGTCAGCAGCTTGGGGACGAAGGTCAGCGACATTTCCTGGACCTGGGTGATCACCTGTACCACGCTGATCAACAGGCCGACCAGCATGGTCAATCCCAGCACGGGCGCACAGACCAAAAGGCCGGTCAAAAAGACGTCCGCCATCATACGTAATGCCATGTCAGGATGCATGTTCCGCCGCGCCTCAGAGAGCGTTTCTCAAAAAACTTAATCATTTGAGAACTGCCAAATTAACAAAATAAATTCACTGCGGCATTAAAACAGTTTAGTTTACCCCGGTCAATAAATTAATTATTTCCTATTGTTTCTGAAACTAGGTCAATTGATACAATTGGAATACAATTTCTTTTGGGCACGTGATGGCGGCCGCTTTGCGGCCCGGGAAAGGCGGTTTTCGGAAGTGGAAGATGGGTGCCGGAGCTGGCGGCTCCGGTGGCGGAAATCGATCCGGGCGGCCTGGCGCCGCCCGGGGTGGTCAGCGTACGATCGGCGTCAACGCGTCGACCAACGCGGCGCACTCTTGATCGGTACCGATCGAGATCCGCAGGAACTGGTCGATGCGCGGCTGTTTAAAATGCCGCACCAGGATGGCGCGCTCGCGCAGCGCCGCCGCGATGGCCGCGCCGTCGTGCCGCGGATGGCGGGCGAAGATGAAGTTGGCATGCGAGGGCAGCACCTCGAACCCCAGCCCCACCATGCGCGCCGTCAGCCACGCGCGCGTGGCGATGATGGCCTGGGAGGTCTGCTCCATGTACGCCGCGTCCTCGATCGCCGCCACCGCGCCGGCCTGCGCCACCTGCCCCAGCGGGTAGCAGTTAAAGCTGTTCTTCACCCGCTCGAGTCCGGCGATCAAATCCGGATGCCCGACCGCGAAGCCGACCCGCAGGCCCGCCAGCGAACGCGATTTGGACAAGGTCTGCACCACCAGCAGATTGTCGTAACGGTCCAGCAGCGCGATGGCGCTGTCGGCGCCGAAGTCCACATAGGCTTCGTCGATCACGACCACCTGGTCCGGATGCGCTGCCAGCAGCGCCTCGATCCGCTCCAGCGGCAGCGCGATGCCGGTCGGCGCGTTCGGATTGGCGATGATGATCGCGCCGCACGGCTGCGCGTAGTCGGCGACGTCGATCTCGAATTGCGCGTTCAGCGGCACCTGGCGCGCTTCGATGCCATACAGGCTGCAATAGGTCGGATAAAAGCTGTAGCTGATGTCCGGGCAAAGCAGCGGCTTGTCGTGCTTGAGCAGCGCGTGGAAGGTATGCGCCAGCACCTCGTCCGAGCTGTTGCCGACGAAGACCTGCGCGCGCGTCAGGCCGAAGCGGGTGGCCACGGCATCCTTGACCGCCGTGCTGGCGGGATCGGAGTACAGCCGCAGCGAGTCGCCCACGGCTGCCCGCATCGCCGCCACCGCCTTCGGCGAGGGGCCGTAGGGATTCTCGTTGGTGTTCAATTTAATCAGGTTGGGCATGCGCACCTGCTCGCCCGGCGTGTACGGCGTCAGTCCGTGAACGATGTCGCTCCAAAAACGGCTCACTGCATTGCTCCCATCGCGCGTTCGATATCCGCGATCAAATCGTTGACATCTTCGAGGCCGACGTTGAAGCGCACAAGAATACCCCGGTCGTTCCAGTCCTTGCGCATGTGTTGTATCCGATACGGCATCACCAGGCTGTTGGCGCCGCCCCAGCTGTAACCGATCTTGAAGAGTTCCAGCGCGTCGACGAAGCGATCGGTCTGTTCTTCCGTGAAGCGGGGATCGAACAGCACCGAGAACAAGCCCCCCGCCCCGCTGAAATCGCGCTTCCAGATGTCGTGGCCCGGACAATCCGTAAATGCCGGATGCAGCACCCGGGCGATCTCGGGACGCGCCTGCAGCCACGCCGCCAGCTTGCGCGCCGCCGCGTCGTGGGCGTCGAAGCGCAGGCGCATGGTCGGCAGGCCGCGCAGCACCAGATAGGCGTCATCCGCGCCCACGCCCATGCCGAGCCGCATATGCGCCATGCTCAAACGCTCATTGAGCGCGGCGTCGCGCGTGATGACGGCGCCCATCAGCACATCCGAGCCGCCGGACTGGTACTTGGTCAGCGCCTGCATGATGATGTCGACGCCCAGATCGAAGCCGCGCAGCGCCAGGCCCGCCGACCAGGTGTTGTCCAGCGCGACCAGCACGCCGCGCGCGCGAGCCGCCGCGCAAATGGCCGGCAGGTCCGGGACCTCCATCGACACCGATCCCGGCGCCTCGGTCCAGATCAGCTTTGTGTTGGGCTGGATCAGCGCGGCGATGCCGGCGCCGATCAGCGGGTCGTAATAGCGCGCGGTGATGCCGAAATCGACCGACAGCCAGCGTCCCAGTTCCCGATTCGGGTTGTAGACGTTATCTGGCAGCAGCACGTCGTCGCCGGCCTTGAGCAGCGCGAAATCGACCATGGCGATGGCCGCCAGGCCGCTCGGCGCCAGCAGGCAATGCTTGCCGTCCTCGATTTCGGCCAGGCGCGCCTCCAGCGTGAAGGTGGTCGGCGTGCCGTGCAGGCCGTAGGTATAGGCGTTCTTATCTTTCCAGTCGCCGGAGCGCATGGCGGCGACGTTCTCGAACAGCACCGTCGAGGCGTGATGGATCGCGCTGGGGAACGCGGCGAAACCTCCCGGCGCCCGGTAGTCGGAGTGGATCAGTGCCGTTTGCTGCGATTTTTTGATCGTCATGTCTCAATACATAAGCCGGTGAAAAAAAAAGGCGGACCACAGCGGGTCCGCCTTCATGCTGATTACTGCGCCTCGCCCCACAGGTCGTGGGCGTCGGAGGTGGTGATCTTGACGTCGATGAACTGGCCGACCACCAGCTTCTTGTGCGGCTCGTACGGCGGTTTGACGTACACGACGCCGTCGATTTCCGGCGCGTCGGCGCTGGAGCGGCCGATGCCGCCGCTGCGGTTGACTTCATCGATCAACACGCGCACGGTCTTTCCGACCTTGGCCTTCAGGCGGTTCTTCGAAATCTCTTCCTGCAACAGCATCACGCGGCCGCGGCGCTCTTCGCGCAGCTCTTCCGGCACCGGATTGGCCAGTTCGTTGGCGGTGGCGCCTTCGACCGGCGAGTAGGCGAAGCACCCCAGGCGGTCGATCTGCGCCTCCTTCAGGAAGTCCAGCAGGTACTCGAATTCGGCGTCGGTCTCGCCCGGGAAGCCGGCGATGAAGGTCGAGCGGATCGTCAGGTCCGGATTCATCTTGCGCCATGCCTGGATGCGGTCGAGGTTTTTCTCGCCGCTGGCCGGGCGCTTCATGCGCTTCAACACGTCGGGATGCGCGTGCTGCATCGGGATATCCAGGTAAGGCAGGATATGGCCGTCGCCCATCATCGGGATGACCTGGTCGACGTGCGGGTACGGATAAACGTAGTGCAGGCGCACCCAGGCGCCGTACGACTTGGCCAGCTCGCCCAGCGCTTCGG
The DNA here is from genome assembly GCF_059418705.1 of Duganella sp. GW821-FHT07F09. NCBI lineage: Bacteria > Pseudomonadati > Pseudomonadota > Betaproteobacteria > Burkholderiales > Oxalobacteraceae > Duganella > Duganella sp. GW821-FHT07F09. The sequence goes on along the minus strand of NZ_JBWKQJ010000018.1, from coordinate 61,068 downwards.
TCAGTTGCGTCATGTGCGTCTTGAGCGGACGGCCGTTCCAGAAGCCGGTGCGGAACTTGACGTCGACGCCGTAGGCGGAGGTGTCCTGCGAGATCACCAGCAGTTCCTTCACGCCCGACTTGAACAGGTTTTCCGCCTCCAGCATCAGGTCCGCGATGGGACGCGACACCAGGTCGCCGCGCATCGACGGAATGATGCAGAAGCTGCAGCGGTGGTTGCAGCCTTCCGAGATTTTCAGGTAGGCGTAGTGCTTCGGCGTCAGCTTGATGCCCTGCGCCGGCACCAGGTCGATGAACGGCTCGTGCGGCTTGGGCAGGTGGAAGTGGACCGAGTCCATCACCTCGGCCAGCGCGTGCGGGCCGGTCACGGCCAGCACCTTCGGGTGCACCTTCATGATGATGTCGTCGCCGGCGGCGTCTTTTTTCGCGCCCAGGCAGCCGGTCACGATCACCCGGCCATTTTCGGCCAGCGCTTCGCCGATGGCGTCGAGCGATTCCTGCACGGCGGCGTCGATAAAGCCGCAGGTGTTGACGATCACCAGATCGGCGCCATCATACGACTTGGCCGTCTCGTAGCCTTCGGCACGCAGCTGGGTGAGGATCTGTTCGGAGTCGACCAGCGCCTTGGGGCAGCCGAGCGAGACGAAGCCGACCTTCGGTGCGGCACCCGTCACGGAGGTGCTGGCGGCGGCGGGCTTGGTGATACGGGAGAGTGGTTGCGATTGCATGATAGGTTGCCTGGGGTTGCTAAATGCGCCATGAAAATTACGAGCAATCGACGATTATACCCTATTCTCATAGGGAGATCATGCTAGGATAGCGCTTCACCAAATAGATTACTAAGCTCGGGAGAACGTGTGGCAACGCTGAAAGACGTCGCAATGCTGGCCGGCGTGGGCATGTCGACGGCATCGCGCGCCATCTCGGGCGCCGGCCCCGTGTCCGCCGAGTCGATGAAGAAGGTCCAGGCGGCGATCGAGCAGCTCAATTTCCGCCCCTCCTCCATCGGCCGCTCGCTGTCCGCCCAATCGCTGGGCATCATCGGCATCTACGTGCCATCGTTCTTCGGCGCGTACTACGGCACCATCCTCAAACAGACCGACATCGAACTGCGCGCGGTGCGCCGCCACGTGGTGGTGGCCACCGGCTGCGGCGACGGCACGCCGCGCGACGAGGCGATCGAAGCGGTCAAGTTCCTGATCGGCCGCGATTGCGACGGCATCGTCGTGCTGGGCCACGACCTGCACGACGAGGACATGCTGGCGCTGCGCAAAATGCATCCCAAGCTGGCCTTCCTCAACCGCCACAACGCGCAGCTGGAGGAAGCCTCGTTCTGCCCCGACCACCGTCACGGCGGCGCGCTGGCGGCGCGCACCCTGTTCGACGCCGGCCACCGCCAACTGGCCGTGATCTCCGGCCCGGCCGGCACTTCGGACAACCAGGCCCGCATCGAGGGCTTCTTCGAGGAGCTGGAGCGCCATGGCATCGGGCGCTTCGCCGTGCAGCTGATCGAATCGGATTTCTCCCGCGAAGGCGGTTTCAGCGCCACGCGCCGCCTGATCGAGGCGCGCCGCGCCGGCGAGGAAAGCCATCGGTTCACCGGCCTGTTCTGCGCCAACGATGAAATGGCCGTCGGCGCGATGGCGGCCTTCCACCGCGCCGGCGTCAGCGTGCCGGACGAGGTGTCCATCGTCGGCTACGACGACGACTATTCGGCCGAATACTCCTCGCCCGGCTTGACGTCGGTGCACATACCAATGCAGCAGCTGACGCAGAACGCCGTGCGCTGGCTGCTCAATCAATGCTATGGCACCGGGCATGTCATCGCCCGCGATTTTCCGGTCACGGTGTCGGTGCGCGGCTCGGTCGCGGATCTGTCGAGGTCTTAAAAAAAGGCCGGCATCGCTGCCGGCCCAAGACCACGGAGACTCCCCTGTGTTAAACCCCCTCCTTTAAACCACCTGCGTTAGAACTTCATCGACACCCGCGCGCCTATCGTGCGCGGGTTGTTGTAGTACGCCGCCCATATCTGCTGGGTGGGCTGGCACGGCGCGCCGACCTGGGTGCAGACTTCCACCGCGTCGTATTTGACTTCCCTGTCGGTGGCGTTGTTGACGAACAGCTCGGCCGTGTAAGCCTTGTTGCGCGGCTCGAAACGCAGGCTCAAATCCAGGGTGGTGTAAGCCTGCTGCTGCTTGACGCCGGGATGGCCCGGCACATCGTTGTTGAAGGCGCCGGAACCGACGAACGACTCGGTCTCGTAGTGGGCCGACACGCGCGGCGTAAGGCGCCCCTTGCCGATGTCGAAATCGCGCTCGTACATCAGCGTGGTGGCGAAGGTCGGCGCGTGTTTCAGCACGCTGCCGCCGACGTTGACCGTCGGCGCGGTGGTGCCGCAGGACTGGCCGTTGGCGCGCGCGGCGTCGACGTCGCACGACAGGAAGTCGTCATAGCGCGCCTTGAGCCAGGTGGCGTTGCCGCTGAAGCGGTCGACGCGGGTGGGACGGAAGTTCCATTCCGCCTCGACGCCCTTCACCGATGCCCCGGCCGCGTTGAAGTTCTGCAGCGTGTTGTTGACCACCTGCGACTCCAGCTTGTCCTTGTAGGTCATCCAGAAGGCGTCCAGGTTGAGCGTCAGCTTGCGGTCGAACAGGTCGGACTTGAAGCCGATCTCGTAGCTGGTCAGCTTTTCCGGCTTGGTGGTGGCGCCGCCGTCGCCGATGGCCGGCGAATGGAAGCCGGTCGTCACCGAGGCGAAGGTCAGGATGTCCTTGGTGACCTTGTATTCCACGCGGCCCAGCCACGTCGCCTGGCCGTACGCCAGATCGGCCGTGTTGTCGCCGTAGGTGTTGCCGCAGGTGGCCTGGTTGACCACCCCGCCCGGCCCGATGTTGTGTGTGTTGATGGTGCCGGTGCCCGGCGTGACCAGCTGCGCGATCTGGCCCGGCGTCAGGTTGACGGTGCCGCGCGGCGGATTGTCCGGCCAGTTCGGGCAGGCCCAGTTCTGGCCGCCGATATCGTACTTGTGGTCCTTGGTGTAACGCGCGCCGGCGGTCAGCTTCCACAACGGATCGATATCGTAGCTGGCCTGCGCGAAAGCGGCCTTCGAATGCAGTTGACGATCGCCCTGGATGAAAGACATGGCCGACGCGTACTGGCCCACGGTCGGCTGCACGAAGATCACGTTGCCGCTGGCGATGTCCTGCTCCAGCATCGCCTGCGAAATCTGGCTGCGGTCGATGTCGAAGCGAATCTTGTTCTTCTCCTTGAAGAAGAACAGGCCGCCCACCCATTGCAACGCGGACTCCGAATCGGAACGCACCTGCAGCTCGTTCGACAGACTGTCGAACTGGCCCCATTCGGTGCGGTTTTCGGCCTTGAAGCCAGGGTAGAACCCGGCGTCGGCGTCGCTGGCGTTGGTGCGCTTCAAACGGCTCCAGGAACCCAGGTACTGCGTCTCGATGCCGTCGAACGGCCGCCATTGCACCTTGGCCTTGCCGGTGATGATGGATTGATCAAGCGCGCCGGGGGTGTCGATCAGCGCCGAGCGCAGGTCCTGTCCGGGTGCCGGCTCGGCCGCAAGATAGATGTTGCCGGCGCCGGTGTCGCTGTAATAATCGGCGATGAAGGTGGCCTTCAGGTCCGGCGTGAAGCGCCACAGCAGCGAGGCGCGCGCGCCCTTCTGGTCGCCGGCGCCGTATTTGCGCGTGCCCGGCGCCACGTTGGAGCCCTTGCGGAAATCGACGTAGCCGTCGCGCCGGTCCTGGATGGCGGCGATGCGCAGCGCGATATCGTCGCTCAGCGGAATGTTGATCATGCCCTGGGTCTGGATGCGGTGATAGTCGCCCACCGTGATGCCGGCCGAGCCGAACATCTTGTTCGGGTTGGGCGCGCCGGAGATCAGGTTGACGGCGCCGGCGGTCGAATTGCGGCCATTGAGCGTGCCCTGCGGACCACGCGCCACCTCGACGTGGCTCAAGTCGTACATCAGCGCCGTCGCGCCCTGCGGACGCGCGACGTAAATGCCGTCGACGTAGAACGCCACCGCCGGGTCGCCCAGCTCCGTGTGGTTGGCCGAGCCGACGCCGCGCATGTACACGTGGACGCCGCCGGAGTCGCTGTGCGGCTCGACGACGAGGCTGGGCACCATCGCCGTCATCGACGCCAGGTCCTTGACCTGATTGTTGGCCAGCGTGTCCTGGGTGTAGGCGGTGATGGCCAACGGCGTGTCCTGCACCAGGGTGTCGCGGCGGGTCGCCGTGACAATGATTTTTTCGATGTCGCCGCCGTTGGCCGCAGCCACCTGCTGCGCCATCGCCGCGCCGCCCGTCAGCGCCAGTTGCGCTATTTGCGCGATGCTCAGCGCCAGTATCGTTTTCTTCATTTTGTCTTCCTCACTTCTTCCATCGGTTGAGTGGTCGTGCATCGCTCTGACGGCGAATACGCACGAGTGGAACCGGTTCCACCGCAGGACGCAGGGATGCGGCGGGCCTGCCGTGGCGGCCCTGATAACTACATCGCTGTGCTACGCGGCGATTGCCGTCTTAGAGCCGCTGCTCGCTGGCTCCGTCAAACAGGGAAAGTCGTTTGGTACGGATCGAGAAGTCGACGTCCTTGTCGCCATCGATTTGCTGTTGGTCCTGCACGATGCCGGCCACCTGGGTGCCGTGGAAGTCCAGCCACAACACGCGGTGCGCGCCCATGGCTTCCACCAGCGACACGGTGGCGCTGACAACTGTCCCGGCGCCGTCGCCGTTGCCGACATCGATGTCCTCCGGCCGCACGCCCAGCACGCAGTCGCGCGTGCCGACCGGCGGCTGGCTGAACGGATAGTCCGTCACATCGACGGCCAGGTGCTCGTTGCGGAACAAGGTGCGGCCGCCATGCTGTTCCAGCCGGCCCCGGAACAGGTTCATGCCGGGCGAACCGAGGAAGGTGGCGACGAACAGATTGGCCGGCTCGTTGTAGATGTTGGCGGGCGTGTCGAACTGCTGCACCACCCCGCCCTTCATCACGGCCATGCGCTGCGCCAGGGTCATCGCCTCGACCTGGTCGTGGGTGACGTAGATCATCGTCGCGCCCAGCTGCTTGTGCAGCTGTTTGAGTTCGCGCCGCAGCTCCGTGCGCAGCTTGGCGTCCAGATTGGACAAGGGCTCGTCGAACAGCATCACGTCGGCCTCGCGCACGATGGCGCGGCCGATGGCCACGCGCTGCCGCTGGCCGCCGGACAGGTTGGCCGGCTTGCGCTTGAGCAGAGGCCCGAGCTGCAGCATGTCGGAAGCGCGCGACACCCGCCGCGCGATCTCCGCCTTGGGCGTGCCGCTGATGCGCAGGCCGAACGACATGTTGTTCTCGACGTTCATGGTGGGATACAGCGCGTACGACTGGAACACCAGCGCGATGCCGCGATCCTTGGGATCGGCCCAGGTCATGTCCTTGCCACCGATTTCGATCTGGCCGGAGGTGGTGTCGATCAGGCCGGCAATGCTGTGCAACAGCGTCGATTTGCCGCAACCGGAAGGCCCGAGCAGCACCACGAACTCGCCGGCCTTGACGTCGAGATTGAGCGATTCAATGACCTTGGTGCCGCCCAGCTCAATTTGCAGATTGCGTATCGCTACATTAGACATATGTTCCCTTGGTTCTTAGCCCTTGACCGCGCCGGAGGCGATACCGCGCACAAACCAGCGGCCCGAAATAAAGTACAGCGCCAGCGGCACGACCGAAGTCAGTATGGTCGCCGCCATGTTGACGTTGTACAGCCGCTCGCCGGTGGTGGTGTTGATGATGTTATTGAGTTGGACCGTCATCGGCAGATGCTCGGAACCGGCGAACACCAGTCCAAGCAGGAAGTCGTTCCAGATGCCGGTGACCTGCATGATGACGGCCACCACGATCACCGGCGTCGACATCGGCAGCATCAGTTGCAGGAAGATGCGCCAGAAGCCGCCGCCGTCGATGCGCGCCGCCTTGAACAACTCCATCGGCAGCGCCGCGTAGTAATTACGGAACAGCAGCGTCATGACCGGCATGCCGAAGATCGTGTGGATCAAGACGATACCGGGCAAGGAGCTGAACAGATCGACCGCCGCCAGCACCCGCACCAGGGGATACACCATCACCTGCACCGGGATGAAGGCGCCCATCATCAGGATCGCGAACAGCACGCCGGCGCCGCGCGGCCGCCAGAACGACAGCGCATAGCCGTTGACGGCGCCGATCGCGATCGACAGGATGGTGCTCGGCACCACGATGGCGACCGAGTTCCAGAAGCCGCTGCGTATGCCCTCGCATTCCAGACCGGTGCAGGCGGACTGCCAGGCCTGCACCCACGGCTCCAGCGTGAGGTTGGCCGGCAGCGCGAACAGCGTGCCGAGTCGTATCTCCTCCATCGGCTTGACCGACGTCACCAGCATCACATATAGGGGCAGCAGGAAGAACAGCGCCGCCACGATCAAAAACGCGTAGACGCCGGCGCGCGCCGGGGTCCATGCCAGCTTCCTGCGCCTGGCCGCCACGGACGCGGGCGCCGTGGTGACGCCGCTGTCGTTGGCGGCGGCGCGGGACGCCTCGGCGACCGCGACGACGGCCTTCTCCTGTTTCGCGACGTATCCCATCACATCCCCTTGTCGGCGCGGCGGCTGCGCAGGTAATACAGCGGCGCGACAATGGCCAGCACCGTGGCCAACAGCACGATCGATGCGGCGGAAGCCAGGCCGATATTGGCGCGGCCGAACAGATAATCCATGATGAACTTGGCCGGCACCTCGCTGGCCGTGCCGGGACCGCCCTGCGTCATGGCGACAACCGAGTCGAACACCTTGACCACCATCACGAACAGCAGCACGAAAGCGGTCGACACCGATGGCCCGAGCATCGGCAGCACGATGCTCACGTACACGCGCCAGCGCGGAATGCCGTCGATGCGGGCGGCCTTCCACAATTCCTCGTCGATGCCGCGCAGCCCGGACAGCATCAGCGCCATCACCAGCCCGGAGGCTTGCCATACGGTGGCGATGACGATGGTGTAGATAGCCATGTCCTGGTCGACGATCCAGTCGAACTTCGCCTCCGTGAAGCCCAGCTTGCGCAGCACCTCCTGGATGCCCAGTTCGGGATTGAGTATCCACTGCCAGATCAGGCCCGTGGCCACGAACGACATTGCGTACGGATACAGGAAAATGGTGCGCAGCGCGCCCTCGGCCATCACCTTCTGGTCGATGAACACCGCCAGCAGGAAGCCGATGATCAGGCAGGCGGCGATGAACAGCACGCCGTAGACGGCGACGTTTTGCAGCGACAGCAGCCAGCGCTCGTTGTTAAACAGGCGGATGTACTGCGAGGCGCCGACGAAATCGCTGTTGGGGAAGGTGCGCGAGCTGCTGACCGACACACGGGCCGTCCACAGCATCGTGCCCAGATACGCCAGCAGCACCGTCAACGCCATCGGAACCAGCGCGATGTAGGCGGCGACCGAGACGCTTTGGCGTTTCTTCACGTGGGCAGCAGTCATGGCCTATTCGTCCTTCAACGCGCGGGCGAAGGCTTTTTGCGCATCGTCGGCCGACTGGTTCTTGTTCCAGTAATTGGTCAACACGTCCTGCAGCGCGCCGGTGGTGTCCGGCGTGGCCAGCATTTCGGAATTGGGCAGCTGGCGGCTCTTGTCGCGGATGATCGCCAGGCCCTGGCGCGCGCAGATGTCGAGCGACGATTCGTCGACGTCGCCACGGATCGGAATCGCGCCCTTGCGCGAGCTGAAGGCCACCTGCGCCGCCGGCGACGTGACCACGGTGGCCAGCAGCTTTTGCGCCTTGATGGTGGCGGCGTTGTTCGTCTTGGGGAAGACGAAGGCGTCGCCGGCGACGATGTAAGGCGCCTTGGGGCCGAAGCCCGGGAAGCAGCCGAAGTCCTTGCCCGCGACCTGCTTGGCCGACGAGAACTCACCCTTGGCCCAGTCTCCCATGATCTGCACGCCGGCCTTGCCGCTGACGACCATGGCGGTGGCGTCATTCCAGTTGCGGCCCGGGGAGCCGGCATCGACGAAGGCCTTGAGCTTCTTGAAATCGACCAGCACCTGCTTGAAGGCCGGCGACATGACGGCCTTCTGGTCGCGGTTGCGGTACACCTTCAGATACAGGTCGGCGCCGCCGACCATCGCGAAGATGGCGTCGAAGGTGATCTTCTCCTGCCACACCTGGCCGCCGAAGGCCAGCGGCACCAGGCCGGCGGCCTTCAGCTTGGCCAGTTGCGCGAGGAATTCGTCGTAGGTTTGCGGCTCGGCGGTGATACCGGCCTTTTTATAGGCGGCCTTGGAGTAGAAGAACCAGGCCGGCATATGGATGTCCACCGGCGCGGCGTAAAAATGGCCGTCGATCTTGATCGCGGCGAGGATGGACGCCGGCATGATCTGGTCCCACTTGCCGGCGATGGCCACGTCGTCGACGTTGCTCAGCAAGCCCTGCTCGACGAAATCGCGGAATTGCTTGGACGTGTTGAACTGCGCGGCCGTCGGCGCGTTGCCGCCGACGATGCGGTTGATGGTGGTGGCGCGCGCCTGCTCGGCCCCGGCGACCGCCTGGTCGATCCACTGGCCGCCGGCCTTGTTATAGGCGTCGGCGAACTGCTGGACGGCCTGCGATTCGCCGCCGGAGGTCCACCAGTGGATCACGGTGGCCTTGAGCGGCGCACCGGCCGCTGCAGCCGCCGGTGCGGATGCGCCCTGCGCGAACGCGCCGCATCCGGCCAGGGCAAGCGCGGTGGCGCCGGCCATTTTTATCGCCTTCTTCATTCTGTCTCCTGTGGGCGTCATGCGCCCATTTTCTTGGATGGCTGGGAGCTACGCGGTTGTCGCCGCCCTTCGGGCAAGGAATTGCGCCACCAGTTTCGCGCTGCGCTTCAGCGTGCGTTGCTGCGTGGCGTAATCCACGTGGATGATACCGAATCGGCGCTCATAACCGAAGGCCCATTCAAAATTGTCCATCAACGACCAGATAAAGTAACCACGGATATCGACACCAGCCTTCACCGCCTGGTCGACCGCCGCCAAGTGGCGGTTCAGGAACGAGATGCGGCCGCGGTCATCGACTTCGCCGTCCACCACTTTATCGTCCGAGGCCATGCCGTTCTCGGTGATGTAAATCGGTGGCAGGTTCGGATAGTCGCGGTGGAAGCCCTCCAGCAGGTGGCGCAGGCCATCCGGATGCACTTCCCAACCCATCTGCGTGCGTTCCACGCCCTCCAGGTCCACTTCCGTGTAACCGTGCTTGCCGTCGCTGACGACATTGGTGCGGAAGTAGTAATTAATGCCCAGGAAATCGAGCGGCGTACCGATGATGTCCATGTCGCCGCTCAGGGTCATCGGCTCGGCGCCCGGCCACAGCTCCCACAGCGCCGACGGATAGAATTTTTTCAGCAGCGGATCGAGTATCCAGTTGTTGTGCTGAAGTTCGAACAGCCAGGCCGCGCGCCGGTCGGCGGCGCTGTCGCCGGTGGTCGTGCCGCGACCGACGTTGGCGACGATGCCCACCTGCGCGCCCGGATCGTTGGCCCGCAGGTGCGCCACCGCCAGCCCGTGGCCGAGCAGCAGATGGTGCATCGCCTGCGTGGCGAACACCACGTCGGTCTTGCCGGGAGCGTGGTGGCCGGTGCCGTAGCCGTGCATCGCCGAGCACCATGGCTCGTTGAGCGTGGCCCAGGCGTCCACCAGCCCGGCCAGCTCGCGGCTGATCATGTCGGCGTATTCGGCGAAGCGGTAGGCGGTGTCGCGGTCGACCCAGCCGCCCTTGTCCTCCAGGTGCTGCGGCAGATCCCAGTGGTACAGGGTGACCCAGGTTTTCAGGCCTTTGGCGCGCAGCGCCGTCAGCAGGTCGCGGTAGAAGGCGATGCCTTTCTGGTTGGGCTGGCCGTCCTGCGTCATCACGCGCGGCCAGGAGATCGAGAGGCGGTAGGCGTCCACGTTCAGGCCGGCGAGCAGCTCGACGTCCGATTGCCAGCGATGATAGTGGTCGCAGGCGACATCGCCGGTGTCGCCTGCCAGCGTCTTGCCTGGTGTGGCGGAGAAGGTGTCCCAGATCGAGGGGATGCGGCCGTCTTCGGCGATGGCGCCTTCGATCTGGTAGGCGGCGGTGGCGGCGCCCAGCAGGAATTCGGGGCGCCACAGGACCGAGTCGGCCGGTGGGGAAAAACTCTCTTCCAGTGCGACGGATGCTTCCAATACCACGGCGACTCCCTTTGTTTTGATTATGAGTGGAAGCGCTTCCACAAGATGTTGTCGATAGTACTACCGATGAAATTCGGGTGTCAACGGGAATCTGGGATTTTTGTAGCTTTGCTACAGAAGGGAGTGCTGGAGGTGTTGGCGGAGCTTGGCGGATTACGCTGCGCTAATCCGCCCTACGTGTTTCCGAAGTGGACCATGAAACCACGGCCACATTAGCTTGCCCCACGTGGAGACACGTAGGGCGGATTAGGCGGAACGCCGTAATCGGCCGTGATCCGCCGATGAGGCTACGTATTCCCACCGCCCAGCGGGAATACGTAAGGCAATTACTTCTTGTCCGTCGGCGGAACGCCTGGAACGAACGGGAAAGTCCCAAAGATGGTCTTGCTCTGGTTTTGCATCTGCTCCTGCATCTGCACGAACAAGCTCTTGCTCTGGTCGATGTAGTTGTTCATCATGCCCTGCATCATCGGGCCCTGGACGTTCATGAACTGGGTCCACATCTCCGGGCTGAAAGGCTTGCCTTCCAGGCCGCCGACCGTGGTGCCGGTGAATTTGCGCTGGATGTCGGTGAACGCCTGGACGTTTTTCTCCAGGTAGGAACCCATCATGCCCTGCATCGCGTGGCCGTAGAAGCGGATGATCTGCGCCAGCACGTCGCTCGAGAACATCGGCGCGCCACTCGCCTCTTCCTCCAGAATGATCTGCAGCAGGATGCTGCGGCTCAAATCCTCGTTGCTCTTGGCGTCGACGACCGTGAATTCCTCGTTGTCCAGCACCAGCTGCTTGACATCCGTCAGCGTGATGTAGGAACTGGTCTGCGTGTCATACAGACGGCGATTCGGGTATTTCTTGATCAGGCGTTCAGCATTTTTTTTCGCACTACTCATCACAAGTCCGTTTATTGCGCCGCAGCGCGTCCTCTAACAATTCGAAAAAAAAGCGAACGTGAGGTCCGCTTTCCGACTAACCTACAACCCTATTATAGAGGGGAAAAAGCATATCCTGCACTAACTGGCATAACTTTTGGCTTTTATTGCAACGCAACTAATTTTATAAGCCGGAAAGCAAGCCTTCCCCCTCCAATACCTATCCCTTGACCTTGACGTAGCGCCCCGGCGCCGGCTCGATGGCCTTGTAATCCGCGTTGCCCGGCTTGGCCTTGGGCTTGACGTCCTTGCCGCCGTGCTCGGCGAGGAAGCCGGCCCACTCCGGCCACCAGCTGCCAGGCGTCTCGGTCGCGCCGGCCATCCACGCCTCCGGATCGAGCGGTTTGGCGACGGCGCGGCCGACCGGCTTGTCGTTGATCCAGTAGCTGCGCTTGTTCTTGGCCGGCGAATTGATCACGCCGGCGATGTGGCCCGAGGCGCCCAGCACGAAACGGTTGGCCTTGGGCTTGCCCGGGTTGAGCAGGTTCATCGACCCGAACGCCGACGTCCACGGCACGATGTGGTCCTCGCGCGAACCGTAGACGAACACGGGCGCGTCGATGGCGGACAGGTCGACCGTGGCGCCCCCCACCGTCAGCTTGCCGGGCTCGCGCAGCCGGTTCTCCAGGTACATATTGCGCAGGTAATAGCAGAACATCGGCCCCGGCAAATTGGTGCTGTCGGAGTTCCAGTACAGCAGGTCGAACGGCGGCGGCTCGTTGCCCTTCAGATAATTCGACTGCACATAATTCCACACCAGATCGTTTGGACGCAGGCTGGAGAAGGTACTGGCCAGGTCGCGGCCCAGCATCAAGCCGCCCTCCTTGATTTGCTGCTCGCGCATCGACACCTGGGTCTCGTCGATAAAGACGTCGAGCACGCCGGTGTCGCTGAAGTCCAGCAGCGACGTCAGCAGCGTCAGGCTGGCGGCCGGATTGTCGCCGCGCGCGGCCAGCACCGACAGCGCCGTCGACACCAGCGTGCCGCCGATGCAGAAACCGAACATGTTCAGCTTGTCTTGCCCGCTGACCTCGCGCGTCACGCGGATCGCCTCGATCACGCCCTTTTCGATGTAATCGTCCCAGGTGGTGCCTTCGATCGACTTGTCGGCGTTGACCCAGGAAATCATGAACACGGTGTTGCCCTGCTCGACCGCGTATCGCACCAGCGAGTTCTCCGGCTGCAGGTCGAGGATGTAGAACTTGTTGATGCACGGCGGCACCATCAGCAGCGGCCGCTGGTGCACGGTGGCCGTGGTCGGTGTGTACTGGATCAGCTGGAACAGCGGGTTCTCGTAGATCACCGTGCCGGGCGTCATCGCCAGGTTGCGGCCGACCTCGAACGCGGTTTCGTCGGACAGCGAAATATGGCCCTTGTTCATATCGGCCAGCATGTTGGCCAGGCCCTTGGTCAGGCTCTCGCCCTTGGTCTCGATCAGTTTCTCTTGCGCTTCCGGATTGGTGGCGAGGAAGTTGGCCGGCGACATGGCGTCGACGATCTGCTGCACGGCGAAGCGGATCTTTTGTTTCTGATGGCGGTTGGTCTCGACGGTGTCGACCATCGCGGTCAGGAACTTGGCGTTGAGCAGGTATGATGCCGCATTAAACGACGACATCGGATTGCCCTGCCAGGCAGGCGAGCTAAAACGGCGGTCTTGCAGCGCCGGGGTCTTGCCGGCCAAAAAGTCCTGCCACAACACGCCGAAGTCTTCCAGATATTGGTTCTTCAACTGTTCCATGGCCTGCGGTTGCACGGTGGCGCCGGCGTCCTGCATGATGGCGGCCAGCGGATTGGCGTCCGGGGCGGGAAGCTTGCTGAACCAGGATTGCCACTGGGCCGGGTCGCTCATCTGCGACATCCAGGCGTTGGCAATGGCTTGAGGATCGGGCACATTCATGTTTGATTCCCTAAAAATAGTTTAAATATCTTTACCTGGACTGCTCTATGCTGAACTCTTTATGCTGATCGTTGCGATTGCTTGGATTTACGTCGTGGGACTGATGGCGCTTACCGAGCCCACCGTCGTTGCGGGAATTGTAACGTTTTTGTTCTATTGCGTGCTGCCGCTGGGCACATTGATGTATATCGCCGGCACCGGCAAGCGCAAAGCGCGCCGCCGCGCCGAGGAGCAAGCGGCCAGGGACGCGCGCGCGGCCGACGAGGCCGGGGCCTCCCCGAGCGCCAGGGGCGAAGACTAAGTCCGCGCCGCGTCGCTTCATTTGAGCCAGATCAAAGAGGCTTGGCGGCCGGTCACGCCGTCGCGCCGATACGAGTAAAACCGCCCCGAATTGGAGACGGTGCAATACTCGCCGCCATGCACCTGCGCCACGCCGGCCCGGTGCAGCAGGTAACGCGCCAGCGCGTAGAGGTCGGCAAGATACTTGCCCGGTTTGTTGTCCACCGGGGAGAAGGCCGCCGTCACGTGGCGCACGCCGGAATCGTCCAGCGCGCCGTTGAGGAAGGCCTGCATCACGTCCGGCCCGACCTCGAACTGGTAGGGACCGATGGCCGGCCCCAGCCACGCCATCAAGTCGCCGGCGCCGGCCGCGCGCATCGACTCGACCGTGTTCTCCAGAACGCCGGAGGCCAGGCCGCGCCAGCCGCCGTGGGCGGCGCCGACGGTCTTGCCCTCGGTGTCGCACAGCAGCACCGGCAGGCAGTCGGCCGTCATGATGGCGCACACCTTGCCGCGCACGTTGCTGACGCTGGCGTCGGCCTCGGGCACCTGCTGCTGCGGCAAGCCCGCCAGGTCGACCACGGCGGTGCCGTGCACCTGCGACAACCAGGCCGGATCGGACGGCAACATCGCGCGCAGGATCTCGCGGTTGTGGGCCACGTTGTGCGGCTGGTCGCCCACGTGGGTGCCCAGGTTCAGGCCGCCCTGCCCCATGCCGTCGCCGTAAGGCGCGGGGCTGACGCCACCGCGCCGGGTGGTCGACAGGGTGCCGACATTGGCGGGCAGGCCCGGCCATTTCGGCATTAGCCATTGCTGATGGATAGCGTTCAAACTTGTTCCGGTTCCTCGATGCCGGCCTTGGCGATCAGCTCGGCAAAATCATCGGCAAGCGGCACCAGCCACTCGCACTGCTCGCCCGTGGCCGGGTGAACCAGTCCCAGGCGGCGGGCCTGCAAGGCCTGACGCGGGAAGACACTGGCCAGATGCTGCTTGCCATACATCACATCGCCAACCAGCGAAAAGCCGATCGACATCATGTGCACGCGAATCTGGTGCGTGCGGCCCGTCTCCAGGCGGCACTGCATCAAGCTGACGGGGCGACGGTCCAGATCGCCGCTGGCCAGCAACTCGTAGTGCGTGATGGCCGGCTTGGCGGAAAAGTTGTTCGAGACCGCCATCTTGATGCGGTCTTTCGGATGGCGCCCCATCGATGCGTCAATAGTACCGCTAACGCGCGGCGTGCCCCACACCAAAGCGAAATACTCGCGCTTGACGGTGCGCGCGGCCAGCTGGCGCACCAGATCGGTCTGCGCCGGCAGCGTCTTGCCGACCACCATCAGGCCGCTGGTGTCCTTGTCGAGCCGGTGGACGATGCCGGCGCGCGGCACGCCCGACAGCTGCGGGCAGTGGTGCAGCAGGCCGTTGAGCAGGGTGCCGGACCAGTTGCCGGCGCCCGGATGGACCACCAGCCCGGCCGGTTTATTGATGACGATCAGGTGCTCATCTTCATAAACGATGTTAAGTTCCATCGCTTCCGGCTTAAAAGCCTCGTCTTCCGGCGCCGGTTGGGGCAGAATGACGATCTTCTCATCGCCGTAGACCGTGTCCTTGGTGCTTTTGGCCACTTTGCCGTCGACCGTGACGAAGCCGTCGTCGATCCACATTTGCAGGCGGCCGCGCGAAAACTGCGGCACCAGCTTGGAAATGACTTTGTCCAGGCGCTGGCCGCACGCTTCCGGGGTCAGTTCCAGTTCGATCGGAGCCAGGCCGTCATCGTCGTCGCCGTAGTCGCCATCCTGGACTTCGAGCTCTGCGGGCAGGTCGGCGTCGGATTCGTCGTGGGTGGAGGAGGATTCGGCCAAATTCGGCTTTGGAGTTAATATCACGGCATTCCCATCGGCTATAATCAGCCTATTGTAAAACTTTGGTTAAACAGCTTCTTGCAAAACATATGCAAAAAAAATTATCGGTAGTCGCAGCAACGTTGGTTCTGCTTAGTTTGTCCGCTTGCGGCATTTTCTCGGAGAAAGCCGACGAGACGAAAGGTTGGACAGCTTCGAAATTATACTCGGAGGCGACTGAAGAACTCGAAGGTGCCCACTACGAGCGCGCGATTCAGCTGTACGAGCGCCTGGAATCGAGCTATCCGTTCGGTACCTACGCCCAGCAGGCGCAGATGCAGATCGCCTACGCCTACTACAAGGCGCAGGACCAGGCGCAGGCGCTGGCGGCGGTGGAGCGCTTCATCAAGCTGCACCCGAACCACAACAACGTCGACTACATGTACTACCTGCGCGGGCTGATCAACTTCAACGACCAGATCGGCTTCCTGAACTTCATCTACGCCCAGGACACGACCGAGCGCGACCCGAAGGCCACGCGCGAAGCCTATGCGGCGTTCAAGCAGCTCGTGGATAAGTTCCCGAACAGCAAGTATACCCCGGACGCGCTGGACCGGATGCGCTATCTGACCAATGCGATGGCGTCGTACGAGGTGCACGTGGCGCGCTACTACTACCGTCGCGGCGCCTACCTGGCCGCGGCCAACCGCGCCATGGGCATCATGAGCGACTACCGCGACTCGCCGGCCATCGAAGAGGCGCTGTTCATCATGATCCGCAGCTACGACAAGCTGGGCATGACGGAATTGCGCGACGACACGATGCGCGTGTTCAAGCTGAACTACCCGACCAGCAAGTTCCTCGACGAAGGCAAAAAAGCCGAACGTCACTGGTGGAAACTCTGGAACTAAAAGCGAATTTCTTCCGATACACGTAGGGCGGATTAGGCGGAACGCCGTAATTGGCCATGGATGAGCCGCAAGCGGCGCGTACATGGCCGATTACGCTACGCTAATCCGCCCTACGTGTTTTAGATTTGCCCACGTTTGGCGTTCGCCGCATGCATTTACGTAGTTTTACGCGGCGACCTTGCGGCGGAAAATCCAGGTGCCGTCGGTCGAATCCTTCTTGTCGAACGCATAACCGTCGACATCGAATTTCTTCAGCTTCTGCGGATCGGTGATGCCCTTGACGGCGGCGTAGCGCGCCATCAGTCCCCGCGCCCGTTTGGCGTAAAAGGAAATGATTTTATACTTGCCGTTTTTCCAGTCCTCGAACTGCGGCGTGATCACCGGCATGTCGAGCAGCTTGGGCTTGACCGACTTGAAATATTCCTCGGACGCCAGGTTGACCAGGGTCTCGGCGCCCTGCTCCCCGGCCGTCTTGTTGAGCGCCTTGGTGATGGTGTCGCCCCAGAAGTCGTACAGGTTCTTGCCGCGCGGGTTGCTCAGGCGCGTGCCCATCTCGAGCCGGTGCGGATGGATCAGGTCGAGCGGACGCAGCATGCCGTACAGCCCGGACAGGATGCGGATGCGCGATTGCGCGTAGTCCAGTTGTTTGGGCGTGAGGGTGCGCGCCTCGAGTCCGCCGTAGACGTCGCCGTTGAAGGCCATGACGGCCTGGCGGCCCTCGGCGGTGTCGTGGGTCCACGATGCGTAACGGGCAACGTTGAGCGCCGACAGGTTGTCGGACAGATCCATCAGCTCGCCGATCTGCACCGGCGAAAATTCGCGCAGACGGGCTATCAGTTGCGCCGAGTGGTCGAGGAAAGCGGGTTGGGAGTGCAGCTTGGTGGTCGGGGGCGTCTCCAGGTCGAGACTTTTGGCGGGCGAAAGCACTATCAGCATAAGATTTCAACGAAGTCCAAAAAATTTCAAATAAGCACATGAATACGACTACCGACATGATACCTGTTCCAACGAATTCCGCACCGGCGCGCATCGTCATCGACACCAATGTCTGCCTCGACCTGTTCGTGTTCCACGATCCGCGCTGGGCCGGGCTGCTGGCCGCGCTTGAAAGCGGCGCCGTCGAGGCCGTCACCCGCGCCGATTGCCGCGACGAATACAACATCGTGCTGCACTATTCGCACCTGCCGCTCGACGAGGCCAGCCGCCCGCTGGCGGCGGCGCGCTTCGACGCGCTGATCAAGGTGGTCGCGCCGGCCGAGTCCGGCATTCGCCTGCCCGTCTGCACCGACAAGGACGATCAAAAGTTCCTGGAGGTGGCGCGCGACGCCGGCGCCGAGGTGCTCATCACCAAGGACAAGGCGCTGCTCAAACTGGCGCGCCGGCTGGCCAAGGCCGGCATGTTCAAGGTCGTGGTGCCGGAGGCGTGGCGGCTCGAACGATAGATTTTTTACGCAACACCAAAGCGCGCCCGCTGAGCTAGAATAGGCCATCCGTTCACTCTACAGCCGCCATGAATAGCCGCAACGATCTCCATAACGATCCGCATCATGATCTGCCTTCGACGCCGTTGCTGACCAGCCGCCTGCCGGCCGTCGGCACCACCGTTTTCACGCGCATGTCGACCCTGGCCGCGCAGTCCGGCGCCGTCAACCTGGGCCAGGGCTTCCCCGATTTTTCGTGCGAGCGCAGCCTGCTGCAAGCCGTCAACGACGCCATGCTGGCCGACTTCAACCAGTATCCGATGATGAGCGGTGCGCCGGTGTTGCGCAACGCCATCGTCGCCAAGATAGCGGCCCTGTACGGCCACGAGTACGACACCAACACCGACATCACCGTCACCGCCGGCGCCACGCAGGCGCTGACCACGGCCATCCTGTGCTGCGTGCATCCGGGCGACGAGGTGATCGTCATCGAGCCGGTGTACGACAGCTACGTGCCGGCCATCAACCTTGCCGGCGGCGTAGCCGTCGGTGTGCAGATGGAAATGGGCGCGGCCGGCTACACGGTGCCGTGGGCCAAGGTGGCCGCCGCCGTCAGCGGCAAGACGAGGCTGATCGTCATCAACACCCCGCACAACCCGACCGGCAGCGTGCTGCGCGGCGCCGACATGCACGCGCTGGCCGACATCGTGCGCGGCACCAACATCCTGATCCTGTCGGACGAAGTGTACGAACACATGGTCTACGACGGCCAGCGCCACGAATCCGTGTGCCGCCACCCCGAGCTGGCCGCGCGCGCCTTCGTCGTCTCCAGCTTCGGCAAGACCTACCACGTCACCGGCTGGAAGCTGGGCTACGTGGCGGCGCCGCCGGGGCTGACGGCCGAATTCCGCAAGGTGCACCAGTACAACGTTTTCAGCGTCAACACGCCGATGCAGCATGGCGTGGCCAGCTATATGACCGATCCGGCGCCGTACCTGACGCTGCCCGCGTTCTACCAGCGCAAGCGCGACCTGTTCCGCGACGGCCTGGCCGGTACCCGCTTCGAATTGCTGCCGGCCGACGGCACCTATTTCCAGTGCGTGCGCTACGACAAAATCTCGACCCAGACCGAGGCGGAATTCGCCGAATGGCTGACCACCGAGATCAAGGTCGCGGCGATACCGGTTTCGGCGTTCTACCAGCAAGGCAAGGAGTCCGGCATCGTGCGCTTCTGCTTCGCCAAAAAAGATGAGACCCTGGCGCTCGCGTTGGAGCGGCTGGGCAAAGTATAAATCGGGGACAACCATCATGGCCGATACCAAACACCTGGACCCGCCGGGCATCGCCACCCTGGCGCAGACGCCGGCGCCGCCGTCGGTGCTGCACCAGCTCAACGTGTCGAACCGGCGGCTGGAACGGCTGCTGCAAAACCTGCGCAACGAACACGATGCGGAAAGCGAGCTGCGCGACATCGCCCGCGAGGTGGTGCGCGCGGTCGATCTCAATCCAGACATCGCGCTCGCCTGCATCTTTCTGTGCCAGATCGCCGGCAGCTACGCGGTGCGCCACTGCATCGAGACGGCGGTGGTCATCGTCGTCATGTCGCGCAGCCTCGGCAAGACCGACGCCGACACCCAGACCGTCACCGCCGCCGCGCTGACGATGAACGTCGGCATGCTGCGCCACCACGAGAGTTTCCAGAACAAGCACAGCCTGAGCACGGAAGAGATGGCCATCGTGCGCCGCCACCCGGAGGACAGCGTCGACCTGCTCAAGTGCGCCGGCATCGAGGACGAGGAATGGATTTCGTGCGTGCTGCTGCACCACGAAAACGATGAGGGCAGCGGCTACCCGGCCGGCATCGCCAGTCCGCAGGTGACGTTCAACGCCAAGCTGCTCAGTCTGGCCGACCGCTACTGCGCGCAGGTGTCCGCGCGCAACTACCGGCGTTCGGTGCTGCCCGACCAGGCGCTGCGCAATCTGATGGACGACAAGGGTTCGCCGGTCGATCCGGCGCTGGCGCAGCACTTCCAGCGCGAACTGGGCGACTTCCCGCCCGGCTGCCTGGTGCGCCTGGCCACCGGCGAGATCGGCGTCGTCAGCCACCGGCTGGCCGGCGGCGACGAGTTGCACGTGCACTGCCTGCGCGACGCGGCCGGCGCGGCGCTGCCGCCGGCCGAGCAACGCCGCGCCGCCGGCGACCGCCACGCCATCGCCGAGGCGCTCAGCGAGGACCAGGCCGCGATCCGCTTCAGCATGAAGCAGATCTGGGGTCCGCAGGCCAGCCTGTAAGGGCCGGTCTGAATTGCTGAACTGTAGCGCTGAACTTCAGCGCTACACCGATGCGCTAAATTACGCGCGCGCGGCGGCCGACTTGCGGCGGCGCGCCACGATCACCAGCCCGCTCAGGCCGATCATCATCATCATCCACGTCGACTCTTCCGGCACGGCCGAGACGCCGGCGCCACCCGTCGGGTTGCCGACGCCGATCAGGCCGCCAACACCGCCACCCAGCACGTAGTTAAACGCGTAGCCATACGCCGCGCCAGCCAGCGACGAGCGCACCACGATGTCCTGCGCGCCGGCGCCGAACAAGCCCAGATCAAGCACCTTGCCGGTGAAGAACAGGTTGGCGTCGCTCAGCGACGTGAACGACTGGCTGAACAGCAAGTTGCCATGGCTGCTGATCGACAGATCGAGCGAGTCGAAACCGGTGCCGCCCGCGCCCAGGAAGGCGATCAGCAAATGCTGGTCGACCGCCGACACGAACTGGAACTCGCTGATGTTGGTGCCGACCGGCGCGGACGGCTGCTCGGGATCGATGCCGCCCGAGGCACCGTGCATGCCGGTGCCATACAGGTCGGTCAGCGCGGCGGCGGCGGTCGCGCTCAGACCGAGGGCAGCCGCGCCGCCGGCCGGGGCCGCGCCGGCATAAGCGTACAGCTGGTTGTCGCCGGCCGTGCCATTGCCAGTCTTCAATGCGAAGCTGGCGGCGTCGAAGCGGTTCGAGGCCGTCGCCGCACCCTGTGCGAAGTTGCCGGCGGTGGTGGCGACGAAGCCAACCCGGGTGCCCTTGGCGCCGATGGCGTTCGCGGTGGCGACCGCTTCCATCTGCTCGCCGCTGGCGCGGGCGCTGGCGTTGCTCACGCCGCCCAGCAACGACGTGTCCGCCGTGGCGCGTGCCGAGGACAGGCGCTGGCTGAGGACGTAGTTGTTACCGCTGAGGGCCCGGGCCGCGACGGTGACGGTGCCGCTGCCGGAGGCGCCATACGCGTTCGCGGTGGCCTTGCCATAGCCGTTCTGGCTGCCGACTGCCGGCGCAAACGTGCTGCTCGCGAGCGCGTTCAAGGTGACCGAATGGGCGCCGCTGGTGACGCCGCGGGCGATGGCCTCGGAGCTGCCGCTTTCGGTGTAGATGTACTCGAACACGCCGCCCTGGGCCTGCGCGGTGCCGGTGATGTCGCCGCCGGTATTGATCAGCAGGTTGGCTTGCGCGTTCTGGCTGCCGCCGCTGCCGGACGCGTAGGCGCCGGCCGTCACGGCGGCGCGGCCGCCGGTCGTGCCCGCGTTGACAACCGTGCTCGCCCTGGCGTTGCCCTCGTGGCCGCGCGGCGACGAAGGATCGCCCAGGCCGGCGATCGCCCGGGACTCGACATTGACCGCGCGCGCGCCGGTGGTGGTCACGTTTACGTTGCTGTTGGCGTTGCCGCCCCGGGCGTAGCTGCCGCCGCTGGCGCCGGCGCCGACCAGTTCGATCGTGGCGGTGGCGTCGCCGTCCTGATACTCCCAGCTGTGGCGCAAGCCGCCCGCCTGGCCGCCCACCGCGCGCGCGGTGCCCGTCGCCAGGCCGCCGGCGTTGATCGTCAACAGGCTGGTGGCGCTGGCGGCCGTCAGCCCGCCGTATTGGCCGCCCTGGGCCTCGGCCGTTCCCGAGACCGCCGCCTTGCCGGTCAGGCTGGCGATGGCGGTGGCGCTGCCGGCGTCGCCGGCCACGCCGCCAAAGCTACCGCCGGTTGTATCGCCGCCGATGGCCGTCACGCTGCCGTCGACATTGGTGCCCGCGCGGGTCGACGTCAGATACAGTTCGGCCCGGCCGTTGCCGGCGGCCGGACTCGCGACGCCGGTGAACCCGCCGGCGTTGCCGCCCCTGGCGCTGACGGTGCCCTTCAGCGCGCTGGCCTGGCTGTCGCTGAGCCGCAGCACCGATCCGGCGTTGCCGCCGACGTTGTTGGTTGGCGGGACCGGCAGGTCCGGCGGACCGCCGCCGCCGGTGTTCGCCTCGCCGCCGTTGCCGCCTATCGCGTGCTGCAACAAGGACAGCGCGCCACGGGTCGCGCCCGCGACCATGTTTTCCAGATAAACGGCCGCCCCGGCGCCGGCCGGTCCGTAGAAGTTGTTGGCGCCGCCGCCATTGCCGCCGGTCGCCTGCGCCAGCACCGACACATTGCCCGTGACAGAGGCAGCCGACGCGCGGGCCGTGGCTTTGCCGCCGTCGCCGCCGCGGCCGCCGAATGCCACATTCGTGGCGCCGCCATTGCCGCCGGTCGCGTAGGCCTTGGCCGATACCGCGCCGGCCGCCGAAACGGCGTTGGCGACGCTGGAGGCGTTGCCGCCGGCGCCGCCGTTGCTCAGGGTCGGATCCATGCCGAAGGAGAACTGGTCGCCCTCCCCGACGAGGCCGCCGTTGCCGCCGAAGACGTTGGCCTCGGCGGTGGCGCCGCCGGTCAACGATGCCGCGTTGACGCGGCCGGTCGCCGCCGCCCCCGCCCCGCCGTTGCCGCCGATACCGCTGGGCCCATACTGGCAATAGCCGAAATCGCGGCAATCCGGGCTGTCCGGATCGAGCACCGCGCCCGGCAGGCCGTTGCCACCGTTGCCGCCGTTACCGCCGGTCAAAGTCAAGCGGTTAAAGGCGCCGGCCGTCAGCGACGTGTCGGTCAGGTCGGGCGCGGCGCCACCCTTGCCGCCGTTGGGCGACGTCGTGGTGCCGGGCGTGCCGGCCACGCCGTTGGCGCCGGTGACCGTGCGGTCGAGCGCATACGCCTGGCTGACCACCAGCGACAACAGCAACGGCGCGATGCCGGCGATGTAGCGCGACGGTTTGCCCGGGGATGTCCGTGACTTCGATGTATTCATTAAGCTGACCCCAAATAGTGTTTTAAGAAATACGAGCGGACGTGGCCGACGTCGTATAGGCATTGTTAAGAATGCCATCTTATCTTATTTTAATTGTAAAATTTGTAACGTGCCGACTTTATCTTGTTACAGGCGCCGGCGGCCATGCGCGGACGGCGCGGCGCGGCGGCGGGCGACCAGCACCAGCGTGCCCAGGCCGAGCGCCAGCATCAGCCAGCTCGACGGTTCCGGCACCGGCGACACGCCGACGCCGGAACCGACCACGTAGTTGAAAGCGAACGTGCCCGGCTGGAAGTACGAGTAGGTCGACGACACCCGCACGTCCTGCGCGCCGGCGCCGAACAAGCCGAGGTCGAGCACGTGGTCGTTGAAGAACAGCATGGCGTCGTCGGCCGAGGTGAACAGCCGCGAGAACAGGCCGACGCCGTTGTTGGTGATCGACAGCTCCAGCGTGTCGAAGCCGTCGGCGAACGAGGCCGACACGAAACCGAGCAGCAGGTGCTGGCCGGCGACGCCGTCGAAGCCGAACTGGCCGCTGGCCGTCAGCAGCGCCGGCGCAGGCATCCACCAGTCCGTCACCAGCGCGGCCGTGTCGGAGCTGAACGCCAGCATGCCGACCCCGGCCACCGAAGTCATGGCCGCCGTCACCACCGGCCCGAGTCCGGCGATGTCGCCGGCCGCGTCCGGGCCGGCGCTGACGTTCGACACCACCACCTGCCCGGCGCCGCCGTGGCCGGCCAGCCGGAACCCGGCCGCGTCGTAATAGTTGGCGCCGGACGCGTTGCTCGTCACGCTGAACTGGGTGCTGGCCGGCCAGTCGCCGACCAACGGACCGGCCGCGCCGCTGACCCGCACCGCGCCGCCGGCGCCGACGCCGACGGCCGTCGCCAGCGCCTGGGCGTCGCCACCCCAGGCGCTGGCGTGGGCGCTGCCGCGGCCGCCGCGCACGAGGTTGACCGCCGTGGCCGACGCGCCCGCCGCGCCGTAGCCGTTCCATTGATAGACGCGGGTGCCGCCGCTGGCGCGCGCCTCGGCCGAGACGTTGACCGCGCCGCCGCCGGACTGGCCGAAGGCGGTGGCGCTGGCGGCGCCGCTGATGACGGGGACGTTCTCGATGAAGCCGGTCTGTCCAGCGCGCGCGATGGCGCCGATCGACACCGCATGGTTGCCGGTGGTGACGCCGCGCGCGCTGCTGGTGACGCCCCCGGCCGACGGCGGCGAACCGTACCAGCCCGACAGCGCGTCGCCCGAGCGCGCCTGGCTGACGCCGTCGATGTCGCCCGAGGCGGTGACGTCGAGCGTGGCGGTGGCCGGCGTGCTGTTGGTCGAATCGTAGCTCGACGCGTCGACCCGCGCCCTGACGCTGGCACTGCCGGCCGCCGACGGGCCGATCCCGGATACCACCACCACGCCGGCGTCGCTGTAGCCGCGCGCACTGGCGCTCACATCGACGCCCAAGGCGCCGCTGGTGCGCGCGGTCAGGCGGCTCGTCGCGCTGGTGCCCTCGGCCGTGGCGGCGCCCTGCGCACCGGCGCCGACCAGCACGACAACGGCGTCGGCCTGGCCGATTCGCGGCTGGTAATAATTAGAATCCGCGCCCGTCTGGCCACCGGCGGCGACGGCGCTGCCGCGCGCCATGCCCTGCGCCGAGATCGTCAACGCGGCATGCGCGTCGCCGCCGTTGCCGCCGAAGGTGGACGGACCGCCGTTGCCGCCGTAGGCCGCCACGCTGCCGCGCACGTCGGCCAGTCCGGTCAGCACGGCGACCGCGTCGGCCATGCCGCCCTCGCCGCCGCCGACGTAGACGCTGCCGGTGCCGCCGAACGCCTCGACCGTGCCGTCGACGATGGCGCCGGCGGCGGTCGATGTCAGGTCCAGCAAGGCCGAGCCGGCGCCACCGGCATAGCTGAAGTTCAGCGCCAGGCTGGCGTCGCCGCCGACCGCCGACACCTGCGCGTTCACGCTGGCGGCCGTGGCGTCGCTCAAGGTCAGCGCCGAGCGGGCGTTGGCGCTGCGCACGCCATCAGGTGGCACCGGGTTATACGGATCGGCCACGCCACTGGCGCCGGCGCGGCCGGCGACGGCGCGCTGAACCAGAGTCAGCTCACCGCCCGTGTTCCCCGCTACGGCGTCGATCTGTTCCACGTCTGCCGCGAGACCGCCGCCGCTACCGAGGAAAGCCGTCGGCTGCCCCCCGTCGCCGCCACGGGCTTCGGCCCGGACGCGCACTTTGCCCGTGTCCGATCGCCCGTAGGCGGTGGCGCTGGCGCCGCCGCCGGCGCCCGACACGCCCTGCGGGCCGGCGAAGCTGCCACCGGCGCCGCCAACGGCGAGTGCCGTGACGTCGACCGAGGCGGCGCCGCCCACGCTCGCCGAGGCCGAACTGCTGGCGCCACCACCGTTGCCACCGACGCCGGAAGCGCCGTAGATCGGGTTGAACGGTCCGAAGATCTCGCCGTTGTCGAGCATTTCGGCCAGCCCGCCGGGCGCGCCGCCAATCCCGCCCCGGCCGCCATAGACCAGCGCCGCCACCACCGTGTCGAGCGCCGCCGGGGTGCTGGTGGCGATGGCGCCGCTGGCCGATCCGCCGAACCCGCCGGCGCCGCCGTTGCCGGCGAAGATAGTCTCGGAACGCGCGGCGCCGGCGCCGCCGTCGCCACCGGCGCCGCCGTACAGTGTCAACGTCAGCGCCGCCTGTGCTTGTCCGAGCGCGGCCGACAACGGGCCGCCGGCGCCGCCGCTACCGCCATGCTGCCCGGGCGCCGCGCCGATCAGGCCGGACGCGCCATCAACGCCGGTGTAGACGATATCGGCCGCGTAGGCCTGGCTGACGGCGAGCGCCAGCAACAGCGGGACCAGGTTTTTCTTCAGGTGCGATACCAGCGTATTGGTCATGGGGAGGTATCCGATAATTGATTGCAGGGAATTGCAATTATATTATCATGATTAGCATCTTTACAATGCTCTAAAAACTCCCGGTAAGCGACGGCAATTAGCGCGCCAGCTGTTCCAGCTTGCGGTCGATGAACGCCAGCAATTCCGGCGTCATGCCCGTCGCCGCGCGAGCCCGCGTATAGGCTTCGCGCGCCTCCGGCAGGTGCTGGTCGGCCTGCAGCGAAATGGCCAGTCCCATCCACCAGACGCCGTTGCCCGGCGCCAGTTGCAGCGCGTCGCGGTAGTAGCGGGCCGCCTCCTCGTGGCGCTGCTCGCGTTGCAGCACGCCAGCCAGGAAGGCCAGGTAGTCGGCGCTGTTGCCGGCGTATGGCAGGGTCGCCATCAGTGTATCCAGCGCCGGCCCGCCGCGTTCCAGTTGCAGCCGCGCCAGCACCATCGCCAGCCCCGGCTGGCGCGGATCGATGCCCAGGGACAGGCGCAACTGACGGATCGCCTCGTCGGTCCGCTTATTTTCCAGCAATAGGCTGACGTAGGTTTGGCGCGCCGCCTCGTTGCGCGGATCGATCTCCAGCGCGCGCTCGAGATCGGCCATCGCCACGCTCAGGCGGCCTTCTTGCAAGGCCACCAGCGCGCGCCGGTAGGCGCCGTCGGATTCGAGCTTGGGCGTCAGCTCGCGCCGGCTGACGCCTTCCGTTTGGGCCGGCTTGCGCTCCGGACGGTGCGCCTCGTTGTCGGCGACCGGGCGGCGGGGCCTGGACGCGATAGCGTCGTCGGCGGCCGCCACCGTGGCGGCCGCGCGAACAGGTACGGACTTGGCCGGACGGCCCTCGGGTTGCATCGGCTGAACAGGTTTCGTTATCGGTTCCGCGAGCGACTCGGTGACCGGGTGTGCGGTCGGCGCGGGCGTCGCCGCCGGTTCCGGCGCCGCCGGCTTGGCCGTCTCGACCACGGGCGCCGGGGCTACGGCGCCTGCGGGGCGCTGGTTGACCACCACCTTCGGCACCGGCGCCGGCGGCGCGCGATGGCTCTGCCAGTACTGCCAACCGTACCAGCCGCCGGCGGCCAACACGGCGGCCGCCGCCACGCCCGCGCCGGCCAGCAGCATCGGCCGGCGGTCGCGTTCCGGCGCCGGCACCGCCTTCAACTCCTGGGGATGGACCGCGCCGTCGCCGGCGCCGCCGCGCTTGTCCAGATCCTGCAGCATTTTATTAATCAGGCTCATTTGGTCAGCGCCCACGTCAAGCCGCACGCCGCGACCAGCACGCTGACGCCGGCGGCCAGCCACGGCCAGCGCACGCCGGCGCGCGCGCCGACCACGCCGTGGGTGTCGTGCGCCGCCAGGTTGACGTGGCGGCGCGTGACCTGCTGCCGGCCCTCGCCAAAGCACAGCATCAGCGACTTGTTGGCCATGATGTTGACCAGCCGCGGAATGCCGCCGCTGGCGCGGAACAGCTTGCCGATCGCGCCACGGCTGAACAGGCGCCCGCCCGTGTAGCCGGCCACGCGCAAACGGTGGGCCAGATAATATTCGATGTCGTCCCGGCTCAGCGGCCCGAGGTGGTAATGGAAGGTGATCCGCTGCGCCAGCTGGCGGATCGAATTGGCTTGCAAATGCTGGTTCAGCTCCGGCTGGCCGAACAGCACGATTTGCAGCAACTTGCGCTTTTCCGTCTCCAGATTGCTCAGCAGCCGCAACGCCTCCAGGCTCTCCACCGGGATCGCCTGCGCCTCGTCGAGCAACAGCATCACCTGCTTGCCGGCGTGCGCCAGCTCGATCAGGCGGTAGGTGATCGACTTGAGCATCTGGTGCTGGTCGACATCGCGCGCCAGCGTCACCTCCAGCTCGTCGGCCAGGGCCAGCATCAGGGTGCGCGGCTCCAGGTAGGGATTGGGAATATAGGCGGTGACGAATTCCGGCCCCACCGTGGCGATGAACTTACGGCACAGCAGCGTCTTGCCGGTGCCGACCTCGCCGGTGATCTTGATGAAGCCCTCGCCGCTCTTGGCGGCCACCAGCAAGGTGTTGAGCGCCTCCTGCGAGTGCGGGCTGGTGAAGAAATAGCTGGTGTCCGGCGTGATGCTGAACGGCGCCTCGCGCAGGCCGAAGTGTTTGCTATACATGATCAGTTGCGCTCCATGGCGCGGCGCGGATCGAGCTCCTTGATGCGGCGTCCGCTTTCGAGCAAGTCCTGGTTCCAGTCGGAGCTCGATTCGACGATGGTCGGCTTGATCAGCACCACCAGCTCGCGCTTCTGGATCACCTCGCCGCTGGCGCGGAACAGCGCGCCGACCACGGGAATGTCGCTCGCGCCCGGCACGCCGGAACGGTCCGAGGTCGTCGCCTGGCGCATCAGGCCGCCGATGGCGACCACCTGGCCGTTCTGGCCGCGCACCATGCTGTCCATCTCGGAGGTCGACGACGCCGCCAACGGCAGACTGAAGTTACCCAGGGTGCCCAGATTGACGCCCTTGTTGACGGTGGAGACCTGGCTGACCGACGGGTGCACGTGCAAGATGATGTTGCCGTGGTCGTCGATCTGCGGCGTCACGTCCAGCACCACGCCGGAGAAGAACGGCTGCAGGGTCAACGTCGGCGTGGTGATGCCGCTGCCGTTGCCGTTGGTCGTCGTGGTGGTGCTGATGCCGGTGACGAAGAACTCGTCGGTGCCGATCTTGAGCAGCGCCTTCTGGTTGTTCAAGGTCGCGATGCGCGGGCTCGACAGGACGTGCACGGTGCCCTGCCCTTCGAGGAAGGAAATCAGCGCCGCGAAATTGCTGGTTTGGAACGCCAGTCCGAACAAGGACCCGACCGCGTCCGACACCGCGCCGATCGACGACCCCGGCACGGCCACCGCGCC
Source organism: Duganella sp. GW821-FHT07F09 (assembly GCF_059418705.1). Classification (NCBI taxonomy): domain Bacteria; kingdom Pseudomonadati; phylum Pseudomonadota; class Betaproteobacteria; order Burkholderiales; family Oxalobacteraceae; genus Duganella; species Duganella sp. GW821-FHT07F09. The sequence continues at coordinate 32,683 of NZ_JBWKQJ010000018.1, read as the reverse complement.
GGCGGCGCCGTTGCTCGACAGCGAGCCCGACGCGCTCACGCCCAGCGGCGTCAACGACGTGCCCGGCTGCACCAGCCCGGCCGAGATGCGGCTATTGGTGCTGAGCTTGCCGAAAGCGGCCCAGTTGATGCCGCTCTGGAAGTTGCTGTTCAACTCCACCTCGAGGATCTTCGCCTCCAGGATCACCTGGCGGTCGACCGACAACTGGGTCGCGCGCAGATACTGGTCGACATTGCGCAGCTCGTCGGGCATGGCGCGGATCACGATCACGCCCGACTGCGGGCTGATGGTCACGCTGCGGCCGTCCTTGCCGGTTTCGATGATCGCCTCCAGCGCCGTCTTGAGCTCCAGCCAGAAGTCGCTGCCGGACGTGGTTTGCACGTTGGCCGCGTCGCGCTGGCTCTGGTTGCCGCCGGAATTGTTGCCGTTGTTACCGTTGTTGCCCGAATTGTCGTTGTTATTGTTGTTCGAGTTATTGTTATTGCCGGAATTGTTCTGCGAGCCGCTGTTGCTGGTGCCGGCGTTGGCCACCGACGTCGACGACACGCGCAGGCTCGACACGCCCTTGCGGATCGCCGTCAGATAATTGACCTTGAACATCTTGGTCTGCATCGTCAGCGGACGGATGTAGATGCGCGTGCCTTCGATCTTGTAGTCGTAGCCGTACAGCTCGCGCACCGCGTCGAGCGCCTCGACCAGCGTCACATCCTTCAGGTTGGCGGTGATGGTGCCGGTCACCTCCGGATTGATCAGCATGTTGTAGCGCGTGCCGGCCACGATGGAGTTGAAGAACTGCTGCACCGGCACGTTGTTGAACGACACGTTGAAGCGCTCCTCCAGCACCGCGCGCGCCTTCGGCAACTGCTCGGCCAGCTGCGACGCGGGTGGCAGCAAGGCGCTCGCCACGGCGTCGGCCTGCGCGGCGGCCGGCGGCTTGGCCTTCAGCGCCGTATCGACCTCGGCGTTGATCTTGTTGTAGGTATCGCGCTTGGGCGGCGTCGAGCAGCCGTTCAGCAGCAGCGTCGTCAGGATGGCGATGGTCAGTATTTTTTGCATATGCATTCGTTTAACGTTGATGAACGGGCGTTTTGCCGCCCGTTCCGGTATCGGTGAACAAGGTCAGCACCTGTTTCTCCCGTCCGTGTTGCAACACCACTTGGTTCTTGCCGATTTTCACCAGCACGGCGCCATTGATCTTGTCGCCTTTGCGCAGGGTCTGGCCGTCGATCACCGCCACCTCGCGTCCGCGCGTGCCGATCAGGATCGATTGCAAGCGCGGGCCGGCGCCGACCACCGGCGCATCGGCGGCGCCCGGCGCCAGCAGGCGCGATTCCGGCGGCGGCTGGGTCGGATCGACCAGGGTCTGAGCCCGCAACGGCGGCGCGGCCAGCATCAGCGCCGACAGCGCGCCGGCCAACCAGACGCGTCGTACTGCGGCGCTCATAGCTTCATCCATTTCTGATCCAGGCTCAGCGTGTACAAGGTCAAGGTCAGGCGCGAGTTCGGATACTGCTGCGCGTCGAGGCTGGCCTTGCCCCAGAACAGTTGCACCGGCAACGCCTCCAGCGCGGCCATGTAGCTGACCATGTCCAGATAACTGCCCTGCAAGACGAGTTCCACGCCGTGTCGATACAGCAGCTCACGCGGCTTGTGCACTACCGCCGGCTGCTGGCCCGGCTGATTGACCGGCGCCGGCTGGGCCGCCGATACGGCCGGCGTGACGCCCGCCGCCGGCGCGGCAGCGGCGAAGGTCTCGCTCATGCCCGTCACCGGTAAGGTCTTCATCGCCATCAAGCGCAATTTGCCATGGCCGCGGAGCAGGTTTTCCAGCAACGGAGCGATCTTCTCCGGCGCCACCAATCCTTTTTGCACCGCCAGCAAGCCCGCGCTGATGCGGTCGATCTCGGCACGGGCCGCCAGCAACCTGGCGCGCTCCCCGGCGTCCGGATCGAGGTTGAAGCCTTGCGCCTTGGCCGTGATCTCCGCGTCGATGCCGGCGATCTGGTTCTGCTGCTGTTTGATCTGCGCCAGCAGCAGCTTTTGCTTCGCCAGCATCGGCTCGACCGCCATTGTGTAAATCAGGAACAGGATCGCCGCCGTCACCGCCACGAACACCATCGCCCGCTCGCGTAGGGTCATCGCGTCCAGCTTGGTGCTCAGCTTGAGCCATTGCTGTTGAAGTTGCTGCTTCATTGTTCGGCCTTCACAGCGGTCGACTGCAAACTGAACTGCACGAACGGCGCGGCGGCCTGCGCCGGCGCGGCTGCCGCGACCGTGGTCGCTGGCGCCTCACCGGTTGGCGGCGCGACGGCCGGCATCACCTGCGCGTCCGGGCGCGAAATATCGAGGCTGGCGAAAGTCTTGCCATGCATGGCGCGCTCCGACTTCAAACGCGCGATGTAAGCCGGAATCAGGGTCGGCTGCATGGCGCGGCCTTGCACGCCGATATCCTTGCCAGCGCCGACGATGGACACGCCCGTCAGCCACAGGCCGTTGACGTTCTGCCGCGAAAACGCGCGGAAATATTCGGCGTAGCCGGCCGAATTGCCCAGCGTCCCGTCGCGCAGCACCGACTCCACCTGGTGCAGGGCGGCCAATTCCGCCTCCGCCTGCGCCACGTCCGCCGCCATGGTGGGGCTTTTCTGGCGCGGCGCGAACTGTTTGTTGGCCTCCACCAAGCGGCGCTCACGGTCGGCCAGCAGGATCTTGCCAGACTCGGCGGAGCGCTCCAGGTCGGCCACGCGCTGGCCGGCGTACCACGTCAGCAGCAGCGCACCGGCGACGATGACGCCCAGCGCCTCGGCCATCGGCAAGGCCGTGAACACCTTCTTTTGCTTGAGGAAGATGGGGTTGAAGAGATTGATCTGCTGGCTCACAGCACCACCTCCTCGTGCCGCAGGGCGGCGCCCAGGGTCAGGAAGAAACGCTGCTGCTGCTCGACGTCCAGCAGCGCCGGCGCCTTGCTCAGATCGAACACATCCTCCAGCCCCATCGCCTCCACCGGCATGTACAGGTTGGCCGCCAAATACTCGTGCAAGCCCTGCGCGCCGGTCGGCGCCAGCAGCAGCTTGATCACGTTGACGTAGTTGAACTGGCGGTCGAAGTGATCGAGCGAGCGCTGCAGCTCCAGGGTGATCTTGTCGAAGCAGGTCTGCTGCTTGTCGGTGTCCGGTTCCAGCAACTGCGGCAAGGTCACGTCGATCCGGCGCGACAGGTACAGCTCACCCTTGAAGGTGATCGTCAGCAGGCCGCCGTCGCCGTCGAACGACAGCATCGCCAGGCCCCTGCCCTCGGTTTCCAGCAGCGCCGAGATGTTCCGCTGCGCCATTTCCGGGATATCGATCACGTTCAGTTCGATCTCCGCCTCGGCGAACAAGCCCTGGCGCGCCTGGATCAGCGCGTTGCGCGCGGCAATGGCGAACATCGAATGGGCGCGCGACGGCGCGTTCGGGTCGACCGGGATATCGAGCACATCGATGGTGGCATCGTCGACGTGGAAGTCGAGCATATCCTTCAAGCGCCAGCGCACCGCCGTTTTCAATTCGTCCTGCGGGACATTGGGCGCGTCGACGGTCAGCATCTGGTATTCGCCACCGCTCAGCATGGTGCCGAACACGAAATTGGCGGCCTTCAAATCCTTGCTCACTTTTTCCAGCGATTCGGCCGACAGGCTGGCGTTGGACGGATAGAACGACGACAGCTCGACCACCGCCTTGGCGTCGCGCACGCGCTGCACGCGGCCAGCGCAGATGCCGTCGCGGTGGAACGAGACAGTCAACCAGCCATCCTTTTTTTTGCTTCTTTTGAAAAATCCCATACCAGCGACCTAAATGGTTACCAGCACACGAGGTTTACGCGCTAGTTGATTGATTATATTCAAGTTACACCGTTTATTTGCTACAAATTAATAGTAATGCCATAAAAATACACACATTGTCACGTGGCTTGTTTCTTTATAGCTGCGCCTCAATGACCCGCTGCACGTAATCGGGGCCTGGCGTGAGGTTGGGGCAGCCGGTGGCACCAGGTTGATTACACGCTGTCGCGGTAAATCTGATGCCCCCTGCTGTAAGGTCGGAGGCGGGCACATAACCATATCCGGCCTCTGGTCCGGTGCAGGTAACCGTTACAGTGAAGGCGGACAAGGTCGGGGCCGTCAGGCCGAAGGTATAGCTGTTTCCTGGGCAACCCAACGCGTTCCCGGCCATCGCGCCGGCCGGCCTCTGGCTGAAGAACAACGCCCACTCGATGCCTGCCCTCGCCGCCTGATAAGCGCGCGCGCCTTGCTCATCCTGCGTGGCGCCGGCTTGCTGCGAGGTCGTCAGCGACACCACGGCCACTGCCAAGCCCGACAACACCACCAGCAGGAAGATGGCCGTCACCAGAGCGACGCCACCCGCGTTGCGTATCGTCCTTGGCTTCATGGCGTATTGTCCACGTGGATTTGATGGGTCAGCGTAACCGTTTCGATCGCCCTGCCGCCATCGAGCGCGGAGCGTCCGAGCGATAGGTTCAGGCCAATCAGCGCACTCTGCTGGCTACCTGCGGTGCCGATGGTGAAGTCACAATCGACGACGTTGTTGGCCAGCAAAACCCCAGCGGACGCTGCGGGAAATGTCGGAGCGACAGAGAAATCGACCACGGAGCGCGTCAACGTGCCCTTGCCGTCGGCCGAACCCTGGCAGCGAAAAATCACCGGCCTCGTCACCACCTGGAAACGCTGGTCGGGCGACGTATTCGGCAACCGATTGTCGGCGGCGGGCGCTTTCGTCCACTGGGCAAAAGGATTGGTGGTGTTTCCCCGCGCCGCGCCGACCGCATAACTTTCATAGGTGATCGTCCGCGCGAACGCGTTGGTGCCTGTGATCAACGCCAGATTGCTGCGGTCGTAAGCGTCGGCGTCTGTAAAACCGGGGCCCAGATTGTAGATGACCATGAAGTTATCCAGGCTGGTGCTCCCGGTGGGCGATATCGTGACGGTCGGCATCGAGCCGATCACGTTGAACGGCTGCGCGGTTGGCGCCGTGAAGCTCAAAGCCGTACCTTTCGCCGGATCGGGGTTGTCGTCCACCGCCAGATACTTGCCGCCGCTTGTCGTAGGAATAAACTCCAGCCACCACACATTGCCCGGGCTGCCCGTGAGGCGCACGCTATTGGGCAGCGCCCTGCGCAGTTCACGCGACATGCGGCGCAGGGCCAGGTCGGCTGCGTCGCTCAACTCGGCGCGCGCGGCGGAATCGGTGTAGTTTTGCACCGGTCGGCGGATGAACAGTACCATGGTGCCGGCCAGGATGCCGGTGACGACCATGACCACCACCGCCTCCACCAGAGTGAAGCCTCGGTGGCGGGCCGCCACTAGCCGTATATGTCGAAGGCGAGTCTTCATAACACCTAAATATTCGGCGCGTACCGCGTGCGGTATCCGTCCAGTTGGATAAAGTCGTTGTCGCCGGGACCATATCTGGTGATGATGGTGATTCGCAGCGCCAGCAGGTCGGCGGGCGCGGATACGATCGCACGCCCGGGTGGCCCCAGCGCGTTTGCGGCATCGAGCACGTTGAGCGTTACGGTTGTGGTAATTCCACTCAGCGAACCGTTGCCCATCGTTTTAAAGTTACGGTCCTGCCCCAATGCGCGGCCATTCACATCCACGTCCACACCATTGACGGCAAAGGTGGGCTGCTGCGTATTCAACGCCGTCGCGTACTCGGCGACATTGGTATAAGGGCGTACCGCCCCCGTAGCTCTTGTTCCGACTGCGGCCGGGATGGCGCAGGCAGCGCGCGATGTCGCAGTTCCAACGGCGGGATCGTCGGAGCTACAAAAGGTAAAGGGCGCCAATTGCACCTCTTCCATAAACGCTTCGGCGATCAGCATCGCCTGCTTGCGGCGCAGCGGGTCGGCGCTGGACTTGGTGCCAATGTTCAGAACGCCGATAATGCCGGCGGCGGCAACGCCCATGATCACCATGAACAGCACAAGTTCGATGATGGTGAGGCCACGCTGGCGTTTAATGGACATAGCCGGTCTCGGATTCCACGGTGAACCGGTAAACGCTGGCACCGCTGGTGAAAGTCAGCGCCAATGGTGCACCGAAGCTCGGACGGCCCATACGGTCGAAGGAAAACGTGTACCCGGGCGCGACACCGGTTACGGCCACGCTGGCAGGCGTGCCCTCGCACATCCAGGTGGCAACGTAGTTGTTGCCAAGCGTGCATGCAGCGCGGGTTGCGGAACTGCCGGTGTTCGAGCCGCCCGGCGCGAAAGCCAAGTCGGCCGCAGTGTTGCAATTGGCGGTATTGAAACAGACAGCAAACCTAGCCGGGGACGCCTGAACGAAAACCGCCCGGTTCTGGGCAATGGCGAGCTTTTGAGCAGAGCGGATCACGGACTTAATTTGGTCGGAATAAGCGCGGCCGGCGAACGAATCGCCATCGAAAAACCGCGAAGCGCCTATGGCCCCCAGGATGCCCATGACGACTATCACAGTCACCAGCTCAACTATCGTGAAGCCAGCTTCGATTGGGCGTCCAGGAGCGCCAGTAAGGCGCCGCTGATCGTGATGGCGAGTCAAAGCGACACCGGCCCGAGCACTCTACTTACTGACAGTCGCCGGAGGTAGGGGCGTTGGTGAGGGACGGTGCAATGTTAGCGCCACTAGACTCGGTGTACTTTACATAGCACTTCAACCCGGTTGCGGTTCCGGCTATCCCCTTGGGTTGTATTACAACTTCGCCCGTCCCCACCGCAGGGTTGTTGGGGCCACCGGCGGTGCCGGCAGGAAGAATCGCGTAGTCCGAATCGCTCAGACCAGCAGCGACGGCGATACCTGTTGCAGCTGGATACCCGTTAGCCATAACCACGTCAGCACCCTCCACCTTCATCTTGCCACCGACGACTAACGCCGGATTGACCAAGAACTGGCCATGAGCCAGCGCCGCTCCAGAAGACATCGCTCCACGCGCGGCCGAGACGGAGGCGGCACGGGCATCACCACCCAAGTTCGTGAACCGTGGCAACGCCGTTGCCGCCAGAATGCCGAGGATCACAATCACGACGATCAGTTCGATCAGCGTGAAGCCCGATTGGGCTGCTGGTTTACGGAATGCGCTCATCGCTGCCTTGTTCATTTTCACTTCTCCAAGTCGTCCATTAAGTTGAAGAAAGACAGCGCGGATTGCGTCAGTCTTTCACTTGCTCAAAGGCCACACCGAGGGGTTCTGGTGCGCCTGACGGCTTGGCGGGGCTATGGGGCAAGCGAAGTAATTTTACCTTGAATCTCAAACGTTTCGTTTGGGCATCTAAAAAAGATTTTCGGATATTTAACAAATAAATCACGGATTTATCAGTTCGATCAAAGCACCAATTGCCCTCGCCGATGTCCGCGTCTGTAGGGGAAAAGTACTCGCCGGCGTAATTAGGCGGCTTATCTTTCAACCAATCAAACGGATTTTGTTCGGCTAAAATCGTTAAATTAATCGTTCCGTCCGGCAATTTCCCACTTGCAACCTTAATTCCTAAGGCGGTCCGCACATTCGCCACTGTCATCTGCATCGCGGTCTCGGCGGCTTCGCGCTGATAATGCTGAATCCGGTGCAGCAAAACCGTGGTCAAGATGCCCACAACCACGACGACCAAGGCAAATTCCAGCAAACTGGCGCCCCGTTGTTTCTGCGTCACAAATGTTGTCAAAAAATTCAACAAACGCCCCGTTCTCGGCATCACTTATGCAAGGCGGCTTTGCCCAGATCCCAAATCGGCAGGAAGATGCCCAGCGCCAGCACCAAAACCATCATGCCGAGGAAGACAATCAGGATCGGTTCGATCTGAGCCGACAGCGTCTTGAGCTCGTAGTCGACCTCGCGTTCGTACATCTGCGCGATCTCGTCCATCAAATCGTCGATCGAACCGCTCTCCTCGCCCACCGCGATCATTTGCAGCACCACCGGCGTAAACACGCCGGCCGCCGCCGCCGTCCGCAAAATGCTGTCCCCGCGCTCGACGCCATCGCGCATCTGCTCGACACGGGCGCACAGGTAGGCGTTGTCCACCGTCTGCGACACCACCGTCAACCCTTGCACGATCGGCACGCCGCTGCGGTTGGCCAAGGCGAAGCTGCGGGCAAAGCGGGCCATCGTGGCCTTGAGAATGATCTTGCCGGCGACAGGAATCTTCAGTTTGAACTTATCCCATTGATACAAGCCCCGCTGCGTGCCGATCCAGGCGCGGAAGCCCCATATGCCGGCGACGGCCGCCACCGCCATCATCGGCCAGTAGCGCACGGTAAAGTTAGAGGTGCCGATCAAAATCCGCGTCATCAACGGCAGCTCGGCATGCAGCGACTTGAACACGCCGACAAAAGCCGGTATCACAAAAATGTTGACCACAACCATCGCCGCCACCATCGCCATCAACACGAAGCTCGGATAGCGGGTAGCCGTCTTGACGCGCTCGCGCATGTCGCGGTCGAACTCCAGGTGGTCGAACAGGCGCAGGAACACCTCCTCCAGCCGCCCGGTCATCTCGCCCACCCGCACCATCGACAGGTAAAACGGCGAAAACACATCCGGATGGCGGCGCATGGCGGCCGACAACTCGCGCCCCGAGTCGAGCGACTCGCGCAAATCCTTGATGACCTTGCCGAACGACTTGCTGACCGCCGATTCCTGCAAGCCCGCCAGCCCGCGCATGATCGGCACGCCGGACTTGAGCAGGGTATATAACTGGCGGCTGAACAATTGCACGTCCATCGACGTGACCTTCTTCTCAAGCAACCGCGCCAGCCAGCTCTCGCCATTGGCGGCGACGGCTTTTTGCGTGACGGTGATCTCGATCGGCGTCACGCCGGTATTGAACAGTTGATCGGCGATGGCGCCGCTGTCCGGTCCCTCCAGCACGCCTTGCATCAGTTCGCCGCGCGCGTTGCGGGCTTTATAGGCGAAGAACGGCACGTCAATCCTCGGTCTGGTTACTGATGCGCATCGCTTCCGACACCGTCGTGCGGCCCTGCACGACCAGCTGCACCGCGTGCCGGCGCAAGGTTTCGCCGGCCATCTGTGTCGCCGCCACCTTCAGGAAGTGGGCCGGATCGGGATCGTTGGCGGCGTCCACCACCGCCCGCGTCATCTCCAGCAGCTCGTAGACGCCGGTACGGCCGCGATAGCCCATGCCGTTGCAATGCGAGCAGCCCTTGCCGTGGAAATAGCGCGCCTTGTCCACCTTGTCGTTGAGTTCCATGCTCAGCCACTCGCGCTCGGTGGGCGTCGGCTCGTACGGCGTGGTGCAGCTTTCGCAGATCATGCGTACCAGCCGCTGGGCCAGCACCGCCTGCAAGGAACTGCCGACCATGTAACGCGGCACGCCCATGTCCATCAGCCGCAGCGGCGTGCTCATCGCGTCGTTGGTGTGCAAAGTCGACAACACCAAGTGACCGGTCATGGCGGCGCGCAGGCCGATTTGCGCGGTTTCCTGGTCGCGCATCTCGCCGACGAGCACGATGTCCGGGTCTTGCCGCAGCGCCGAGCGCAACACACGCGCGAAGTTCAGGTCGATCTTGTCGTTGACCTGCACCTGGTTGATGCCGGCCAGCCGATATTCGACCGGGTCCTCGACGGTGATCAGTTTCTTCTCGACGGAATTGAGTTCCGACAGCGCGCAGTACAAGGTGGTAGTCTTGCCGCTACCGGTCGGGCCGGTCACCAGCACCAGGCCGTTCGGACGCTGGATGATGGCGCGGAACTTTTCCACCAGCGCGCGCGGCATGCCGATGGCGTCGAGCCGCAGCTGGGCGCCGCCTTGGCTCAGCAGACGCATGACGACCGACTCGCCGTACTGGGTCGGCATGGTGGAGATACGCACGTCGATGCGCTGGTTGCGCACGCGCACGGCGAAGCGGCCATCCTGCGGCAGGCGCTTTTCCGAGATGTCCAGGTCGGACATCAGCTTCAGGCGCAGCGCCAGCGACGGGGCGATCTTGATATCGGTTTCGGTCTGCAGGTGCAGCACGCCGTCGATGCGGAAGCGGATCTGCAGCCGCCCTTCCTGCGGTTCGATGTGGATGTCGGAGGCGCGTACCTGGGCCGCGTCGTCGAACACCGACTGCAGCAGCTTGACGATGGGCGCCTCTTCCAGGTTGGGATTAGCAGCCGCCAGCGCGCCGAAGTCGACCGAGACGTCGCCGATATCCTGCTCCAGCTCGCGCGCCAGGTCCGAGATATCCTCGGTGCGGCGATAGATGCGGTCGATGACGGCCAGCACCTCGGTTTCGTTGACGACGGCCAGCTCGATGTTTTGTTTGACGATGCGGGCGATCTCGTCATAAGCGAACAGGTCGGTCGGGTCGGACATGCCGACCAGCAGCACGCCGCGCCGGTCCTCCAGCACCAGCGCGCGGAAGCGGCGCGCCTGCGTCTCCGGCAGCATGCGGACGATCTCGGGATTGACGTTGAAGAACTTCAGGTTCAGGTACGGGATGTTGAGCTGGCGCGCCAGCGCGCCGGCGATCTGCTCCTCGGTGACGTAGCCATTCTCGATGAACACGCGACCGAGCTTGCGCCCGCTGCGCTTTTGCTCGGCCAGCGCCAGCCCCAGTTGTTCTTCCGACAGCAGCTTTTGCTGTACGAGAATTTCCCCCAGCCTGACTTTCTCGGGCCTTGCCATGCTTGCTCCCTAATCTCAACGAATAAAACCAAAATGAGTGCTGTGGCGGCTCATGGCGGATTACGGCGTGCCGCCTAATCCGCCCTACGTGTCTCCGTGGCCCTCGAACGAACCGGGCACAACGGAGGCACGTAGGCAAAATCCGCCCCGGCCACCGTCGCATCAACAACCTCGGAGACACGTAGGGCGGATTAGCGCAGCGTAATCCGCCAAGCTCCGCCAACAGCCCCATCTAATGCCACACGACAACTTGCGGCCATTCTAGTGCAGATTACCCCACTTCCCCAATGCCAAGCTCGCCTATCTGCACAGGATGTCGCTTTCTTCGCACGAATGCGCTACAGTTGTGGTTCGTTTCCCGTGGCCACTATCCCTTTCATGACCGTACCCGCCCTGCGCTTGCAACACGTCGTTCAAGGCTACGGCCAAACCAGCGTGCTGCGGGGCGTGAATCTCGAACTGCATGCGGGTGAATGCTTCGGCCTGGTGGGCGTCAACGGCGCCGGCAAGACTAGCCTGATCAAATGCGTGCTCGATTTTTGCGCCCTCGACGGCGGCGCCATCGACATCTTCGGCCAACCGCACCACCGCCCGGCCAGCCGCCAGCCGCTCGGCTTTCTGCCGGAACGCTTCACGCCGCCGTACTACTTGACCGGCGCCGATTTCATCCGCTATCTGCTGACGCTGCAAGGCCTGCGCTACGACGCCTCCGAGGTCGGCGCGATGATGACGGCGCTCGACCTCGACCCGGACGCGCTCAAGCGCACCGTGCGCGGCTATTCCAAAGGCATGACGCAAAAGCTGGGACTGGCCGCCTGCCTGCTCGCGCGCAAACCCCTATATATACTGGACGAGCCGATGAGCGGCCTCGACCCGAAGGCCCGCGCGCTGTTGAAAGAACAACTGCGCAGCCTGCACCGCGCCGGCAGCACCCTGTTCCTGACCTCGCACGCGCTGGCCGACGTCGATGAGTTGTGCGACCGCATGGCCATCCTGCACGGCGGCCAAATCCGCTTTGCCGGCACGCCGGCCGAATGCCGCGAACAATATGGCGCGGCCAACCTGGAACAAGCGTTCCTGGCCTGCATCGCGTGAGCAGCATGTACCAATCCCACTTCCAGTTGCGCGAATCGCCGTTCGGCATCACGCCGAATCCGGCCTTTTTCTACTCCGGCAATACTCGCGGCGAGATCCTCGAAGCCTTGCTGTATGCGGTCTGCCATGGCGAAGGCATCATCAAGGTGACCGGCGAAGTCGGCGCCGGCAAGACCATGTTGTGCCGCATGCTCGAGAGCCAGCTGCCGCCGCATATCGAGGTCATCTATCTGGTCAACCCGAACCTGAACCCGGTCGAAGTCCAGTTCGCGATCGCCGCCGAACTCGGCCTGCCGACGCGCGGCTTCCGCGTCGACGAGGTGCAGCGCGGCCTGCACGCGCACCTGATCGAGCGCCACGGCCAGGGCCAACAGGTCGTGCTGCTGGTCGAGGAGGCGCAGGCGATGCCGCTCGAAACCTTGGAAGCGATCCGCCTGCTGACCAATCTGGAAACGGCGCGCAGCAAACTGCTGCAGATCGTACTGTTCGGCCAGCCGGAACTGGACGAACATCTGGAACTGTCGAGCATGCGCCAGCTGCGCGAGCGCATCACCCACAGCTTCCACGTGCCGGCCATGGAACCCGCCCTGGTGGCCGAGTTCCTGGACTTCCGCCTGCGCGCGGCCGGCCACGACGGCCCGGCCGTGTTCAGCGCGGCCGCCGCCAAAATGATCGGCGACAGCTCCGAGGGCATCGTCCGCCGCATCAACATCCTGGCCGACAAGGCGCTGCTGGCCGCGTTCGCCGACGACGCCGACGTCGTCGACAAGCGCCACGTGCGGGCGGCGATCAGCGAATCGCCGTTCGGCAGGGGCCGCGCGGGCACATTGTTAAATCGGCGCCCGGGTCGCTACTTTAATCGCACTGTTGCAATCGGGTGTTTGCTGGGGCTTTTAATTGGAGCAATATGCTTGAGCGTCCTTGCGGTGGCACCGAATTTGTAAGATCATGCTAGCTATATTGCATATGCACAACATCCTGCGTTCCCCCTGGGCCGGAAGAAACAATGAATAGACTAGCCTTGACCATCGTCCCCGTGGCTTGCAGTGTGTTACTTGGCGCCTGCGCCACGCGCAGCCTGCCGACCTCGCCCGCCCACGTCAGCGAGGCGCCGCGTCCGGCCGGGTCGATCCCCGAGCCGGTGCGGCAAAGCGCGGTGCTGCCGCCGCCCAAGCCGACCGCCAAGGTCGAGACCTACAGTGTCACCGTGCACAAGGTGCCGGTGCAGTCGCTGCTGTTCGCGCTGGCGCGCGACGCCGGCCTGAACGTGGACGTCCATCCGAGCATCGAGGGCATGGTCACGCTCAACGCGCTGGACCAGACCCTGCCCCAGCTGCTGAGCCGCATCCAGCGCCAGGTCGATATGCGTTACGAAATAAACAATGGCACCTTGACGGTGCTGCCGGACACGCCGGAGTGGCGCAACTACAAGATCGACTACGTCAACATCTCGCGCAGCACCAGCAGCAGCGTCAGCATCGCGACGCAGATTTCGACCACCGGCGGTGGTGGCGCGAGCGCCTCCAACCCGGTCGGCGCGACCACGTCGGCCGGCGGTTCCGGTGCAAGCGGGAGCGGAAGCGGCAGCGGCAGCAACAGCGGCGGCAACCAGTCGAACAGCAACAGCGGCAGCAGCACCGGCAGCAACAACTCGACGACCGTGGTCAACAACCGCTCGGACAATAATTTCTGGTTCACGCTGGAAAAGAACATCCGCGACATGCTGCGCAACACCAATCTGAACGACAACCCGGTCGATCCGCTGGCCGGCGTGCAGCAAAACGCGCCGGGCGGCGCGCAGCCCGGCCAGGGCCAGCAGGCGCCGGCGGCGTTCGACACCGGCGCCTTCGGCCAGTCGCGCAACAATAACAACCGTCCCAACTCGGTCATCGTCAATGCCGAGGGCGGCCTGATCGCCGTGCGCGCCACCAGCCGCCAGCATGAGAAAATCCGCGAGTTCGTCGATATCGTGCTGGGCGCGGCCAAGCGCCAGGTGCTGATCGAGGCGACCGTGATCGAGGTGCGCCTCAATAATAATTACCAGCAGGGCATCAACTGGTCGACCTTGTCGCGCTCTGGGCGCCTGGGCATGACGCAAGGCCAGGTCGGCACCGTCAACCTGCCCAGCGGGGTCAATCCGGGCACCAGCCCCGGCATTTTCCTGCTGAAGTACAACAACCCGCTCAGCGGTTTGGGCAACATCGCCGCGACCATCGAGCTGCTGGAATCGTTCGGCAAGGTTAAAGTGCTATCGAGCCCGAAAATCAGCGTGATGAACAACCAGACCGCGCTGCTCAAGGTGGTCGACAACAACGTGTTCTTCTCGATCAAGGTCACGCCGGCCGTGCTAGGCATCAACGGCACGCCGACCTCGCCGGCCACCTACGAATCCAAGCTGGAGACGGTGCCGGTCGGCTTCGTCATGAGCGTGACGCCGCAAATCGCCGACAACGACGATGTCACCGTCAACGTGCGTCCGACCATCACCCGCATCGTCGGCACCGTGCTGGACCCGAATCCGGCCCTGGCCGATGCCAAGGTCCAGAGCTTCGTGCCGGTGATCCAGGCGCGCGAACTGGAATCGCTGATGAAAATCCCGAGCGGCCAGATCGCCGTCATGGGCGGCCTGATGCAGGATTCGGTCGACAACGCCAAGGACTCCGTGCCGCTGCTGGGCAGCGTGCCGGTGATCGGCGATCTGTTCTCCTACCGTAACGAGAAAAGCACCAAGACCGAACTGGTGATCTTCATGCGCCCGATCGTCGTCAAGGACGCCAGCGTCAACGGCGACTACAAGGATTACCGCTACCTGCTGCCGGGCGAAAAGCCGGACACCGAGCCTTACCCGGTCCCGCAAGCGCCCCCTGCCCCCACCACCAACGGGAACGGATCATGAGCTTACTGATGCAGGCGCTAAAGAAAGCCGAGCGCGCCAAACAAAGCTCGGCGGTCGAGGACGAATCGGACAAGCCGTCGGAGGAATTCGACGCGGTGCTGGCGCTCACGCCCGAACCGGCATCGCACGCCAGCGTGCCGCCCGCCAAACGCGAACTCAGCCTGGACCTGGAGCCGATGGCCGAATTCAGCCTGGAACCGCTGGCGCCTGAAGCGCCGGCCGCCAGCCTGACGCCGCGCCCCTCGCCCAGCCCGTTGCCACCGCCCAGCGACCATCTGGACGCCGGCCTGACGTTCGACCTGACGCCCGATCCGTCCGCGCCGGTGGCGCCGACACCGGCCGCCGCCCCGCCGCAGCGCGCGCAGCCGCAAGCACCGCTGTCCCCCACGGCATCGACCGCCAGCGCGGCCGCCGCCACAGCCGCCGCCGCGCAAAACCACGCCCAAAACACCTACGGCGCCAACGCCGGCGGCGCCGCGAAGCCCACGGCGGGCGGCAAAGCATCGGCTGCGGCCTCGGCCAAACCGCAATCCAACGACAAAGCCGCCGGCAAGCCGCGCGGCGCCGCGCGCGCCCGCGCGGCGGCCGCCGCGACGAACGAACCGGTCGGCATGGACCCGGAACGCCTTCGCCTGATCGGCCTGCTCTCGATACTGGCGCTGATCGTCGCCGGCTTCGGCTATTACTATTGGCAGGCGGTGGTCGCGCCGGGCGCCGGCTCGCGCCTGCCGCCGGTGCCGATGCCTCCTCCGGGCGCCACCGGCGCCACGCCGGTGCAGGTGATCGGCGCCGCGCCAGGCGCCTCGGCAGGCCAACCCGCCCCCGGCGCGCCAGGCGGCTTCGCCGATCCGATGGCGGCCGACCCCAGCGGCAGCGCCATGCTGGCCCCTTCCGTCAACCGGGGCAACCGCGACGACCTGGAACGCCGCCTGGCCCGCACCGAGCAGGAACTGGCCGCCGCCCAGCAGGCGATCCAAAGCCAGCTCGCCGGGTCAGCGCCGCGCGTGGAAAAACTGCCGCCCGTCGCCGCGCCCGACAACAACGCCGAGATCCGCGTCGCCCGCGCCGTGCAGCCGGCCAAGATCGCGCCGGCCGTCGAAACGGCCTATCAATCGTTCACCAGCGGCGACCTGCCCAACGCACAGAAGCAATACGAGTCCGCGCTGCGCCAGGAACCGACCAGCCGCGACGCGCTGCTGGGCCTGGCGATGGTGCATACCCGCCAGAACCAGGGCGCGCAAGCGGCGTCCTATTATCTGCGCATGCTCGAACTCGATCCGAACGACTCCACCGCCGTCGCCGGCCTGGTGAGCATGCGCTCGGGCGACGCCGCCCAGAACGAAGGCCGCCTCAAGGCGATCCTGGCCACCAATCCGGAGGCCGGTCCGGCGCTGTTCGCGCTCGGCAACCTGTATGCGCAGCAGAACCGCTGGTCCGACGCCCAGCAAACCTTCTTCCGCGCCTATAGCGCCTCGCCCGACAATCCGGACTACGCCTACAACCTGGCCATCGGCCTGGACCGGCTGAACCAGGGCCGGCTTGCGTTGACCTACTATCAGCGCGCGCTGGTGCTGTCGCAGGACAAGGCGGCCGCGTTCGACCGCAACGCGCTGCGCCTCCGCATGCACGAGCTGGGCGCGCCTGCGCCGCAATAAGAACATCACCAACCACTATCGATGGCAGAACAAGCAAAACTCCCGCTCGGCAAACTGCTGATCCAGAAAGGCGTCATCAGCGAAGACCAGCTGCGCATCGCGCTGATCGAGCAAAAACGCAGCAACGAGCCGTTGGGGAAACTGTTGATCACGCTGGGCTTCGTCACCGAGGCCACGGTGCGCATGGCGCTGTCGGAGAACCTGAACCAGCAAAGCGCCGACCTCACCAGCCTGGTGGTCGACGCCATCGCCCTCAAGCTGATCCCCAAGGAGGTGGCCAAGCGCTACCGCGTGTTCCCCATCGTCTACGAGCGCCAGACCGACAACCTGATCCTGGCCATGTCCGACACCAGCAACATCGTCGCGCTCGACCAGATCAGCGCGATGCTGGTCAAGGGCATCACCATCAGCCCGTTGCTGGTGAACGAGTCGGACATCCAGCGTGCCATCGACCAGTACTACGGCTTCGAGCTGTCGATCGACGGCATCCTGCACGAGATCGAAACAGGCGAGGTCAACTACGCCAGCCTGGGCACCACCTCCGACGAGTACAGCCAGCCGATGGTGCGGCTGATGGACGCCATCCTGGCCGACGCCGTGCAAAACAGCGCCTCCGACATCCACTTCGAGCCGGAGCAATCGTTCCTGCGCATCCGCTACCGCATCGACGGCATCCTGCGCCAGATCCGCAGCCTGCACAAATCGTACTGGCCGGCGATGGCCGTGCGCCTCAAAGTCATGTCGAACATGAACATCGCCGAGACGCGCGCGCCGCAGGACGGCCGCATCTCGATCAAGTTCTCCGGCCGGCAGATCGATTTCCGCGCCTCGGCGCAGCCGACCACGCACGGCGAGAACTTCGTGCTGCGCGTGCTCGACCGCCAGAAGGGCCTGGTGCCGCTCGACGGCCTGGGCCTGGGCGAGGCCGAACTGAGCCTGCTGAAACTGATGATCGCCCGCCCCGACGGCGTGATCCTGGTGACCGGCCCGACCGGCTCGGGCAAGACCACCACCCTGTATTCGATCCTGAACCACATCAACACCGAGAGCGTCAACATCATGACGCTGGAGGACCCGGTCGAATACCCGATGAACATGATCCGCCAGACCTCGGTCAACGAATCGGCCAAGATGGGCTTTGCCGAAGGCATCCGCTCGATGATGCGGCAGGACCCGGACATCATCCTGGTCGGCGAGATCCGCGACAAGGAAACCGCCGAGATGGCCTTCTCGGCCGCCATGACCGGCCACCAGGTGTATTCGACCCTGCACACCAACTCGGCGATCGGCTCGATCCCGCGCCTGCTCGACATCGGCGTCGTGCCCGACATCATGGCCGGCAACATCATCGGCATCATCGCCCAGCGGCTGGTGCGCAAGCTGTGCACGGCGTGCCGCGAGCCGCACATCGCCGACGACGTCGAGCGCCGCCTGCTGGGCCTGCCGGAGACGGCCGGCCCGCAAACCCTGCACCGCGCGGTCGGCTGCGACCATTGCGCGCACCAGGGCTACAAGGGCCGCATCGCCATCATCGAACTGCTGAAGATGACGCCTGCGCTGGACGAGATGGTCGCGCGCCGCGCGTCGTCGCGCGAACTGAAGACGGCGGCCGCCAACAGCGGCTTCCACAGCCTGATCGATGACGGCGTGCGCCGCGTGCTCGAAGGTGTGACCACATTGGAAGAAGTCGGACGTGTGGTCGACTTGACAGAGCGGCTGACCGAAAGGCTGGCCAGCTGATGCCCCAATACTTCTACCGCGCGATGGACGCCGGCGGCCAGATCTCGCCCGGCAACATGGACGCCGCCAACGAGCCGGACCTGGAGCTGCGCCTGCACCGCATGGGGCTGGACCTGATCGACTGCCGTGTCTCGCGCGCCAAGGTGGTGGCGTTGAAACGCGTGATCACCCGCCGCGACCTGATCAACTTCTGCTTCCACATGGAGCAGTTGACCGGCGCCGGCGTGCCCATCCTCGAAGGCTTGAACGACTTGCGCGAGAGCATCGACCATCCGCGCTTCCGCGAAATGATCACCGGCCTGATCGAGAACATCGAGGGCGGCCAGCAACTGTCGGCCGCGCTGGCCTCGTATCCCGAGGTGTTCGACCTGACCTTCACCAGCCTTATCACCGCCGGCGAGCAGAGCGGCAAGCTGGCCGAGGTCTTCAAGAACCTGTCGGAAAGCCTGAAATGGCAGGACGAACTGGCCTCGCAGACCAAGAAGATCATCATGTACCCGGCCGCCGTCGGCGTGTTCGTCACCGGCGTGACGTTCTTCCTGATGATCTACCTGGTGCCGCAGCTGACGTCCTTCGTTAAAAACATGGGCAACACCCTGCCGCTGCACACCAAGGCGCTGATTTTCGTCTCCAACATCTTCATCAACTACTGGTACATCCTGGTGGCGGTGCCGCTGATCGCGTTCTTCGTCGGCCGCGCCTGGCTGGCGCGCAGCGAGCAGGCGCGCTATGCCGCCGACGGTTTCAAGCTGCGCATCTGGATGATCGGCCCGGTGCTGCACAAGATCATCCTGGCCCGCTTCGCCACTTTCTTCGCGATGATGTACGGCTCGGGCATCACCATCCTCGAATGCATCCGCCTGTCCGAAGGCATTGTCGGCAACCGCGTCATCGCGGCCGGGCTGCGCCGCGCCGGGCAGTTGATCTCCGAGGGCCAGGGCATCACGGCGGCGTTCCAGAACACCGGCATCTTCCCGCCGCTGGTGATCCGCATGCTCAAGGTCGGCGAAACCACCGGCGCGCTCGACGGCGCGCTGCGCAACGTCAGCTACTTCTACAACCGCGAAGTCAAGGAGATGATCGAGAAGGTGCAAGCGATGATAGAGCCGGCCATGACCGTGATCCTCGGCGTGATGGTCGGCTGGATCATGCTGTCGGTGATGGGTCCGATTTACGACACGATCAGCAAGATCAGAACCTGAGGCTGCCGTGACGAGCAAACACCTACTCTATCTCAGCAGCGAACAACTGCACGCCTACCAGTGGCGCAACGGCCGCTTGACGGGCGGGGTCCGCTTCAACAACGACCGCGCCGGCGTCGACGATTTCATGGACTACATCGACCACGGCAACCACGCGCCGGTCTACCTGCTGGCCGACCTGATCGAGGAAGACTTCCAGCGCGTCCACGTGCCGCACGTGGGCGGCCGCGCCGGCGCCAAGCTGATGCAGCGGCGCCTGCTGCAGCAATACCGCGAGACGCCGTTCCGCCACCACGAGGTGCAGGGCCGCGAGGCGCTGGGCCGGCGCGACGACATCGTGCTGCTGTCGGCGCTGACCAACCCGTCGTCGGTGCAGCCGTGGGCCGAGGCGCTCGAGCAACTGAAAATACCGCTGGCCGGGCTGTACTCGACCACTTTGCTCAGCGAGGTTCTGGTGCGCAAGCTGGCCATGCGCGACGAGCACCTGCTGCTGGTGACGCAACAGTCGGCCGGCTGGCGCCAGAGCTACTTCCAGAACGGCCAGCTCAAATTCTCGCGCCTGACGCCGGCCATCGACCGCGACGGCGACGCCGTCAACATCGGCACCGAGACCGGCAAGACCCAGCAATTCCTGACCAGTGTGCGGCTGATGGCGCGCGGCAATGTGCTGGAGACGGCGGTGATCGCCCCCGCCGCCGCCATTCCCGCGCTGGAAGCGCAATGCGAGGAAGGCGCCGAGACGGCGTTCCGCTTCATCCCGCTGGAGGGCGTGACCGACCGGCTCGGCATCAAGACCGGCGACGGCGACGTCGCCGACCTGGCGGGACGGCTGACCGATCCGTTGATGCTGGCCTTCCTGGCGCGCACGCGTCCGCCCAGCCACTACACCTTGGGGCCGTTGCAACGCTACTTCAAGCTGTGGCGCGCGCGCGTCAACCTGTATCTGTTCAGCGGCGTGCTGGCGGCCGGCTGCGCGGTGCTGGCCGGTATCAACCTGTGGCAATTGGGCGATGCGCGTGACGATACCGCGCGGCTGGCCGCCGAGGCATCCTCGTACGACCAGCGCTACGGCGCCGTCATGGCCGCGATGCCGCCGCGCGTGACCACCACCGCCAACATGCGGGCGGCAGTCAATGTCGAGCGCATGCTGGTGACGCAGGGGCCGGGGCCGCAGCAATTGATGGGCATCGTCAGCGCCGCGCTCGAACAATCGCCGCAGATCCGGCTGTTGCAGCTGGACTGGAAGGTCAATCTGCCGGCCACGCAAATCAGCGGCCAGGCCGGCGTCCAGGGTGGCGCGGCCGATATGGGCGGCGCCGGCCAGGTGGCGCCGATGTCGTCGTTGCTGGCAGGCATCCCGGGGCGGCCGCCGCAGGCGCTGCTGCTGGAGGCGGAAATCATGACCGACCAGGACGACTACCGCAACGCCGTCAATACGATGAACCTGTTCGCGCAGCAACTTGCCAGCCATCCGCGCCTGATCGTCGAGGTCGACAAGCCGCCGCTCGACACCCGCTCCTCCGTCAAGCTCAACGGCAAGGCCGGCGTGCAGGCGGTCGAGACGCGCGCCAAATTCTCCCTGAACCTAGTGTGGCAGCCATGAGCACCAACCCCGTCACCGGCAAAAAGCCGCCGCGCGCCAAGGTCGTGCTGCCCTACTGGATCAACGAGTTCGATCTGATCCGCACGGCGGTGCTGACCGCCGTCGCCGCCGTGACCATCGGCATGACCTGCGTGGTCGTCACCGGCTGGCGCCAGCAGGACGCCGACGCCGAGCTGCAAAGGGTGCAGCGCGTGCGCGACGCCGCGTATTCGCGGTATGCGCACGTGGACAATGAAAAGCGCGATATCCGTAATTTCCAGCAGCGCTATATCGAGTTGCGCGAGCGCGGGCTGATCGGCGAGGAGAAGCGCCTGGAGTGGGTCGATGCGATCCGGCAGACGCAGGAGCAGCGCAAGTTGCTGCCGCTGAGCTATGAGATCGACCCGCAGCAGCCGGTAAGGCTGGAGTCGGCGCTGGATCTGGGCGAGTACCAGTTGCAGGGCAGCCGCATGCGCTTGCATATGGAGTTGCTGCACGAGATGGATTTGTTCGATTTCCTGGGGGATTTGCGCGAGCGGAGTTTCTTTGCGGTGCAGGATTGTTCGATCAAGCGGCTGGGGGTGGTGGCCGGGGCGGCTGGGGCTGCAGCGGGGCCGACCTTGGGTGCGGATTGTACGCTGAACTGGATTACCATGGCGCCGGCGCCGAAGGTGGCTCCGGTGACTGAGCGGAAGAAAGGCAAGGCATGAAGGCCTCGGAGATGTGTGTGTTTCCTCGGTATGCTACCGTCGCGGGACTCATTTTGTTGGCCGCTTGTCAGTTCGCTTATGCCGATCCGGGCATCGGGCGCTTGTTTAATACACCGGCGGAGCGCGCGGCGCTGGATGCCAATCGCGGCAAGGCGGTTGCCGCCACCGTTGGCGGGCCGCCGGGGGCGCTGCCCGACTACTCGCTGCCGCCTGGGGTTCCGGGCAATATGCCGCCGCCCGGAGCGCAGGCCATGCAGCCCGATATGATGCAACCCGGCGCGGCGCCAGGCATGGGCGCCGAGGCGCCACCACCACCGCCCGCGCCGGAACAACTCGAGATGAACGGCGTAGTCCGCAGCAGCAGCGGACGCAGCACGGTGTGGCTCAACAACGTGCCGCAGAGCGGTCCGCAGAACAAATTCAGCAACCGTAACAAAAAGGCGCTGACCGTCACCCTGCCCTCCGGCAGGAAAATCCTGCTGCGGCCGGGCCAGCGCTACGACCTGGCCGATGGCCGCGTCAAGGACATCAATGAACCGTGAACGCCTTCAACCATTCCGGCGACGGCGTCCGGCCTTGCCGCGACGCCAGCGCGGCGCCGCCCTGCTGCTGTTGCTGGTCGTGCTGGGCCTGGGAGCGTCGTCGTTGTTGATGAGCTTGTTCAGCCCGCCTTCCGGCGAGTTGCGTCCGCAGGCGCTCACGCGCGAGTCGCTGGCGCAGGCGCGCGAGGCGCTGCTGGGCTATGCCATCCTGCACCGGCGCCTGCCGCGCCCGGCGCTGTCGGCCACCGATGGCCGCGAAAATCCCCGGCCTTGCGCCAGCGACGCCGATTGCACCGGTTTTTTGCCGTGGATAACGCTCGGCCTGGTGCCGGGCGACGGCTGGAACAAGCTGCTGCGCTACAGCGTGTCGCGCGATTTTGCCAACGGCAATCTCGACGACACGGTGGAGGCCGACAAGACCGTGTTGGACCGCAACGACGACGGCACCGTGTTTTACCGCGCCGGCTCGGCCAATTGCCGCGTCGACGATCGCTGTGCGCCGGCTGTCATCTATTCCAGCGGCAAGCATCTGGGCGTGAGCGTCGACGGCATCGCGCAACTGAGCGGCGTGACGGACAACCTCGACGAGCAGGCCAACGAGCTCGCCGTGCGCGATTTCATGGCGCGCGCCGCCACCGGCGAGCCGCGCAGCATCGGCGGCAGCTTCAGCAACGTGGTCAGCTGGGTGCCGCTGCCGATGATACGCAACCGCGTGCGCGCCTCCGCGCCCAAGCGCTGATGCCGGGCCCACGCCAGTTTCAACCCATATGACTTCCTATCCTTACATGCCTTCACGCCAACGACAAGCCGGCTTCACCATCGTCGAAATCGCCATCGTCCTGCTGGTCGTCGGCCTGATGATCGGCGGCCTGGTGGCGCCGCTGTCGTCGCAACTGGAACAGCGCCGCGTCGGCGAGACGGTGCGCGCCATGGACGAGGCCAAGGAGGCGCTGATGGGCTACGCCCTGCGCAACGGCTATCTGCCCTGCCCGGCCATCTCGGCCGCCGACGGCCGCGAGGACCGCGCCGGCGCGGTCTGCAACAAGCGCTTCGGCTACCTGCCGTGGGCGACTCTGGGCGTGGGCCGGCTCGACGGTTGGGGCCGGGTGCTGGCCTACAGCGTCACGCCGGCGTTCGCCGACAGCACGGCCTTCTTCACGCTCACGACCAAGCGCGACATCACCATCGCCACGCGCGGCGCCGGCGGCGAGTTGGTGCCGTCCACCGAGGTCGAGGATATCCCGGCCGCCATCATGTCGTTCGGCCGCAACGGCTACGGCGGCACCAGCGACCAGAACACCCGCATCCTCGACGCCGGCAACAACAATATCGACGAAAAGACCAATCTGCAAAGCGGCGGCGTGGCGCTGATCAGCCGCCCGGCCAGCACCGACCCGCGCGGCGCCGGCGGCGAGTTCGACGATATCGTCATCTGGATCTCGCCCAACATCCTGTACAACCGCATGGTGGCGGCGCAGAAGCTGCCGTGACGCGCATCTTCACGCCTAATTTTGTGACCGCACCGTGACCCTGGCCACCCTCACCATCGCCCGCTACACCCTGCTCGAAGCGCTGCGCAACCGGCTGCTGTGGCTGCTGCTCGTGATGGCGCTGGGCGCGGTTGGCGTCAGCGGCTTCCTCAACGAACTGGCGCTGACCGAAAGCCGCCAGTTGCAGGCCGCGCTGCTGGGCGCGGTGCTGCGGCTGGCGGCGGTGTTTTTGATCGCCACCTTCGTCGTCACCAGCATGGTGCGCGAAGCCAACGACAAGGGCCTGGAACTGCTGATGGCGCTGCCGCTGCCGCGCGCCGTCTACCTGCTGGGCAAGCTGGCCGGCTTCGCCGCGCTGGCCGTGCTGCCGGCCGTGCTGTTCGGCGCGCTGGCGCTGTTTTTCGCGCCGCCGGCGCAGGCGGCGCTGTGGGCCCTGTCGCTGCTGTGCGAATGCTGGATCGTCGCCGCCTTCAGCCTGCTTTGCATGCTGACCCTGAGCCAGGTGCTGCCGGCGCTGGCCGCCGCCTTCGCCTTTTATGTGCTGGCGCGCGCCATCGGCACGCTGCAATTGCTCGGCCACGGCGCCGGCGCCGCGCAAAGCGCCGGCCAGCAGATGCTCAACACCGCCATCGACGGCTTGGCGCTGCTGCTGCCGCACCTGGACCGTTTTACCCGCAGCGACTGGCTGGTCTACCACGACGGCGGCGCCGCCGACCTGCTGGCCATCGCCGCGCAGACCGTCATTTACGTGGCGCTGATGGCGGCCGCCGGCTTGTTCGATCTATACCGCAAACGGATATGAGCATGCGCGCGCACGTCAAACCTGTCAGTGCGGTGCCGCGAGGGGTGCTCGCGCTGCTGGCGTTGACCCTGGTGCTGCAAATACTGTGGCAGGTCCTTGCCGCGCCGCCGCGCGCGCGGGCGCGGGATTTGCCGCCGGCGCCGTCGCTGGCGGCGCTGCGGCTGGCGGCGCTGGGCGAGCCGGTGGCGCTGTCCAAGCTGACCATGCTGTACGTGCAAGGCTTCGACGAGCAGGCCGGGCTGAGCATCGCCTGGCGCGATCTCGACTACGGCAAGGTCGCCTTGTGGCTGCAACGCGTGCTGGAGCTCGATCCGCGCGGCCAGTACCCGCTGCTGGCGGCCAGCGAAGTGTATGGCGCGGTCGCCGATCCGGCGCGCGCCCGCGTCATGCTTGAATTCGTTTATGCCCGCTTCGCCGAGGACCCGAACCGGCGCTGGCCGTGGCTGGCGCACGCGGCGCTGGTGGCCAGGCACCGGCTGTACGACCTGCCGCTGGCGCGCCGCTACGCGCAGGCGATCCGGCTGCGCGCGACCGGTCCGCAAGTGCCGGCGTGGGCGCGCGAAATGGAAGTGTTCATCCTGGAAGACATGAATGAGCTCGACAGCGCCCGCGCGCTGATCGGCGGCCTGTTGCGCGACGGTTTGATCACCGATCCGCACGAGCTGAAGTTTTTATCGGACCGGCTCGATCAACTGAATCGATCAAACGGTTCGAACCAGCGGGACAGCGGTCCCAAGCCATAAACCTTGCTGTAATATAGCATCACGTATAGCAACAACACATCGCTGCACTGAAGAAAGGAATCACCCCATGCGTACGCTCCCTGCCACCCGTCTGCGCCAACGCGGCTTTACCCTGGTTGAAATCGCCATCGTGCTCGTCATCATCGGCTTGCTGCTGGGCGGCGTACTGAAGGGACAGGGCCTGATCGACAGCGCCCGCGTCAAGAATATCATCCAGCAATCGACGTCGCTGACGGCCGCCGTCAACGCCTACCAGGACAAGTTCCGCGCGCTGCCGGGCGACGACGTGCAAGGCACCAGCCATGCGCCGGGCGCCACCGGCAACGGCAACGGCGACGGCCAGATCGCCGAATACCAGCTGGCGCCGCAGCACCTGGCGCTGTCGGGCTTCATCACCGGCTCGTTCAACGGCACCACCGACTTCATGACCAGCGCCCAGGGCGGCGCGGTGTACATCTACAACGACGTCGTCGGCGGACGCGGCGGCAACGGCGTGCGGCTCGACAATCTACCGGACTCGTTCGCCGAGCAGGTCGACAGCAAGCTCGATGACGGCAAGTTCAACACCGGCTCGGTGCGCGCGACCGCGCCGTACACCAACGACGGCAGCGTGATCCAGCGGACCGCGTTGTTCTTTTAAGCGGGCGGTGGCGGATTACGCGCTTCGCGCTAATCCGCCCTACGTGTCTCCACAGTTAATCACAGGTCAATGGCCGGAGAATCGAAATGACCACGGAGACACGTAGGGCGGATTAGCGCAGCGTAATCCGCCAAGCTCCGCCCGCGCTTCCCCCCAGTCCAGGACAAAACACTTTCTGAAACGGCCAGGCTCGGCTACTATCCTCCTGCCAGCCTGATATCAACCGGTTGCCGGGAGCCCTCCACGTGCCAGTGCCAGTGCCAGAAAAAACCAGTTCCCCCCTGCCTTCGATCCGCTCGCAGATCGCGCTGCTGGTGCTGGCGTGCGCGTTGCCGGCGGCGGTGGGCTTCGGCGCCGTGGTGCGGCAGTTCTACAGCCGCGAACGCGCCACCCTGATGGAGGACACCCGCCAGGCCGCGCGCATGGTGGCCGCCGCCATCGACCGCGACCTGATCCAGAGCGAGGGCGCGGCCATGGCGCTGGCGACCTCGCCCAGCATCCGCGAAGTCGACAAGGGCGCGTTGCGGGTCCAGGCCGGCGGCCTGCTGGGACCGCAATTTCCCGCATCGCAAATTTTATTGAGCGACGAGACCGGCGGCGTGGCCATGCACGTCGGCGCGCCGTTGCCAGAAACATTCAACCAGGTCAACAACAGCAAACGGTTGACGCCGCTGTTCCACAGCGCCCGCCCCCAACTGTCGATCATCTACGTCGCCGGCAGCGCGCTGCTGGCGGTCGACGTGCCCGTGTTCATCGACACCCATGTGGCCTACGCCATGACCGTGCTGCTCAAGCCCGACCGGCTGACGACCATCCTGAGCGACGAGAAGATCCAGCCGCACCAGTCGATGACCCTGTACGACGGCGACGGCACCATCGTGGCCCAGGCCGGCGGACCGCGCCAGGTGCTGGGCCAGCCGGCCGACGCCACCCTGCGCGCCAGGTTGCTGCAATCGTCCGACGCGCTGCTGGTGACCGAGGACACCGAGGGCACGCCGGTCTACCTCGGCTACAGCCGCTCGCCCGTCAGCGGCGCCACGGTCGCCATCGCCACACGGCAGGCCAAGGCGCTGGAGGAGCTGCTGCGCGCCGTCACCACCATCTCGCTGGCCATGGGCCTGGTGCTGCTGGCCGGTTTTTCGCTGGCGTGGTTCGTCGGCGGGCGCATCGCGCGCTCGGTGCGCGACCTGGTCGGCCCGGCCGAGGCGCTGGCCAGCGGCGCGCCGTTCACCGTGCCGCCGATGAGTTTTCGCGAGGCGCAGGCGGTGGGCGACGCCTTCCACGCGCTCGAGGGCGACCTGCGGGCCCACCGCCACGAACTGGAAAAGCTGGTCGACGAACGCACCGCGCAGTTGGAAAAATCGCGCGCCCAGCTCGAAACCCTGTACGCCACCGCGCCGGTGGGCCTGAGCTACGTCGACAGCGAATTGCGGGTGATCCGTATCAACGACTACATGGCCGCGCTGAACGGGCAAAAAGTGGTGGCCCACCTGGGCCGCCACGTCGGCGACATGATCGCCGACCCCGACGTGCGGCAAGGCGTGCTGGCCGACTACCGCGCCGTGCTCGACACGGGCCGGCCGCTGACCGGCATCGAGCGCTCCGGCCCAACGGCGGCCAATCCCAAACAGCTGTCGCACTGGGTGGTGAGCTATTACCCGCAGTTCGACCAGGACGGCAAGATCAGCGCCATCACCAACCTGCTGCTGGACGTGACCGACCAAAAGCGCGTGGCGGCCGAGCTGCTGCAGTCGCGCCAGCTGTTCAGCTCCGTGGTGGAGAACATGCCGGCGATGATTTTCCTCAAGCGCGCCGACGACCTGCGCTACGCGATGTTCAACCGCTACGGCGCGCTGTTGCTTGGCCACACCAGCGGCGAGTCGTTGATCGGCAAGAACGACTACGATTTCGTGCCGGCAGAGCAGGCCGACCTGTTCGCCGCCGGCGACCGCGGCGTGCTGGCCTCGCCCCCCGGCGAGATCACCGAGATCGCCGAGGAGCCCATCACCACCGCAGGCGGCCAGACCCGCTACCTGACCACGCGCAAGGTGGCGCTGCGCGACGAGCACGGCGTGGCCACCCACGTGCTGGGCATCTCGCTCGACATCACCGAACGCAAGCAGGCCAAGGAGGCGTTGCGCGCCACCATCGAGCGCCTGGCCCAGAGCGAGCAGTTCGTGCGCACCGTGACCGACAACCTGCCCGGCATGGTGGCCTACTGGGACGCCGGCCTGTGCTGCCGCTTCGCCAACCGCTACTTCCTCGAGTGGTACCAGATGAGCCCGGAGCAGATGATGGGCGCGCGCATGGCCGACGTGCTGGGCGAGCGGCAATACGCCGACAACGCGCCCTACGTGCAGGCCGCGCTCCAGGGCGAGCCGCAGGGCTTCGCCAGCGAGCTGACCTGGCCCTCCGGCCAACTGAGCCACACCTGGGTCAACTACATCCCCGACGTCGGCCAGTACGGCGAGGTGCGCGGCTTCTTCGTGCTGGTGTCGGACGTGACCGAACTGAAGGAGACCGAGCTGCACCTGCAGGAGCTGAACGTCGAGCTGGTGCTCGCGCGCGACCGCGCCGAGGCCGCCAGCCGCGCCAAGAGCGAGTTCCTGGCCAACATGAGCCACGAGATCCGCACGCCGATGAACGCCATCATCGGCCTGGCCCGGCTGCTGCAGGAGGCCGGGCTGGGGCCGCGCGAGCGCGGCTACCTGGACAAGATCCAGCTGGCCACGCAGTCGCTGCTGAGCCTGGTGAACGACGTGCTGGACTTCTCGCGGGTCGAGGCCGGCCAGCTCGAGCTCGAGCATGCGAGCTTCCAGCTCGAGCAGATACTCGACAGCATCAGTGTGCTCATCAGCGGCAGCGCCTCCGACAAGGGCGTCGAGCTGGTGTTCGACATCGACCCCGGCCTGCCCAACGAGCTGGCGGGCGACCCGATGCGGCTGCAGCAGGTGCTGCTCAACCTGCTGAGCAACGCCATCAAGTTCACCGCCGAGGGCGAGGTGGTGCTGTCGGTGCGGCGGGCCGCCACGGCGCGCCCGGACGAGCGCGCGCTGCTGATCGAGTTCCGCGTGCGCGACACCGGCGTCGGCATCCCGGCCGAACAACAGGCCCACATCTTCGACGCCTTCTCGCAGGCCGACAGCAGCACCAGCCGCAAGTTCGGCGGCGTCGGGCTGGGGCTGGCGATCTGCCGCCAACTGGCCGACATGATGGGCGGCGCGATCGAGGTGCGCAGCGAGCCCGGCCACGGCGCCGAGTTCCTGTTCGCCTGTCCGTTCGAATGCCTGGCCGCGCCGGCGGCGCCGGCCATCCCGCCGGCGGCGGCCGCGCTGTCGCTGCTGATCGTCGACGACAGCGCCAGCGTGCGCGCCGCGCTGCAAGAGGCCTGCGCCCACCTGGGCTGGAGCGCGGCCGCCGCCGCCGACGCCCCGGCGGCGCTGGCCATGCTGCACGAGAGCCATCGTGTGGAACGCCCCTACGGCCTGTTGTTGCTCGACCGCGATATGCCCGGCATGGACGGCCCGGCGCTGCTCGGGCACATCCACGCCAGCATGGCGCTGGCGTTGCCGCCGGTGCTGATGATGGTCACCGAGCACCTGGCGGCGGCCGAGGCGCAGCACGCCGGCAGCCTGGGGCTGGCGGGCATCCTGTCGAAGCCGGTCACCCCGGCGCGGCTGCTCGGGCGCGTCGCCGCGCTGCTGGGCGGCGACGCCGATGCCGGCAGCCCGCGGGACGGCGCGGAAGCGGCTTCGCCGCTGCACGGCCGGCTGGCCGGCATGCGCATCCTGCTGGTCGAGGACAACGAGATCAACCAGGAAGTGGCGCAATACATCCTGTTGCACGCCGGCGCCACCGTCGACGTGCGGGGCAACGGCCAGTTGGCGGTGGAGCTGTTGACGGCCGAACCCGGCCGCTACGACGTGGTGCTGATGGATGTGCAAATGCCGGTGCTCAACGGCTATGACGCCACGGCGGCGTTGCGCGCGGCCGGCCTGACCTTGCCGGTGGTGGCCATGACCGCCAACGTCATGGAGGACGACCGCCGCCGCGCCCAGGCCGCCGGCATGGACGCCCACGTCGCCAAGCCGATCGATGTCGAGGACCTGATCGCCGTGCTCACCGGCCTGGTGCCATCGACCGCGCCAGCCGGGGTGGAGGCGGCCGCCGTCACGGCGGACCCGGCGTCGGCCACGGCCACCCGCCCCGCCAGCGCCCTGACCGGCATCGATATCGAGGCCGCGCTGGCCCGCCTGGGCGGCGACCGCGAGAGGCTGACCGCGCTGCTGCGAAGGTTCGAGCAATCCCAGGGCGGCACGGTGGACGAGGTGCGCGCCCTGCTGGCCGGCGGCCAACCCCTGCAGGCGGCGCAGGCGCTGCACCGGCTGCGCGGCGTCGCCTCCAACCTGGGCGCCGCCGAGGTCTCCCGGCTGGCCGCGCTTGCCGAGGCCGCCCTGCACAAAGACGCCGAGGCCGGCGGCGGCGCGCTGGACACGGCGCTGGACCAGCTGGCGACGGCGCTCGGCGTGGTCACCGCCTCCGTGCGCGGCATGGCGGCGGACCCGGATATGCCTGAGGGCAACACCGATGCGTCCGATTTGCCGCAAAAGCTGGCGGAGCTGCAAAGTTTGCTTCAGAATAACAACCTGAAGGCATTGGAGCACTTTCGGGAGCTGCGGCCCGCCCTCGCAGCGACGGCGCAATCGGGCGCCTTGGCGGAAGCAGTTGAAACACTTGATTTCAGCACTGCGGCTAAACTGGTGGAGAATATGTTGCAGCGAAAGGAAAGTGCATGAGTTGGACCGACCTGGCCAGGAATGGGCGCATCCTCGTGGTGGACGACGCCATGGAGAACATCCAGATCCTGCACCATGCGCTGCGCGACGAACATGAAGTGCTGTTCGCGCTCGACGGCGAAAAGGCGCTCGAGATCGCGCTGGCCCAGCAACCCGACCTGATCCTGCTCGACGCCGTCATGCCCGGCATGGACGGCTACGCCGTCTGCGGCGCGCTGCGCGCCTCGCCCCGGCTGCAGGACATCCCCATCATCTTCGTCACCGCCCTCAGCCAGCCCGAGGACGAGACGCGCGCGCTGGAAGCGGGCGCGGTCGACTTCATCAGCAAACCGTTCAACGTGGCCGTGGTGCGCGCGCGCGTGCGCAGCCAGCTGACCATCAAGCGCCAGGCCGACGCCATGCGCGAGCTGAGCCTGACCGACGGCCTGACCGGCGTGGCCAACCGCCGCCACTTCAACGACACCATCGACGCCGAATGGCGCCGCTGCGCGCGCGCCGGCCTGCCGCTGTCGGTGATCATGATCGACATCGACCACTTCAAGCTCTACAACGACCACTACGGCCACCAGGCCGGCGACGCCTGCCTGCAGCAAATCAGCGCCGCGATGAAGAGTTGCGCCTCGCGGCCGCAGGACTTGCTGGCACGCTACGGCGGCGAGGAATTCATCCTGCTGCTACCGCAGGAAGGCGCCGAGGGCACGCGGGTGGTCGCCAGCCGCATCATCGACGAGGTGCGCAAGCTCAATCTGGCGCACGCGGCCTCGCCGACGGCGCCCTACGTGTCGATCAGCATGGGCCTGGCGACGGCGGTGCCGCCGCTCGACAGCCAGGACGCCAGCGCCGTGGTGCGCGCCGCCGACGCCCGGCTGTACGTCGCCAAGCAGAACGGGCGCAACCGCTACTTCGCCGACTGAGCAGGCGTGCCGCACGGTAGGATCGATGTGTTGATCTTATTGCAATTCACCCCTAGAATCGGGATCATTCATTCTTGACAAGGGCCCCACGTGCGCACGCCTCGACTTCTCGCCTTCACGCTTTTCACCGGCATCGCCGCCCTCGCGCCGTTCGCCCACGGCCAGATGCCGGCGCAGGACACGGTCAAGGGCGCCAAGGACCACCCTTTGCTGTCGCGCTTTGAAGGATCCAAGCTGGTCGGTTACGGCGTCAAGGAATTCGACGAAATGCTGCTCCCCGCCGGCAAGCGCATCGCCAACAAGGACGGCAAGGCCGCGTTCGAAAGCGCGTTGCAGCTCGAAGGCAAATACACCCGCATCGCCTACAACTACCCGAAAGAGCGCTCGTCGCTGGAAGTGATGCGCAACTATCAGGCCGCGCTCGACAAAGCCGGCCTGAAAGTGCTGTTCACCTGCGCCAAAGAGGCGTGCGGCGGAGACTTCGGCCAGTACTTCCTGGACAACCGGTTGGGCGACAACTTCATCAAAGGCGGCGAAGCGAACTGGTCGCCGTTCAACAACGGCCGCAACGACAGCCGCTACCTGGTCGCCAAGGGCACGCGGCCCGACGGCGCGCCGGTGCATGTCGGCGTGTACGTGGTCTCGCCGGTGCAGGACAAAAACGGCGGCGTGTATCTGGAGATCGTCGAAGCCAAGGCCATGGAGGGCGGCAAGGTCTCGGCCAGCCTGAACGCGGCCGACATGGCCAAGGGCATCGCCGCCGAAGGCAAGGTGGCGGTGTACGGCGTGTATTTCGACACCGACAAGGCCGACGTCAAGCCGGACTCGAAAGCGGCGCTGGCCGAGATGGCCAAGTTGCTGCAGCAGGACCCCAAGCTGAAGGTGTACGTCGTCGGCCACACCGACAACCAGGGCGTGCTGGCGCACAACGTCGAACTATCGCAAAAACGCGCCGAATCGGTGGTCAAAGCCCTGGCGGCGGACTACAAGATCGACGCCAAGCGCCTCAGCGCCAAAGGCGTCGCCTCGTACTCGCCGGTGGCCTCGAACGACGCCGACGCCGGCCGCGAAAAGAACCGCCGCGTCGAGCTAGTGAAACAATAGGCCAACCAAAACAACGGCTGCGCGCAAACGTCCACAGGTAATCCCCCCATTTTTAGAGCGCGCTAAAAGTAGAGGTTAAGCGGCCAGGGCAAGCTTCTGTTTTGGTGTGATGC